>NZ_JAENXS010000001.1:2059780-2792061 GCF_016612535.1 Bradyrhizobium diazoefficiens
TGCGCATCAGCCCCAGAAATTCGTCGCGATAGCGGCCGACGCAGAAGGAGTCCGACAGCGTCAGCGCCACTTTGCGGCCGGCCTCGTGGGCGATCTTGGAGGCCTTGAGGAAGGCTTCCTTGGCGCCGGGCGGATCCCAGAGATAGCCTTCGAGATAGACGATCTTGGCGGCCGCGATCTCGGCCGGGTCGATGTCGGCGGGCGACAAATCCTGCGCGGCGCCGAGATAGGTGTTCATGGTGCGCTCGCCATCGCCCGTGACCAGGATGTAGGAGCAGCCGGTGGCCGGGCCGTCCTTGGCGGCGGGCGTGTTGAAGGCGACGCCGGCCGAGCGGATGTCGTGGACATAGAGCTTGCCGATCTGGTCGTCCTTGACCTTGCCGACATAGGCGGCGCGCGCGCCCAGGCTGCCGATGCCGACGATGGTGTTGGCGGCCGAGCCGCCCGAGACTTCGATCGCCGGCCCCATGTCGTTGTAAATGGCGGCGGCCCGCGCCTCGTCGATCAGGGACATGCTGCCCTTGGTCATGCCGTGCTTGGCGAGAAAAGCCTCGTCGGTCCGGACCAGCACGTCGAACAGTGCATTGCCGATGCCGAGAACGTCATATTTCACGTCAGCCATTCACCTTGATCCTGTTTGCCGGATTGCGAACCCCGAGGAAATCCGCTTCCTGTCGGCCTGAAATCTGGCTCGCGGCCTATCACGACCGGGCCGCTACGGGCAAGCAACGGTATTATGTACGTCCGATGATCCGCTCCTTCCTGACCGTCTCCACGGGAACACTGGCTTCGCGGCTGCTGGGCTTTGCCCGCGATTCCCTGATCGCGGCGCTGCTCGGCACCGGCGCCGTGGCGGATGCCTTTCTGGCCGCCTTCCAGCTCGTCAATGTGGTGCGCCGGCTGCTCAGCGAAGGGGCACTGAATGCGGCACTGATCCCGGCCTGGCTCCGCGTCCGTGATCGCGATGGCGCGGAGGCCGCCTCCGCCTTTGCGGGACGCGTGCTCGGCACGGTCAGCGCGGCCCTGATCGTGATCTCGATTGGCATTGCTATCGCAATGCCGGTGATCATCATGATCATCGCGCCGGGCTTCGTCAGTACCGGCACGCTCGATCTCGCGGTCCAGAACGCGCGGCTGATGCTGCCCTATCTCGCCTTTGCCGGCCCGGTCACGGTGCTGATGGGATTGCTGAATGCGCAGGGGCGATTTGCGCTGACGGCGTTCTCGCCGCTGCTGTTCAACATCGCGCTGATCGCGACAATCGCCGCGCTCCTGCCGTGGCACGGCGATGCGTCCGTCGCCGCGTGGATGCTGGCGGCGACCGTCGGCATCGCCGGCCTCCTGCAACTCGTGATGCTGCTGTCGCAGCGAAGCGGACGCCTTGCGACACCCTTGCGCGTAAGCTTCGACAAGGAGATGCGCGGCTTCTTCGCCAAGGCGGTCCCCGGCATGATCGCGAGCTCTGGACCGCAATGGCTGATGGTGGCCGGCGCGATCATCGCCTCGGCGACGCCGTCCGCTGTGTCCTGGCTCTATTTCGCCAACCGCCTGATCGAGCTGCCGCTCGGCATCGTCGGCGTCGCCATGGGCACGGTGCTGGTGCCGGAATTGACGCGCGCGGTGGGAAGCAGCGACCGTGAGGCAGTCGCGCATGCGCAATCGCGCGCGCTGGAACTCGCGACCGGGCTGGCACTGCCCGCCACGCTGGGCCTTGCCGTACTGGCCGAGCCGATCGTGCGGCTGCTGTTCGAGCACGGCGCGTTCGGCGCGGAGGACAGCGCGGCCACTGCGCATGCGTTGACGTGGCTGGCGCTCGGCCTGCCGGCGCATGTGCTGATCAAGGCGCTGTCGCCGGCGTTCTTTGCCCGCAGCGACACGATGACCCCGCTGCTCGCAACCGCCAAAGGCTTTGTGGTCGCAATCGCGCTCGCCGTCCTGCTCGGCCATTTCTTCGGGGCGAGCGGGATCGCCGCCAGCATCGCCGCCGGCGCCTGGAGCAGCGCAGTCTCTTTGCTCCGCAAGGGCACCAGCGAATTCGGCTTCTCGGTCGATGCCGCCGCCCGCAAGCGGCTGCCGCGGATCCTGCTCGCAGCAGCCGCCATGGGCGCCCTGCTCTGGCTGACGGCGGGGCTGATGCCGGCCGAAACCCATGGCCTCATCCGTTTCGTTGTGCTGGGCCTGCAGATCGGGGCAGGCATCGCCGTCTATGGCCTGCTCCTGCAATTTCTCGGCGTCGTCGCGTTGCGCGAGGCGGTTCGCGCTCTGGAGCGGCCCACCTAGCCGGTCCCCGCGTGCAAGCCAATCGAATTGCCCTTGACGGGACGCCGCCGCTGTTGGAAACGACGGCCAATATCTTTGGGAAGGCTTGCCAGGACAGGTTGCCATGCCATTCGTTGAACGGGTTTTTTCGGGCGTCCAGCCGACGGGCAATCTGCACCTCGGCAATTACCTCGGCGCCATCGTCAACTTCGTGAAGATGCAGGAAACCCACAACTGCATCTATTGCGTCGTCGACATGCACGCGATCACGCAGGGCGTGGAGGTCTGGGGCGGCCCGGCCGAGCTCGCACGCAACACCCGCGAGGTGACCGCAGCGTTCATCGCCAGCGGCATCGATCCGAAGACGCACATCGTCTTCAACCAGAGCCAGGTCTCGGGCCATGCCGAGCTCGCCTGGATTTTCAATTGCGTCGCGCGCATGGGCTGGCTCGGCCGCATGACCCAATTCAAGGAGAAGGCCGGCAAGGACCGCGAGAACGCCTCGGTCGGGCTGTTCGACTATCCCGTGCTGATGGCCGCCGACATCCTGCTCTATCGCGCCACTCACGTTCCGGTCGGCGAGGACCAGAAGCAGCATCTCGAGCTCTCGCGCGACATCGCGCAGAAGTTCAACAATGATTTCGGCGACTCGATCCGCAGCCGCGGCGCCCATGACGGCCTGTTCTTCCCACTGCCGGAACCCTTGATCACGGGACCTGCGACGCGCGTGATGAGCTTGCGTGACGGCACCAAGAAGATGTCGAAGTCGGATGCGTCGGACAATTCGCGCATCAATTTGACCGACGACGCCGACACCATCGCGCAGAAGATCCGCAAGGCGAAGACCGATCCGGAGCCGCTGCCGACCGAAGAGAAAGGCCTGGAGGCGCGCCCCGAAGCCGACAATCTCGTCGGCATTTTCGCCGCCCTCTCCGGCCGCCCCAAGGCCAGCGTGCTCAGCGAATTCGGCGGTGGCCAGTTCTCCAGCTTCAAGAACGCGCTGGCGGAGCTGTGCGTCACCAAGCTCGCGCCGATCGCCGGTGAGATGAAGCGCTTGGTCGCAGACCCCGGTCATATCGACACCATCCTGAACGGCGGCGCCGACCGGGCTCGCGCCATCGCCGAAGAGACCATGAACCTCTCGAAGGACATCGTCGGCTTCATCCGCCGGCGCTGATCCTCTCTGGAAGAGCGTAAGGAACGCCTTAACCCGCTGAAATCTCTAGGCGAACCCGGCCTCACCCCTTGACCGTGCGTTTGCTGTCGCCATCTGCTACTGGATAGAGCACGCGCCGGCCTTGAACCGGCGACGTCCGGAGAAAACCATGTTCATTCAGACCGAAGCCACCCCCAATCCCGCCACCCTGAAATTCATTCCCGGCCGCGTCGTGGTCGACGGCAACCCGATGGAATTTTCGAGCCGCGAGACCGCTGCGCGTTCGCCGCTCGCCGAAAAACTGTTCGACGTGCCCGGTGTCACCGGCGTGTTCTATGGGTCGGATTTCATCACCGTCACCAAGGCGAACGGTGAATGGCAGCAACTCAAGCCCGCGATCCTGGGTGCCATCATGGAGCACTACATGTCGGGCGCGCCGCTGCTCGCCGACGGTGCGGCGGGGAGCGATGCCGATCGCGACGACGAAGACGAGTTCTTCGACGAGCAGGACGCCGAGACGGTCGACATGATCAAGGATCTGATCGAGACGCGCGTGCGGCCGGCAGTCGCCAATGACGGCGGCGACATCACCTTCCGCGGCTTCAAGGACGGGATCGTCTATCTCAACATGAAGGGCGCCTGCTCCGGCTGCCCGTCATCGACCGCGACGCTCCAGCACGGCATCCAGAACTTGCTGAAGCACTTCGTACCCGACGTGGTCGAAGTCCGGCCGATGTAGATTGCACGATCGGCGCATCGATCGAACGGCGTCATGCCCGGGCTTGTCCCGGGCATCTACGTTCTTGGAGCCGGATTTTGAATTGGCTAAAGTCGTGGATGGCCGGGTCAAGCCCGGCCATGACGGCCAGAACTTGAAGAATCTTCCGATTGCCAATGATATGATTGCCCATGCTGATCCTTGCCCTCGATACCGCGCTGGAGGCGTGCGCGGCCGCCGTCCTCGACACCGACGCCGGCGAGCTCCTTGCCCAGGAGCAGCTGCTCATGAAGCGCGGCCATGCCGAGGCCCTGATGCCGATGATCGCGCGCGTCATGCAATCGGCCGATCTCGCCTTCACCGCACTCGACCGCATCGCGGTCACGGTTGGCCCCGGCAGCTTCACCGGCTTGCGCGTCGGCATTTCGGCGGCCCGGGGTCTTGCGCTCGCGGCCAAGCGGCCGGCCGTCGGACTGACGACCTTGTCGGCCTATGCGTCCGCCATTGTCGGCCAGAGTGGATCGGCGCCGGTGATATCGGCGATCGATGCGCGGCATGATCACGTCTATTTCCAGATCGTCGGCGGCGACGGCGGCCAATTGGTGCGGCCGAAGATCGCCGGTATCGAGGAGGCGATCGCGGCCTCGCAATTCGGTGCACCGCATCTGGTCGGCAATGCCGCCGAAATTCTTGCCGAGCGCTGGCCGAAGGACGCGCCACAACCGGTCTCGGTCGACGCGCAGCCCGCGCCCGACATCGGCTGGGTCGCATGGCTGGGAGCCGCCGCCGATCCCGCCACCAATCCCGCGCGTCCGTTCTATCTGAAGGCGCCCGATGCAAAGCCGGCCGTACAGAAGCCGCTCGCACAAGCCGGAAGCTCATGATGAGATGGTTTTCGGAATGGTGGCGCGGCGGCACGGCCGCCGTCGAGCCCGCCACTGCGCGCGACGCGGCACGGCTGGCGCAGTTGCACGGCGCGTCGTTCGCGCACGGCTGGGGCGAAGGCGAATTCGAAACCATGCTCAGCGAGCGTAACACGCTGGTCCACCGTTTGCGCGTGGGGCGCAAGACGATCGGCTTTGCGGTGTCGCGCATCGGCGCGGACGAAGCGGAAATTCTCTCGGTCGCGGTCGACCGATCCCATCGCGGCCGCGGTCTCTCCCGCACGCTGCTGATGACCCATCTCGGTCACCTCGCAGGGCGGGGTGTGCGCACGATATTTCTGGAAGTCGAGGAGAACAACCAGCCGGCGCGGCGGCTCTATGCGAGAGGCGGATTCGTGGTGGTCGGGCGCCGCGAACGCTACTATAAGCAGGCCAACGGGGAACAGCTGAACGCACTTTTGATGCGGCGCGACTTGGCGTAACATTGATGGCAGAAAGCGCCCCGTTAGACAGACACAAGCCCCGTCAGGCAGACACAAGATGACTGGACTTAAACCCTCCTCCGCATCCAAGGCGTCCGGCATCGAGGCGCGCTGTGCCGCCACCGGCATGCGCATGACCGAGCAGCGCCGCGTCATTGCCCGCGTGCTTGCAGAAGCAGTGGATCACCCCGACGTCGAGGAATTGTACCGGCGCTGCGTCGCCGTCGACGACAAGATCTCGATCTCGACCGTCTATCGCACCGTCAAACTGTTCGAGGATGCCGGCATCATCGAACGCCACGATTTCCGCGAGGGCCGCGCCCGCTACGAGACGATGCGCGACAGCCATCACGACCATCTCATCAACCTGCGCGACGGCAAGGTGATCGAGTTCACCTCGGAAGAGATCGAGAAGCTGCAGGCGGAGATCGCCCGCAAGCTCGGCTACAAGCTGGTCGATCACCGGCTCGAGCTCTATTGCGTCCCGCTCGACGACGACAAGCCGTCGTCTTAGTGCCCATCGACCTGATTATTTTCGACTGTGACGGCGTGCTCGTGGACAGCGAGGTCATCTCCTGTCGCGCGCATGCGGACGTGTTGACGAAGCACGGCTATCCGATCACATCGGAGCAGGTCCTGGTCCGCTTCCTCGGTGTATCCGAGAAAGACGCGCGGCGAATGGTCGAACAGGAAATCGGCCGCAGCCTCCCCGACGATCTTGAGAGCCAGGTGAATGCGGCCACGCTGAAATTTTACGCCGGTGACCTGCAACCGATCACCCACGTGGCCGCAGCAATCGGTGCAATCGATTTGCCAAAATGCGTTGCATCGAGCGGCACACCCGACAAGATCCTCCACGGGCTGACCTGCGCCGGGCTGTATGACTTGCTCGCTCCGCACATCTTTTCAGCGAGCCAGGTCGCACGCGGCAAGCCCGCGCCCGATCTGTTCCTGTTTGCCGCCGAGCAGATGAAGGCCGCGCCGGAACGATGCGTCGTGATCGAGGACAGCGTCCCCGGGGTCACCGGCGCACGTGCCGCCGGGATGACCGTGCTCGGCTTCCACGGCGGCAGCCACTGCCCGCCGGGTCACGCGGAAAGGCTACGCGCTGCCGGCGCCGGATTGACCTTCGACGATATGCGGCAATTGCCCGAGCTGGTCCGGCAGGTCGCGGCGGAGTCCCTGAAAGGCTGATATCGGCCATTTAGCGTCATTTTGGGCGTACGCGGGACAATTGAACCCGGAATGACGGTCTAGAAGGGGCCCCAATCGCTGGATTTCTGGCCTCCCAGGCTATATCTGAGGGCTGTCCTCCACCTCAATTCCGGGTTCCATGAAGCCGCCGCGCAAGCTGCACATCAAATCATATGGCTGCCAGATGAACGTCTACGATGCCCAGCGCATGGTGGACACGCTGGCTCCGGAAGGATTCGTGGAGACGGCCAGCGCCGAGGATGCCGACCTCGTCATCCTCAACACCTGCCACATCCGCGAGAAGGCCTCCGAAAAGGTCTATTCCGAGCTCGGCCGCCTGCGCGTCGCCAAGGACGAGGCCGTACGCGGGGGCCGCGCCATGCAGATCGCGGTGGCAGGCTGCGTCGCGCAGGCCGAGGGCGAGGAGATCGTGCGCCGCGCGTCGGCGGTCGACGTCGTGGTCGGGCCGCAGAGCTATCATCATCTCCCCGAATTGTTGAAGCGCGCCGGCAAAGAAGGCCGCGCGATCGAGACCGAGTTTCCGGCCGCCGACAAGTTCGGCTATCTCGCCCAGCCGAAACCCGAAGCGATCCGCGCCCGCGGCATTTCCGCTTTCGTTACAGTGCAGGAAGGCTGCGACAAGTTCTGCACCTTCTGCGTCGTGCCCTATACGCGCGGCGCGGAGGTCTCGCGCCCCGTGGCAAAGATCGTCGACGACGTGAAGCGGCTCGCCGACAACGGCGTGCGCGAGCTCACCCTGATCGGGCAGAACGTCAACGCCTATCACGGCGACGGCCCTGACGGAAAAAGCTGGGGGCTCGGCAGGCTGCTCGAACATCTGGCGCTGATTCCCGGCATCGCGCGGCTGCGCTATTCGACCAGCCATCCCCGCGACGTCGATGACACCTTGATCGCCGCCCACCGCGATCTCGACGCCCTGATGCCGTTCGTGCACCTGCCGGTGCAGTCGGGCTCGGACCGAATCCTGGCCGCCATGAACCGGAAACATACCGCCGATGATTACCGGCGTGTCATCGACCGATTCCGGGCCGCGCGCCAAGACATTGCTTTTTCATCAGATTTTATCGTGGGCTTCCCGGGCGAGAGCGAGCAAGATTTTCTCGCCACACTCGCGCTTGTCACGCAAATCGGCTACGCTGCGGCGTATTCGTTCAAATACTCCGCCCGGCGGGGAACGCCGGCCGCGGATATGCAGGAGACGGTGTCCCCAGCCGAGATGGACCAGCGATTGGAGCGGCTCCAGGAACTGATCGACAGCCAGCAATCGGCCTTCAACAAGGCCGGGATTGGCACAACGATCGATGTTCTGTTCGAGCGCCCGGCGCGCAAGGCCGGCCAGATCGTCGGCCGCACCGCATTTCTCCAGCCCGCGCATGTGATGGCCTCGCCCGACATCATCGGACAAATCCTGCCGGTGCGGATCGACAGCCTCGAACGTTACAGTTTCCTCGGCGAGCTCGCCACGCCACATCTTGCGCGCGAGCCCGCTTTATCATCCATCGCCACTGGAGCCTGAACCCTTGCCAAAAAGCGCATCGGATTCTTCTTCTATTGCTCCCAGCCGCAAATTTGATCGCGACATGCAAGTTCCACCCGAGACCCAGGTCGTCATCGACTTCGACGACAACCGCGCCGCATCCGCGCTGGTCGGACCTTACGGCCAGAACCTGGCGCAGATCGAGCGGCGGCTCGGCGTGGTCGTGGACTCCAAGGGCAACCACATCACCATCGGCGGCACCCGCGACGGCTGCGACGCGGCGCGCCGCGTGCTGGAAACGCTCTACGCGCACGCCGTGAAGGGGCAGGATGTCGACCAGGGCGAGGTCGAAGGCGCGATTCGCGCCGTCATCGCGCAAGGCTCCCTGTTCGAGTTCGACGCCAAGTCGGCGAAGTCCGTCTTCGACAGCATTAACTTGCGCAAGCGCCCGGTGCGCGCGCGCACGGCGGCGCAGGATTCGTACATCCGCGCGCTGAAGCGCCATGAGCTGGTGTTCGGCATCGGCCCCGCCGGCACCGGCAAGACCTGGCTCGCAGTCGCGCATGCCGCGCAATTGTTCGAGCGCAAGGAAGTCGACAAGATCATCCTGTCGCGTCCAGCGGTGGAGGCCGGCGAGCGGCTCGGCTTCCTGCCCGGCGACCTCCGCGAGAAGGTCGATCCTTATCTGCGCCCGATCTACGACGCGCTCTACGACCTGATGGATGCGCGCATCGTCGAGCGCGCACTCCAGACCGGCGAGATCGAGATCGCGCCGCTCGCCTTCATGCGCGGCCGCACGCTGACCAACGCCGCAATTATCCTCGACGAGGCGCAGAACACCACATCGATGCAGATGAAGATGTTCCTGACCCGTCTCGGCGAGAACAGCCGCATGATCGTGACCGGCGATCCCTCGCAGATCGATTTGCCGAACGGCCAGACCTCGGGGCTCGCGGAAGCGACCAAGTTGCTGAGCGGCGTCGAAGGCATTGCGCAAGTTCATTTCACCGCGGAAGACGTGATCCGCCACGAGCTCGTGGCGCGGATCGTCTCGGCCTACGAAGGCTTGCCACAGCGGCCGGCCGCCGGCAAAAAAACCTGACGGGACAACAGCCGGACCCTGCGGGCGCGGATACGGCGCCTTTTCGTTCCGAACAAAGACAATGTCACACCCCAACCTTCCCATGACCGAGGTTCTCGTCGTCGCCGATTGCTGGCAGCGCGAGCCCGACGCCGAAGCCGTGATCCAGCGCGCCCTGGCGGCCGCCGCCGAATCCGTCGACGACGACGTTGCGGAAGCGGAAGTGGCCGTCATGCTGACCGATGATGCCGGCATCCGCACGCTCAACGGCAACTGGCGCGGCATCGACAAGCCGACCAATGTGCTGTCGTTTCCCGCGCTCCAGCCGGAGGGTGAATGGAAGCCGGGCGACGCACCGCGCATGCTCGGCGACATCGCGATCGCCTACGAGACCATGCAGCGCGAGGCGGACGAGGAACACAAGCCGTTCGATCATCATTTGAGCCATCTCGCCGTGCATGGTTTCCTGCATTTGATCGGCTACGATCACGAGAACGACGGCGACGCGGAACAGATGGAAGCGCTCGAAACCGAGATCCTGGCTCATCTCGGCATCCCCGACCCCTATGCAGATCGCGCGGGGGCGCACTGAGATGCCGGATTCAGACCCTATTCACGACAATCCGCGCAACACGGCCAATCTCCCGGCCGTAGTGACGCCCGGCGAAGCCCTGCGCCCGACCGCAGACGGCTGGTTGCTGCGCGCCATCCGCACGCTGTTCGGCTGGAAGGCCGGATCGGTGCGCGACGATCTCCAGGTCGTGCTCGACGCGACGACGCCTGGCGACACCGGCTTCTCCGCGGTCGAGCGCACCATGCTGCGCAACATCCTCGGCCTGCACGAGCGCCGCATCGCCGACGTCATGGTGCATCGCGCCGACGTCATCGCAGTGAAGCGCGACATCCCGCTCGGCGAATTGATGGACCGGTTCGAGAGCGCCGGCCATTCGCGCCTCGTCGTCTACAACGAGACGCTCGACGATCCCGTCGGCATCGTCCACATCCGCGACCTGCTCGCCTTCATGACCGTGCGTGCGCGCGTGTCGGAAGCCACCAAGACCAAGCGCAAGAAGCCGCTGCCGGCCGGCCTCGACCTGCGCAGCGTCGATCTCGCGCTGCCGCTGCAGGACGCGCGCATCATCCGGAAGCTGCTCTATGTGCCACCGTCGATGCGGGCGATCGATCTGCTCGCGCAAATGCAGGCCACGCGCATTCACCTTGCGCTGGTCGTTGACGAATATGGCGGCAGCGACGGGCTGGTCTCGCTCGAGGACATCGTCGAGCAGATCGTCGGCGAAATCGACGACGAGCATGACAGCGACGAGCCGCCGTCGATCGTCCGCCTGCCCGACAATGCCTTCATTGCCGATGCCCGCGCCAGCCTCGACGACGTCCGTACAGTGATCGGCGAGGACTTCGTCACCGGCGAGGCCGGCGAGGAAGTGGAGACCCTGGGCGGCTATCTCGTCAGCTTCGTCGGCCGCCTGCCCGTGCGCGGTGAAGTGATCTCGGGTCCCGGTCATTACGAAGTCGAGGTGCTCGATGCCGATCCGCGCCGCGTCAAGCGGTTGCGCATCGCGACGCGGAAGGAACGCCCCGCGCCGCGCACCCAGCGCGAGAGCCGCCGCCGCGAGGCCGCGCCGGAGAGTGGGCAACCGCCGGCCGGCGACACGCCAACTCCGCCGCCTGCCGACGGGACCGGCCCGCAGTGAGCCCGTTCCAGCGACTCCGCCAGATTGCCCTTGCCATCATCCTGACTTGGGGATGGAAGCGCGCGCTCCTCGCGATGGCGTGCGGCGCGCTGTCGGTGCTGGCGCTGGCACCGTTCAATGCCTGGCCGGTGCTGTTCATCACCTTCCCCGTGATGGTCTGGCTGATCGACGGCGCCGGCGCCGGACGATATGGCGGTGTCCCCGCGGCGGCGCTGACCGGCTACTGGTTCGGGCTCGGCTATTTCATTCCCGGCCTCTACTGGATCGGCATCGCCTTCTTCGTCGACGCCGACGTGTTCGCCTGGCTGACGCCCTTCGCCGTGCTGGGCTTGCCGGCCTATCTCTCCATTTTCACGGCCATCGGTTTCGCGCTGGCCCGTCTGCTCTGGACCAAGGATGCCACCCGCATCCTCGCGCTCGCCGCGAGCCTCACGGTGAGCGAATGGTTGCGCGGGCACGTGCTCACGGGCTTTCCCTGGAACGCTTTCGGCTATGCGCTGTCGGAGCCGCTCGCATTGGCACAGACGGCATCGCTGATCGGCCAGTGGGGCATGACGTTCCTCACGGTCGCGATCTTTGCGAGCCCTGCCGTGCTGATCGACCGCACGCGCGATCGCCGCATGGCATGGCGCATGCCGGCCGCGGCCATTGCGTTGCTGGTCGTCATGGGCATCTTCGGCGCCATCCGCCTGTCGCTGCATCCGACCACCATGGTCGCGGGCACCAGGCTGCGACTGATGCAGCCGAACCTCCAGCAGGATGCAAAGTTCAACTACTCCGCCAAGGCGGAGGTGATGAAGAAGTATCTGGCGCTGTCGGATCGCTCCTCCGGACCGCAATCGACCGGCGTGCGCGATGCCACCATTCTGATCTGGCCGGAATCCGCGTTTCCGTTCTTCCTGACCCGCGAAGCCGATGTGATGGCCGAGATCGCCGAGCTGTTGCCCAAGGGCACGGTGCTGATCACCGGGTCGGTCCGCGCCCCCGACCTACCTCCGCGCACGCCGATCACGCGGGCCTATAATTCGATCTACGTGATCGACCACGACGGCAGCGTGCTCGCGGTCTACGACAAGCTGCATTTGGTTCCGTTCGGAGAATATCTCCCGTTCCAGGACACGATGGAGAAGCTCGGCTTCGAGCAACTGACGCGCATGCGCGGCGGCTTCATTGCCGGCACGGTGCGGCACGTGCTGCCGGTGCCGGGGGCGCCGCCCGCGCTGCCGCTGATCTGCTACGAGGCGATCTTCCCCGGCGAGGTTGGGACGCGCGACGAGCGTCCGGGCTGGATGGTGAACCTCACCAATGACGGCTGGTTCGGCATCTCGACCGGGCCGTACCAGCATCTGGAGCAGGCGCGGATGCGCGCCATCGAACTTGGGCTGCCGCTGGTCCGCTCCGCAAACACCGGCATCTCGGCCGTGGTCGATCCGGTAGGCCGCACGGTGGCGAGCCTCGGTCTCGGAATCGAAGGCATTTTGGACGCAAACCTGCCCACCGCAATCCCGCCCACAATCTATGCGAGAGTCGGTGACATCCCCGCAGCGATGCTCGTCGCGCTGGCTGTGATTCTGGCGGTGCGACGCCGTTTGGCCAAACGGCACCCCTGATTACGCCGTCGCTAGCGGTTTCCGGCGAGGCGGCGGGGAAACTTTTGACAATCGTGGTCGCACGGTTGACAGACTGCACACGGGCTCCCCATTCTGCACCCGCTGCAAAAGACAGCGGTGCATTGCTAAATTTCTCCGCAATGTTTCCCCAATCAGGGTGAAGTTTTGACGTCGCTGGCACCTGAGGAATACTTTCTATTGCGCCGAGGGTGGTGTTTGGAGGGCTGAGGAAATGTCGAAAGCGCCCAACCCTGTTGACAGATATGTCGGCAGTCGCGTGCGTATGCGCCGCATCATGTTGGGCATGAGCCAGGAAAAGCTCGGTGAAGCTTTGGGCCTGACATTCCAGCAGATTCAGAAGTACGAGAAGGGCACGAACCGCGTCGGTGCGAGCCGTATCCAGCAGATTGCCGAGATTCTCCAGGTGCCGGTGTCGTTCCTGTTCGAGGGCGGTCCGAGCGGCGTGGCCGGCCCTAACGGCTTCGCCGAAGGCGCTTCGCCCTCCTACGTCTCCGATTTCCTCGCGACCTCCGAAGGGCTCGCGCTGACCAAGGCCTTCACCCGAATCACCGATTCGAAGCTGCGCCGTTCGATCGTCGATCTCGTCGAGCAGATCGCCGCCCGCGAAGGTCCGGACAAGCGCTGACACGCCACTTCATTCCGATTTGAGACTGCGCCAAATCTGGCCTATGTCGTCATTTGCGGACGCGCTTTGCGCGGCCTCCGCCGAAATGATACGATTCGAAGGCACAGATACGTCCATGGCGAGCTCCAATTCGTTCGATTCCCAAACTATCCTCGCTGGTATCCGCCGCTGGGTGGAGATCGAGACGCCGACGGAAGTGCCTGAACAGGTCAACAAGCTGACCTCGGTGGTCGCCGACCATTATCGCGATCTGCCCGTCACGCTCGAGCGCGTCGCCGGCGTCGATGGCTGCGGCGATCATCTCGTGGTGCGTTCGACCTGGGGCCAGGACCGCCCCGGTATCTTGGTGCTGAGTCATCTCGATACCGTTCATCCGATGGGCTTCATCGCGCGCCTGCCTTTCAAGGTCGAAGGCGACAGCGCGTTCGGCCCCGGCATCTACGACATGAAGGGCGGCGCCTACATCGCCTATCACGCTTTTCGCGAGCTTTGCGCCAGGCCCGACCGTCCGCCGCTTGGCATCACCCACATGTTCACCTCCGACGAGGAGATCGGCAGTCCCACCTCGCGCGCTCTCATCGAGCAGGAAGGGCGCAAGGCCAAATACGTACTGGTGACGGAGCCGGCGCGCGACGGCGGCAAGATCGTCACCGGGCGCAAGGGCGTCGGGCGTTTCAAGATTTACATCAAGGGCGTGCCCGCACATGCCGGCTCGCGGCCCGAAGACGGTCGCAGCGCCGTGCGCGAGCTCGCCAACGTCATCCAGACGCTGGAAGGGATGAACGATTTGAAGCGCGGCGTCACCGTCAATGTCGGCGTGGTGCGCGGCGGCACGCGTCCCAACGTCACGGCGGAAGAGGCCTATGCCGAAGTCGATCTGCGCGTGCCGAGCTTCAATGACGCGGAAGAATTCGTCGGCAAGATCCTTGGACTGACGTCGAAGACCGACGGCGTGACCGTCACCGTCACCGGCGAGCTCAACCGTCCGCCCTACGAGAAAGGCAATGCCGGCGCCTCGCTGTACGAGCACGCGAAGACGCTGGCCGCGGAGATCGGTTTCGAGCTGATCGACACCCACACCGGCGGCGGCTCGGACGGCAATTTCACCGCGCCGCATACCGGCACGCTCGACGGACTCGGCGTCGACGGCAAGGGCGCACACACCCATTATGAGCAGCTCTACGTCTCCTCGCTCGAGCCGCGCGCCCGGCTGCTCTATCGCCTGTACCAGACGCTGCGATGAGCGAGCGCAAATCAGATCCCGATCGCGACGATAGCGAGCGGGCCTTCTTCGGACGGCGCAAGGGCCACAAGCTCAGGCAGCACCAGGCCGAGCTGGTCGATCATCTGCTGCCGCATCTTTCGCTCGACATCACGACGGAGAGGCCCGCGAACGCCGCCGAGATCTTCGATCCAGCGGCGGAAGACGCGCGACTCGAGATCGGCTTCGGCGGCGGCGAACATCTCGCGGCGGAAGCGCAGACCTTCGCGACGACCGGCTTCATCGGCTGCGAGCCCTATGTCAACGGCATGGCCAAGATCCTCGCGCAGATCGAGGCCGCCAACATCGCCAACATCCGCCTGTTTGCCGGCGACGCCGCCGAGCTGCTGGCCTGGCTGCCGAACGCGTCGCTGTCGCGGATCGATCTGATCCATCCCGATCCCTGGCCGAAACGGCGGCACTGGAAGCGGCGCTTCGTTCAGGACCGCACGATCGCCGCGATGGCGCGCGTGCTGAAGCCGGGCGGTGAGTTCCGCTTCGTCTGCGATATCGACGATTACTGCGCCTGGACGCTGTCGCATCTAGCGCGCGCGTCTGATTTTCAGTGGCTTGCGGAACGCGCCGACGATTTTCGTCAGCCCTGGGCCGACTACACCATGACGCGCTATGGACGAAAAGCCGCGCGCGAGGGGCGCAAGGCGGCATATCTGCGATTCAAGCGACTCTGATTATTGCTTGAGCATGATTTTTTCGGATGCGCTAGATCGTTCGCCGGTTGCGCCAGAAATTCACGACGCGCTCGGCGGTCGTCGGCATCAGGCGCGTGAAGTTTACGCGCGCCTGCTCCAGATCGGCATCGGCCGGCATGCGATGCGGGCCGTACCACATCAGGACCAGCGCGCGCACCGTGGGCCAGCCGAGATTCAGGACCCGGCCGAGGATCAGGATCGGATCATAGCGGTCGCCCGCGATCAGGCGGTCGAGGATCGAGAGCCTGACGCCGGCCATCGCCGAGAGTGAGGCGACCGATTCCTCGTATTTGAGCGCCTTGGCGAAGCCGAGCAACGCGCTCTCGCCGAGATGACCGCCGCGATGCAGGCCGAGCACCGTGCGTTGCGCGGCGGAGAAATCGCGCCGCGGACCAGGCGGCAGCGCGGCCTCCTCGATCGCGGCCATGGCGCGCTTGATCTCGACTTGGCGCGCCGGATGGACCACGCTGGAGAGACGACGCCGAATGACGTCGAGCGTGCCGTCAAGAAGCTGTTTGAGGTGCTCGCCGGAGAGATCCTCGCGCTGGCCGATCTTGAGCGTCAGCACGCCGTCCTGGCTCGCGCGCTTGATCAGCTCCGAATAGCCGTCGGCTGAGAAGATCGCACCGGCATTGCCGGCGGCGCGGCGCACCACGTCGCGATCGCCGCGTTCGACTAGAACGTCGGTGATTTGCGTCGACAGGGTCGGCCGCTCCGTCATCGCCAACAGATGGCCCTGGCCCTTCAGCCGGGCGATCTCGACGAGTGCGGCTTCATCGAGCACGGGCGAGCGGCGCAGCACCGGGCCCGCCACCAGGATTTCGTTTTCGCGGGCGAGCTGGCCCACCAGATGCGGCGGAGCATTGTCCAGCTGCGAGAATCGCTCGGCCAGATCGACGCGCGAGGCAAGCTCCGCGTGCGGGACGAGATCGATCAGGAGATTGTCGAAGAGATCGACGAGGTCGGGACGAAGATTTGCGGCGTCCTGAAAGAACAGCGCGGCGATGGCGCGCGCGATCTCGCCACGGCGCCGGGGATCACCGCGTTTGACGATATCGTCCAGTCCGGGAATGAGCGACGTGGCAACGGTCATGAAACGCAACTCGAATCTGGCACGCCGTGGGCGCGCCATAGGCTCAAGCCGCCCCACAATCGGGGAATTTAGCCCCGTTTCGTGAAGGAAGCGTTGCTCCGGCGCTGCCGGCCGGGGCGCAAAAAGCCCGCATCCGGCTGCGATGGGCCTTGTCCGGGCGGGTGGAAAGCGCTATATCACCGCCAATTCATCTTCTCATACGATCCGCGTAGTGAGAGTGGGCCCGAAAGGACCCGCTCTTTTTTATTACCTGAGCGCGGCTTGGCGGAAGATGCGGCCCGACCGACTGTCGGGAAAGTTCCGAAGCGGGCTTTGACGTCTTAACCAAGCCTTAACCATCGAGACCATCGAGCGCCTTGACCCCTGATATGACCGAACCGAACACTGGTTCCACCGATGCCGAGTTGCTGGCCGAGCCGAGGCTCGTGGTCGAGCCGGGCGCCGCGGCACGGGTGTCTGCGGTCGCAGGTCCGGTGCTCGAGGGCATGGGCTACCGCCTGGTGCGAATCCGCATCTCGGGCGAGGCCGGCTGCACCGTGCAGATCATGGCCGAGCGGCCGGACGGCTCGATGCAGCTCGAGGATTGCGAGGCGATCTCGCGGGCCCTGTCGCCCGTGCTCGACGTCGCCGACCCCATCGATCGCGCCTACCGGCTGGAAATCTCCTCGCCGGGGATCGACCGCCCGCTGGTGCGCCGCTCCGATTTCGAGCGCTATTCCGGCTATCTGGTGAAGATCGAGATGGCGGTCGCTCATGAGGGACGCAAACGGTTCCGCGGCACGCTCGGGGCCGTCGAAGGCGACCGCGTGCATCTGCGTCGCGACGACGCCAAGGCAAACGACGATGTCGACGTGCTCCTGACGATGGAAGATATCGGCGAGGCCCGACTGGTGCTGACCGACGAGCTGATCGCGGAATCCATGCGCCGCGGCAAGGCCGAGGAACGCCAGATGCGCCGCGATCTCGGCATCGCGCCGCCGCAGGCACCGCACGCGGAGATCAGTGCGAAGACCACCAAGAACACCAAGCCGATGAAGAAGCCGGCCCCGACCAATACCAAGAAACATCGTCTTGCCGCCGAACGCGCGCGGCGCGGCGAGATCGAGCCTGACGAAGGAGACTAGCCATGGCAGTCAGCGCCAATCGACTTGAATTGCTCCAGATCGCCGACGCCGTCGCCCGCGAGAAATCAATCGACCGCGGCATCGTCATCGCGGCGATGGAAGATGCCATCGCCAAGGCGGCGCGGGCCCGTTACGGCAGCGAGACTGACGTTCATGCCGAGATCGATCCGAAGAAGGGCGAGCTGCGGCTGTCGCGCCACATGCTGGTCGTCGACAAGGTCGAAAACCACTCCAACCAGATCTCGCTGGTCGACGCGCAGCGCGCCAATCCCGGCGCCCAGGTCGGTGACACCATTGCCGACACGCTGCCGCCGCTGGAATACGGCCGCATCGCCGCGCAGTCGGCCAAGCAGGTGATCGTGCAGAAGGTGCGCGAGGCCGAGCGCGACCGGCAATATCAGGAGTTCAAGGACCGCATCGGCGACATCGTCAACGGCGTCGTCAAACGCGTCGAATATGGCAGCGTGATCGTCGACCTCGGCCGTGGCGAAGCCATCATCCGCCGCGACGAGATGCTGCCGCGCGAAGTGTTTCGCAACGGCGACCGCGTCCGCGCCTACATCTTCGACGTCCGCCGCGAGACCCGCGGTCCCCAGATCTTCCTCTCCCGCACCCACCCGCAGTTCATGGCGAAGTTGTTCGCGCAGGAAGTGCCGGAGATCTATGACGGCATCGTCGAGATCAAGGCGGTCGCCCGCGATCCGGGCTCGCGCGCGAAAATTGGCGTGATTTCCCGCGATTCCTCGGTCGATCCGGTCGGCGCCTGCGTCGGTATGCGCGGCTCGCGCGTGCAGGCCGTGGTGAACGAATTGCAGGGCGAGAAGATCGACATCATTCCGTGGTCGCCCGACATCGCGACCTTCGTGGTCAACGCGCTGGCGCCGGCCGAAGTCTCCAAGGTCGTCATCGACGAGGACCGCGAGCGCATCGAGGTCGTGGTGCCCGACACCAACAACCAGCTCTCGCTGGCGATCGGTCGTCGCGGCCAGAACGTCCGCCTCGCCTCGCAGCTCACCGGCTGGGACATCGACATCCTGACCGAACAGGAGGAATCGGAGCGCCGCCAGGCCGACTTCGAGAACTCCACCCGCGTCTTCATGGAATCGCTCAATGTCGACGAAGTGGTCGGCCAGCTACTCGCGTCCGAAGGCTTCACCTCGGTCGAGGAACTCGCGATGGTAGACCTCAAGGAACTCGCCGGTATCGAGGGTTTTGACGAGGAGACTGCGCAGGAGCTGCAGAACCGCGCCAGCGAATATCTCGATCAGCAGGAAGCCGAGATCGAGGGCCGGCGCAAGGAACTCGGCGTCGAGGACGCGGTCAAGGACGTGCCCGGCGTGACCTCGAAGATGCTGGTGAAGTTCGGCGAGAACGACATCAAGTCGGTCGAGGACCTCGCCGGCTGCGCCACCGACGATCTGGTCGGCTGGACCGAGCGCAAGGAAGGCGGCGAGCAGACCAAGTTTGCCGGCGCGCTCGACGGTCTCGGCGTCTCCCGCGACGATGCGGAGGCCATGATCATGCAGGCTCGCGTCAGGGCCGGCTGGATCACCGAGGCTGATTTGGCCAAGCCGGCCGAAGAGGCTGAGGCGGCCGAAGATCAGCCGGCTTAAGGGCGAAGGAGGATGTCGCCCGGATGCTTGCCAGCACTGACAACGAACTCGACCATGGACCGCGGACCGAAAGGTCCGCGACCATGCGGATGTGCGCTGTCAGCCGCGTGGTCCGGCCGATCGACGAACTGATCCGCTTCGTTGTATCGCCCCAGGGCGACATAGTTCCCGATCTCAAGCGAAAGCTGCCCGGACGGGGCATGTGGGTGACGGCATCGCACCAGGTGGTTGCGGAAGCCGTCCGTCGTCACCAATTTACCAAAGCCTTCAGGCGCGACCTGCGCATTCCCAAGACGCTTCCCGCCGACATCGAGGCGCTCCTGGTACGGAGCGTGACCGAAGCCCTTGGGATTGCTGCCAAGGCGAGGCAGGTCGTCGCCGGCTTCGGCAAGGTCGAGAGCGCCCTGCGGGAAGGCACGGTCGAGGTCCTGATCCATGCCAGCGACGGGGCCGCGGACGGAATCCGCAAATTGGACATGCTGGCGCGGCAAAATGACGGAAATCGCGGTGTCCAGCCGCCGATTCCCGTCGTCACCGCACTGAAATCGATAGAATTGGATTTGGCACTTACCCGGTCAAATGTGATACATGCTGCCCTGCTCGCGGGCCCGGCGAGCAAGTCATTCCTGTCACGTAGCCAGATGCTGGTCCGATACCGGCTGGCGGACGATGACAAGACTGCCGAACAGCCCGGCCAGGATTTCTGAGAGACAACGACGACCCGATAGGATGGTGCGGCAACGCACAACACTGACAAATCAGGATTAGGACTGCTGAATGGTTGATACCAAGACCCCTGACGACAAGAAGCTGAGCGTTCCGAGCAAGACGCTATCGCTCAAGCCGCGCGTCGAAACGGGCACTGTGCGTCAGAGCTTCAGCCATGGCCGCAGCAAGCAGGTCGTGGTCGAGAAGCGCGGCAAGCGCCGCATCGACGGCAGCCCTGAGCCGCAGGCACCCACGGTTGTTGCTAAGCCGGCGCCAGCTGCACCCGCGCCCGCCCCATCACGCCCGGCGCCGCCGCGCAACTCCGGCTCCGGCGTCGTGCTGCGCACGCTGACCGAGGACGAACGCTCCGCCCGCGCCAGCGCGCTCGCCGACGCCAAGGTTCGCGAAGTCGAAGAGCGCCGCCAGGCCGAGGAAGAGGCCCAGCGCCGCACCGTCCGCGAAACCGCTGAGCGCGCCGAGCGCGAGGCCGCCGAATCCCGCCGCAAGGCCGAGGAAGAGCGCCATCGTCACGAGGACGAGGCCAAGCGCAAGGCCGAGACCGAGGCCAAGAAGCGTTTTGGCGAAGGCGAACAGCCGGCATCGGCCGTGCGCCCCGCAACGGCGGCACCGGCCGCTCCCGTGCCGCGGCCCACGACGGCCGCTCCGCGCCCGGGCACGACGACCGCTCGCCCGGCAACCACCGCTGCGCGGCCGGCCGGCCCCGCCGCTCGTGCCCCCGGCGTCGCAGCCGGACCGGACGAGGATGACGGTCCGCGCCAGATCCGCCGCGGTCCCGGCGGCGCCGCGCGTCCCGTGGTGGCCCCCAAGCCCACCCACAAGCCCGGCCCGCAGAAGGAGCGCGGGCGCCTGACGGTCGTCACCGCGCTCAATGCCGACGAGGTCCGCGAGCGCTCGATCGCCTCGTTCCGCCGCCGCACCCAGCGCCTGAAGGGCCATGCCGCGAACGAGCCGAAGGAAAAGCTCATCCGTGAGGTGGTCATTCCGGAAGCGATCACCATCCAGGAGCTCGCCAACCGCATGGCCGAGCGTGCGGTGGAAATCATCCGCATGCTGATGAAGCAGGGCGCGATTCACAAGATCACCGACGTGATCGACGCCGACACTGCGCAGCTGATTGCCGAAGAACTCGGCCACACCGTCAAGCGCGTCGCCGCGTCCGACGTTGAAGAAGGCCTGTTCGACGCCGTCGACGATTCCAACGACACCGAGACGCGTTCGCCGGTCGTCACCGTGATGGGCCACGTCGACCACGGCAAGACCTCGCTGCTCGACGCGCTCCGCCATGCCAACGTCGTCTCCGGCGAAGCCGGCGGCATCACCCAGCATATCGGCGCCTATCAGGTGCTGTCGCCCGAAAGCGGCAAGAAGATCACCTTCATCGATACGCCCGGCCACGCCGCATTCACCGCGATGCGCGCCCGCGGCGCCAAGGTCACCGACATCGTCGTGCTGGTGGTCGCGGCCGATGACGGCGTCATGCCGCAGACGATCGAAGCCATCAACCACGCCAAGGCCGCACGCGTGCCGATCATTGTTGCCATCAACAAGATCGACAAGCCCGACGCGAAGCCCGAGCGCGTGCGCACCGAGCTGCTCCAGCACGAGGTGCAGGTGGAATCGTTCGGCGGCGACGTCGTCGACGTCGAAGTGTCCGCCAAGAACAAGACCAATCTCGACAAGCTGCTCGAGATGATCGCGCTCCAGGCCGACATCCTCGACCTGAAGACCAATTCGGAACGTCCGGCCGAAGGCACCGTGATCGAAGCCAAGCTCGATCGCGGCCGCGGTCCGGTTGCGACCGTGCTGGTCCAGCGCGGCACGCTTCGTGTCGGCGACATCATCGTCGCTGGCGCCGAGATGGGCCGCGTCCGCGCGCTGATCTCGGATCAGGGCGAAACGGTGCAGGAAGCCGGTCCTTCCGTACCGGTCGAGGTGCTCGGCTTCAACGGTCCGCCGGAGGCCGGCGATCGTCTCGCCGTCGTCGAGAACGAAGCCCGCGCCCGCCAGGTCACCAGCTACCGCGCGCACCAGAAGCGCGAGAACGCGGCTGCCTCGATCTCCGGCATGCGCGGCTCGCTCGAGCAGATGATGTCGCAGTTGAAGACGGCGGGCCGCAAGGAATTCCCGCTGATCATCAAGGCCGACGTACAGGGCTCGCTGGAAGCCATCCTCGGCTCGCTGGAAAAGCTCGGCACCGACGAAGTCGCCGCCCGCATCCTGCATGCCGGCGTCGGCGGCATCTCGGAATCCGACGTGACGCTCGCAGAAGGCTTCAACGCCGCGATCATCGGCTTCTCGGTTCGTGCCAACAAGGAGGCGGCTGCGGCCGCCAAGCGCAACGGCATCGAGATCCGCTACTACAACATCATCTACGACCTCGTGGACGACGTGAAGAAGGCCATGAGCGGCCTGCTCGCGCCGACCTTGCGCGAAACCATGCTGGGCAATGCCGCGATCCTGGAGATCTTCAACATCTCCAAGGTCGGCAAGGTTGCCGGCTGCCGGGTCACCGACGGCACCGTGGAACGCGGCGCCAATGTGCGCCTGATCCGCGACAACGTCGTCGTGCACGAAGGCAAGCTGTCGACCCTGAAGCGCTTCAAGGACGAAGTGAAGGAAGTCCAGTCCGGTCAGGAATGCGGCATGGCCTTCGAGAACTACCACGACATGCGCGCCGGTGACGTGATCGAGTGTTATCGCGTGGAGACGATCCAGCGCTCCCTGTAAGTCCAAATCTTACCGAAGCGCGCGGATCTTTTTGAACTGCAATTGCGAGAGTGCGATGGCCGGATTTTTCCGGCCATCCACGCCTCATTCGCTCCAACAGGACAAATGACAATGCCCGTGTCCGAATGCGGGCATGACGAGGTGATTTCCAGACCATGCCCCGCCACCACCAGAAGAAAAGTTCCGCGCCCGGCGGCTCGCAGCGCCAGCTGCGCGTCGGTGAGCAGGTTCGCCACGCGATAGCCGAGATTCTGGCGCAAGGCAGCGTGCATGATGCGGACCTCGAAGGTCACATCATCACCGTGCCGGAGGTGCGGATGTCGCCCGACCTGAAGCTCGCGACGGTTTACGTGATGCCGCTCGGTGGCCGCGACACCGAGCTCGTCATCGCTGCGCTCGAGCGCAACAAGAAATTCCTGCGCGGCGAAGTCGCGCGGCGCGTTAACCTGAAATTTGCACCTGATCTTCGTTTCCGCGTCGACGAGCGATTCGACGAAGCGGAACGGATCGAGAAGCTTTTGCGAACACCTGCGGTGCAGAAGGACCTCGAACAGGACTTGGAACAGGACTTGGAACAGGACTTGGAACAGGACTTGGAACAGGATCCGGATTCGGATCGGGAAGAAGAGCAATGATGATGGACCCGGCTCACGGCACGATCGGCAGCGAAGAGCCCGATATGCGCGACATGCAGAAAAATAATTTTGCAGAGGTCGGCGGCGATGCTCAGCCGCAGCAGGAGGTGCGTCGCGTCAACAACGATCCGCGCGCGGCCAAGCAGAAGGGCAATCAACCGCGCCGCGACCGGCGCGACGTGCACGGCTGGGTCGTGCTCGACAAGCCGATCGGCATGACCTCGACGCAGGCCGTTGCCGTGCTCAAACGCCTGTTCAACGCCAAGCGCGCCGGCCACGCCGGTACGCTCGACCCGCTCGCCTCCGGCGGCTTGCCGATCGCACTTGGAGAGGCCACCAAGACGGTTCCTTTCGTGATGGACGGCCGCAAGCGCTACCAGTTCACCGTGTGCTGGGGCGAGGAGCGCGACACCGACGACATCGAGGGCCAAGTCACCGCGACCTCCGACCAGCGCCCGACCCGCGAGGCCATCGAGGCCCTGCTGCCCCGTTTCACGGGGGTGATCGAGCAGGTTCCGCCGCGCTATTCGGCGATCAAGGTCCAGGGCGAGCGCGCCTATGACCTGGCCCGCGACGGCGAGGTCGTGGAACTGGCGCCGCGCCCGGTCGAAATTCACCATTTAACCCTTGTTGATCAACCAGATAGCGACCGATCCGTGTTCGAAGCCGAGTGCGGCAAGGGCACCTATGTCCGGGCGCTGGCCCGCGATATGGGCCGGATTCTGGGCACTTTCGGCCACATCTGCGCGCTGCGGCGGACCCTGGTCGGCCCGTTTGACGAGAACGATATGATTCCGCTGGATCAGCTGGAGGCTTTGTGCGATAGAGCCGCGTCCGGCGAGGGAAGCCTCGCCGACGCGCTGATGCCCGTTGAGACCGCGCTGGACGACATCCCGGCACTGGCCGTCACTCGGGCTGATGCGGCAAGGCTCCATCGGGGCCAGGCCGTTTTGTTGCGCGGACGGGATGCGCCCACTAGTAGCGGCACAGTCTATGTCACGGTGGCAGGCCGACTTCTCGCGCTTGCCGAAGTTGGCAATGGCGAAATCATCCCCAAGCGTGTGTTCAACCTGACCGGCCTGACTGCCTCAACCGGTCGCAACGAGAGAAATTGACGATGTCGATTGCCGCAGAACGCAAAGCGGAAGTCATCAAGACGAATGCCAACAAAGTCGGCGACACCGGTTCGCCCGAGGTGCAGGTTGCGATCCTGTCGGAACGCATCGCCAACCTCACGAGCCATTTCAAGACTCACGTGAAGGACAACCATTCGCGTCGCGGCCTCTTGAAGCTGGTGTCGACCCGCCGCTCGCTCCTCGACTATGTGAAGAAGAAGGACGAGGCGCGCTACAAGGCGCTGCTCGAGAAGCACAACATTCGTCGTTAAGTGTTCCTGCGCGCGCCACCGGCGCGCGTTTTGGCGCGTGGCTTCGAACGAAAGCGCCTATTTTAGGGTTTTTGATCGAGGCTCACGCGCATGTCGGGTGCGGGCCCAAAGCGCGATAAGAATCGCACTTTGGATTGTTGTTTGAGCATGATCTTGTCGGAAAACCGCTTCGCACTTTTCCGGATCATACTCGAATGATGTTTCGTATCCGAGGCATGATGAGCGAAGACCGCTACTCGGTGTTCGCGTTCGTGCCGACTGACAGTCCAGCGGCAATCCGGCGGCTGGGCGCAACGGGCAAGGCGCCCGTATGACCCGAAAGGATGGACGCCATCCGACATCCAAAAACCATGGCAGGATCGCAGGACGCTGATCGCCCGCTCCGATCAGCGTCCCGCAATCTTGACATGGTTTTTGTTTTTCGAGCCGTCCCTTCTTTCGAGAACCCATGAAAGAAGACCTCTATGTTCAATAAGCATTCAGTCGAGATCGACTGGGGCGGACGCCCTCTCAAGCTTGAAACCGGCAAGATCGCACGCCAGGCCGACGGCGCCGTCGTTGCCACCTATGGCGAGACCGTGGTGCTCGCCACCGTCGTTGCGGCGAAGTCGCCGCGTGAAGGCGTCGATTTCCTGCCGCTGACCGTCGACTACCAGGAAAAGACCTACGCAGCCGGCCGCATTCCCGGCGGCTATTTCAAGCGCGAAGGACGTCCGACCGAGAAGGAGACGCTGGTCTCCCGCCTGATCGACCGTCCGATCCGTCCGCTGTTCGTCGACGGCTGGCGCAACGAGACCCAGGTGATCGTCACCGTGCTCTCGCACGACATGGAGAACGATCCCGATATCGTCGCACTGGTGGCCTCCTCGGCCGCGCTGACCCTGTCGGGCGCTCCCTTCAAGGGTCCGATCGGCGCCGCCCGCGTCGGCTTCGTCAATGACGAATACGTGCTCAACCCGACGCTCGACGAGATGGTCGACACCCAGCTCGACCTCGTCGTCGCCGGCACCGCCGACGCCGTGCTGATGGTGGAATCGGAAGCCAAGGAGCTGAACGAAGACATCATGCTCGGCGCGGTGATGTTCGGTCACCGCCACTTCCAGCCGGTCATCAACGCGATCATCGAGCTCGCCGAGAAGGCCGCGAAGGAGCCGCGCGAAGTCACCGTCATCGACAATTCCGCGCTCGAGAAGGAAATGCTCGGCCTCGTCGAGCAGGAGCTGCGCGCAGCCTACGCCATTCCGGTCAAGCAGGATCGCTACGCCGCGGTCGGCAAGGTCAAGGAAAAGGTGATCGCCCACTACTTCCCCGACGGGCAGGAGCCGAAATACGACAAGCTGCGCATCGGCGGCGTGTTCAAGGAGCTCGAGGCGAAGATCGTTCGCTGGAACATCCTCGACACCGGCAAGCGCATCGATGGCCGTGACAGCAAGACCGTGCGCAACATCGTCGCCGAAGTCGGCGTGCTGCCCCGCGCCCACGGTTCGGCGCTGTTCACCCGCGGTGAAACCCAGGCGATGGTCGTCACCACGCTCGGCACCGGCGAGGACGAGCAGTACATCGACGCGCTGTCCGGAACGTACAAAGAGACGTTCCTGCTGCACTACAACTTCCCTCCCTACTCGGTCGGTGAGACCGGCCGCCTCGGCGGCACCAAGCGTCGCGAAATCGGCCACGGCAAGCTGGCCTGGCGCGCGATCCACCCCGTGCTGCCGCCGTACCACGAATTCCCCTACACCACGCGCGTGGTGTCGGAGATCACCGAATCCAACGGCTCGTCGTCGATGGCTTCGGTCTGTGGCGCTTCGCTCGCGCTGATGGACGCCGGCGTGCCGTTGAAGCGGCCGACCGCGGGCATCGCGATGGGCCTGATCCTCGAAGACAAGCGCTTCGCGGTCCTCTCGGACATCCTCGGTGACGAGGATCATCTCGGCGACATGGACTTCAAGGTCGCCGGCACCGAGCAGGGCATCACCTCGCTCCAGATGGACATCAAGATCGAGGGCATCACCGAGGAGATCATGAAGGTCGCGCTCGGCCAGGCCAAGGATGGGCGCATCCACATCCTCGGCGAGATGGCCAAGGCGCTCACCAATGCCCGCGCCGAGCTCGGCGAATACGCGCCGCGCATCGAGACCTTCAAGATCGCCACCGACAAGATCCGCGAAGTGATCGGCACCGGCGGCAAGGTGATCCGCGAAATCGTCGAGAAGACCGGCGCCAAGGTCAACATCGAGGACGACGGCACCGTGAAGGTCGCCTCCAGCGACGGCGAGGCGATGAAGGCGGCGATCAAGTGGATCAAGTCGATCGCCTCGGATCCGGAAGTCGGCCAGATCTATGAAGGCACCGTCGTCAAGGTGATGGAGTTCGGCGCCTTCGTGAACTTCTTCGGCGCCAAGGACGGCCTGGTCCATATCAGCCAGCTCGCTTCGGCGCGCGTGCAGAAGACCTCCGACGTCGTCAAGGAAGGCGACAAGGTCAAGGTCAAGCTGCTCGGCTTCGACGATCGCGGCAAGACCCGCCTGTCGATGAAGGCGGTCGACCAGGAGACCGGCGAGGACCTCGAGGCCAAGGGCGGCGAGGGCGAGAAGGCCCCGCGCGAAGCAGCCGGCGAGTAATCGCTCCGCACACCATCAGAAACACGAAGGGCGGCCTCTCGGCCGCCCTTTTTGTTTGTCGCTCGCTGAACTCAGGGATCACGCCGCGATATCGAACCGGTCGAGGTTCATCACCTTGGTCCAGGCCTTCGCGAAGTCCTTCGCGAACTGCTGCTTGGCATCCGACGAGGCATAGACCTCGGCGAAGGCGCGGAGCTGCGAGTGCGCGCCGAAGATCAGATCGGCGCGCGTGCCGGTCCACTTCACCGCATTGGTCTTGCGGTCGCGGCCCTCATAGGTGCCGTCGGCCGCCGGCGTCCACTGCGTGCTCATGTCGAGCAGATTGACGAAGAAGTCGTTGCTCAACGTACCGACCTTCGAGGTCAAGACGCCGTTCTTCGAACCACCGGCATTGGCGCCGAGCACGCGCAGGCCACCGACCAGCACGGTGAGTTCAGGTCCGCTCAGCTTCAGAAGCTGCGCGCGATCGACGAGCGCTTCTTCCTGCTGCAGGAACTGCTGCTTCTTGCCGACAAAGTTGCGGAAGCCATCGGCCCGCGGCTCCAGCGGTGCGAAGGAAGCAGCATCGGTCTGCTCCTGCGAAGCATCCATGCGGCCCGGCGTGAAGGCGACCTTCACGTCGACACCGGCATCCTTCGCAGCCTTCTCGACCGCGGCAGAACCGCCGAGAACGATGAGGTCCGCGAGAGAGACTTTCTTCGCGCCGGATGACGCGTTGAAGTCCTTCTGGATCGCTTCGAGCTTGCCGAGCACCTTCGAGAGCTGGGCCGGCTCGTTGACTTCCCAGTCCTTTTGCGGGGCAAGACGGATACGCGCACCGTTGGCACCACCGCGCTTGTCCGAGCCACGGAACGTCGAGGCCGACGCCCAAGCGGTCGAGACCAGCTCGGAGACCGAG
Source organism: Bradyrhizobium diazoefficiens (assembly GCF_016612535.1). Lineage (NCBI taxonomy): Bacteria > Pseudomonadati > Pseudomonadota > Alphaproteobacteria > Hyphomicrobiales > Nitrobacteraceae > Bradyrhizobium > Bradyrhizobium diazoefficiens. Next base: position 2,087,819 of record NZ_JAENXS010000001.1, read on the forward strand.
AGGCCGGAGCCCAGGATCTTGGTCTTCAGCGCGGCGATGTCCTGGTCGCTGACCAGCTCGTGATTCACGGCCGGAATCGGATCCTGCCAGATCAGCGTCTCCTTCGGCACCAACGGGCCGAGATAGCGCACGACCGGACCCATGTCGCGATGAGTGAGCTTGAACCAGGCGCGGGCGAAGGCGTCCGCGAACTGATCGGGATGCTCGTAGAAGCGGCGCGAGATCTTCTCATAGGCCGGATCCATGCGCAGCGAGAGGTCGGTCGTCAGCATCGTCGGTCGATGCTTCTTCGACTTGTCGAAGGCATCCGGAATGATGGCATCGGCGCCCTTGGCCGTCCACTGGTTCGCACCGCCCGGGCTCTTCGTCAGCTCCCATTCGTACTTGAACAGGTTCTCGAAGAAGTTGTTGCTCCACTTCGTCGGCGTCGTCGTCCACGTCACCTCGAGACCGCTGGTGATGGAATCGCCCGCCAGGCCAGACGCGTGCTTGCTCTTCCAGCCGAGGCCCTGATCTTCCAGCGCGCCCGCTTCCGGCTCCGGTCCGACCAGCGACGGATCGCCGGCACCATGGGTCTTGCCGAAGGTATGACCGCCGGCGATCAGCGCCACGGTTTCCTCGTCGTTCATCGCCATGCGGAAGAAGGTCTCGCGGATGTCCTTGGCCGCAGCGACCGGATCGGGCTTACCGTTCGGACCTTCCGGATTGACGTAGATGAGGCCCATCTGCACCGCACCGAGCGGCTCGGCGAGCTGGCGTTCGCCGCTGTAGCGTTCATCGCCCAGCCACGTGCCTTCAGGACCCCAATAAAGCTCTTCCGGCTCCCAGACGTCGGCACGGCCACCGGCAAAGCCGAAGGTCTTGAAGCCCATCGACTCCAGGGCGACGTTGCCGGCCAGCACCATCAGATCGGCCCAGGAAATCTTGCGGCCGTATTTCTGCTTGATCGGCCAGAGCAGCCGGCGCGCCTTGTCGAGGTTGGCGTTGTCAGGCCAGCTGTTGAGCGGGGCGAAACGCTGCTGACCGGCGCCGGCGCCGCCGCGACCGTCGGTAATGCGATAGGTGCCTGCGCTGTGCCAGGCCATGCGGATCATGAGGCCGCCATAGTGGCCGAAATCGCCGGGCCACCATTCCTGCGAATCCGTCATCAGCGCGGTCAGATCCTTGATGACCGCGTTCAGATCGAGCGTCTTGAACTCCTTGGCGTAGTCGAACGCCTCGCCCATCGGATCGGACAGGCCGGAATTCTTGTGCAGCATCTCGATGCTGAGATTGGTGGGCCACCAATCGCGGTTCGCTGGCACGCGTTTGCCGCCCGAAAACGGGCACTTTGAAGAGTCGTCCATGAATACCTCCTCTGGTGGCGTCGAACTCGCGCCATTGACCAGGTAGGAGCACTCTAAGCGCCGCGTTCGATCAGGGGAAGTTGACTTTAATGATCGCTGCGATAGGATTTTCTGATGATCAACGTCACGATGCGCCAGCTGCGATATTTCGACGCGCTGGCACGGCATGGTCATTTTGGCCGGGCGGCAGAATCCTGTTCCATCTCGCAGCCGGCGCTGTCGATGCAGATCAAGGAACTGGAGGAAGCGCTCGGCGGACTGCTGCTGGAGCGCAGCGCCCGGCAGGTCGCGCTGACCCGGTTCGGCGAGGAACTCGCCCCGCGCGTCCGTGACATCCTGCGCTCGGTCGACGAACTCGGCGATTTCGCCCGCGCCTCGCAGGACCGCTTTGCGGGCCGACTGCGGATCGGCATGATTCCGACGATCGCGCCGTATCTGCTGCCCAAGATCACCAAGAATCTCACACGCATGCATCCCGAGCTCGATATCCGCGTGCGCGAGACGATGACGCCGCGGCTGATCCAGGAACTGGTCGAGGGCCGGCTCGACACCGCGATCGTCGCGCTGCCGGTGTCTGAGCCCTCGCTCACCGAGGTCGCCCTGTTCGAGGAGAAATTTCTGCTGGTGCGGCCGGGCACGGATGCGGGCACGCCGGTGCCGTCGCGCGAGATGATGCGGGAGATGCGGCTGCTGCTGCTCGAAGAAGGACATTGTTTTCGCGACCAGGCGCTGTCGTTCTGCAACATGCAATCGGCGCCGCCGCGCGAGATGCTGGACGCGAATTCGCTGTCGACGCTGGTGCAGATGGTAGCCGCCGGCATCGGCGTCACCCTGATTCCGGAGATGGCAGTGTCGGTGGAAACGCGATCGGCCTCGGTCTCGCTGTCGCGCTTCCGCGATCCCGAGCCCTCGCGCACCATTGGCATGGTCTGGCGCAAGACCAGTCCGCTGGCGCGGCAGCTGCTGCAGATCTCCGAGGTGGTGTGCCTGTCGGCCGGCAAGGCGCGGCCAAAGCAGGCTGCACGCAGCCCGCGGGCTTGAGGCGTCAATGTCAGATCCGATCATCCGCCCTGCGCGCGCTGAGGAATATGACGAGATCGGCCGTGTCTGGATGGAAAGCTGGGTCTCGACCGGACTTGGCGAGGCCAGCGACTTCCTGCTGGCAAATTTGCGTGCACGCATCAGGCGAGAGATGGAGGACGGCTGGAGCCTGTTCGTCGCCGACGACAACGGTACGATCGCCGCGATGCTCGCGCTGCATCTGCCAAAACGCTATCTCGATATGCTTTTCGTCGGGCCCGCCTATCAGGGGCAATCGCTCGGGCGGAAGTTGCTCGCCTTCACGCGCACGCGGATGCCCGACGAAATCTGCCTCCGCTGCATCCGTGAGAACGAAAAGGCCTGGCGCTGGTACGAGCGCGAAGGTTTTGTGTTCGAGAAGGAAAAGATCGAACCGTCGAACGGGTTCGTGATGAAGTATTATCGGTGGAAGCGGCAGCCCACCGGATAGGCGGTGGCGGCTGGATGCAGCTTGCGGTTGTCACAATCTCAACCTAGTGTGGCGTGTCCGATAACCTCCTGCCGCCGATCCCCGGAATCCATGGTTCGAATTGCTATCTCGGTCATCGCCCTGTTGTCCCTTTTAACCCAGGCAACCGCGCAAGCTCCTCCCGCAACCACCGCCCCTCCCGCTCAAACTGCGACACCGGCAAAACCGGCGGCCAAGAAGGCGGCGAAGCCGAAGGCGCCAGCCAAGCTCGCAGAGCCTGCGACTGCCGGTCCTTGCGGCGTCGGCGTGATTGCTGCCACGCAGGACCTGTTCGTCGTCCAGAAGATCGGCCTCACCGTGTTCGGCAACGATTACGCCGAAGTGCCGGTGTCATGGGGTCTCGACGACCTCACCTTCGCGCGAGTGCGCGCGGCCGCCGGGACAACGCCGGTACGCCGGATCCCTTACGCCAAGGGCGCCTTCGATTCCTATTATCATCCGAAGGGTGGCCTGTTTCGCAACCGGCGCGAGGAGCTTTCGAACCTGGTCCGCGGAATTGCCGGCAATGCCGGCTGCGAGCGCTATGTCGTCGTCATGCGCAGCGAAGGCCAGCTTGACGGGACCAATCAGTCCCTCAACGGTGTCGGCATCTTCAGCCGGGGCGTCGGCATGATCTCTTACGCCTATGTCTTCATCCATGTCGGCGTGATCGTGGTCGACGGCCACACATTCGAAATCAGGAAGGGTCCCGCCGTGACAGTCGAGGGTGTCATGAAGCATCTGGCCGATAACTTTGTCGACAATGAATTCCTGCGGAAAGTGGACAAATCCACTTTCCCGGAGACGGCGGCGGACGCCGCCAACAATACCGTCTTGCGCGACACCACGCGCGACTTTCTGACAAAACGGCTGGACAAGATCCTGCCCCCGTATTTCGCGCAATGAGACGCGTTGGCGTGTGACAATGAATATTCTCGCCGTTGTCGCAATGGCCTCATATGCGCTGCTGTCCCCGAGCGGCGGACAGGTGCAGTTTGGGCCAAGACCGGAGGCGGTCAGACCGGCCGCTAAGAAGCCGACTGTCGCTCCTCGTGCGCCCGCAGACGCGGGCCCTTGTCAGATCGGCGTGATCCCGATCGCAGGCGACCTGTTCATGGTCGAGAAATTCGGTCCCCTAAAGTTTCTCGACAAGTACATGCGCACGTCGGTCACGGCGTGGGCGCTCGACGACCTCGTCGTCTCCCGCGTTCGTGCCGCTGCACCCGGCATTTCCGTACGCAGGATTCCTTACACGCGGGAGGAACTTAGGTCCGGGGGCCGACAAAAGCAGAATCCATAGTTCTATCGTGCCGAAGCCGACGTGAAGGGCTTTGTTCAATTTCTAGCGCCAAAGGTCCGCTGTGATCGCTACCTCGTCGTCCACCGGCACGGCGGAACGCAGCGGGAATACGGTATTGGCATCTCACAATACCCCTATGGCGGGCCCGTGCATCTCTTCGCGATGATGCTCGTCCGCATCTATGACGGCCGGACTTTCGAGCTGATCAAGGAGGCGCCGGCCTTGATGACCGAAGACACCTATATCGCGCGCATGACGCACAATTTTCTCGGCGGCCCCTCGATGCAGTTGGATCCTGCGATGTTTCCCGAAAAGCCAGCGGAAGTGGTCAACAACACGGTGATGCGCAACGGGGTGCGAACGATGATTATCAGGAGTCTCGACAAGACGCTTCCGGCCCTGTTGCAACGTGAGACATCGCCTTCGTCGCGTTGATCAAGTTATCGCTCGCAGAGCGGCGCTTCCTTTTAGGCGTAGTGCGTTGCGAATGCGCTGCAAACGCGCCACGAATTGCGCGCCACTCGTTTCTCGCCGATGGAAGGTTTCGCACCATGATCAAGCTCTATTGGTCACCTCGCTCGCGCTCGTTCTCGACGCTCTGGCTGATGGAAGAGAGCGGCCTTCCCTACGAGCGCATACTGACCGACATTTCGACGGGCGCGCAGAAGGCGCCGGACTATTTGAAGGTCAATCCGATGGGCAAGGTGCCGGCGCTCGCCGACGGCGATGCTGCCCTCGGCGAGGCTGCCGCGATCTGCGCCTATATCGCCGACCGCTATCCGGAGACGAAGCTCGCGCCAGATGTGACCGATCCGCGCCGCGCGCGCTATCTGCAATGGCTGTTCTTCTCGCCGAGCTGCATCGAGCCGGCGATCATCCAGATCTTCACCAAGATCGAGGTGCCGAGTTCGACCGCAGCCTGGGGGAGCGCGACGCAAGTGTTCGACGTGCTCGAGGCGGCGCTCGCCAAGGGGCCATGGATTCTCGGCGGGGAATTTTCAGCCGCCGACATCACGGTCGGTTCGGGTCTGAATTTCGCGGTCCGCCTGTTCAAGATGGTGGCGCCGCGTCCGGCTTTCGATGCTTACATTGCGCGCTGCGTGGCACGGCCGGCGTTCCAGCGTGCGGAGAAGATCGCGGCCGGTTAGCCTTCCGCCTTCAGGTCGTCCGGCCTCGGCATCAGGACGGTGTTGTAACCGGAATCGACATAATGGATTTCGCCGGTGACGCCGCCGGAGAGATCCGACAACAGATACAGCGCGGAGCCGCCGAGATCGTCGAGCGTGACGCCACGGCGGAGCGGCGAATGTTTTTGCATGAATGCAAACATCGCGCGCGCCTCGCCGATGCCGGAACCGGCGAGCGTGCGGATGGGGCCGGCTGAGATCGCGTTGACGCGGATGCCGCGCGGCCCGAAGTCGGAGGCGAGATATCGCACCGAGGCTTCCAGCGCCGCCTTGGCCACGCCCATCACGTTGTAATTCGGCATCGCGCGCTCCGAGGCGCCGAAGGTCAGCGTGATCATGCTGCCGCCCTCCATCATCAGCTCGGCGGCACGTTTGGCGACCTCCGTGAACGAGAAGCAGGAGATCACCATGGTGCGCGAAAAATTCTCGCGGCTGGTGTCGGCATAGCGGCCCTTCAGCTCGTTCTTGTCGGCGAAGCCGATGGCGTGGATGACGAAATCGAGCTTGCCCCATGTCTCGCGCAGCACAGCGAAAGTGGCATCGACGCTGGCGATGTCTTCGACGTCGCAGGGCAGCACCAGATCCACGCCAAGCGATTCCGCCAGCGGCTTGACGCGCTTGCCCAAAGCCTCGCCCTGGAAGGTGAAGGCGAGCTCGGCGCCGTGGGCATGCAGCGTCCTCGCCATGCCCCAGGCGATCGAATGATCATTGGCGATGCCCATGATCAGACCGCGCTTGCCCTTCATCAAACCTTCCATCTCTCGACTACTCTCCGCTGTCCGTCATGCCCGGGCTCGTCCCGGGCATCCACGTTCTTCCGCAACCGGTAACAAAGACGTGGATGGCCGGGACGAGCCCGGCCATGACGAAACTGCCAGTGTGCGCGCAAGGCCTCACACATCCAGCCGGCTGAACACCAGCGTGGCGTTGGTGCCGCCGAAGCCGAACGAGTTCGACAGCACGGTGCCGATTTTGACGTTGTCGATGCGCTTGCGCACGATCGGCATGTCGGCGAACACGGGGTCGAGCTCCTGGATGTGCGCGCTCTCGCAGATGAAGCCGTTGTTCATCATCAGCAGCGAATAGATCGCTTCCTGCACGCCGGTCGCGCCCAGCGAGTGGCCGGTCAGCGCCTTGGTCGCCGAAATCGGCGGGCACTTCTCGCCGGCGCCGAACACGCGGCGGAGCGCGTCGATCTCCGGCGGATCGCCGGCCGGAGTCGAGGTCGCGTGCGGATTGATGTAGTCGACCTTGGTCTTCACGGTCGACATCGCCATGCGCATGCAGCGCTCGGCGCCTTCGCCTGACGGCGCGACCATGTCGTAGCCGTCCGACGTCGCGCCATAGCCGACGATCTCGCCGTAGATGCGCGCGCCGCGCGCCTTGGCATGCTCGAGCTCTTCCAGCACCAGCACGCCGGCGCCGCCGGCGATGACGAAGCCGTCGCGGTTGACGTCATAGGGACGCGACGCAGTGGCGGGCGTGTCGTTGTACTTGGACGACATCGCGCCCATCGCGTCGAACAGCACCGACAGCGACCAGTCCAGCTCCTCGCAGCCGCCGGCGAAGATGACGTCCTGCTTGCCGATCTGGATCGTCTCATAGGCGTTGCCGACGCAGTGGTTCGAGGTCGCGCAGGCCGAGGAGATCGAATAGTTCACGCCCTTGATCTTGAACCAGGTCGCAAGCGTCGCGGATGCCGTCGATGACATCGCCTTCGGCACTGCAAACGGACCGACGCGCTTCGGTCCCTTGGTGCGAGTGATGTCGGCGGCCTCGACGATGGTCCGCGCGGACGGTCCGCCGGAGCCCATGATGATGCCGGTGCGGATGTTGGAGACTTCGTCGGGGCCGAGACCGGAGTCCTGGATCGCCTGCTCCATCGCAATGTGATTCCACGCCGCACCCTGGGCGAGGAAGCGCATCGCACGCCGGTCGACAATCGTCGCAGGATCGAGCGTCGGTGCACCCTGCACCTGCGAACGGAAGCCGAGCTCGGCATATTTCTCAGCCCGCGAAATGCCCGACTTTGCCTCGTGAAGGCTCGCAAGCACTTCCTGGGTGTTGTTTCCGATCGACGAGACGATGCCCATCCCGGTGACCACAACCCGCCTCATGACAGCCTCGCCTATGTCGTTGTCTTCTTGGTGATGCGCGTTAGCCCAGGCTCGTGCCCTGCTTGAACAGGCCGACCTTCAGATCCTTCGCGCGATAGATAATCTGGTCGTCGACCGAAAGCCACCCGTCGGCAATGCCGAGCACCAGCTTTGAACGCATCACGCGCTTCATGTCGACGTTGTACACAACCTTGCGGGCCTCGGGCAGCACCTGGCCGCCGAACTTCAACTCGCTCAGGCCAAGCGCGCGGCCGCGACCTTCGCCGCCGATCCAGCCCAGGTAGAATCCGACCATTTGCCACAGCGCATCGAGACCGAGACAGCCGGGCATGACGGGATCGTTCTTGAAATGGCAACCGAAGAACCAGAGGTCGGCCTTCACGTCGAGCTCGGCGCGCACCACGCCCTTGCCGAACTCGCCGCCATTTTCGTTAATTTCGGCGATGCGGTCGAACATAAGCATCGGCGGCAGAGGCAATTGTGCATTGCCCGGACCGAACATCTCGCCCCGGGCACACGCCAGCAGATCTTCGTACTCGTAGCCGTTGCGCCTGTTCAGCATGCGGAAGCCTCTGTTTGAACCCCGATTGAACGGCGTTTCTGGCAAAAATCGGCCCCGTTCGGAAAGCAAACCACTTGCCGTCGTCAGGCGTGAATACCGGAGCCCGGATGGACTGCGGGCCAAGCCTCAATGCCTGGCTGCGCCAAAATCGGTTAAGCGGAACCGCGCGCTCTCTAACACAGGGCATTTCGGGTGGCAAAGCAGTCTCATGAAGGTAAAATGACGGGGGCTCCGCCCGGTTCCTCGCTTGATTAGAACCGCTCTAGTTGCGAGAAACTTGCATCTGCATCTATCTGTCCATATATTGCCGCTAGATAGTGTTCACGCGTGCCCGAATTCTGGAAATGAGCGAAAACAACGCGATCCATCACGACGAAGACGCCCATGCGGCGGCCCTTCTGTCCGGCCGCCAGCCGGCCCTGACCGGCTGTCCCTGGCACGACGTCAACGAAATGCTCCAGTCCGCCGGCCTCCGCCCGACGCGCCAGCGCATGGCGCTCGGCTGGCTGCTGTTCGGCAAGGGTGCGCGCCACCTCACGGCTGAAATGCTCTATGAGGAAGCAACGCTGGCCAAGGTCCCGGTCTCGCTCGCGACCGTCTACAACACGCTGAACCAGCTGACCGATGCCGGCCTGCTGCGCCAGGTCAGTGTCGACGGCACCAAGACCTATTTCGACACCAACGTCACCACCCACCATCACTACTACCTCGAGAACAGCCACGAACTGGTCGATATCGAGGATCCGCATCTGGCGCTGTCCAAGATGCCGGAGGTGCCGGAAGGTTACGAAATCGCGCGCATCGACATGGTCGTGCGCCTGCGCAAGAAGCGCTGATATTTCCCTAAGCTAAGAGAGACGCCGTTACGGCCGGGCTTCGTCCCGGCCATTATCGTTTTGCGGCGTCAGTTCACCTGCTCGTCGGCATAGACGCCCCAGAGCCGCTCCTGCTGGATCCAGCCATCAAAGCCGTTGCCGGTGACGTGGCACCAGCTTGTGGTGCACTTTTTCACTGTCGTGACGACGCCGGCCTGGAGCTTTGCGGCCACCGCGCTATCGGAATCGGCGCGGTCGTAGATCGGCGCAAGCTCGTCCTTGTGCTTCATGGTGACCACCGCAGTGCGGCGGCCCGACAGCAGCGAGTGATAGACCCAGCCCTCGGCGCCCTCGGAATCGCGCACCCGGCGCCAGTTCTCGAACTCGGCGGTGATTTCGACCGGCAAGCCGGAACGGGTGTAGACCCAGGCCACGTCATTGTCCTTGGTCGGGCCGGCGCGGACGTTCACGTGATCCGATTTGAGGCTGACATAGCGCGGCACCGGGAGGCCGCTGGCGGTCTGGGGGGTGCCATCCTTCGCCGAATGCCCAGGGCTGACCGAGGCGCTCAACCAGGTGCAAACGAGCGTCATCACCGAACAAAAACGCCCCAACGCCATCAACCCGTCTCCTGTCGAAGACCTGGGCTCAAAGCCCGGTCCTCACCCCAAATTCCAAAACCTGCCGCGTAATCCCCTCTCCCGCCCCACGCGGGTGTTCCCGAATCCATCTGCAAGCCTTAACCCGTGGTTCTTGTCTTGGCCCGGTCTTCTGCTAGAGAGGACGGACGTCTGAACAACCAGTTTGCCCCGATTTTCCGGCTGGAAATCTCGGGAAAGCTTGAAGGAAACGCCGGGGACGACACGGCAAGGCTAGTGTCGAACAACCGGGTTAATGAGGCCTCAACGGCCGGCCTTTGGTGACAGAGGCGGCCTGCAACGCCTCATGAGGGCAGGACATGTCGGTGAAGAAAAAGCCCCTCGTCGTGGTGACGCGCAAGCTACCGGACTCGATCGAGACCCGGATGCGCGAACTGTTCGACGCGCGCATCAATCTCGACGACACGCCGATGTCGGCCGAGCAGATCGCAGAAGCCGCGCGCACTGCCGACGTCCTGGTTCCGACGGTCACCGACCATATCAGCGCCGACATCGTCAACCAGCCTGACTGCAAGCTTCGCCTGATCGCGAATTTCGGCAACGGCGTCGACAATATCGACGTCGAGGCTGCGCACGCCCGCGGCATCACCGTCACCAACACCCCGAAAGTTCTCACCGAAGACACCGCCGACATGACCATGGCGCTGATCCTGGCGGTGCCGCGCCGGATGATCGAAGGCGCCTCGGTGCTGACGGAAGGAAAGCCCTGGGCGGGCTGGTCGCCGACCTGGATGCTCGGCCACCGCATCGGCGGCAAGCGCCTCGGCATCATCGGCATGGGCCGCATCGGCCAGGCGGTCGCCCGCCGCGCCCGCGCCTTCGGCCTGCAGATCCACTATCATAACCGCCGTCCCGTGGCGCCGAAGATTGCTGAAGAGCTTGGCGCGACCTATTGGGAAAGCCTGGACCAGATGCTGGCGCGGATGGACATCATCTCGGTCAACTGTCCGCACACGCCGGCGACTTATCACCTGCTCTCGGCCCGGCGGTTGAAGCTGATGCGGAAGGACGCCTACATCGTCAACACCGCGCGCGGCGGGGTGACCGACGAGGACACGCTGATCAAGCTGATTGAGGGTGGCGAGATCGGCGGCGCCGGCCTCGACGTCTATGAGCACGAGCCGGCGGTCAATCCGAAGCTGGTGCGGCTCGCCAAGGCCGGCAAGGTGACCCTGCTGCCGCATATGGGCTCGGCCACGATCGAGGGCCGCGTCGAAATGGGCGAGAAGGTGATCATCAACATCCGCACCTTCCTCGACGCGCACAAGCCGCCGGATCGCGTGCTGCCGAGCATGCTCTGAGGTTATTTGCTGCGCGATTCGCGCTTGCGCCAGTCGGCGACGAAATCGATGAAGGCACGCAGCGCCGGCGGCACTTGACGGCGGCTTGGATAGTAGAGGAACGGGCCGGGAAACGGCTCGCACCAGTCTTCCACCAGGCTGATCAGCGCGCCCGACTTCACGGCTTCGCCGACATAGCCATCGAGCGATGCCCAGATGCCCGCGCCGTCGAGCGCGGCGCGCATGGCGAGGCCCATATTGGTCGAGATCAGTTTTGCCGGCGGATCGACCTTGACGATCTGGCCGGCCTTTTCAAATTCCCAATCATGCATGACGCCGCTCGAATAGCGCGCGCGGATGCAGTCGTGGTCGAGCAAATCCTTCGGATGCTTCGGCCTGCCACGGCGCGCGACATAATCGGGCGATGCGACGAGGACATAGTGCTGCGGACCACTGAGCGGAACAGCCACCATGTCCTGCGCGAGATGTTCGCCATAGCGCACGCCGGCATCGTAACCCGCGCTGACGATGTCGACGAAACCGCTCTCGGAGGCGATGTCGAAATCGACCTGAGGATGTGCCTGCAAGAACGGGACGACCATCGGCGCCAGCACCAGGTCCACCGCCGGTGGCGGCGCGTTGATGCGCAGACGGCCTGAGGCGACCTCGCGCAAGCCCCGGACCTGATCCAGGGCATCGCCGACGTCGCGCAGCGCCGGCGCCACCCGTGACAGCAGCAGCTCGCCGGCCTCGGTCAGCGCGACACTGCGGGTGGTGCGGTTCATCAAACGGACGCCGAGGCGCTCCTCCAGATCTCGTAGCCGCTGGCTAAGGCTCGACACCGACACGCGAATTTCGACCGCCGCGCGGCGGAAATTGCGGGTGCGGGCGACCGCCACGAAGGCATCGAGATCGCGTAGATCGGGATCAGCCATTGTTCGATATTTTGAACAAGCTATTCCGGATTGTCCAGCTTATCGCAGCAATGGAGCAGGCGCATATGTGCCCTCGTCACGCGGCGCCATCAGCCGCCGCCTTTTCGAGGAGAGCCATCATGGAACAGCGCAAACTCGGTTCAACCGGCCCCACCGTTTCAAGCCTCGGTCTTGGCTGCATGGGCATGTCCGAGGTCTATGGCCCGGCCGATCGCGGCGAGAGCATCGCCACGGTCCATGCCGCACTTGATGCCGGCATCACGCTGCTCGACACCGGCGATTTCTACGCCATGGGCCACAACGAGATGCTGGTGCGCGACGCACTGAAGGGTGTCGCGCGTGAAAAAGTGCAGATCAGCGTCAAGTTCGGCGCGCTGCGCGGTCCCGCCGGCGAATTCGTCGGAATGGACACACGGCCGGCTGCGACGAAAAATTTTCTGGCCTATTCGCTGCAACGCCTCGGCACCGACTACGTCGATGTCTATCGACCGGCGCGGCTCGATCCCGGCATTCCCATCGAGGAGACGATCGGCGGCCTCGCTGATCTCGTGAAGGCCGGCTATGTCAGGCATATCGGCCTGTCCGAGGTCGGCTCCGACACCATCCGGCGCGCACACGCGGTGCATCCGATCGCCGATCTCCAGATCGAATATTCGCTGATCGAGCGCGGCATCGAGCGCGATATCCTGAAGACCTGCCGTGAGCTCGGCATTGCCATTACGGCCTACGGCGTGCTGGCGCGCGGCTTGATCAGCGGCCATTGGTCGAAGGATTCCGGCAAGGCCGGCCGCGATTACCGGCTGATGACGCCGCGCTTCCAGGGATCGAATCTCGATGCCAATCTCGCGCTGGTGGAGCAGCTGCGCGCGATCGCCAGCGAGATCGGCGCAACACCGGCGCAGGTCGCGATCGCCTGGGTGGCGGCGCAGGGCCAAGAACACGACCAGGAAATCATACCACTGATCGGCGCCCGCACCCGTACCCGTCTGACTGAGGCGCTCGGCACAACCAAGGTGACGCTGACGCCGGCGCATCTGGCTGCGCTGGCAAAAGCTTTCCCGCCGAACGTTGCCGCCGGCACGCGCTACGCGGCCGAACAGATGGCACATCTCGACAGCGAGAAGCCGGCCAGCGCGTAACGGCCGTCATCAGGCACGATGGGCGCTGAGATCTGACATCACCGGCCCATCGCCATTGAGCGGATTGGCCGGATCGCGCGCATAGCGCAAGGTCTCGAACCGCATCGCACGCGCATCTATCATCAGGAGGCGGCCGACCAGGCCCTCACCAAAACCGACGATCTCGCGGATCGCCTCCAGCGCCATCATCGAGCCCATCACGCCCGCAAGCGCGCCCATGACGCCGGCCTCCGCGCAGGCCGGCACGGTGCCCGGCGGCGGCGCCTCCGGAAACAGGCAGCGATAGGTCGGGTTGAAGACGCCCTGCTCGTTTGTCTCATGCGCGCGGATGGTGGTGAGCGAGCCGTCGAAGGTGCCGAGCGCAGCCGTGATCAGCGGCCGCTTCGCGAAGAAGCAGGCATCGGAGGCCAGATAGCGCGTCGAGAAATTGTCGGAGCCGTCGAGCACGAGATCGTAATCGCTGATCAGGCTTAGCGCATTGTCGGCGTTGAGCCAGGTGGCGTGGCCGACGAAGCGGACATGCGGATTGAGCGCCGCGATCCGCTCGGCGGCGCTCTCGATCTTGTGCCGGCCGATATCGGGCGTGGTGTGGATCACCTGGCGCTGCAAATTGGACAGCGACACGACGTCGTCATCGACCACACCGAGCGTGCCGACGCCGGCGGCGGCCAGATACATCAGGGCGGGCGCACCGAGCCCGCCGGCGCCGATCACCAGCACGGAGGCGCGTTTCAGCGCAGCCTGGCCGGGACCACCGACATCGCGCAGCACGATATGGCGGGCATAACGTTCGAGTTCGTCCGGGCTGAGCAAGTTCTTTGACTCCTGAACCACCGCAACATTGTTCGCGACCAACGAGATGTGCTTCAATGGCAGCGCGTTCAATGGGCTGGCTGGATTTGTCATGAGATCGATGCTTGCGGCAACACTGATGTTGGCGTCTGCCACAGGCGCCAGCGCCCAGATGACGGCGCCGCAGGTCCCCGGCAACAAGCCGAAGGTGGTCCAGACCGTTCCGATCAAGCCGCCCGCCCTGCAGACGGCATCGGAGACGGCAGATGCCATGGCGCAGGCCGAGCGGCTGTCGCTCCAATCCGACCTCGCCTGGGTCGGCGAATATAACGGCGCCATCACCGGCGACATTAGCTCCCGCATGGTCGACGCCATCAAGGAGTACCAGAAGAAGAAGGGTGGCAAGCCGACCGGCGTGCTCAATCCGCAGCAACGCGCCGCGCTCGCCGAGACCGCGCGGCGCAAGCAGGACAGCGTCGGCTGGAAGATCGTGACCGAGATGACCAGCGGCGCGCGGCTCGGCATACCCGCAAAACTAGCGCCGAATCAGGCGACCGATGCCAATGGCTCCAAATGGACCTCGCCGACCGGCACGGTGCAGGTGCTGCTCAGCCGTCGCAAGGAAGCCAACCCGACCACCGCCAAGCTCGCGGACGCGGAGAAGAAGGAGCCGGCCGGGCGCAAGGTCGATTACACCGTGGTGAAGCCCGACTTCTTCGTGCTGTCGGGATTGCAAGGCCTGAAGAAGTTTTACGTGCGCGGCACATTTAAGGGCGATGAAGTTCGCGTCATGACGATTTTGTACGACCAGGCCACCGAGAACACGGTCGAGCCGGTCGTGATCGCGATGTCGAGCGCGTTCAATGCGTTTCCCACGGGGCCGCAGGCCGGGCCTGCGCCGCGCAAGACCGTCGAATACGGCACCGGCATTGTCGTCAGTGACGACGGCGCGATCATCACCGATCGCCTTGTCACGGATTCCTGTCTCGCCATCACCATCGGCGGCTACGGCAATGCCGATCGTCTCGCCGAGGACAAGGCGCACGATCTCGCGCTGCTGCATGTCTATGGCGCACGTGGCCTGAAGCCGCTCAGCCTGACTGGCGGCACGGCGAAGACGAGTGTCGAGGTCGTCGGTATCGCAGATCCGCAGAGCCAGGGCGGCGCGGCCGGCGTGTCGAGTGTCAAGGCCGCGCTGGCATCGGTCGGTGGCAGCGATTCCGCGCTGTCGCCACCGCCGGCCGTTGGATTTTCCGGCAGCGCGGCGATCGACGGCGACGGCAAGTTCGCTGGCGTTACGTTGTTGAAGCCGGCAATGGTCGCGGGTCCCGCGACAGCAGTGCCGTCGTCACAGGCGGTGATGGTCGCAGCGGAGACGGTGCGCGATTTCCTGAAAGCAAACGGCGTCAGCGCGAACGGCGCGTCGACGGACGCGAAAGCCGCCATCGTGCGCGTGATCTGCGTGCGCAAATAACTTTCGTGTCCCGGACGCGCTGCAACGCGTAGCGTTGCTGCGCAGAGCCGGGACCCATGCATCCACATTCCGTGCAACCAATGCTGGGCCCCGGCTCTGCAGCGCACCGCTTCGCGCTGCGCCGCGTCCGGGGCACGAGACTAAGCGAGCCTAAACCTCACCCCGCTCTTCGCGAGGCCGCCGGACATCCCGACCGGCGTGCCGTCCGCGCGCCAGCAGGCGGCGCCAGTCATGGTGCCGTCGTCGTGGAAGGCGATGCCGTTCATGCCGCCGGCGACCGTTGCGACGGGCTGGACCTTGTGGCCGAGCGCCGCGAGCTTCGTCCGAACGGCCTCCGGCACTTTCTGCTCGACCTCGAGCGCGTTGCCCTCGGTCCAGACCCGCGGCGCCTCGACCGCTTCCTGCAGGCACATGCCGTGGTCGATCAGATTGACCAGTGCCTGCATCGCGCTCGGGAAGATGCGCTTGCCGCCGGGCAGTCCCAGCGCGTAGCGCAGCTTGCCATCGCGCAGCGCCATCATCGGCGACATCGAGGTGGTGACGCGCTTGCCCGGCGCCAGCGACAGCGCGTGGCCGGGACGCGGATCGAACAGGTTCATGTAATTGTTGGCGATCGCCCCCAGGCCCGGGATCATGATCTTGGCGCCGAACAGATTGTTGATGGTCTGCGTGGTCGCGACCACATTGCCGAAAGCATCCGCCGCGGTCATGTGCGTGGTGTGTGCGCCTTCGAGCTGCGTCACACCGGCGCCCCAGGTCTGAGCCCGCGCCGGATCGATCGCGCGACGGCGCACCTCGGCGTAAGCCTTCGACGTCAGCTTCTCCACGGGCACGCCCACGAAGTCGGGATCGCCACTGGCCGCGGCGCGATCGGCGAAGGCGATCTTCAGGACCTCGGCGAGATAGTGAATCGTCTCGGGCGTGCCGAAGCCGAGGCTGCCGATGTCGTAGCCTTCCAGAATGTTCAGCATCTGCGCGATGTGCCCGCCGGAGGCCGCGGGCGGCGGCGGCCCAAAAATAGTCCAGCCGCGATAGTCGGCGCGGATCGGCTGGCGCTCGACCGTCTTGTAGGCCGTGAGATCGTTACGGCGGATGAAACCGCCGGCCTTCTCCATGTAGTCGACCAGGATGTCGCTGAGCGGCCCCTCATAGAGCGCCTTCTCGCCGTGATCGGCGATGGTGCGGAGCGTCTCGACATATTCGGCCTGCACCACGCGCTCACCGACCTTCAACGGCTCGCCGTTCGGCAAATAGATCGCCGCGATCGGCTTGTCCTTGCGCATCTCGGCGGCGCTCTCGCTGATGCATTCGTGAAGATAGGGCGTCGCCACATAGCCGCGCGCGGCGTGCTTGATCGCGGGCTGCATGACATCGGCGAGGCTCATGGTGCCGAACCGGCGCAGCGTCTCGCACCAGGCCTTGAGCGAGCCCGGCGTGGCGACGGCCTTCGCTCTGTTGAGGTTCTCGTTGCCGACGGTGTCGAACACGTCATGCGCCGAGCCCGGCTTGGAGGTGTAAGTGGTGTCGCGGACCGCCGAGGCACCGTGCTCTGGCCGTCGATGAAGCGGTGGCTGCCATCTGCGAGACGGATATGTGCCATGCCGCCGCCGATGATGCCGACCATCATGGGCTCGACCACGGTCAGCGTGAACAAGGTCGCGATCGCAGCATCGATGGCGTTGCCGCCGGCCGCCAGCATCTCGGCGCCGGCACTGGAGGCCAGTGGGTGGTTGCTGACCACCATGCCGCGGCTCGAGACCGCCGGCATTTTCTGACATTCAAAGGTCGTCGCCGTCCGATCGCGCCAATTGCCGCTCATGCCGCCTGTCCCTCTTATTCACGGCGGCTAGCACATCACACGCAGGATTACGGGTCCAGTAATGGTACGGATTAGCTGGCATTCCCGATTCTGCCATCATTGTTACTGCTGATTCGGACATCCGCGATCCCCTTTGGATCGGGCCGGGCACGTCCTGAGCGAGAAGAGCTCAGCATCCCCATCGATGCACGTTCGCGTGGCGTTACCCCTAGACCCCGGCACTCCAAAGGATTCATCTTCCAATGCACACGATCGTACTCGCCACCCAAAAGGGCGGCAGTGGCAAGAGCACCCTCGCCATCGGCCTCGCGCTGGCAGCCAAGCAGGCCGGCTTCACCGTCCGCCTGATCGAGACGGACCCACAGGGCACCCTGTCCAACTGGCAGCGCCGCCGCAACAACGACGATATCGTCGTCGAGCCGATCTATCACGCCGCCGATTTCGAACCGCGGCTGAAGATGCTGGCCGACAGCGGTCTCCAGCTCGCGATCGTCGACACCGCGGCCGGCCTCAGCGCCACGACCACCGCTGCGATCCGTCATTCCGACCTCTGCCTGATTCCGGCGCGCCCGAGCGTCGCCGACATCGAGGCGACCGTCTCCACCCTCAGCGTCGCGCGCGCCTGGAAGCGGCCCTACAGCTTCGTGCTGAACCAGACCCCGATCCGCGGCCAGCGCATCGACAACGCAGCCAACACGCTCGCCGAAGAAGGCGCGCTCGATCTCGCTGACGTGCTCGCGCGCCCGCTGATTGTGATGCGCAACGATCACCAGGACTCGCTCGCCTCCGGCCTCGCCGTCAGCGAATTCGCGCCGAACGGCAAGTCGACCGAGGAAGTCCGCGGCCTCTGGCGCTGGATCGAGACCCGGCTCGAACTCTCCGCCGGCAATCTGCTGATCGACCAGGTCATGTCGGCGGCCGACGGAATGCTGCATGCCGCTGCCGAGATTTCGGCGGACGAAACCACCACTCTTGCGTCCTGAGCGCGGCAATCGCTCAGGCCGCAGACGGGCTCATCGCTATCCGGTGAATGAGCTCAAGCGACGAAGCAATCCGGCCACCAGCCCGGCCGGATTGCTTCGCTTCGCGTTTTGGACGATGGCAGCCGCGCTCTCGAACAAAAAATCTCGAAAACAACCCCATGCACAGTAGAACCGCTCCCGGCGAAGGCACTCGGCGAGAGCGCGCAGGCAACTGACTGATCAGGCAAAACGGCGATGCGCGAGCTTTCGTAGCTCGGATGGAGCGTAGCGCAATCCGAGGCACCTGCACCTGTCGTGCGACGGTCCCGGATTTCGCTGCGCTCATCCGGGCTACGGTGCTACGTCACTTCTGACATTTCGAACACCAGAAGGTCGAGCGGCCGTTCTGGGTGAAGCGCTTCACGATGCCGCCGCAGCGCGGTGTCTTGCAGATTTCGCCTTCGCGGTCGTAGACCTTGAAGGAATGCTGGAAATAGCCGAGCTCGCCAGAGGTCTGGCGATGGTCGCGCAATGACGAGCCGCCGGCCTTGATGGCGTCGTTGAGCACGGTGTGGATCGCGCCGACCAGCCGCTTGGCGTGGTCGGTCGGCTCGCCCCCGGCAACGCCCTTGCGTTGTCCGGACTTGGTCGACAATGTCGCGGCAATCCGCCGCGGCGACAGATGCGAGCGATGCAGGGCTTCGCAGACATAGATGTTGCCAAGGCCTGCGACCACGCGCTGATCGAGCAGCGCGGCCTTCAGGCTGGTGGTCTTGTCCTGGCAGGACCGCGCCAACATCGCGGCGTCGAACTCGTTGCCGAGCGGCTCGGGGCCGAGGTCGCGCAAGAGCGGCTCGTCGTCCAGTGCGCTGCGCGCGATCACTTTCATGTAACCGAAGCGGCGCGGATCGTTGAACACGATGTCGGCGCCCGAGGACATCCGAAACAGCACGTGGTCATGCGCAGAGTCCTTACCGCGCGGATAGTGAAACTCGCCGGGCGCAGCCTCCTTGTCGGGCTTGATGACACGGAACGAGCCCGACATACCCAGATGCATCAACAGCACGTCGCCGGAGGCGAGATCGGCCATGAGATATTTTGCACGGCGGCCGAGCCCCGTGACGATCTGCCCCTGGAGCCGGGCCACGAAATCCGGCTGGAACGGGAAGCGCAGATCGGGCCTGCGGGCCTCCGCGACGACGATTTTCGCGCCCTCCATGACCGGCTGAAGGCCGCGGCGGACGGTCTCGACTTCGGGCAATTCGGGCATGGTCAGGCATTCACCTTATGAGGGCGGTGTGATAGCGCCATTGTGGCGGCCGCGCTATGGTCGTCACTGTGGAGTAGAGTAATGGATCGGCCAGGCGAAACCACGCATTTTGGCTTCAAAGACGTTCCCCTGGGGGACAAGCAGACGCTGGTGAACGATGTGTTTCACAGCGTGGCGTCGCGCTATGATTTGATGAACGATTTGATGTCCGGCGGCCTGCACCGGGTCTGGAAGGACATCATGATCAACGCGCTCGACCCGCCGCGGAGTGACCGGCCGTTCGCGCTGCTCGATGTCGCCGGCGGCACCGGCGACATCTCGTTCCGGGCTGCCAAGGCGGCGGGTCCCGGCTTCCATGCCACCGTCTGCGACATCAATTCCGACATGCTGGCGGTGGGCCGCGAGCGTGCCGCCAAGCGCCATCTCGAGACCCAGGTCGATTTCGTCGAAGGCAATGCCGAAGCGCTCGCCTTCGCCGACCGCAGCTTTGACGCATATACGATCGCTTTCGGCATTCGCAATGTGCCGCAGATCGACCTTGCGCTGCGCGAGGCCTATCGCGTGCTCAAGCCCGGCAGCCGCTTCCTGTGCCTGGAATTCTCCACCGTCGAGATGCCCGGCCTCGACAAGCTCTACGATTTTTTCTCGTTCAAGGTGATTCCGCCGCTCGGCCGCATGGTCACGGGCGACGCCGAATCCTATCAATATCTGGTCGAATCGATCCGCAAGTTTCCCAAGCCCAACGCCTTCGCCGACATGATCCGGGCGGCCGGCTTTTCCCGCGTCAGCTGGCAGACATTGACCGGCGGCATCGTCGCACTGCATTCGGGCTGGCGTTTGTGATCTCTGCCATCACCCACATGTCGCGCCTGATCCGCGCCGCGTTCGTGTTTGCGCGCGAGGGCGTGTTCGGCTCCGTCGATCCGAGCCTGGTGCCGCCGCCCGGGCAGCTTGCGCTGAAACTTGCGCGCATCATCGAGCGCCGCGGGCCCAAGGATGGGCCACGGATGTCGCGCGCGCTGACCCGGATGGGCCCGGCCTATCTCAAGCTCGGACAGTTTCTGGCGACCCGTCCTGACGTCGTCGGCGTCGTCATGGCGCGCGACCTTGAAAGCCTCCAGGACCGCCTGCCGCCGTTTTCGCAAGCGGAAGCGGAAGCGGCGATCTCGACGTCGCTGGAACGGCCGCTGAAGGATGTGTTCGTAAGTCTCAGTCCCCCGGTCGCAGCCGCCTCGATCGCACAGGTGCATCGCGGCGAGGTCGAGCGCGACGGCATCCGCAAGGCGGTCGCCGTGAAAGTGCTGCGGCCCAATGTGGCTTCACGCTTCCGCCGCGACCTCTCCGACTTCTTCTTCGTCGCGCACAAGGCGGAGGCCTATTCGAGCGAGGCACGACGACTGCGCCTGATCGAAGTCATCAACACCATGTCGCGCTCGGTCGCGATGGAGATGGATTTGCGGCTGGAAGCGGCTGCGCTGTCGGAGATGGCCGAGAACACGCAGGGCGATCCCGATTTCCGCGTGCCGACCGTCGACTGGGACCGCACCACGCACAACGTGCTGACGATGGAGTGGATCGACGGCATCGCGCTGAACGATCACAAGCGCCTGGAAGAGGCGCAGGTCGATCTGCCTGATCTTGGCCGCAAGGTGATCCAGAGTTTCCTCCGTCACGCGCTGCGCGACGGCTTCTTCCACGCCGACATGCATCCGGGCAATCTGTTCCTGGACGATGCCGGCCGCCTCGTCGCGGTCGATTTCGGCATCATGGGCCGGCTCGGGATGAAGGAGCGGCGCTTCCTCGCCGAAATCCTGCTCGGCTTCATCACCCGCGACTATCGCCGCGTCGCCGAAGTGCATTTCGAGGCGGGCTACGTGCCCGCGCATCACTCGGTCGAGAATTTCGCGCAAGCCATCCGCGCCATCGGCGAGCCGATCCACAACCGCACCGCCGAGGAAATCTCGATGGCGCGGCTGCTGACGCTGCTGCTCGAGGTCACCGGCCTGTTCGACATGACGACGCGGCCCGAGCTGATTCTGCTCCAGAAGACCATGGTCGTGGTCGAGGGCGTGGCGCGCGGCTTCGACCCCAAGCTCGACATCTGGAAGGTCGCCGACCCCGTGGTGCGGGAATGGATCGAGCGCAATCTCGGACCGCTCGGCCGCATCCAGGGCGCGATGTCCGGCGCCGGTGTACTGGGTCACCTGCTTTCGAAACTGCCCGAGATCGCGAGCCGCACCGTCACCTTGCTGGAGCAGATGGAAGACATGAGTCGCGAGGGTCACTTCCTGTCGCCGGACACGATCGAGGCCTTGGGTCGCAAGGAGGCGAAGAAAGCCCGTGTGAGCACGATCGCGCTCTGCGTCATCGCTGCCGCCTCCATCGGCATTCTAATCGCCCTGCTGCGCATGTGATTGCAATGCAGTCGCATAAATGATAGCAATGCTATCATTTTGAGGGAATGCTGCCATGGCAAGCCTGACCATCCGCAAGCTCGACGAACACGTCAAAACCTATTTGCGGCTGCGGTCGGCCAAGAACCACAGGTCGGTCGAGGAAGAGGTCCGGGTCATCCTGCGGGAGCTGATCGAGGGCCGCGAGGAGCCGCTGACGCCGTTTGCGGTACCACCCGAGGCATCCCCCGCGCCCGCGTCTTTGCGCACCGGCGCCCTTCCCGAGACCAGCGTCACCCTGATCATCGGTGGCGGGATCGCGGCCTATAAATCGCTCGACCTGATCCGGAGGCTCAAGGAGCGCCGCATCGAGGTCCGCTGCGTGCTGACCAAGGCGGCGCAGCAATTCGTCACGCCGCTGGCGGTGAGCGCGCTCTCGCATGAGCGTGTCTATACTGATCTGTTCGACCCCCAGAGCGAGTTCGACGCTGGCCACATCCGCCTCGCACGCGACTGCGACATGATCGTGGTGGCGCCGGCCACCGCCGACCTGATGGCCAAGATGGCGAACGGCCATGCCGACGATCTCGCCAGTGCCATCCTGCTCGCGACCAACCGCAAAATCCTGCTGGCGCCGGCAATGAATCCGCTGATGTGGAACAACGCGGCGACGCGGCGCAATGTCGGCTTGCTCCAGCGCGACGGTGTAGTGCTGATCGGCCCCAATTCCGGCGAGATGGCCGAAGCGGGCGAGGCCGGCATCGGCCGCATGTCCGAGGCGATCGAGATCGCCACCGCGGCCGAGCGGCTCTTGCGGCCGCCGGTGCCGCGGCCACTCGCCGGCAAGCGCGTGCTGATCACTGCGGGCCCGACCCACGAGCCGATCGATCCGGTGCGCTATATCGCCAACCGCTCTTCCGGCAAGCAGGGCTTTGCCATTGCCGCGGCGGCGCAGGCCGCGGGGGCAGAAGTGATTCTGGTAAGCGGCCCCGTGGACCTCGGAGATCCCCAGGGCGTCACGGTGAAGCACGTCGAATCGGCGCGGCAGATGCTGGAGCAGGTGCAGGCTGCCCTTCCCGCCGACATCGCGATCTTCGCCGCCGCGGTCGCCGACTGGCGCGTTGCCAATGAAGGCGGGCAGAAGCTGAAGAAGACTTCGGCCGGCATGCCGCCGCTGCAGCTGGTCGAAAACCCCGACATTCTCGCCACCATCTCGAAACTCGCCGACAAACGCCCGCCGCTGGTGATCGGCTTTGCCGCCGAGACCGAGCATCTCATCGACAACGCCAAGACCAAGCTTGCCCGCAAGGGCTGCGACTGGATCGTCGCCAATGACGTCTCGCCGGCCACGGGCGTGATGGGCGGCGATCGCAACACCGTCCATCTCATCAGCAAGAATGCTGCGAACAACGGCGAGATCATTGTTGATTCCTGGCCGGTGATGACCAAGGAACAGGTCGCTATCGAGCTGGTCGCGCATATCGCAAAGCGCGTGACCGACAAATCCGTCGACAAATCCTTGGAGCCGGCACCTTGAGCACGACAATCACGGTCGAACTGCAACGCCTGCCCCACGCGGACGGCCTGCCGCTGCCGGCCTATCAGACCGCGGAAGCCGCCGGCGTCGACCTGATGGCTGCGGTTCCGGACAGCGAACCGATGACGCTCGCGCCCGGCCAATATGCGCTGGTGCCGACCGGGCTTGCGATCGCCCTTCCGCCCGGACATGAGGCCCAGGTGCGGCCGCGCTCGGGACTTGCGGCCAAGCACGGCGTCACCATCCTGAACTCGCCCGGCACGATCGACGCCGACTACCGCGGCGAGATCAAGGTGATCCTGATCAACCACAGTGCCACCCCCTTCGTGATCAAGCGCGGCGAGCGCATCGCGCAGATGGTGATCGCGCCGGTGGTCCAGGCCGCGCTGGTTCCCGTCGCGACGCTGTCGTCGACCGATCGCGGCGCCGGCGGCTTCGGCTCGACGGGTCGTTAGTTTCTTACCTCTCCCGCTTGCGGGAGAGGTCGACGCGCTCGCAGAGCGTGGCGGGTGAGGGCTCTCTCCTCTTGGGAGATTGTCCCGTTGCGGAGACACCCTCTCCCCAACCCTCTCCCGCAAGCGGGAGAGGGAGCGCACCGGCTTCGTGGTCACGACCTCACCTCATTGCTCGCCAACGCGCGGCAATCCCAAGCGAATCATCCCGAAGAACTACGTGATTGGAACCCCCGTGCCCGGCATTTTTGTGGGGCCGCCTTTGCGTTCACGATCTGGACTCTTACCGGTGGAGTCACGGTGAGGGTATTGTCTTTTGATTCGCGCGCGACGGGGGTCGTCGCGTGCAAATCCGTGCGGTCTTGGGGCAACTATGTCAGGCGTGATCGTGTCGATGCGTCGGGCGCTGTTGTCGTGCACATCGTTGGCGCGCAACGGCTTGTTGGGAGGCGCTCTCGCAGCGCTGCTGCCGGCTGCGCCGGCTCAAGCCGCCGACCTCGTCGACACTCTCTCGATATTGCTGGACTTCAACCGGCAGGAACTCGCGGTGCTGGCCACCGCGTTCGCTCTGCTCGGTTTCACGGTCGTGGCCGCGATCCTGCTGATGCGCACGCGCGTGCGCACGGCCAAGAACGAGGCGGGGTTTCGCCTCCGGATCCGGGAACTCCAGTTGCAGGCCGATCGCTTCGGCGCGCTGCTGTTCGCCGAGCCGCAGGTCCTGATCTCCTGGCCGGCCGGCGACGATCGCGCGCAGATCTCGGGCGACATTTCGATGGTGCTGCCGCGCGATTCGTCGCCGCAGCGTGTCCTCGCCTTCGGAACCTGGCTGCCGCCGGAACCGGCGCTGCAGATGGATCACGCCGTCGATGCGCTGCGCGAACGCGGCGACGGCTTCCAGATCACACTGACCACCGCCAACGGCCACACGCTGGAAGCGATCGGCCGCGCCATCGGCGGCCAAGCCATTGTCCGGATTCGCGAACTCTCCGGACTGCGGCGCGATCTGGCCGAGACCAATCTGCGCTTCAAGGCGCTCTCCGACGAGACCGAGATGCTGCGCGGCTTCGCGGCCGCAGCGCCATGGCCGATCTGGGCCAAGGGCGAGAACGGCGCGCTGACCTTCGCCAATCCGGCCTATGTGCGCGCGACGGAAGCGACCAGCATCATCGACGCCCAGGCGCGCAAGCTCGAGCTGCTCGACAGCGCCGACCGATCCGCCATGGAGCGCAGCCTGAAGGACGCCGCTCACTTCACCTCGCGGCTGCCGATCGTGACCGGCGGCGAGCGGCGTATCTACGACGTGCGCGCCGTCAATGTCGGCAGCGGCAGCGTCGGCGTCGCGATCGACGCCAGCGAGGCGGATGCGCTGAGCGCCGCCCTGGTGCGGATGGCGGAGGCGCATCGCCGCACGCTCAACCAGCTCTCCTCCGGCGTTGCCGTGTTCGACGGCCAGCGCCGGCTTGCCTTCTACAATGATTCCTACCGGCGGCTGTGGGACCTCGACCGCACCTTCCTCGAGGCCAATCCCGATGATTCCAGCGTGCTCGACAAGCTTCGCGCCGCTCGAAAACTGCCGGAGCAACCTGACTTCCGTGCCTGGAAAGCAAAACTGCACGAAGCCTATCGCGCGGTCGAGGCCGCGAAAGACACCTGGTACCTGCCCGACGGCCGCGCAGTGTCCGTCGTCACCACGCCGAATCCCGAAGGCGGCGTTACCTATCTGTTCGACGACGTCACCGAGAGCCTCGAGCTCGCCCGCCGCTTCGACGGCATGATCCGGGTCCAGCGCGAGACCCTGGACAGCCTCGCCGAGGGCGTCGCCGTGTTCGGCAGCAACGGCAGGGCGCAGCTGTTCAATCCGGCCTTCCTCCGTATGTGGAAGCTGTCCAATGACGCCATGCGCGAGGAGCCGCATATCCAGACCGTCGAGGGCTGGTGCCAGCAACTGTTCGACGCTCCCGCCGTCTGGCGCCAGATCCGCGAGGCCATCACCTCGATCGAGAACCGCGCCGACGTGCCGCTGAAGCTGGAGCGCAAGGACGGCAGCGTGCTCGACGGCATGATCCGTCCGCTGCATGACGGCGCGACCATGCTGACCTTCCTGGACATCACCGATACCGAGAACGTCGAGCGCGCGCTACGCGAGCGCAACGAAGCGCTGGAGACCGCCGACCAGATGAAGGTGGATTTCGTCCACCACGTCTCCTACGAGCTGCGCTCGCCGCTCACCACCATCATCGGCTTCGCGCATTTCCTCAGCGATCCCTCGACCGGGCCGCTGACGCCGAAGCAGGCCGAATATCTCGACTACGTCACCAAATCGACCAATGCGCTGCTGGCGCTGACCAACAACATCCTGGATCTCGCCACCATCGACGCCGGCGCCATGAAGCTGGAGCTCGGCCCGGTCGATGTCAGCAAGACCATCGAGCTTGCCGCCGAAGGCATCCAGGACCGGCTCGCCACCGACCGCATCCGCCTCAAGGTCGAGATCGCGCCCGATGTCGGCAGCTTCATCGGCGACGAGAAGCGCGTGGTGCAGGTGCTCTATAACCTGCTCGCCAACGCCGTCGGCTTCTCGCCGCAGGATTCGACCGTCGGGATCAGCGCGCGGCGCACCGAGCGCAGCGTGGTCTTCATTGTGACAGATTCCGGACCTGGAATCCCGGCCGACATGAAGGACAAGGTGTTCAACTGGTTCGAAAGCCGCTCGCAGGGCTCGCGTCATCGCGGCGCCGGCCTCGGGCTGTCGCTGGTGCGCTCCTTCGTCGAGCTGCATGGCGGCAAGGTGCAGGTGGATTCGGCCGTCGGTAAAGGCACCGTCGTGATCTGCGACTTCCCGACCGACCAGGCGGCGCATCGCGACGCCGCCGAATGATCGCGCCCGCTACATTCTCCGTCGCGCTTCACAACGAGACGGCCACAGCCCAGCTGATGGCCGATCTCGCGCTGCTGGTCAGTCCGGGCGACGTCATCACGCTCACCGGCGACCTTGGCGCCGGCAAGACTGCCGCTGCACGCAGCCTGATCCGTTACCTCGCCGGCGACGACGACCTGGAAGTGCCGAGCCCGACCTTCACGCTGGTGCAGAGTTACGAGCTGCCAGCGTTTCCCGTGATGCATACCGATCTCTATCGCGTGGAAGACGAGAGCGAGCTCGAGGAGATCGGACTGTCGCCGCTGCCGGATGCCACGCTGATTCTGATCGAGTGGCCCGAGCGGGCGCCGTCGGCAATGCCCGCGGACCGCATCGACATCGCGCTGACGCATCGTCCGGCGTTGGGTTCGAACGCAAGGGCTGCCGACATCACCGGCTACGGCAAGTCGGCCGCCGCCGTCGCCCGGCTGAAGGCGCTGCGCGAATTTCTCGACGCCTCTAGCTACATCGACGCGACGCGCAAGCGGATGGCCGGCGACGCCTCGACGCGCTCCTATGCGCGGCTGATCCGCGACGATCGCACCGTCATCCTCATGAACTCTCCGCAGCGTCCCGATGGCGCGGCGATCTACAACGGAAAGGCGTACAGCGCCGCCGTCCATCTCGCCGAGAACATCAAACCTTTCGTCGCCATCGACGAAGGCCTGCGCGCGCAGGGAATCTCCGCACCCGCGATCCACCATTCCGATCTCGACCATGGCTTTCTGATCTCGGAAGACTTTGGCAGCGAAGGTATGATCGAAGGCGATCCGCCGCGCCCGATCACCGAGCGCTATGAGGCCGCAACCGACGTGCTGGCCACACTTCACGGCAAGACGCTGCCGGAGATGCTGCCGCTGGACGGGCAGACCTACGCCATTCCCGCGTTCGACACCGATGCGCTGCTGATCGAGATCGGCTTGATGCCGGAATGGTATCTGCCCGATCGCAACGCGCCGCTAAGCGAGGAGAAGCGCGCGGAGTTCTTCGCGATGTGGCGCGAGCTGCTCAGGAAACCGCTGGCCGCGCCGAAGACGTGGATCATCCGCGACTTCCACTCGCCCAATCTGATCTGGCTCGCGGACCGCGCCGGCATCGCGCGCGTCGGCGTGATCGACTTCCAGGACGCCGTGCTCGGACCGCACTCCTACGACGTGGTGTCGCTGCTGCAGGATGCCCGTATCGATGTGCCCGAAGCCCTCGAGCTGACGCTGCTGTCGCGCTACATCAAGGCGCGCCGCACCGAGGATGCGAGCTTCGATCCGGCCGGCTTTGCCGAGCTCTATGCCATCATGTCGGCGCAGCGCAACACGCGCCTGCTCGGCACCTTCGCCCGCCTCAACCGCCGCGACGGCAAGCCGCATTATCTGCGCCACCAGCCGCGGATCTGGACCTATCTCCAGCGTTCGCTGGCGCATCCGGCGCTTCAGCATCTGCGCGACTGGTACCTCGCCAACGTCCCGCCGCCCCGATCCTGAGCCGGAACCGGTTTACCGGCTGTTAGCCATCGCGCCAGTATCATCGCCCGCAGGCAGCCGGACAGATCCGGGCTGGAGCAAGGGCAGATGGCGGTCAAAACGGACCATCGCGGGAACAGTCGGGTTATTTTCGAGCGTGGGATGCCGGCCCAGATGATGGGCATCGACGGCACCTGGCGGCGCGAATGCACGATGGAGGATGTCTCCGAAAGCGGCGCGAAGCTGACCATCGACGGCTCCGTCGAAGGTCTGCACCTGAAGGAATTTTTTCTGGTGCTGTCGTCCACCGGACTTGCGTACCGGCGCTGCGAACTGGCCTGGGTCAATGGCGACCAGATCGGCGTCAATTTTCTCAAGCAAGGCGACAGGAAGAAAAAGCCGCGGTCCACAGCCGTCGGGGCGTGACGGCAACACACGTCGTACAACCGTCACGGCGGCTGGCTAAGGCGGCTGAGATGCGGTGCGGCGGCTTGATCCTCGTGCTAGGATTGCTGTGAACGCGAAATTCTGATGTCTGAGAAAGCCAAGTCTGAGAAAGCAGAGGATGTCCGTCGAACCGACCAAGGCCATGGTGCTCGCCGCAGGGTTTGGCCTGCGCATGCGTCCGTTGACGGATAACATGCCGAAGCCGATGGTGCCGGTGGCGGGACAACCGCTGCTCGACCACGTGCTCGACAAGCTCGGCCGGGCGGGCGTGACCGAGGCGGTGGTCAATGTGCACTACCTCCCGGACCAGATCATCAACCACACCGCATTGCGTCAGCATCCGCGCGTGACCATCTCGGACGAGCGCGACCAGGTGCTCGGCACCGGTGGCGGCGTGGTCAAGGCGCTGCCGCTGCTCGGCGATGCGCCGTTCTTCCACGTCAATTCCGACACGCTGTGGATCGACGGTGTGCGCTCCAATCTGGCGCGGCTTGCGGAAACCTTCGACCCCGAGCGCATGGACATCCTGCTCTTGATGGCGCCGACGGCGACAAGCATCGGCTATAGCGGCCGCGGCGATTACGGCATGCTGCCCGACGGTGCGCTGCGCAAGCGCAAGGAAAAGGAGATCGTCCCGTTCGTCTATGCGGGCGCGGCCATCCTGTCGCCTTCGATCTTCGCCGACGCGCCGCAGGGCGAGTTCTCGCTGACCAAAATGTTCGACCGCGCCAATGAGCAGGAACGCCTGTTCGGCCTTCGCCTCGACGGCGTCTGGATGCATGTCGGCACGCCGGATGCGGTGCACGCCGCGGAAGAGGCGTTTCTGGAGAGCGTGGCGTAAGGCTGCTCCAAACACGGTGCCGTAGGGTGGGTTACGCCATCGGACTGCGCTTCGCGCAGCCGCCGTCTAACCCACCCTACGAGACCTGTCCCGGTCGAGCGAACAGCGGGGACGACTCCGCCTCTCCCCATGACCATTTGACCCCGCATCCCTATATTGGCGCCTGATCCTCGAATCAGGCAGCCCATGCGCGTTTTCAGCGTTCCAGTCTCAGTTCCGTTCCTGCGCACGATCGTATCGAGCCTGCTCGACGGCCGGCTGGTCGACGGCTTCGAGGCGCGCAAGGAACCGGCGCGGCTTGCGGATGCGACGCTGTACCTGCCGACACGGCGCGCCATGCGCGTCGTCCGCGAGATCTTCCTCGACGAGATGAAGACCGACGCGGTGGTGCTGCCGCGCATCGTCGCGCTCGGCGATATCGACGAGGACGAGCTGGCCTTCGCCGACGAGGGCGAACAGTTTTCCGGCGCGACGCCGCTCGAGATTCCGCCGCGGCTGGGCGAGCTCGAACGGAGGCTGACGCTGGCGCAACTCGTCGCGGCCTGGGCCAAGGGCCCCGTGCTGGCGCCGCTGGTGGTCGGCGGCCCCGCCTCGACACTGGCGCTGGCCGGTGACCTCGCGCGCCTGATCGACGACATGGTCACGCGTGGCGTCGA
The DNA here is from genome assembly GCF_016612535.1 of Bradyrhizobium diazoefficiens. Lineage (NCBI taxonomy): Bacteria > Pseudomonadati > Pseudomonadota > Alphaproteobacteria > Hyphomicrobiales > Nitrobacteraceae > Bradyrhizobium > Bradyrhizobium diazoefficiens. The sequence goes on from NZ_JAENXS010000001.1 coordinate 2,117,704, forward strand.
CTGGAGCGCGCTCGATGGCCTCGTGCCTGATAACCTCGACCGCTACTGGCAACATTCGCTCGAATTTTTGCGCATCGCGCGCATCGCCTGGCCGAACCATCTCGCCGAGATCAACCGGATCGAGCCCGCTGCACGCCGCGACCTCCTGATCGCGGCGGAAGCCAAACGGCTGACCGCGCATCCCCATGGTCCCGTGATCGCGGCCGGCTCGACCGGCTCGATGCCGGCCACCGCAAAATTCCTGCATGCGGTTGCTTCGCTTCCCCATGGCGCGGTGGCGCTGCCGGGGCTCGACACCGATCTCGACGACGACGCCTGGCGGACCATCGGCGGCGTGCGCGATTCGCTCGGCAAATTGGCGGAGCATCCGGCGTCGAACCATCCGCAATATGCGATGCACGCGTTGCTGGATCGCTTTGGCATCAAGCGCGGCGACGTCGAGATCCTGCAGCCGCCGGCGGAGGGCGGCCGCGACCTGCTCGCATCCGAATCAATGCGGCCATCCGCTAAGACGGAAGTTTGGCACGACCGGCTGAAGCAGCCGGAGGTCGCCGCGAAGATCGCGGGCGGCATGAAAAATCTCGCCGTGGTCGAAGCGCCCAACCCCGAGATGGAAGCGCTCGCCATTGCCATCGCCATGCGCGAGGCGCGGCATCTCGACAAATCGGCGGCGCTGGTGACGCCCGATCGCGCGCTGGCGCGGCGGGTGATGGCGGCGCTGACCCGATGGGATCTCGCATTCGATGATTCCGGCGGCGACGTGCTGATGGAAACCTCGGCCGGCGTCTTTGCCCGCCTCGCGGCGGAAGCCGCAACCAGGGGATTGGAGCCGCCGACGCTGCTGGCGATGCTGAAGCATCCGCTATGCCGGCTCGGCCGCGCATCGGGCGCATGGAAGACGGCGATCGAAGATCTCGAGCTTGCGGTCCTGCGCGGCACACGCCCGCCTGCGGGGACGAGCGGCCTGCTGCGCGAATTCAATCGCTTTCGCGAGGAGCTGGCCAAGCTGTGGCGCAGCGAGGTGTCCGCGCTCCATCGCGCGGAGCCGCGCGCCCGTCTCAAGGCGGAGGATCTCGATCGTATTCAGGCCCTGGTCGATGCCTTGCAGAGAGTCCTGGCGCCGATCGAGAGCTTGGCATCGTCGAAACCATTTGATTTCGCCGAGCTTGCGCATCGCCATCGCAAGATCCTGATCGAGCTGTCGCGCGACGAGCAGGGCATTCCACTCGCTTTCGAGGAGCGCGAAGGCCTCGCGCTCGCCGGCGCCTTCGACGATCTCCTGCGCGGCGGCACGACCAGCGGATTGATGGTGCCGCTGCCCGACTACGCCGACGTTTTCCAGACCGCATTCAACGATCGCGCCGTGCGCCGGCGTGACAAGCCCGGCGCGCGCCTGCAGATCTATGGCCCGCTGGAATCACGTCTGATGCAGGTCGACCGAATCATCACCGGCGGCCTGATCGAAGGCGTCTGGCCGCCGGCGCCGCGCATCGATCCCTGGCTGAGCCGGCCGATGCGGCACGAGCTTGGCCTCGACCTGCCGGAGCGCCGCATCGGCCTCTCCGCGCACGACTTCGCGCAGCTGCTCGGCGGCGACGAAGTCATCCTCACCCATTCCGCCAAGGCCGGCGGCGCGCCGGCGGTGGCTTCGCGCTTCCTGCACCGGCTGGAGGCAGTGGCGGGCGAAGAGCTCTGGAAGGCCGCCATTCGCGCCGGCGAAACATACGTGCAGTTCGCCAGCGCGCTGGATCAGCCCGCCGAGGTCAAGCCGATCCAGCAGCCGGAGCCGCGACCGCCGCGCGCGACGCGGCCGCTGAAAATGTCGGTCACCGCAATCGAGGATTGGCTGCGCGATCCCTACACGATCTACGCCAAGCACATTTTGCGGCTCGACGCCCTCGATCCCGTCGACATGCCGCTGTCGGCCGCCGATCGCGGCTCCGCGATCCACGACGCGCTCGGCGAGTTCACCGAAACCTTCGCCGCGCATCTGCCTGATGATCCCGCGCGCGTGCTGCGCGCGATCGGCGAGAAGTATTTTGCACCGCTAATGGAGCGCCCTGAAGCGCGCGCGCTGTGGTGGCCGCGCTTTCAGCGCATCGCGCGCTGGTTCGGCGAATGGGAGAGCGCGCGGCGCGGTGCGATCGAGTCGATTACGGCGGAAACCCGCGGCGAGATCTCGATCCCGCTCGGTCCCGAGCGCAGCTTCCGCCTCTCCGCCCGCGCCGACCGCATCGAGCGGCGCCAGGGCGGCGGTTATGCCATCCTCGACTACAAGACCGGGCAGCCGCCGACCGGCAAGCAGGTCCGCATGGGCCTGTCGCCGCAACTGACGCTGGAGGCGGCGATCCTGCGCGAGGGCGGATTTCCCGATATCGACGCTGGTTCGTGCGTGAGCCAGCTGGTCTATGTCCGCCTCAGCGGCAACAATCCGCCGGGCGAGGAGCGCATCCTCGAGCTCAAGATAAATAAAGGTGACGAGCCAATTCCGCCGGACACGGCCGCCGCTGAAGCACGCGCCAAGCTCGAGGCGCTGATCCGGGCGTTTGACGACGAGAATCAGCCGTATACCTCGCTGAACCTGCCGATGTGGTCCAACCGCTACGGCGCCTATGACGATCTCGCCCGCATCAAGGAATGGTCCGCGGCCGGCGGCCTGGGGATCGAGGAATGGTGAAGGCGCCCCGACCCATCCCGGATGAAGTGCGCGCGCGCCAGGCGCGTGCGTCGGATCCCACCGCGTCGGCCTTCGTGTCGGCCAATGCCGGCTCGGGCAAGACCCATGTGCTGGTGCAGCGCGTGATTCGCCTTTTGCTGTCGGGCGTGCCGCCGGAAAAGATCCTCTGCATCACCTTCACCAAGGCCGCCGCCGCCAACATGGCCGAGCGCGTGTTCACGACGCTTGGCCATTGGGTGACGCTTGATGATACCGCGCTCGATGCCGCGATCCGCGCCGTCGGCATTCCGCATCCCAGCCCAAAGCTGCGCCGCGAGGCGCGAAAACTGTTCGCCTGCGCATTGGAGACGCCGGGCGGGCTGAAAGTGCAGACCATCCACGCGCTGTGCACGCGCCTGCTCCAGCAATTCCCGTTCGAGGCCAACGTACCGGCGCGCTTTTCCGTGATCGACGAGCGCGACCAGACCGACATGATGGAGCGTGCCAATTTAAAAGTGCTGCTGGAGGCCGCGCACGATCCGGAGAGCGTCACCGGCCGCGCGCTGCTGACCGCGATGGCCAGCGCCGCCGACGTCACCTTCAAGGAGGTCGTGCGCGAGGCCTGTCTCAGCCGCGACCATTTCATGGCCTGGACCGACGAGGCCGGCAACGCGGGCGCCGCGGCCGAGCAGATGGCGGCCGTGCTGGGCGTCGATGCGAGCGACCGCATCGAGGATGTCGAGACCGAGATTCTCGACGGCCCGTTCCTGCCACGCGCGCGCTGGGACGACATCGCCTTCGCGCTGGAGGACGGCAGCAAGTCCGACAACGATCAGGCCAGCCGCCTTCGCGAGGCCAAGGTGTTCTCCGGCGCTGCGCAGGTCGACGCCTATCTCTGCGTCTTCCTCACCGACGAAAAGCTGCCGCGCAAGGCGGTGTTGACCAAGAAGTTTTGCGATCACAACCCGTCCGTCGCCCGCCTGTTCGAAAACGAGGCGCAGCGCGTCAGTGGGCTGATCGAGAAGCGCCGCGCGGTCACCATGCGCGACCGCACCGCGGCTCTGCTGCACATCGCGACCGCCGCCGCCGCAAATTACCGCCGCGAGAAGCAGGAGCGCGGGCTGCTCGACTACGACGATCTCATCGACAAGACGCTGGCGATGCTCAACCGCGTCGCTTCGGGCTGGGTGCATTACAAGCTCGACCGCGGCGTCGATCATGTGCTGATCGACGAGGCGCAGGACACGAGCCCGCGGCAGTGGGACATCGTCGCGCATATCATTTCCGAATTCACCGCAGGCGAAGGCGCGCGCGAGGGGCTGAACCGCACGGTTTTCGCCGTCGGTGACGAGAAGCAGTCGATCTTCTCGTTCCAGGGCGCGGCGCCACACGAATTCGACGCACGCCGGCGCGAGCTGCATCGTAAATTCACCGCCGCTGGACTGAAATTCGATCCGGTCGCCTTCACCTATTCGTTCCGCTCGGGCGCCACCATCCTGCATTCGGTCGACCACGTCTTCCGCGATCCCGCGATCTACAAGAGCATCCATTCGATCGAGATCGGCCATCCCCTGCACAATGCGCTCGCCGACGCCGGCCCGAGCGTGATCGAACTGTGGGACCTTGCCGAGGCCGATGACCGGCAGGAGATCGAGGGCTGGCGCGCACCGTTCGACGGCGTCGCGGTCACCAGTCCCGAGGTCAAGCTCGCACGCCGGATCCAGAACGAGATCAAGCGGCTGGTCGAGAGCGGCACGCTGACGGGGCACGAAGGCGAACGTCGCCCGCTTCGTTACGGGGATATGCTGATCCTGGTGCGCCGGCGCGGCAATGCGTTCGACGCGGTGATCCAGGCGCTGAAGCACGCCAACGTTCCCGTCGCCGGCGCCGACCGGCTGAAGCTCACCGAGCACATCGCGATCATCGACCTGATGAACCTCGCGGACGCGCTGCTGCTGCCGCAGGACGATCTCGCGCTTGCGGTGGCGCTGAAGAGCCCGCTGTTCGGTCTCGATGAGGACGATTTGTTCAGGCTTGCCCATGACCGCAAGGGATCGCTGCGCCGCGCGCTCGGCGAGCATGCGGCTGGGAGCGAGAAGTTCGCGGCCGCGCTGCGACGCCTGGAAGTCTGCGAGACCCGTGCGCGCGACGAAACGCCGTTCGCCTTCTACGCCTGGCTGCTCGGCGGCGATGGCGGTCGTGCGCGCATCCTGCGCCGACTCGGCCATGAGGCCAATGACGCGCTCGACGAATTTTTGGAGCTGGCGCTGAACTGCGAGCGCAAGGGACCGGCCTCGCTGCAGGGTTTTGTGGCCTGGCTGCGCTCGGCCGACACCGAAGTGAAGCGCGACATGGAGATCACGCGCGACGAGGTGCGGGTGATGACGGTGCACGGCGCCAAAGGTCTCGAAGCTTCGGTCGTGTTCATGGTCGACACCACGTCGTCGCCCGCGGACTCGCAGCGGGTTCGGCTGATCCACGTGCCGCGCGGCAATGGCGGCGAGGTCGTGGTCTGGGCCGGGCGCAAGGCCGACGATCCCAAGCCGGTGGTCGAGGCGCGCAAAGCGATGCTCGAGGAGACCGAGGACGAATACCGCCGCCTGCTCTATGTCGCGATGACGCGTGCGGCCGATCGGCTGATCGTCGGCGGCTGCATACCCGGCAACATGAGGACGGTCCGCAAGCTCTGCTGGTACGATTTGATCGACACCGGGCTCACCGGCTCCGGCCTGGACAAGCAGACAATAGAAACGCCGCTCGGCAAGGTGACCCGATTCGCCCGGGCAGAGGATGTCGCTGCGGTCGGCACGCCAGCGATGTCCGTGGACCAGACGATCGCGCTGCCTGACTGGCTGCGGACGCCGGCACCGCGCGAGACCATCGACGATGATCTGGTGCGCCCGTCCGGCCAGTCCGCCGAGGAAGGCCGCGCGGTACGATCAGGCGAATCAGTCCAGTCGCGCGCGCTGGCGCTGCAACGCGGCACCCTGGTGCACCGGCTGCTGCAATCCCTGCCGGACATCGCCGCAGAGCGCCGGCGCGACGCCGCGCTCGGCTTCATGGCGCGCAATGCTTCGGAGTGGAGCGAGGCCGACCGCGTCACGCTGGCCGACAAGGTGCTCGCTTTGATCGCCGAGCCGCGCTTTGCGCCCGTCTTTGCCGCCGGCAGCCGGGCGGAGGTCGCCATCGTCGGTAAACTCGACCGGCCAGGAAGGTCGCCGGCACTGGTGTCGGGGCAAATCGACCGGCTGGTCGTTGGTCCGGACGAGGTTTTGATCGTCGATTTCAAGACCAATCAGATGGCGCCGAAGAGCGCGGCCGAGGCGCCCGCCGCCTATGTCCGACAGCTTGCGCTGTACCGGGCGGTGCTGGCGCGGCTTTATCCCCAAAAGCCGATCCGCGCCGTCCTGCTCTGGACTGAGGCCCTTGAATACATGGAGATTTCAGCCCCCGCGCTGGACGCGGCGCTGGCATCCCTTCATCTCAGTGTGAGCGTCCTTGACCCGGCAAGGGGCCGTTCATAGGTTGACGGCATGATCCCGGGCGCGATTCCACGTCGCGCCGATTCGTTTAACCGAGTGAGGTACTCCAATGGCCGTTAGCAAGGTTTCCGACACCGATTTCGAAGCCGAAGTGCTCAAGGCGGACGGCCCCGTGGTCGTCGATTTCTGGGCCGAGTGGTGCGGCCCCTGCCGCATGATCGCACCCGCTCTCGACGAGATCGCCGGCGCGATGGGCGACAAGGTCAAGATCGTCAAGCTCAACGTCGACGAGAGCCCGAAGACCGCGTCCAAGTATGGCGTGATGTCGATCCCGACCCTGATGATCTTCAAGGGCGGCGAGATGGCCTCCCGCCAGGTCGGCGCGGCGCCGAAGGCGAAGCTTCAGCAGTGGATCACGTCGGCGGTTTGATTCACGTCGCAGAAGATTATTTCGAAACGGCCGGCTCAGCGCCGGCCGTTTCATTTTTGCGGACCGCAATCATGCCGATCTCGTTTCGGCGAGTTTAGCGAGACTGGCGAGAACCTCTGGAAAATCTGACGCAACGGCCGGACCGATTTCGGCCGCTTGCGGCCCTTGGGCGTCGACGGCGTAAACGATGCGCGTGCGCGCCGGTCCGAGCGGCTCGATACGATGGGCGACCTTGATGGCGAGATCGCCGACCCGCGTCTCGTCGACGAAGCATACATCCTCGCGAACCTCGATCAATTGCGAACGTAGCGCCTCCTCGCCGGGGGGCTTCATCGTGAACCAGGTGCCTGCCGCAAACGGTCCGTCGATGGCAATCCGCTCGATGCCTGCGTTCCAGTCTTTCCAGCCGGGCACATCGCGAAAAATGCTCCAGATCGTCGCTGCGGTTGCAGACGTCTCGATGGCATATTCGTATCGCCAGACATGTCCGTCGTTCATGGCGCGCTCCCTCTTTGATATGTACGCCTATAACAAGCACACTCATAAGGAAGTCAAACCATGGCCCGGATGGAGCGAAGCGGCACTACTTGATCCACCCGGTCGCGAGCGCGTTCGCTAGCTCCGGCTGGCCGTTGCGGCGCGCCAACTCGGCCATCGCCTCGTGATCATAAGCGACGTGGCGAAACGTCACCTGCCAGCCACCAACCGTCGACTCGAGAACCGCGTAGCGCGCATCCGGCGTGCCGGCTTCGACGACATGCGGGAACGGATGCACGTCACGATAGCCGGGGCTGCCGACACTGCGATCTCGTGGCCCGGACGCGGCGCAGCATGAAATGATGCACCGCTGAGCCGGGGCCCAGGTGGCGAGGGTAGGTCCCGGCTCTGCGGAGCGGCACTTCGCGCCGCACCGCGTCCGGGACACGAGACCGACTATGCAGGAGGCGTGCCGTTGAGGCCGAGCACGTGACCGGCGAGATAGAGCGAGCCGGTGATCAGGATGCGCGGCGGCACTTCGTAGGCGAGTTTCGACAAGGCCCGCAGCGCGGCTTCGATGCCGGGCGCGATCTCGACGCGCATGCCGAGGCTGCGGACGGCGTCGGCGAGACGATCCACCGGCATCGCATTCTCGGTGTCGGGAATCGGCACCGCGATGATGTGGCGGGTGAGACCGGCGAAATTGGCGAGAAACGCCCGCGCGTCCTTGTTGGCCATCATGCCGGCGATGACGACCAGCGGCCGCGACACCCGCTCTTCGAGATCGCCGAGTGCGGCGGCGGCGACCCGGCCGCCCTCGGCATTGTGGCCGCCATCGAGCCAGATCTCTGACCCCTGCGGCCCCCAGGAGAGCAGTTCGCCCGAGGTGATGCGCTGCATCCGCGCCGGCCATTCGGCACCGACAATGCCGGCCTCGAATGCCGCCTGGTTGACCTTGAAAGTCGAAATCGCGCGCAGCGTCGCGATCGCAAGGCCGGCATTGTCGAACTGATGACGGCCGAACAGGCGCGGCGCCGCCAGATCCATCAGGCCGCGCTCGTCGGAATAGACCAGACGGCCACGCTCGACATTGACATGCCAGCTTTCGCCGGCCGCAAACAGCGGCGCGCGCATTCGCTTGGCCTCCGCCTCAATGACCGCGATCGCCTCAGGCATCTGCTCGGCGCAAACCACGGGTACGCCGCGCTTGATGATCGCCGCCTTCTCGCCCGCAATCGACGTCAGCGTATCGCCGAGGAAGTCCATGTGGTCCATGCTGATCGGCGTGATCACGCAGGCCGCAGGCTGATCGACCACATTGGTCGAGTCGAGCCGGCCGCCGAGCCCGACTTCAAGCAACACGGCATCGGCGGGATTTTGCGCGAACAGATGGAAGGCGGCCGCGGTCTTCAGCTCAAAGACAGTGGCGGGCTCGCCGGCATTGACGCGCTCGACCTCTTGCAGCGCCGCGCACAATTCGTCGTCGCTAACGAGCACGCCGCCACCGGGGCGGCCGAGGCGGAAACATTCGTTGATGCGAACCAGATAGGGCGAGGTGTAGGCGTGGACGCGCAAGCCCGCCGCCTCCAGCGTCGCGCGCAGATAGGCAACCGTCGAGCCCTTGCCGTTGGTGCCGGCGACGTGGATCACCGGCGGCAGCTTGCGTTCGGGATGACCGAGCCGCTCGAGCAGGCGGTGCATCCGCTCGAGCCCGAGATCGATGCGCTTTTGATGCAGGGCCGACAGCCGCCCGATCAATTCGTCGAGCGACGGCTTTGCGCTGTCGGAGGACGCGTTCACGCGTGCGGCGCAGCCGGCGCCGTCTCAGCGGCCGATACGATCTGCGCAGGGCTGACGACGGGCTGCATTGATTTCGACGCATTCTCCTGCGCTGGCGCCCTGGTCAGCAGGCGGCATAGCCGCGCCAAGGTCGGACGCAATTCATGGCGATGCACGACCATGTCGACCATGCCGTGCTCTTTGAGATATTCGGCGCGCTGGAAGCCCTCAGGCAGCTTTTCGCGAATGGTCTGCTCGATCACGCGCGCGCCGGCAAAGCCGATCAGCGCGCCGGGCTCGGCGATCTGCACGTCGCCGAGCATCGCGTAGGACGCTGTGACGCCGCCGGTGGTCGGGTTGGTCAGCACGACGATATAGGGCTGCTTGGCCTCGCGCAGCATCTGCACGCCGACCGTGGTGCGCGGCATCTGCATCAGCGACAGGATGCCTTCCTGCATGCGCGCGCCGCCGGATGCGGCGAACACGATGAAGGGCGACTTCTTCTCGACCGCGAGCTCGAGCCCGCGCACGAGGGCTTCACCGGCAGCCATGCCGAGCGAGCCGCCCATGAAATCGAAATCCTGCACGGCGACGACGACGGCGGCGCCTTCGAGCTTGCCATAGCCGATCTTGACCGCGTCGTTCAGATTGGTGCGCGCCCGCGCATCCTTGATGCGATCGACATACTTCTTCTCATCACGAAACTTCAGCGGGTCGGGCGTGACGTCGGGCAAGGCGACATCGAACCAGGTCTCGTTGTCGAAGATCGACTTGAGCCGCGCCACCGCGCCCATGCGCATGTGGTAGTTCGAGCCGGGGATGACGAACTGGTTGGCCTCGACGTCCTTGTAGAACACGAGCTGCCCGGAATCCGGACACTTGATCCACAGATTCTCCGGCGTCTCCCGCCGCAGCATGTTGCGGATCTTCGGCCGGACCACATTGGTAAGCCAGTTCATGGTTTGCTCCGATGTGCTGGCCCCAGTGGGGACCGCCTGAAGGGATATATATGGCGACCGGGCCATTGCCCGGCAAGCCGCCGTGTCGCCCGCCTTGGCAGCGGAATTGTGGCTTATTCGGCCGTCTGTTGCGCGCCCTTGACGCCCTGGGCCAGGACCGCCGTCAGCTCAGCCACGGCGTTGACGGTTTTGGCGGTCGCGCGGTCGTCCGCATCGAGGCTGTTCTTGAGCGCATCAACCAGCGCGGTACCGACCACCGAACCATCGGCCTTCTCGGCAATGGCGCGCGCCGCCTCCGGCGTGCGGATGCCGAAACCAACGCAGATCGGCAGCTTGGTATGCCGCTTGATGCGCGCGACAGCTTCACCGACAGTATTCGCATCCGCAGCCGCGGCACCGGTGATGCCGGCGATAGAGACGTAATAGACAAAGCCTGACGTGTTCGCGAGCACCGCGGGCAGGCGCTTGTCGTCGGTGGTCGGGGTCGCGAGGCGAATGAAGTTCAGGCCCGCCTTCAGCGCGGGAATGCAAAGCTCGTCGTCTTCCTCCGGCGGCAGATCGACGATGATCAGGCCGTCAACGCCGGCCGTCTTGGCATCAGCCAAAAACTTGTCGACGCCGTAAATGTAGATCGGATTGTAATAGCCCATCAGCACCAGCGGCGTGACATTGTCGTCCTTGCGGAAGCCGCGCACGAGGTCGAGCGTCTTCTTCAACGTCATTCCGTTCTTGAGCGCGCGCAAGCCCGCAGCCTGAATCGAGGGACCATCCGCCATCGGGTCGGTGAAGGGAATGCCGAGCTCGATCACATCGGCGCCGGCCTTGGGCAGCGCCTTGACGATATTGAGCGACGTCGTGAGATCGGGATCACCGGCCATCACATAGGTGACAAAGGCCGAGCGGCCCGCTTTCTTCAACTCGGCGAAACGGGTGTCGATACGCGTGGTCATGATTCCGCGGCCGCTGTGCTATACCTCTCCCCGTCGGGGAGAGGTCGGCTGCGAAGCAGCCGGGTGAGGGGGATGGAAAGGTTCAAGTCGAGAGCACGAAGGCTCCGCGAGTCGCAGACAAGCGCAGAAGCGAAGCTTTGGCAGGCGCTACGCAACCGGCAGCTCGCTCGCTGGACGTTTCGCCGCCAGCACCCTGTCGATCGATACGTCGTTGATTTCGTGACGCTGGACGGAAAACTGATCATTGAGGTCGACGGCGTCACGCATTCCAGCCCGACCGAGATCGAACGCGATGAAGCCAGGACCAAGGTGCTCGAGGCCTGCGGGTTCTTCGTCCTGCGCGTCTCGAACACGGATGTGTACGAAAATCTCGAGGGCGTGCTCGAGCTCGTCCGGACATCACTAAGGTTCGAGTGAGTGGAGAGGCCCCTCACCCGGCTGTTTCGCAGCCGACCTCTCCCCGACGGGGAGAGGTGAAGAGAGTGCGACACTCGCCTCACTTGCTCTTGCCCTTCAGGATATCGCCGACCTGCGGGACGTCCTTATCGCCGCGGCCGGAGAGATTGACGACCATCAGGTGATCCTTCGGCCGCTTCGGCGCGAGCTCCATCACTTTGGCGATGGCGTGGGCAGGCTCGAGCGCGGGAATGATGCCTTCGAGCTTCGAGAGCAGCTGGAACGCGGCGAGCGCCTCGTCATCGGTCGCGGAGAGATAGTTGACGCGCCCGATCTCGTGCAGCCAGGAATGCTCGGGGCCGATGCCGGGATAGTCGAGGCCGGCCGAGATCGAATGCGCGTCCTGGATCTGGCCGTCGGCATCCATCAGCAGATAGGTGCGGTTGCCGTGCAGCACGCCGGGGCGCCCGCCGGCGATCGATGCGGCATGCAATTGCGTCAGCCCGTGCCCTGCGGCTTCGACGCCAAAAATCTCGACGGTGGAATCGTCGAGGAAGGGATGAAACAGGCCCATCGCATTCGAGCCGCCGCCAATGCAGGCAACCAGCGAATCCGGCAGGCGTCCCTCGACCTCCTGCATCTGCACCTTGGTCTCGTTGCCGATGATGGATTGGAAGTCGCGCACCAGTGTCGGATAGGGATGCGGGCCGGCCACCGTGCCGATGCAGTAGAATGTGTCGTGCACGTTGGTGACCCAGTCGCGCAGCGCCTCGTTCATGGCGTCCTTCAGCGTGCGCGTGCCCGACTGCACCGGCATCACCTTGGCGCCCAGCATCTCCATGCGGATCACGTTGGGCTGCTGCCGCTCGACGTCGACGGCGCCCATATAGACCACGCAGTCGAGGCCGAAGCGCGCGCACAGCGTCGCGGTGGCGACGCCATGCTGGCCGGCGCCGGTCTCAGCGATGATGCGCTTCTTGCCCATGCGCCGCGCCAGCATGATCTGGCCCAGCACGTTGTTGACCTTGTGCGAACCGGTGTGGTTGAGCTCTTCGCGCTTGAGGTAGATCTTGGCGCCGCCGAGATGGTCGGTGAGGCGCTCGGCGAAATAGAGCGGCGAGGGCCGCCCGACATAATTTTTGAGATAGCCGTTCATCTCGGCCTGGAATGCCGGGTCGGCCTTGGCCGCGGTGTAGGCCTTTTCCAGATCGAGGATCAGCGGCATCAAGGTTTCGGCAACGAAGCGTCCGCCGAAAATGCCGAAATGGCCGCGCTCGTCGGGCCCGCTACGGTAGGAATTTGGCTTGGCGATGTTCATCGAACGCTCAACTCTTGGGTGACGCGCGCGGCGCGAATGAAGGCCTTGATCAACTCCGGATCCTTGACGCCCGGGGTGCTCTCGACACCCGAGGACACGTCGACACCGCCAGCACCGGTGACGCGGAGGGCCTCCGCAACGTTGTCGGCATGAAGCCCGCCGGAGACCATGTAGGGCAGCTTGAGATCGAGATTTTCGAGCAGGTGCCAGTCGAAGGGCTCGCCGAGACCGCCGGGCCGGGTCGCCTCTTTCGGCGCGCGCGCGTCGAACAGGATGCGGTCGGCCACCGCGGCATAGCCAGGCAGCACCGCAAGATCGACTGCGGTTGCGACCGGGACCGCCTTCAGGACGGGGCGATCGAATCTCTGCCTGATGTCGCGCAGCCGCGCCACGCTCTCCTTGCCGTGGAGTTGAAACATGTCCGGCGACAGCGCGTCCATGATGTTGTCGAGGGTGGCATCGTCGGCATCGACCGTGAGCGCGACCGTGAGCGCGCGCCGCTTCACCTGGCGGCCGAGATCACGCCCCGTCTCCAGCGACACATGCCGCGGCGACGGCGGAAAGAACACGAACCCCACCATGTCGGCGCCCGCGTCGAGCGCCGTTTCGAGCGTCTCGCGCGTAGACAGGCCACAGATTTTGACGAGCAGGGACATGATCTCGAAGGTATGGGCTCAAAACGGGTGAAGGCTGCGGATGCGCGGCCGGAAAACAGGGTTTTCGGTCGGGGCCGCTTCTACAACGTCGCGCGCTGCTTGTCTCGCCCGACGGGCCCGTAAAGGCCCACCCCGGAGGGCACCGGCAGGCGCTGGGACTCGGGCTTTGCTGGGGCCGTCTGGGCCCGCAGATCGGTCAGCTCGACCCGGGCGGCTCTCGCATCCGCCTCATGCCGGCGCGCGGCACGCCGCCAATGCCGCTGGCCGAACCAGACGGCGCAGCCGCCGACGATGACGCCCAAGGCGGCCACCAGGATCAGCAGCAGGAACAGCGGCAGCGTGACCGACAGGGCCGGATCAGCCGCCATGAAGGGATCGAAAGAGACGGTGACGAAATGCCGGTTGGCAACCGCAAAGGTCACCAGGATCAGGCCCAGCGGAATCACGATCAACGCGGTCAGGAACTTTCGCATCGCGATCGCTCGTCTTGAATCAAGCTTGCTGCCGCATCATGCGGCCGTTCGGTTAAGCCCGGACGACAGCGGCTTCTTTAGTCCGGCGCGCCCGGATCCGGATGGTCGCGATTGAGCCGCTCGCGCATTTCCTTGCCGGTCTTGAAGAACGGGACGCTCTTCTGATCGACGGGGACATGAGCGCCGGTGCGCGGATTGCGACCGGCACGCGCGGGGCGGTGCTTGACCGAGAAGGCGCCGAAGCCGCGCAGCTCGACGCGGTCACCGCGCGCAAGTGCCGCTACGATCTCCTCGAGAATCGCATTCACAATGTTCTCGACATCCCGCTGGTACAGATGCGGGTTGTGCTCGGCGATACGCTGAACAAGTTCGGATTTGATCATCGAGAGATAGGACCCGGGAGCGTGCGGATGACCATTTCCGTGAAAATACCGTGATCTGTCAAGACGCTAAATGAAGGTTGAGCGTCGTGAAAATGCGTGACAAATGCCGAGAAAGCGGGCTGGGCGCCTACCCGCAAGACGGGAAAAAGGTCCGAAGCTCGCCTGGCGCCACCTTTTCCGGTCAATTCGACGCAGCCGGCTGCCACAAGGCCAGCATGCCATCCATCCCGACGCGATCGACCGCCTGCGCAACGCCGGTTTGCGCGATCTGATGCGCAATCGAGCCTAATCCAAGCCCTTCCAGCGTCACGGCGGCAGCCGCCTTGAGGAACGGCAGATCGCCAAAGCGCGGCTCGAGCTTGTAATCGCGCACCGAAAGGCCCTTCTTGACGCCCTTCTGCTCCTCGAGCCAGGCCACGGCGGTCTTCTCGTCGCCGAGCTGATCGATCAGCTTGAGATCGATCGCCTGGCGGCCAGTAAAGACGCGGCCATCGACAACTTTTTCGAGCTGCGTGTCATCCATGCCACGGCGTTGCTTCACCAGATCCTTGAACCAGGCATAGGAATCCTTCACCAGCGCATCCAGCGCGGCGCGCGCTTCCGGGCTGGTCGGCTCAAAGCCGTTGGGCGCAGCCTTCAAGGGCGTGGACTTCACTTCCTCGACCCTGACGCCGATGGTCTTCAAGAGTTCCGAGACGTTCGGAAATTGGAACAGCACGCCGATCGAGCCGACCAGCGAACTCTGCTGGGCGATGATGTGGTCGCTCGCAATCGCGGTGATGTAGCCGCCCGACGCCGCAAGCCCCTCGACCACGACAACCAGCGGCTTCTTCGCCTTCAGCCGCGTCAGCGAGTCGTAGAGCTGCTCGGATCCTGCGGTGGTGCCACCGGGCGAATTGATGTGAACGATAACGGCTGCGGCCTGCGAATTCTCCAGTCGCTCCAGCGCCCGCGTGCGCTCGGCATCGCTGCGGATCAGGCCCTCGATCTGCACGCGCGCGATTGAGCCGGCGGAAGCGAAGCTGCCGCGCGCGCCCGGTGTCACGACCAGCGCAAAGCCCGCGATCGCCGCGATCGCGATCAGCGCGGCCATCACACGCCAGAACGTCAGCTTGCGGCGGATCCTGCGGCGATCGACGATGATGTCCGAATCGAGCGACATCGAGATATCTCCAAGTGAAAGGCCGCGGGCGTTGTGCCGTCACAACGTGACCAATGGCTTGTCTGGATACATCAATTGCGGCGCAATTTGAAGAAAACAAGGCCCCGCATCGCCCGGACAAGGCCACAACAAAAAAGCCCCGGCTCGCGCCGGGGCTTCGATGTCTGGCGAACCGAAAGGTTCGCTTACTTGCTGTCGCGGTTCTTGAGCGCGGTGCCCAGGATGTCGCCGAGCGTCGCCCCCGAATCGGAGGAGCCGTACTGCGCGATGGCTTCCTTCTCTTCGGCGACTTCGAGCGCCTTGATCGACACCTGGACCTTGCGGGCCTTCTTGTCGAACTGGATCACGCGGGCATCGACCTTCTCGCCGACGGCGAAGCGTTCGGCGCGCTGATCGTTGCGGTCACGCGCGAGCTCCGAGCGCTTGACGAAGGTGGTGAAGTCGGTACCGGCGATCTTCACCTCGATACCGCTTTCCTTCACTTCGAGCACTTCGCAGGTCACGACCGCGCCCTTCTTGACATCGCCCGGCTCGGCGAATGGGTCGCCTTCGAGCTGCTTGATGCCGAGCGAGATGCGCTCCTTCTCGACGTCCACATCGAGCACCACGGCCTTGACCACGTCGCCCTTCTTGTAGTTGTCGATCACCTGCTCGCCCGGAAGCTTCCAGTCGAGGTCGGAGAGATGGACCATGCCGTCGACGTCGCCCTCGAGGCCCAGGAACAGACCGAACTCGGTCTTGTTCTTGACTTCGCCCTCGACCGTCGAACCGGTCGGATGACCTTCGACGAAGACCTCCCACGGGTTGCGCATCGTCTGCTTGAGGCCGAGCGAGATGCGGCGCTTGACGGAATCGACTTCCAGCACCTGCACGTCGACTTCCTGCGAGGTCGACACGATCTTGCCGGGGTGCATGTTCTTCTTGGTCCACGACATCTCGGAGACGTGGATCAGACCTTCGATGCCCGGCTCGAGCTCGACGAAGGCGCCGTAGTCGGTGATGTTAGTGACACGGCCAGTGAAGCGCGCACCCAGCGGGTACTTGGCTTCGATGCCCTGCCACGGATCGTCCAGCAGCTGCTTCATGCCCAGCGAGATGCGGTGCGTCTCGTGGTTGATCTTGATGATCTTGACCTTCACGGTCTGGCCGATCGAGAGCACCTCGGTCGGGTGGTTGACGCGGCGCCACGCGATGTCGGTGACGTGCAGCAGGCCGTCGATGCCGCCGAGATCAACGAAGGCACCGTAATCGGTGATGTTCTTGACCACGCCGTCGATGACCTGGCCCTCTTCGAGGTTCTGCACCAGCTCCTGACGCTGCTCGGCGCGGGTCTCTTCGAGCACCGTGCGGCGGGAGACGACGATGTTGCCGCGGCGGCGGTCCATCTTGAGGATTTGGAACGGCTGCGCGTTGTTCATCAGCGGTGCAACATCGCGGATCGGACGGATGTCGACCTGCGAGCGCGGCAGGAAGGCAACGGCACCGTCGAGGTCGACGGTGAAGCCGCCCTTGACCTGGTTGAAGATGACGCCCGTGACCTTCTCGTTGTTCTGGAACGCCTTCTCCAGCTTGCCCCAGCTCTCCTCGCGGCGCGCCTTGTCGCGCGACAGCACGGCTTCGCCGAGGGCATTCTCGATGCGATCGAGGAACACTTCCACCTCGTCGCCGACCTTGATCTCGCTCTCACGACCGGGGCCGGAAAATTCGCGCAGGGCAACACGGCCCTCGGTCTTCAGGCCGACGTCGATGACGGCCATGTCCTTTTCAATTGCAACCACCTTGCCCTTGACGACGGAGCTCTCCTGCAGGTTGCCACCTGCGAAGGACTCGTCGAGCATCGCGGCGAAATCATCGCGCGAGGGGCTATAGGTATCAGCGGAAATCGAAGCCATTTGTTCTCCAGTTGCGGACGTCTTGCCGGCCGTTGGGTTTTTGGGCGTATCGGGCGTGCAGTGTCGGAAGGTCCACAAAACCTTCGAGCGACCGCTCGTTGCTCCGGCCTGAAGCCGGAACAGCGGAAGCGGGCCGGCTGAGGCCCGCACGTTCGAGACGTGGAAATTTTTGTCCGGAGCCTGGATCGCGTCGGCCCCGAAGCAGGGACCGAGAGTATCGACCTCAAAGAGCGGGAGCGGGCGCTTCCTCCAATGACGACCGCGGCTTAACCCCGCGGACGGCCCGCTCGGACGGCCTCGATAATGTCGATGGCGGCCCGGACGCCGCCTTCTATATCCAGTTGGGAGTTATCTAGCAAGTAAGCATCCGGGGCCGGCTTCAAAGGTGCAATCGGCCTGTTCTTGTCCCGTTCGTCGCGCTGAATGATGTCGGCGAGCACGGCCGCCTCGTCCGCCTCCTCGCCCCGCGCCTTGGCCTCCATGGTGCGTCGGCGGGCGCGGACCTTGGGGTCGGCGACGACAAAGATCTTCACGTCGGCATCGGGGCAGATCACGGTTCCAATGTCCCGGCCGTCCAGCACGGCGCCCGGCGGACCGGCGGCGAATTGCCGCTGGAAATCGACCAGGGCCTCGCGGACCCTGGGGATTGCCGAGACAATCGAGGCGCCCTCACCCGCCTTCTGGGTCTTCAGGGCCGGATTGCCGAACTTTTCAGGATCGAGTTCCAGCGCGGCCTGCACCGCAGCCGCCTCGTCCCGGAGATCATGGCCGGACTGCATCAGGGCGTAGGCGACCGCGCGATAGATCACACCGGTATCGAGGTGACGATAACCGTAGTGATGGGCGAGGCGCTTGCCGAGCGTGCCCTTGCCCGAAGCGGCGGGTCCATCGATCGCGATGATCATGAAAAATCGGCCCCTAGCGACCGCATCATCGGAATGAAGTCCGGAAAGCTGGTGGCGATGAAGGCGGTGTCGTCGACCGTCACGGGCTGGTCGGACGCGCAGCCCATCACCAGGGCGGACATCGCGATGCGGTGGTCCATATGCGTGGCGACAGTGCCGCCGCCGGGAACGTGACCGCGGCCCTCGACGATCAAATCATCGCCGGAGACCTCGACTTTGACGCCGTTGACGCGGAGCATGTCGGCGGTGGCCTTGAGCCGGTCGGATTCCTTGACACGCAGCTCCTGCAGGCCGCGCATGATGGTCGTGCCCTCGGCGAAGGCGGCCGCCACCGCCAGCACCAGATATTCGTCGATCATCGAAGGCGCGCGCTCCGGCGGCACCTCGACGCCGCGCAATTTTGAAGCCCGCACGCGCAATTGCGCCATCGGCTCGCCGGCGTCGCCGCGTACTTCGCTTTCCTCTATGGAAGCGCCCATTTCACGCAACGTTGTGAAAAGCCCGGTGCGCAGCCGATTGGTCATGACGTCGGACAAGACGATGTCGGACCCCTCGACGATCAGCGCCGCGACCATAGGGAAGGCCGCAGAGGAGGGATCGGCGGGCACGACGACCGTTGCACCATGCAGCTCAGGCTGGCCCAGCAGCGTAATGCGGCGGCCGTGCTGACCTTCCTGCGTCGAGGTGATCTCGGCGCCAAAGTGCTTCAGCATCAGTTCCGTGTGGTCGCGGCTCGCCTCGTTTTCGATCACGGTCGTGACGCCCGGCGCGGCCAGGCCGGCGAGCAGCACCGCTGATTTGATCTGAGCCGAGGCAACCGGGGTTTTGTAGGTGATCGGCAGCGGATCGCGCGCGCCCTGGAGGGTCAGCGGCAGGCGGCCGCCCTCGCCGCCCGATACGACCTTGGCCCCCAACTTTTCGAGCGGGTCCAGAATCCGGCGCATGGGCCGGGTGCGCAGCGAGGCGTCGCCGTCGAACACCGCCGAGATCGGGCAGCCGGCGACGGCGCCCATCACGAGCCGACAGCCGGTGCCGGAGTTACCGAAATCCAGGGGGGCCTTGGGCTGGGCGAAGCCAGCGACGCCCACGCCCTGCACCTTCCAGGCAAAATCGCCGGTGCGCTCGACCTTGGCGCCGAGCGCCTGCATGGATTTAGCGGTATTGAGGACATCCTCGCCCTCGAGAAGGCCCGAAATCCGGGTCTCGCCAACCGCAAGCGCGCCCAGGATGAGGGCGCGGTGGGAGATCGACTTGTCTCCGGGCACCCGTACCTTTCCGGTCAGGGCACCGCTTGAGCGCGACTTGAGCGGTGTCGGCTTGTCGGAATGGGTCAAGATTGTGTCCTTGGATGTACCCTGTTGGGGTGGCGCGCAGGTACCACATGGGCCGTGCCCCGTCACGGGCATGTCTTTCTCCCGTAATGCGCTATTGACAGCGGGCCGCCAACTAGCCAAGTGAAACACCGCTTTTCAGACATTCCCAGGATTCCTCTGCCGTGGCCAAGTCCGAACTCGGAACCAAACGTATTTGCCCAACTACGGGCAAGAAGTTCTACGACCTCAACAAGAGCCCGGTGATCTCGCCCTATACCGGCGAAGTGGTGCCGATCGCCCCGGTTGCGCCGGCGCGCGCAAGCCGTGGCGCCGAACCCCGGCACGCGCCGGCCGCCGACACCACGCCGGAGCCGGCGGAGGTCGAGGAGGTCTCGCTCGAGGAGGCCGATGCCGAGGAGAACACCGGCAAGGTCAAGGCCGTTGTGCCCGAATCCGAGGACGACATCGAGGTCGACGAGACCATCGAGGACGACGACGATGATGATTCGACCTTTATCGCCGACGACGAAGAGGGCGATGAGGACGTGACCGACATCATTGGTGATGTCGGGGGCGACGAAGAGACTTGAGATCAGCCCTGATCTGTGAAAAAGGGTGCACCGCGCGAGTCACATAGGGCTCGCCGGCCGGGACGGATCCCCCAGGGTCCTCCCAACTGGAAGACTTAAGGGGCCATAGCTCAGCTGGGAGAGCGCTTGCATGGCATGCAAGAGGTCGGCGGTTCGATCCCGCCTGGCTCCACCACACTTCCTCCTCCGTGCGAGCCATCGATCTGGTGCGTCTACATCATCTTCAGCATTGAGTTTCCCGACCAGGAATACATTGGCACGACCGAGAATTTGAAGCGGCGGCTTCCTGAGCACAATGCCGGCAAGTCGCCGCATACCGCCAAATTCAAGCCATGGACTTTGATCTGGTACTGCGCTTTCCCCGGCAAGATGAAAGCGCTCGCGTTCGAAAAGTACCTCAAGTTTCATTCGGGCCGCGCATTTTCGAAGAAGCGCCTCTACTGAGTTCCCCCCTACTCCCCGATCACCGCATTGAGCCGGTCGCGTAGCGCGACGATCTCGTCTTTCATGGCGACCAGCTCCGACACCGAACAGTCCGACGCCGCCAGGATCGACTGCGGGACGCTGCGCGCCTTGTCCTTCAGCGCATGGCCCTGCGGGGTCAGCGCGATCAGGACCTGACGCTCGTCCTCGCTCGAGCGCGTGCGCTTGACCAGATGGGCGGCTTCGAGCCGCTTGAGCAGCGGCGTCAACGTGCCCGAATCCAGAAACAGCCTTTCGCCGATGTCCTTGAGCGGCACGTCGTCGCGCTCCCACAGCACCAACATCACCAGATATTGCGGGTAAGTCAGGCCGAGCCGGTCGAGCAGCGGCTTGTAGACGCGGTTAAAGGCATGCGCCGCCGAATAGATCGCGAAGCAGATCTGGTTGTCGAGGCGTTGCGGATCCAGGGCCGATGATTTCCGAGGCATAGAGAATCTCACGAAATTTGCCCGTATTGTGGGACCGGGCGGCCGTACATTCAATTGCGAACAATTAAATGTGAAGCATGCGAATTTCAATTGCGCGCAATCTAATTGCTTGCGATACAGGTCAGACCCCAACTCGAAGCCCCCTGAGGAGACGAAAATGTCCGTGAACGTCCTCTACAAGACCAGCGCCAAAGCCACAGGTGGCCGCGACGGCCACGCAGCAACCCTCGACGGCGCACTCGACGTCAAGCTCACCACACCGAAGGAGCTCGGCGGCGGCGGCGGCACGGGCAATAATCCCGAACAGCTGTTTGCGGCCGGCTACGCCGCCTGCTTCATCGGCGCGATGAAGTTCGTGGCCTCGCAGGGCGGCCCGAAGGTCCCCGCCGACGCCTCCGTCACCTCGACCGTCGGCATCGGCCCGCGCGCGGCCGGCGGCTTCGGCCTCGATATCGATCTGGCCGTTTCGTTGCCGGGCCTCGCCCGTGCGGAGGCCGAGGCGCTGGTCGAGAAGGCACACCAGGTCTGCCCGTACTCCAACGCGACGCGCGGCAATGTCGACGTCCGCCTGACGGTCGTCTGATCTGATGGATTGGCCGGCCTGAGATCCCCTCGGGCCGGCCCTTCGTTGGATTTGACCACGCCACGGATTGCACGGCTGCTGCGCATACGGCCCCACGCAACAGGCCATTGCTGGCGTGGACGAACCTCGCTAGGCCTGTGTCAAATATCGACACGGGGAAGCGAACGCATGACTGAAGCCGTTACGGGCGCAATGAGCGGACTGCGCGTCATCGATCTCACGCGCGTGCTCGGCGGTCCCTACTGCACCC
Organism: Bradyrhizobium diazoefficiens; assembly: GCF_016612535.1. Classification (NCBI taxonomy): domain Bacteria; kingdom Pseudomonadati; phylum Pseudomonadota; class Alphaproteobacteria; order Hyphomicrobiales; family Nitrobacteraceae; genus Bradyrhizobium; species Bradyrhizobium diazoefficiens. The sequence goes on from NZ_JAENXS010000001.1 coordinate 2,139,269, forward strand.
AGATCCTCGCCGACCATGGCGCCGACGTGATCAAGGTCGAGCCGCCCGCAGGCGACGAGGTGCGCGACTGGGGCCCTCCCTTCCACGAGGAAGACGCCGCCTACTTCGTCGGCATCAACCGCAACAAGCGCTCGATCGGCCTCGACCTCGCCTCCGAGGGTGGCCGCGCCGTGCTGCTGAAGATGCTGGAGACGGCCGACGTCCTGATCGAGAATTTCAAGCCGGGCACGCTGGAGAAATGGGGCATCGGCAACGATGTGCTCAGCAAGAAATTTCCGCGCCTCGTGCATTGCCGGATCTGCGGCTTCGGCGCCGACGGCCCGCGCGGCGGCAATCCCGGCTATGACGCCATCATCCAGGCCATGACCGGCATGATCGCGGCAACCGGCTCGCCCGAGAGCGGGCCGATGCGGATCGGCGTGCCGCTGGTCGACATCACCACCGGCCTCTATGCGGCGATCGGCATCCTGATGGCGCTGTCGGAGCGGCAGCGTTCGGGCCAGGGCCAGTTCCTGGAGACGACGCTGTACGAGACCGGTCTCGCCATCATGCATCCGCACACCGCAAATTATTTCATGCATGGCAAGCCGCCCGGCCTCACCGGCAACGAGCATCCGAACCTCGTGCCTTATGCGATCTTCCCGACCAAGACCGACAATATCTTCATCGGTGTCGGCAATGACGGCACCTTCCGCAAGCTCGCCAAAGAAATCGGCAAGCCCGAGCTGGGTACCGATCCGCGCTTTGCCCGCAACAAGGACCGCATCGCCAATCGCGACGCTCTGCGCGCCGAGCTCGCCGCTGTGTTCAGCCAGCACGAGGCCGAGCCGCTGTGCAATCGCCTGCTGGCCGCGGGCCTGCCCGCAGGTCCCGTGCAGAAGATCGACCAGGCGCTGACCAACCCGCACACGATCGCGCGCGGCGACGTCATCGAGAAGGACTGGTACAAGGGCGTGGCTTCGCCGATCCGGCTCGATCGCAGCAAGCCGAGCCTGCGCCGGCTGCCGCCGAAGTTCAGCCAGCACTCCCAGGAGGTACTGGGCGAGTTCGGCTACTCCAAGTCGGAGATCGACGCGATGGTCGAGAAGGGCGTGGTCTGCGGGCCCGAGCGCAAGCGCTAAGGCCCTCGTCTCCCGCATCCGACAATCCATGCCGCAGTGCGGCGCGGGCACGCGAGTGCAACGCGAACGGATAAGGCTGCCTGCGCCGCGTTCGCCTATTTGATGGCTTTCCTTTTGGCAGCGCTTGCCGCTTTCGTATCGGCCGCTTACACAGTCATGTGAACGTCATACCGCACTGCTAGCGCAAGCGATCTTTTTGACGGCCAAGGGAGGTTTACTTGATGGCTCTTCGACACTTTGGGGCGGCTGCCGCATTTGCACTCACGGTTGGCATGGGCGTGTCGCCGGCGCTCGCTGCGACCGAGATCCAGTGGTGGCACGCGATGACCGGCGCCAACAACGACGTCATCGTCAAGCTCGCCAACGACTTCAACGCGTCGCAGAGCGACTACAAGGTCATTCCGACCTACAAGGGCAACTACGCCGACACGATGAATGCCGGCATCGCCGCCTTCCGCGCCGGCAACGCCCCGCACATCATGCAGGTGTTCGAAGTCGGCACCGCGACCATGATGGCGGCGACCGGCGCAGTGAAGCCGGTCTATAAGCTGATGGTCGAAGCCGGCGAGAAGTTCGATCCCAAGATCTACCTGCCGGCCATTACTGGCTACTATTCGACCTCGAAGGGCGAAATGCTGTCCTTCCCCTTCAACTCGTCGTCGACCGTGATGTGGGTCAACCTCGACGAGCTCAAGAAGGCGAACGTCGAGATCCCGAAGACCTGGCCTGAAACCTTCGCGGCCGCCAAGAAGCTGCACGACAACGGTCATCCGACCTGCGGCTTCTCCGGCTCCTGGGTGACCTGGGTCAACCTCGAGCAGCTCTCCGCCTGGCACAACGTTCCGCTCGCCAGCAAGGCCAACGGCCTCGACGGCTTCGACACCGTGCTCGAGTTCAACGGACCGGTCCAGGTCAGGCATCTCGAAAAGCTGGTCGAGTTGCAGAAGGACAAGACCTACGACTACGCCGGCCGCACCAACACCGGCGAAGGCCGTTTCACCTCGGGTGAATGCGCGATCTACCTGACCTCGTCGGCCTTCTTCGGCAACGTCAAGGCGCAGGCCAAGTTCAACTTCAACGCCGTGCCGATGCCTTACTATCCCGACGTCAAGGGCGCTCCGCAGAACTCGATCATCGGCGGCGCTTCGCTCTGGGTCATGGGCGGCAAGTCGGCCGAGGAGTACAAGGGCGTTGCAAAATTCCTGACCTTCCTCTCGGACACCGATCGCCAAGTCTACATCCACAAGGCGTCGGGCTATCTGCCGATCACCAAGGCGGCCTATGAGAAGGCCAAGGCCGAGGGCTTCTACAAGGATCAGCCCTATCTCGAGACCCCGCTGCTCGAGCTGACCAACAAGGAGCCGACCGAGAATTCGCGCGGTCTGCGGCTCGGCAACATGGTTCAGCTGCGTGACGTCTGGTCGGAAGAGATCGAGCAGGCGCTGGCCGGCAAGAAGACCGCCAAGCAGGCGCTGGATGCCGCCGTCGAGCGCGGCAATATCATGCTGCGTCAGTTCGAAAAGACCGCCGTAAAGTAAGGCGAAGGCGCCGGCAGGCCGCACCACGAGCGGCCTGCCGGCGCCACCCCATCATGCAAAAGCAAGCCATTTTCCAATCAAAGCTATTGCCCTACGCGCTGGTTGCCCCGCAGCTCGCGATCGTCCTGATTTTCTTTTATTGGCCGGCCCTGCAGGCGGTGATCCAGTCCTTCCTGCTCCAGGACGCCTTCGGTCTGTCGTCGAGCTTCGTCTGGTTCGACAATTACATCGAGCTGTTCAAGGACGCTGCTTATTTCGAGGCGATCGTCCGAACCTTCTTCTTCTCGTTCGCGATCGCGGTGTCGTCGCTGTCCTTTGCGCTGCTGCTCGCCGTGATGGCCGACAAGCCGCTGCGCGGCTCGATGCTCTATCGCACGCTGCTGATCTGGCCCTATGCGGTCGCGCCGCCCGTCGTCGGCGTGCTCTGGATCTTCATGCTGCATCCCTCGCTCGGCGTGCTCGCGCGTTACCTGCGGAATATGGGCGTCGACTGGAATCCGCTGCTCGATGGCAACCAGGCCGCAACACTGATCATCCTCGCCGCCGCCTGGAAGCAGATCTCCTATAATTTCCTGTTCTTCCTCGCCGGCCTGCAGGCCATCCCGAAGAGCGTGTTCGAGGCCGCCGCGATCGACGGCGCGCGCCCGATGCGGCGGTTCTGGACCGTGACCTTCCCGCTGCTGTCGCCGACCATCTTCTTCCTGCTGGTCGTCAACATCGTCTACGCCTTCTTCGACACCTTCGGCATCATCGACACCATGACCCGTGGCGGGCCGGGGACGTCGACAGTGACGCTGGTCTACAAGGTCTATTCCGACGGCCTGCTCGGCGGCAATCTCGGCAGCTCGGCAGCGCAGTCGGTGATCCTGATGGTCATGGTCATCGTGCTCACCGGAATCCAGTTCCGCTTCGTCGAACGCAAGGTGACCTACTGATGGTCGAAGACGAGGGCTTCCGGCGCTACGTCGCCCATTTCATCCTCTGGATCGGGATCGCGATCGTCGCGTTCCCCGTCTACATCGCCATCGTCGCCTCGACCCAGGACAACGCGCTGATCGCGAACGGGCAGATGTCGCTGTTGCCGGGCGGGCATTTCTTCGAGGTCTATTACCAGACCATTTTCGTCGGCACGAGCGGATCGACCCGCGAGCCGGTCTACAACATGATGCTCAATTCGCTGGTGATGGCGCTGTTGATCGCGGTCGGCAAGATCGCGATCTCGATCATCTCGGCCTATGGCATCGTGTATTTCCGCTTTCCGTTCCGGATGCCGATCTTCTGGATCATCTTCATCACCTTGATGCTGCCGGTCGAGGTCCGCATCTATCCGACCTACAAGATCGTCGCCGATCTGCACATGCTCGACAGCTATGCGGGCCTCGCGCTGCCGCTGATCGCGTCAGCCACCGCGACGCTGCTGTTCCGGCAATTCTTCATGACCGTACCGGATGAGCTATTGGAGGCCTCGCGCATCGACGGTGCCGGTCCCCTGCGCTTCTTCTGGGACACGCTGCTGCCGCTGTCGCGCACCAACATGGCCGCGCTGTTCGTGATCCTCTTCATCCTCGGCTGGAATCAATATCTCTGGCCGCTGCTGATCACCACCCGCGACGACATGCAGACCATCCAGGTCGGCATCCGCAAGATGATCACCACCACCGACGCGCTGACCGAATGGCCGGTGGTGATGGCGACCGCCGTGCTGGCCATGCTGCCGCCAGTGTTCGTCGTCGTCGCCATGCAGAAATTGTTCGTGCGCGGCCTGGTCGAGGCCGAGAAGTAGAGAGCTATGGCCAACGTCACCCTGCGCAACGTCCGCAAGACCTACACCGGCGGCTTCGAAGCCATCAAGGGCGTCAACGTCGATGTCGGCGACGGTCAGTTCTGCGTGCTGGTCGGACCAAGCGGCTGCGGAAAGTCGACGCTGCTCCGCATGGTCGCGGGGCTTGAGACCGTCACCGGCGGCGAGATCGACATCGGCGGCCGGATCGTCAATCAGGTCGAGCCCGCCGATCGCGACATCGCGATGGTGTTCCAGAACTACGCGCTCTATCCGCATATGAGCGTCTTCAACAACATGGCCTACGGCCTGCGCAACCGCGGCATGAAGGAAGCCGAGGTCAAGACCCGCGTCGAGGAAGCCGCCCGCGTGCTCGAGCTCGCACCAATGCTGGAGCGCAAGCCACGCCAGCTCTCCGGCGGCCAGCGCCAGCGCGTCGCCATGGGCCGCGCCATCGTGCGCCAGCCAAAAGTGTTCCTGTTCGACGAGCCGCTCTCCAATCTCGATGCAAAACTGCGCATCGCGATGCGCGTCGAGATCCGCAAATTGCAGCGCCGGCTCAACACGACGTCGATCTACGTCACCCACGACCAGCTGGAAGCAATGACGCTCGCCGACATTCTCGTCGTGATGAATGGCGGCCAGGTCGAGCAGGTCGGCAATCCCCTTGCCATCTACGAGAAGCCGGCGACGACCTTCGTCGCCTCCTTCATCGGGGCACCGCCGATGAATCTGATGTCGATCCGTGCGGACGAGATCAAGTCGCAGCTCGGCAGCGCCGGCGATGCCGGCATCCTCGGCATCCGCCCGGAGGATTTCGTCATCACCGACCAGACGCCGGCCGGCGGCGTTGCGCTGCCACTGACCGTCGAGGCAATCGAGCGCGTCGGCGCCGAAACCTTCGTCTACGGCTCGCGGGCTCAGGACGAGCAGCGCATCGCCGCCAATCCCGGCGAACTGCCCCCTGGCGAAGTCATCGTCCGCATTCCCGGTTCCGAGGCGCCGCCGATCGGCCAAAAAATCCGGGTCGCGGCGGTACGCCAAAAGCTGCATTTGTTCAGCGGCGATGGACGGACACGGATCGAAGTCTGACGCTTTCGGAACCAGCCGGTCAAAACGGGAAAACAACCCCATGCACAGTAGCCCGGGGGCTGTTTTCATTGGGATAAATCGCCCGACAGATTCGTCATGACCGCCGCGGCAGCGGCGAATCCACAGCCCTCGGCTACGTCCTTGAACCCGCACGGGGATATGACCATATTGCTGACCAAGGGGTGCCGCTTCCGGGCCCTGAAATGTCAAAGTCGCTTCGAGAGGACTTTGTAAACTATGTCTCGTGTTCCCACGCTTTCCAGTCCGTTCCTTCTGGGCTTCGACGAGATCGAGCGCGTGCTCGACCGCGTCGTCAAAGGCGCCGACGGCTACCCTCCCTACAATATCGAGAGGTGCAGCGGATCGGACGGCCAGCCCGAGCGCCTGCGCATCACGCTGGCGGTCGCCGGATTCACCCGCGACCAACTCGATGTAACCATTGAGGAAAACCAGCTCGTCATTCGCGGGCGGCAGCAGGACGACAAGACCCGGCAATACATCCATCGCGGCATCGCCGCGCGCCACTTCCAGCGCACCTTCGTGCTGGCAGAGGGGATGCTGGTGTTGGGTGCGGATCTGAAGAACGGGCTGTTGTCGGTCGATCTTGCCCGGCCTGAACCGGAGAGGATCGTTAAGACAATCGCTATCAATGAGCACGAATAATGGAACGAGTAGCGGACTCGACCGCTTAGTTTCTGTGAAGGAGTCGAGACCATGAGTGAAGGTCACGTTGCGTTCGAATATGAAGCCAAGGCCGTCTCGCCCGAGACGCTGGCAACCCTCGGCGAAGGTCACATCGCCTATGTGAAACAGATCCGCTCCGAGGATGTGCCCGGCCTGTTTCCCGAAGCGCCGAAGATTGCGCCCGGCCTCAAGCTTTTCGCGCTCCATTCCGCCGACGGCACGCCGATCATGCTGACCGACAGCCGCGAAGCCGCGGTCGCGAATGCCTGGAGCAACGAGCTGCAAGCGGTGAGCGTGCACTGACACGCGCTTAGCGCGACATCTGCGAATTCAAATGCGCGGGCGTGTTTCGATCGAGGCACGCCCGCGTTTTCTTTGAGCGCTTGGCAGGCGTATGCTAGTCGTCTGAGCGATCTGCCAGCCGCGCACGGATATCCGGCTTCAGCACCTTGCCCACCTTGGAGCGCGGCAGATCATCCCAGACTTCGATCTGCTTCGGCGTCTTGACGCTGCCGATTCGCTGCTTGACGAAGGCCGCGAGCGCCGTCACATCGACGCTCTGGTCGGCGCGGGGCTGGACCACGGCGACGATCCGCTCACCCCATTTCTCGTCCGCCAGCCCGATCACGGCGCAATCCTGCACCGCCTCATGCGCCCGCAGCGCGTTCTCGACCTCGATCGAGTAGACGTTGAACCCGCCGGTGATGATCATGTCCTTGGCGCGATCGACGATATAGAGGTAGCCGTCCTCGTCGATGTAGCCGACGTCGCCGGTATGGTGCCAGCCATGCGCGGAGGCCTCCGCCGTGGCCTCTGGATTTTTGTAATAGCCCTCCATCACCAGCGAACCGCGGACCACGATCTCACCGCGTGCGCCGGTCGGCAGCAAATTACCGTCGCCATCCATGATGCCGGCCTGCACCAGCGGGCTGATCCGCCCGGCCGAGGCGAGACGCTCCATCGCGATCGTGCCGTCGGCATTGTAATGCTCGTCCGGCGCCATCATCGAGATCATCATCGGCGCCTCGGTCTGACCGAACAACTGCGCCATCGGCCCGATACGCTGGAGCGCCTCGGCAAGCCGCGTGGCCGAGATCGGCGCCGCGCCGTACCAGAAGCATTGCAGCGACCCGAGCTTCGCGGGGTCGAGCTTCGGATGATCGAGCAGCATGTAGATCACGGTCGGCGGCAGGAAGGTGTGCGTGACGCGATAGCGCTCAATCAAATCGAGAAATTGAGCGATGTCGGGGTGATGCATGATCACGATGCGGCCGCCGAGCGCCATGATCGGGAAACACAGCACGCCGGCCGCGTGGGTCAGCGGCGCAAGCGCGAGATAGATCGGACGGCCCTTGAAGGGATAGCCCATCAGCGTGAGTGCCGTCATGGCCTCGATGTTGCGGCCCGACAGCATGACCCCCTTCGGCTTGCCGGTGGTGCCGCCGGTGCCGGGAATCATCGCGAGATCGTCGACCGTCTCGCGTTGATAGCGGTCGCCGGCAAGGCCGGCGAGCCAGCTGTCGAACGAGGGCGCGAAGGGTAACTCTGCATCGAGGCAGACGAGGGCGCGCAGCTTTGGCAGCTCTGCACGCACCGCCTCGACCATCGCCGCGAAGCTTGAATGAAACAGCAGCAGGCTGCAGTCGAATTGGTCGAGGATGATCTGATTTTCGGCCGCCTCGTTGCGCGGATTGATCGGGCACCAGACCGAGCCCGCGCGGGAAATGCCGAACACGCAAGCAAACGCGACCGGATCGTTGCCGGAAAGGATTGCGACCTTCTCGCCGGCACCAATGCCCGATCGCGCAAGGCCGCGCGCGACGCGGTAGCTCAGCGACTGCACTTCGCGATAGCTGAGATCGCGTCCATCCATGGTGAGGCATAACGCGTCGGGGCCGAGCGAGGCACCTTTGTCGAGGTAATCGATGAAGCGCATGATCAACACCCGAAGCGGCAGCGGGTGACGCGGAGGACCGCGCCACCCATGATTTACCTAATCGTGCACAGTCAGAATCGGTTTGCTGACGAGCCCGAAGCTGCGCAATTGACCGAGCAACTCGTGGTGGCCGAACGCCTGGCAGCCGGAGGCGAAGCCGACGCGCTTTGGTGGCTGCTGCAGCAGGTGCGCGGCGGCATAGGCCTGCAGCAGGCCGGTCTGCTTGTAGTTGCTGTTGCCGTTGATGACGCAGTGCGCGCGCCCTAATGGACCGGAGGCATGCACCGAATCCATCGACTTGTTGACGCGCGGATTCTCGCGCGGTGGCATGGTGTTCATCACACCGGCCGCAGTCTGCGCCAACGCGGCGTAGCGATCGTCGGGATTCATGTCCTTTGTCGCCTCCAGCGCGGCAGCGACGATCTGCGGCACGCCCAGCATCAGCGCGCGGTTGAACACGCCACCCAGCACCTTCACGTTGGCGACGCGCGGATCGCGCTTGAACCACACCGGATGCGAAGTGCCGCCCCAGGGCAGCGCCAGCGCCAATTCGTGCTGCCCGGGGATGGCGAGGTTGGTGAGGCCGGCATCGGGCTGATGCTCGACGTATTTGTTCTGCTCCAGGTAGTAGGCCTTGGCCATCGCGGCGTTGACCAGGATGGTCTGTGTCGAGGCGATGGTCGGGCTCCCGCCCCAGAACACGGCGATATCAAGCGTATCGAGGCCGGGCGTCTCCAGGCACAGCTGCGCGGCGATCTCGCCGGTGGTGTACATCTGCGCGATGCCCGGCGCTAACAGCAGGCCGGCATTGGCGAACTTCGTTCCCCACTCCTGCTCGAGCGTGATCAGCCAGTCCTGCTCGCCGGTGGTGTCGGTGTAGTGGCATCTGGAAGCCCAACAGGCCTGCACCACCTCACCGCCGAACTTGGCGAAGGGGCCGACTGTGTTGAGCACCACTGAGGCACCGTTGAACAACTCTGTCAGCGCGCTCACGGTGTGCGGTACTTCCACCACCTCGTAGTCGGCGGTCTCGATACCGGCCACGTTCGCCTTCATTGCAGCGTTGAGCTTCTCGGCGCTACGGCCGGCGGCGATGAAGGGGATGTTGTACTCACGCAGATATTCACAGACCAGCCGGCCAGTATAGCCGGAAGCGCCATAGACGATGACGGGCTTCTTCGCACTCATTGCGTTCCTCCGAAACGTTCGTTGCCGGGTTCTTTGCTACATGCCCATGCCACCATCGACCGGCAGTCCGATGCCGGTGATGAAGCGCGACTCGTTCGAGCACAGGAACACCGCGGCATCGCCAATGTCCGTGACCTCGGCGAGACGGCCGAGCGGGGTTTGCTCCACCACCGAGCCGACCGCGGCGTTGACGTCAGGCGCGAGCCCGACCTTGACGATGTCGTTGGCGAGCTGCATGCCCATATCGGTCGGGATCAGGCCGGGATAGATGCAGTTCACGCGCACGCCGAAACCGAGCTTGCCGGCTTCCATCGCTCCGACTCGCGTCATGCGGTCGACCGCGGATTTGGTGCCCGAATAGACCGCGATGCCGGGAAAAGCGATCGTTGCCGCAACCGAGGCGATGTTGACGACGGCGCCACCCTTGCCAGCCGGCCCGGCCGGGCGCATCGCACGGAAGGCGTGCTTCATGCCGAGCACGGTGCCGACGATATTGACGTCGCACATCCGCCGCGCGTCCTCAGCCTTGACCTCGGAGATAAGCGACGTGATCTCGATGCCGGCATTGTTGATCAGAATGTCGTAGCCGCCGAGGGTTGCGATGGTCTTGGCAACAGCACGCTCCCATTGAGCGTCGTCGGTGACGTCGAGCTGGACGAAGCCCGTCGCGACGTCTTCCTTTGCGATAGCGGCTGCGCTGGCACGGCCGGTCTCCTCCAGAATGTCGGCGATCATGATCGAGGCGCCGGCACGCGCCAATGCTTGCGCGATGGCCGCGCCGATTCCTCTAGCACCGCCGGTGACCAGGGCTTTCCTGCCTGCAAGGCTCTTTCCACTCATGACGCACTCCTCCGTTGCTGGTGATTGATTCGTGCTGCGCCGATGGGCGCGCGCCAGATCGGTGGGCGCAGGCCTTTTGGCCGCACCCAGCGAAGCGTTCCTCCATGATCGGACGTCTTGACGAGTGTCCAAATTCTTGGTGCGAACCTCCGCCAAAAACTTGACACTTGTCAAGAACGAATTTGACAGTTGTCAAAGGAGGTGGTTGTGAGGGGGTGGAGCTATTCCGCGGTCGACGCGGTATAAGTCCTTGAAAGAACGGGACTGAGGAAAGGACGAGATGGCGCGGCAGGTGACGGGAGCGGCCCGGCGTGTGGCTGATGCGGCCGAGGTGCTGCGCGACGAGAAGTTCAACGCCCGACGCGTTGAGCTTGCCGAGGCCGCACTCGAAACGCTTGGAGAGCTCGGCTTCGCACGCACCAGCCTGCGTGAAATCGCGCAGAACTCGGCGTTCACGCACGGCGTGTTCCACTATTATTTCAGCGACAAGCTCGATCTGATCTGCTGCTGCGTCCGCCACTACAAGGCGAAGTGCGTGACGCGATATGACGATGTCGTCGCGACCGCAACGAGCCGCGACGAATTGACGGAGGGTTTCCTCGCCAAGCTCGCAGCAACGCTGCAGAACGAAGCCCGCATGCACCGCCTTTGGTACGACCTGCGCTCGCAGGCGATGTTCGAGGCCGCGTTTCGCAAGGATGTCCTTGAGATCGACAAGAGCCTGGAGGCGATGATCTGGCGCATCACCTCCCGCTTTGCCGAACTCGGCGGCAAGCGGCCGGCGGCATCGCCAGCCGCGCTTTATGCCCTGTTCGACGGTCTATTCCAGAGTGCGCTGCTCAAGCAGCTCGCGGGTGACAAGACGGCGATTCCCGAACTGCTCGACGAAGTCCGGCGCCTGCTGCCGACGGTCTGCTGAGGCGCACGAGCGGCGCCCACCAAGGCGTGGCCAAAAATTTCTGTCCGGGAATGGCCGCAATGCGAGCCGTTATGCCGCCGTCGCCGGCGGCAGGGCGAGCACGGAATAGATCGCCTGGGCATCGCGCGAGGCGCGGAGTTTTTTGGCGATGTCCTGGTCGCGCAGCAGGCGGGCGATGCGGGCGAGGGCCTTGAGATGATCGGCGCCGGCGCCTTCGGGAGCGAGCAGCAGGAACACCAGATCGACCGGCTGGCCGTCCATCGCCTCGAAATCGATCGGGCGATCGAGCCGGGCGAACAGGCCGAAGATCTTTTCCAGCTTGGGCAGCTTGCCATGGGGAATGGCGACGCCGTAACCGACCGCGGTGGTGCCGAGCTTCTCACGCTGGAGCAGCACCTCGAACACCGCGCGCTCGTTCTGGCCGGTCAGCTCGGCGGCCTTGGCCGCGAGTTCCTGGAGCGCCTGCTTCTTGCTGTTGACCTTCAATGCCGGAAGTATCGCCTCGGGCGCGACCAGATCGGTAATCGGCATGGAAGTGTTCCGAGGTGAATTAAACCGTCAGGTTCCGAATTGGCCGGCTCGATCAATCGAGCCCGGCCGGAGTCAAGAAGATGAAGCAGGAAGCGGACTTAGCCAAAGTTCGGCAAGTCCAGATGTGGGGCGCTTCTACTCCAACGCAATCCCGGTGCCAACTCCCGCGTGCGGCTTTGCCACCGTCATTGTTAAGGGCTGTGGTTGATACGGGGTCACCGTTTTCCGGGGCTGGATTTCTTGTTTTGACGCGTTTTCTTGACGCGAACCGGCATACACTTCGCCCGAAAACGCTCTAACCGCCCGATTTGGCGCCGGGCGGGTCGATCCAGCCGACATTGCCGTCGGCCCGGCGGTAGATGATGTTCACCCGGCCCGAGGAACCATGCTGGAATACCAGGCAGGGTGCCCCGCTGAGATCCAGTTCCATGACGGCTTCGCTGACCGACAGCTGCTTCAGCGACGTCGTTGCCTCAGCGATGATCACGGGGCTGTAGCCGGTGACCTCGTCCTCGTCGTCGCCCTCGCCGGGGGCTTCCAGCACGTAGCTGGTGGCGTCGAGCGCGGCCAGCGCCGCGGAGGCGACGTGGGCCTTGCGCGCCGAGCGGTCCTTGAGCCGGCTCTTGTAGCGCTTGAGGCGCTTCTCGATCATCACGAGCGCCTGGTCGGCGCTGGCATAGGCGTCCTGCGCGTTCGAATCGGCTTCGAGCGTGATTCCCGAATCGAGATGCAGCGCACAGTCGGTGCGGAATCCGAAGCCGTCCTTGGAGAGCGTGATGTGGCCGGAATAATTGCCGTCGAAATATTTACGGAGGACCTCTTCGGTCCGGTCGGAAACACGGCCGCGCAGGGCCTCTCCGACGCTGACGCTCTTGCCCGAAATGCGGAGAGTCATGTGAACCTCGCTTGGTTAGGTTCTTGGCTGCGCATGATCTCCCGCAAACGCGTGCCGCGTTTGTCGGGAGGGAAAACCGTTGCAGATTTTTCCGGATCATGCGCGCGCATGGATCGGCCTCGATGGGGAGATGAGAGTAGCGCGATTTCGCGCCAGCGCAATCAGGCCGGCTCGGTGTTGCGGGAGCGATCGGACATTGCGGTAGCAAGGACGTTACCAAGAGCGCTCTGCTTGTCGCGGCGGCGTTGCACCGAGGACGGAATGCGCATGGCTTCGCGGTACTTCGCGACCGTGCGGCGGGCAATATCAATGCCCGAGGCGCGCAAGCGTTCCACGATGGTGTCGTCCGACAGGATCGCGGCAGGCGCTTCCGAATCGATCAGCTGCTTGATGTGGTGACGCACCGCTTCCGCCGAATGCGCCTCGCCGCCGTCGGCCGAGGCGATCGACGCCGTGAAGAAATATTTCAACTCGAATGTGCCGCGATTTGTCGCCATGTATTTGTTGGCGGTGACGCGCGACACCGTGGATTCATGCATCTGGATGGCGTCGGCGACGGCCTTCAGATTCAGCGGCCTCAAATGCGCCACGCCATGGGTGAAGAAGCCGTCCTGCTGGCGCACGATCTCGGTTGCGACCTTCAGGATGGTACGGGCGCGCTGGTCGAGCGCGCGCACCAGCCAGGTCGCGTTCTGCAGCGCATCGGTGAAATACGACTTGTCGCCGTCCTTGCCGATCTTCTTCGAGAGCTGGGAATAATAGGTCTGGTTGACCAGCACGCGCGGCAAGGTGTCGCTGTTGAGCTCGACATGCCAGCCACCATCCGGACCCGGGCGGACATAGACGTCCGGCACCATGGTCTGAAGTCGCGCCGAGCCGAACTTCATGCCGGGCTTGGGGTTGAGCCGGCGGATCTCGCCGATCATATCGGCGATGTCCTCGTCGTCGACGCCGCAGACCTTGCGAAGGCCTGCAATGTCGCGCTTGGCGAGGAGATCGAGATGCTCGACGAGGGCCTGCATCGCCGGATCGTAACGATCGAGCTCGCGGAGCTGGATTGCGAGGCATTCGCTCAGATTACGTGCGCAGACGCCGGGCGGGTCGAATTTTTGCAGCACGGCAAGAACGTGATCGACGTCGGCTTGCGTTGCGCCAAGCCGCTCGGCGGCTTGTCCGAGATCGGGCGGCAGATAGCCGGCTTCGTCGACGAGGTCGATCAGGTACTGCCCGATCATGCGCTGCGCCGCGCCGGTGAAGGCGACCGATAGCTGCTCGGCAAGATGGTCGCCGAGCGTGGTTTCCGCGGCGACGAAGGCTTCGAGATTGTAGTCCTCGTCACCGGAGGCGCCGCCGCCCCATTCCGTGTAGGTGGTCGGCGCCGCATCCTGGGCGTTGCGCGCAGCCGCCTCGGCCGGCTCCTCGGAGAAGACGTTGTCCAGGCCCGTGTCCAGGGTCTGCTCGATCTCGGCGCGGGTGCCGAGATCCTTGCTCATCCATTCTTCCTGGCCGGGCTCGAAGGCCTCGCCCGGGCCGCCGCCCGGTTCGTCATTGTGGCCGCCGTCGGAATCGTTGAACTGGCCGGCCTCGGCCGGGGCTTCGCCCGCGGGGGCCTCGTCATTGGCCCGCTCCAGGAGGGGATTACGCTCGAGTTCCTCTTCCACGAAGGTCGTGAGATCGAGATTGGACAATTGCAGCAGCTTGATCGCCTGCATCAACTGCGGCGTCATCACCAGCGACTGCGATTGCCGGAACTCTAATCTCTGCGTAAGCGCCATCTAACAAGAACCGTTCTCAAAATTGGTCCGATTCTTGCTTATCTTAGTCCTGCCCCGATGTACACGCCTTGACGAAACCGAAAAAAGGGCTAGAGGCGGAATTCCTCGCCAAGGTAAAGCCGGCGAACGTCGGGATCCGCGACGATCTCGTCCGGGCTCCCCTCGGTCAGGATTTCACCGGCATAGACGATATAGGCACGGTCGGTCAGGCCGAGCGTCTCGCGGACATTGTGGTCGGTGATCAGCACGCCGATGCCGCGATTGGTGAGATGGCGGACGAGGTCCTGAATGTCGCCGACCGCGATCGGATCGATGCCCGCGAAGGGCTCGTCGAGCAGCATGTAGTTCGGACGCGTCGCCAGCGCGCGCGCGATCTCGACGCGGCGGCGCTCGCCGCCGGACAGCGCGATCGACGGCGATTTCCGCAGGCGCGTGATGTTGAATTCGTCGAGCAGGGAGTCGAGCTGCTGCTCGCGCTTCTTGCGCGAGGGCTCGACCACTTCGAGCACGGCACGGATGTTCTGCTCGACGGTGAGGCCGCGGAAGATCGAGGCCTCCTGCGGCAGATAGCCGATGCCGAGCCGCGCGCGCTGATACATCGGCAGCTTGGTGACGTCGTGACCATCGAGCTCGATCGCGCCGCGATCGGCCTTGATCAGGCCGGTGATCATGTAGAACACGGTGGTCTTGCCGGCGCCGTTCGGGCCGAGCAGGCCGACGGCTTCGCCGCGGCGCACATAGATGCTGACGCCGCGAACGACCTGGCGGCTGCCAAAACTCTTTTCCACGCTATGCACAGCCAGGAAGCCCGGCCGCCGCAGCAGCTGCGGTCCGCCCGCGCCGTTCGGTCTGGCTTTGGCAGCGGCTTTGGGTGGCTGAGGACCCGCCGGGCGCGACCGCGGCGGGGCCTCGACGCCGTACGGGTCGGAGGCCTGCATCGGCTGGTCACGGGCAATTGGCGGCGCGTCCCGGACCGGGTTCGCCACCAGGCCGCCGACGCTGTCACCGAGTGCAGTGATGTCCTGACGCGCAAATCCTGGCCGGCCACGCTTGGCGGGGCGCCGACGGAACATGCTGAAGAGATCGACCATCCCCGCCTTCTAGCCTTTCACGGTCACCTGCACGGTGACCTGCACGGTGCTCGCCGGCCTCAGGATTCGCCGACGCAGCATGATTGAAGGGATATCTCATGCCCAGTGAAACACGCCCGAAAAGCGGCGGACCCCGCTTCGAAAGCCCTGCCCGCTAGATACAGTCTCGCCCGGCAAGCTTCAACCTCGGATCGGGAGCATTCGCATTAAGCTATTGAGTTTACTTCTGTTTACCTGAACCAGGCAATTGCAAGGGCGGAGCCGCCGTGCCAGGGGCGACCGGCGTCCCGCATTTGCCGTTGGCGCCGCCCTGGGTCTGGATGAACAGCCCCTGGACGCCCTTGCCGCTATCGGATTCCACCCGGGAGACGCCGGTGGTCATGTCGACCATGAGGCGGTCGCCGCGCAGCACGTTCTGGCACTGGGTCAGAACCACCTGCCCCCCCGCTCCGCCGAGCATGGTGATGAGATTGGTCTTGGTGTCGAAAACAGCGGTCTCGCCTGTGACCACCTGGTCCTTCTGGGTAACGACGACATTGCCGCGGGCTTCCAGCCGCTTGATCGAGGAGGCGCCGCCCGGTCCCGGCGTCGCCGACTGCATCGGCGCCGCCGCCTTCGCGCCTTTGGCTGGAGGCGCCTGCGGCGCGGCTTGCTTGTCGCTGCTCGATTCGTAGAACACCACCAGCGTCTTCGAGGTCATGGTGGTGTCGCCCTGGACGACCTTCACGTTGCTCTTCGCATCGCCGGAGAAGGTCGCCTCCTTTTTCTTGTCGCGCATCTCGAGCGAGGCGGCCTCGATCTGGATCGGTTGGTCGCGGTTCTGCGAAAATCCCTGCATCGCATTCGGCACGCCCTGCGCCACACCTTGCGCAAACGCCGACGCCGTTGTGACTAGCGTGAGCCCCACAACGAGCGAAGCCGCGCGGAGGATGGCGCACCATTTGCTATCGCTGTGCGGAAAAAAATGAGCCATGAAAATCACTTTGAGTTCGCAGACTTGTTCTTTGATTTCGTCGGCGGCGGCGGTGGTGCAGGCTGCTCGACCGGCGCGGGCGTCGCGTCATCCGTGCTAATCTTGTCCAGATGCATCACCACATTGCCCTCGAAGCGGATGACGTCGCCGCCCTCCGTGATGCGCAGCCTCTCCGCAGTCAGCGTGCCGTTGGTCAGCTTGACGTCGACATGGTCATCCGAAGAGACCGTGCCCTTGTTCATGTCGACGAAAGCCGAATTCAGCCGCGCTTCATAGCCGGTCGAGGTGCGCAGGAAGACGTCCTTGTGCAGGTCGAGCTGCTGCTGCTTGTTGTCGAAGCGGCCGGTGCGGGCATCGAGGAACACGGTCGATTGATCTTCCATCAGCACCTTCGCGCGCAAATCATTGAGATCGACATGATCGGGATCGGTAATGTCCTGCGTCGCGGTCTTGGCCCAGAGCTCGTAGGGCCGCTGGTCCGGCGTGAAGCCCGACAGGTGCGGCGATTCCATCGTGATCTTGGTGCCCGTCACCACGAGAGTTCCGGAGTCGAGCTTCAGGGGAATCTTGAAGGGATTGAGGAAGGTCGAGACGACGACGATCGAGGCCATGGCCAGAATCACGGTCACCGGCACCGCGATGCGCAGAATTCGCACCAGGCGGCTGTGCCGCGCCGCGGTGGCAAACTTCGCCGCCAGCGCGGCATCGTAGGTTGGAAACTGGGCCGAGTTCACCGCTGCTCCGGGGGCATCGCTTGCCTGGTCAGAAGGCTCCAATCGAGGGCGCCCCATTGTACCCGCGACCTCAGGAATATGCAGCCTTTGGAACAGGCACCCTTTGGATTAGACAGCCTTGGGCATATCAGCTTTCGACAGGCCCTTACGAAAGTGTCCGAAACGGGGCGGCAACGTTAAAGCTGGACATTCCCTAAGGGCTCAAGAGTGAGCGAAAATGTCCTCTTCCTCCCAGCCCTGGAGGTCGAGCAAAGCGCGGGTCGGCAGGAAGTCGAAACAGGCTTTTGCCAGCGCAGTGCGGCCTTCCCGGACCAGCATGGCGTCGAGCCGCTCGCGTAAGCCGTGCAGGTGCAGCACGTCGGAGGCGGCGTAGGCGAGCTGCGGCTCGGTCAGGCTGTCGGACCCCCAATCGCTCGATTGCTGCTGCTTGGAGAGATCGACATTGAGCACCTCGCGCACGAGGTCCTTGAGGCCATGGCGGTCGGTATAGGTCCGGGTCAGGCGGGAGGCGATCTTGGTGCAGTAGATCGGCCCGGTCATCACCCCGAAAGTCTGGTAGAGCACCGCGACGTCGAAGCGCGCAAAATGGAAGATTTTGGTGATGGCGGGATTGGCCAGCAGCGCCTTCAGGTTCGGCGCGTCGGTGTGGCCCTTGGGGATTTGCACCACGTCGGCGCTGCCGTCGCCGGGCGAGAGCTGGACCACGCAGAGCCGGTCGCGATGCGGGTTCAGGCCCATGGTCTCGGTGTCGATCGCCACCGCTCCGGTGTAGCGGGTGAGATCAGGCAGGTCGCCGCGATGCAGGCGTACGGTCATGGCGTTTCAAAACCTCGGGTCGAATCGGTCGCGTCGGTATCATAGGCTAATCGGATGGCCCGCGATGTATCCACTGCCGGGGGCCTGCGCAAGCGCCGGATGGGGACAAGACAGGCGTTGCCGCCAGCATGATGCAGACGATCGCCGCCACGGTGGTGCGGCTCGCGCCGTCCCGGAAGGCGTAGATGATGGGATCGTCGGGCATCTCGCGGCGGTGCGCGATCATCAGGGCCCGGCCGAACCAGTAGAGCAGCAGCGGCGCGAGCAGCCAGAGCATCCAGGGACGGCTGTAGAGCGGCTTGACCGCGGAGGACGACACGTAGAGCGCGAACACCGTCACCGCATTCATGGCGCTCGCCGCCGCCATCGCGGCGATGATCTGCAGGTCGCTGATACGGTAATCGCGGTTGGAGGGATCGGCGAGACCTTCGTCCTGGCGCATGCTGAGCTCGCTGAAGCGCTTGATCAGCGCCAGCGAGGTGAGCACGAACAGCGAGAACACCATCAGTCATTCTGACAGCACGACGCCGGCCGCTACGGCGCCGGCGCCGATGCGCAGGGAATAGAGGCCGGCGGCGACGGCGAAAGTCCACAGCGCGGGGATTGCTAATAGCGCCGACGAAATTTTGAGATCACCGGCCGCAAGCGCGCGATGGCGCTTGGTGGGATGCTCGCGGTCGGCGGCGAGATCGAACAGATCGTTCATCAGATAGGCGCCGGACGCACAGGCCGAGAACGCCAGGAACGAGGGGCGGGAGGGACCGGCCGCCGGGCTGTTGCAGGGATCCCACAATCCGCCGCGCACTCGATATACCAGCGGAACTTGGCGCGCGCGGCCGTGGAAATCGTCCCGGCCCACCCTATGTGATGCCAGCCCCATTCACCACGAATCCAGTACCACGAACCAGGTGTCATGACCGAACAGACGCTCGCCGCGCCTATCGACGATCAACAGCAACGCCAGCGCGGCTTTACGCGCTACCAGTCACTCCTCGTGGCGCTGCTCGCGTTCGCGCAATTCTCGATCATCCTCGATTTCATCATCATGTCGCCGCTCGGCGCCATCCTGATGCCCTCGCTCGACATCACGGCCGGGCAATTCGGCGTCGCGGTGTCGGCCTATGCGTTCAGTGCCGGACTCTCGGGCATCCTGGCCGCCGGCTTTGCCGATCGCTTCGATCGCAAGCGCCTGCTGCTGTTCTTCTATGTCGGCTTCACGCTCGGCACCGCGCTCTGCGCCACGGCGCAGAATTATCACGTGCTGCTGCTCGGCCGGATCGTGACCGGATTGTTCGGCGGCGTGATCGGCTCGATCGTGCTCGCCATCGTCACCGATTTGTTCGCGCTGCATCTGCGCGGCCGCGTGATGGGCTTCGTGCAGACGGCGTTTGCCGCAAGCCAGGTGCTCGGCGTTCCGGCCGGCCTGTTTCTCGCCAACCACTGGAGCTGGCATGTCTGCTTCATTGCGATCGTCGGCCTGTCGATCATCGCGATCGCCATCATCGCCTTCGCCATGGAGCCGGTCGACGCGCATCTGAAATTGAAGTCAGACAGAAACCCGTTCCATCATCTCATCGCGACGATCGCGGAGCCGCGCTACACGCTGGCCTTCGCGGTCACGACATTGCTGGCGACCGGCGGCTACATGCTGATGCCGTACTCCAGCGCCTTCACCGTGAACAATATCGGCATCGACATCGTGCATCTGCCGACGATCTACCTCGTCTCCGGCCTGTTCAGCATCGTCACGGGGCCGCTGGTCGGCCGCGCCAGCGATGCCTTCGGCAAGTACCCGACCTTCGTGTTCGGCTGCGCGATGACGATCGTCATGGTGCTGATCTACACCCATCTCGGCCACGTCTCGCTGGTGACCGCGATCATCGTCAACGTGCTGATGTTCGTCGGCATCTTCTCGCGCATGATCCCGTCGCAGGCGCTGATATCGGCGATCCCCGACCCGAGCCAGCGCGGCGCGTTCAGCGCGGTCAGCGCCTCGCTCCAGCAGCTCTCCGGCGGGCTCGGCTCGGTGTTCGCCGCAGCGATCATCTCGCAGCAACCTGATGGTTCGCTGCTCCACTTCGACCGGATCGGCTATGTCGTCGTCACAACGACGATCATTACGCTGGTCGCGATGTATTTCGTGCAGAAATCGGTGGTGGAGAGGGCGGGGAGGAGCGTCGTGTGAGGGGAGCGGCGGGGCCGGTTAGCCGGCCTTAGGCCGTCGTAACGGCGATCTCCACTGATCGGAAGCAGCCCGATTCGGGGACCAAATCCCGCAAAATGGTGCCCAGGAAAGGACTCGAACCTTCACGGCCGTTAAGCCACTGGCACCTGAAGCCAGCGCGTCTACCAATTCCACCACCTGGGCATGCCGTTTGGGGCACGGAGGCGGTTACTACGGTTCGGTGACGCGGTTGTCAATTCAAGCTTGGGTCGGGTTTGGGGATGCGGATTGCGCATTGCAAACCGGGCCGATACAAGCCTGATAACACGCACTCTCCTTGAGGAATCGACCCCCATGGCATCGAATCTGGAAACTCTTGTCACGGTTTTCGGCGGATCGGGGTTTTTGGGCCGGAATGTCGTCCGTGCGCTGTGCAAGCGCGATTATCGCGTCCGGGTCGCGGTACGGCGGCCTGAACTGGCCGGATACCTCCAGCCCTCCGGCAAGGTCGGGCAGGTCCACACCGTCCAGGCCAATTTGCGCTATCCGGCCTCGGTCGAGGCGGCGGTGCGTGATTCGGACGTCATCATCAATCTGGTCGGCATCCTCGCCGAGGGCGGCGCGCAGACCTTCGACGCCGTGCAGGCCAAGGGCGCCGAGACCGTCGCCAAGGCGGCCGCCGCCGCTGGCGCCAGCCTGATCCATGTTTCGGCGATCGGCGCCGATGCCTCGTCGCCCTCGCGCTATGCCAGGGCCAAGGCGGCCGGCGAAGCTGCGGTGACGGCTTCCGTGCCGTCGGCCACGATCTTCCGCCCCTCGGTGATGTTCGGCCCCGAGGACCAGTTCACCAACCGCTTTGCCGCGCTGGCGCGGATGTCGCCGGTGCTGCCGCTGATCGGCGGCGAAACGAAGATGCAGCCGGTCTATGTCGGCGACGTCGCCACAGGGATCGCGGATGCCGTCGACGGCAAGGCCAAGGCGGGCGCCACCTACGAGCTCGGCGGTCCGGAAGTGCTGACCATGCGCGAGATCATCGAGGCCATCGTCGCCATCGCCGACCGCAAGCCGATGCTGGTGCCGCTGTCGTTCGGCCTCGCCCGCCTCAAGGCCACCTTCCTGCAATTCGCCCCGGGCATGCTGAAGCTGACGCCGGACCAGGTGACGCTGCTCGAGCGCAACAATGTCGTGTCGGATGCGGCCAAGGCCGCCGGCCTGACGCTCGAAGGTCTCGGTATCACAGCCGATTCGCTGGAAGCGATCGCTCCGCTATATCTCTGGCGCTTTCGCGCGGCCGGCCAGTTCCAGCGCAAGAGCGCGTAGGACATTCAAGCCGTCGTGGCCGGGCTTGACCCGGCCATCCACGTCTTTCTTAACGCGGGCGCCAAGAACGTGGATGCCCGGCACAAGGCCGGGCATGACGAGACTGTAGTGCGAGCCGCGACGGCGTCAAAACTTCAGCTTCTTGGACACCGCCTCCGGGCAGCGTCTTGATGACGAGCATCACGAGGCGCCATTTGCCACTGACATAGATGACGTCGGTCTTCTTCTCGACCGCTGCGAGGATCGCATCGCCGACGACAGGCGCAGGCCGAGGATCAGCGATGGACCTTCGTAATTGGGGCGCATGATCGTGGTGGCGTGGGCGAGGTCGCTCTCGGCACTTGGCTGCACGCCCAGCAGGCCGATGATCGAGATGACGACGTCAGGCAACGCCGGAAGACTGCCGACAAAGCCATCGAACGAAGCGGTGTCGAGCACGTCGAATTTGTAGAGACTGGCCTCGATCTCGTAGCGCGCATGCAGATCGGCCGCGTCAGGTTCGAGCACAGCAACGTCGCGGCCGGCGAGGCCGACATCGTATCCGGTCTTGGCAAAGGCGCGCGCCGCGGCGCGGCCGATATCGGAGGAGCCGCCGAGCACCAATAAGGTCTTGCGTGACGTTACGTCTTAAACCCCGTCAAACAGGCGTTGTGAAAGTTTCGAGCGGATGGTCCCAGCGAATGACCTGACCCGGTCGAAGGCGGTCATGGCGATGGTCCTGACCGCCTGCAGGCCACCCGCTCCGGACACTGCCTGGCGCTCAAAAGCTGATCTTGCGTTGAAGAGCCGTGGAGTCGTAGCCCGGATGGAGCGAAGCGCAATCCGGGGCCGGGATCGCTTCTGGCACGATCCCGGATTGCGCTGCGCTCCATCCGGGCTACGGGGCCAAAGGTTAATGGCCGAGCGCCAGTGCGATCAGGCCGAGGGTGCCGACGATGACGCGCCACCAGGCGAACACCACGAAGCCGTGGCGGGTGACGTAGTCGAGGAACGCCTTCACCACGATAACAGCGGTGATGAACGACACCACGAAACCGATCGCGACGATGCCCATGTGGTCCATCGTCATCTCGGCGCGGCTCTTGTAGAAGTCGTAGGCGAACGCGCCGATCATGGTTGGAATCGCGAGGAAGAACGAGAACTCCGCCGCGGCGCGCTTGTCGGCGCCCAGAAACATCGCGGCGACGATGCTGGCGCCGGAGCGCGACACGCCCGGGATCATCGCGACGCACTGTGCGATGCCGATATAGAGATACATCAGCAGCGGAAATTTGGTGGCGTCATGCTCGCGCGCCTTGAGATCGAGCTTGTCGACCCACAGCAGGATGGCGCCGCCGACGATCAGCGAGAAGCAGACCACCCACGGATTGAACAGCATGGCCTTGATGTATTTGCCGGCAATGAGGCCGACGACCACCGCGGGCAGGAACGCGACCAGCACGCCGATCACGAAACGGCGCGCATAGGCATCGCCGGTGAACATGCCGATCGCGACGTCCCACAATTTCTTGAAGTACAGCACGACGATCGCGAGAATCGCACCGAGCTGGATCAGGACCGTAAACGAATCCCAGAAGGCGCCTTCGCCGAGGCCGAAGAAACGCTCCGCGAGCAGCAGGTGGCCGGTCGAGGAAACGGGAAGGAACTCGGTCACACCCTCGATGATGCCGAGGATCACTGCCCGTATTGCATCTGACATATTTACGGTCCATTTCCGCTGGAAAAGCGGGGCTCTTCTCGCCTATTCGTCCTTCTCTCGCAATCGCAAAATGCGCCCTCCCGCCCTTGCCTCGCGGTTTTGAAGGACTAGTGTGGCGCCGCACAAATATTGATGGATTCTTAAGCACCATCAAATAGTCAAAGGCTTCATGTTTACGCTGTTTCATCATCCGTTCTGTCCGCATTCGCGCTTCATCCGTCTGATCGCGGGCGAATACGGGCTCGAACCGAAGCTGGTCGAAGAACGCAGCTGGGAACGGCGCGAGGCGTTTCTGCTGCTCAATGCGGCCGGCACGACGCCGGTCCTGGTGGACGACGAACAGCCCCCGATCCCGGGCGCGGCCATCATCGCCGAATATGTCGACGAGGCTTACGGCGCCGAGATGGGACCCAAGCGCCTGATGCCGGAGGCGATCGCCGAGCGCGTCGAGGTGCGCCGGCTGATGGCATGGTTCAACGAAAAATTCTTCGAGGAAGTCTCCCACCCTCTCGTCACCGAACGCATCTACAAGCGCTTCATGAGCGAGGACAACGGCGGCGGTGCGCCCTCGGCCGACGTGATGCGCGCGGCGAAGGCCAATGTGCGCTATCATCTGGCCTATATCGGCTGGCTGGCGCAGACGCGCAACTTCCTCGCCGGCGACCGGCTCAGCTACGCGGATCTCGCCGCCGCGGCGCATCTCTCGGCGATCGACTATCTGGGCGACGTGCCATGGAGCGAGGACGACGCGGCAAAGGCGTGGTACGCGCGGGTGAAATCCCGCCCGTCGTTCCGCCCGCTGCTGAGCGAATGGCTGGCCGGCGTGCCGGCGTCGCGGACCTATGTGGACCTGGATTTCTGAATTCCGATCCAATTGAACTGAAGGCAGCGCTCGCGCGCGAAGCACGCGCGCTCGGCTTCGACTGCATCGGCATCACCGAGCCCGGCACGATCGAAAGCGCCGGAAAGCATTTTCTCGAATTCATCGCCGCGGGCGGCCACGGTGATATGGACTGGCTCGCCGCGCAGCCGGAGCGCCGCGTCGATCCGCGCGGGCTGTGGGCTGACGTGCGCTCGGTGATCATGCTCGGCGTCAATTACGGTCCCGACCAGGATCCGCTCGCGATCCTGCAGCAGCGCACGCGCGCGGCGATCTCGGTCTATGCCCAGGGCGACGACTATCATGATCTCATCAAGAAGCGGCTGAAGGCGCTGGCGCGCTGGCTGGTCGCGACCGCGCCGTCGGACGTGAAGGTGTTCGTCGACACCGCGGCGGTGATGGAAAAGCCGCTCGCGCAGGCGGCACATCTCGGCTGGCAGGGCAAGCACACCAATCTCGTCTCGCGCGAATTCGGCTCATGGCTGTTTCTCGGCGCGATCTACACCACGCTCGAACTGCCGCGCGATGATGCCGAGATCGATCATTGCGGCTCATGCCAGGCCTGCCTCGACATCTGCCCGACCGCAGCGTTCCCCGCGCCCTACAGGCTCGATGCGCGGCGCTGCATTTCCTATCTCACCATCGAGAACAAGGGGCCGATCCCAAGCGAGTTTCGCAAAGCGATCGGCAACCGCACCTACGGCTGCGACGACTGCCTCGCAGCGTGCCCCTGGAACAAGTTTGCGCAAGAGGGACGCGAAGCCAAGCTCGCTGCACGCGACGAGCTGCGCGCACCATCGCTCGCCGAACTAGCGCGGCTCGACGATGCCGCGTTCCGTGCGTTGTTCACGAAGTCGCCGGTGAAGCGCATCGGCCGCGACCGCTTCTTGCGCAACGTGCTGATCGCGATCGGCAACTCCGGCGATGTGACGCTGGCGGAGGACGCGCGGCGATTGCTCGATGATGCGAGCCCGCTGGTGCGCGGCGCCGCAGTGTGGGCACTGGGGCAGTTGATGTCGCGGGATGAGATCGCGGCGATCAAGCGTCATGCGATTGCCACCGAGCGCGATGAGTCCGTGCGCAAGGAGTGGGAGATCGTCCCCTAACACTCCACCGTCATGCCCCAGGCGATGACACCTGTTGTGTGGCCGACCGCCGCGCGTCTCACTACCCTTGATTTCCCCGCGCGTTCCTTCAAGGTCGCGCGTCATGACAAACATGCCTTTCTTCACCCGCGAGGGCGACACATTCCATCCGACGGAAGTTGCCAATGGGCCGTGGGATCCGAAATCGCTGCACGGACGCGTCATCGTCGGCCTGCTCGGCTTCGCCATCGAGGAGCGCCATTCGGGTCCTGAATTCGTGCCGGCGCGATTGACCGTCGACATGTTTCGGCTGCCGACCATCGACAAACCGATCGAGGTGACGACGCGGCTGGTCCGCGACGGCCTGCGTATCCGCATGGTGGAAGCGGAATTTTTCTCGGGCGGCGTCGGCATGGCGCGCGCCTCATGCCAATTGTTGCGGCGGACGCAAAACCCCGACGGCAATGTCTGGTCGCCGCCGAACTGGGACGTGCCGAAGCCGGCTGACATTCCAAAGCCGACCGATCCGCGGCTCGGCATGAACGGCAAATGGACGACGCGGCCGATCGTCGGCCACATGGGCTCGCTTGGGCCACGCCGGCTCTGGATGAGCGAGGTGCGCGAGCTCGTTGCGGGCGTGCCGATGACGCCGTTCGTCCATGTCGCCGTTGGTTCCGACTTCGCCAGTCCGTTCGCCAATGCCGGCGACAAGGGGCTCGGCTACATCAACAGCGACGTGACGATCTATCTGCACCGCCTGCCGGTGACGAACTGGATCGGGTTCGATGTGGTGAACCACCAGGCCACCGACGGCGTCGCGATCGGCGAATGCTGGCTCTACGACGAGCAAGGCCCGATCGGCACCGCGACGGTCGCAGCACTTGCGCAGCGCAAGCCGATGGCAAAGCCGCCGCCGCCGTAGTTCGGCGCGATCAGGCCAAATGCCGCTTCATCTCCGCCCGCGCCTTCAGCTCGGCACCCTGCTTGCCGATGATCTTCGCAATCCGTTCGGCTGCAAACTTCAGATCGACAAACGCAGGCGCGGTGTTGGCGACCTCGTGATAGCCAGCGATCTTGCCGTCGCGCAACGTCATGATCGCGACGCCTTCGAACATGGCCCGCGCGCCGTTCGCTTCCGGCAGGGTCGATTTGTAGCTGAAGGTGTAGCGCGCATAGAGCGTGGTGCCGTTGGTGACGGGGTCATGCATGTCCCAACGGAAATCCGTCGCCGTGCGATAGAAGAAGTCGTCGACCATCCCTGCGATGTTGTCGCGGCCTGCGAAAGCACCGTAGAAGACGTCGTGATAGACGCCATCCTCGGTGAAGAGGTCGGCGAAGGCACGGCCGTTGCGCTGTTCGACCGCGTCGCAGAAGGCGCGCAGCATGGCGGTGATGGACATCGAATTGCCTCCCGGTGTTTGTTGTTGTGCCCTCTCCCCTTGTGGGCTAGCTTGGGCACACATTTTTGGCGAGGAAGAAGCCTTGGGCGATGGCTCGGAAGCGTTCGAGCCCG
Organism: Bradyrhizobium diazoefficiens; assembly: GCF_016612535.1. NCBI lineage: Bacteria > Pseudomonadati > Pseudomonadota > Alphaproteobacteria > Hyphomicrobiales > Nitrobacteraceae > Bradyrhizobium > Bradyrhizobium diazoefficiens. Next base: position 2,165,843 of record NZ_JAENXS010000001.1, read on the forward strand.
TCGCGCATTGTGATTGGGCCGTTGGATTTGTCGCTCTCGTAACCGGTCCAGCCACCGAGGCGGGCGATGGTCCAGCCGGCCCAAGCAAGGCTGCTTGGTATATGGGGATTTTGCTGTTTGGCGGTGCGGCCCCGCAAACGTTCCTGCAAGGCCGATAGAACCTGCATTTCGCGATCGTCAAAGACGTGCGAGGCAGGTTGGCTATCGTCGAGCGAGGCGCGCGCGAGCACGAGTTGCATGGTTTGGCACGCGGCGATGAGAGCGATAACGGCGAGCTTTTCCAGCGCCGCGCCTTCGGCAAGAACGCTCGCCTCGAGATCAAGGCCTTGGCGCTTCACGGTCCTGAACAATTGTTCGACATGCCAGCGCTGGCGGTACCAGCCGATCACCGTGACAGCCTGTTCGACAGTTTCGACATCATGGGTGGTCAGCAAACGCCACAGGACAGGTTCCTCGCCGCTCGGCGGATCAATCTCGCGGACTTCGACCGCGGAGAGTTCAATTTGGCGCGGCGCGTGGGGATCGGAGCAGGATGCTGGCCGACAGACGACGACCGTTCCGAACCGCACCGCCAACTGCGCTTGACGAGCCTGGCGCTTGCCTGCCCGCGCCGGCAGATCGATCGCCAAGCGATGTTGCTCGGGCAGTGCCGCCATGGTCGCAAACAGAGCGCGGTCGCCTGTTGTTGCACGATCCCGGCACGCGCGGCTCAACAGATGCGTGCGACGATCCGGCAGGCGAGCCCACTTCTCATAAATGTCTCCTTCGCGATCGTCGATCACTGTGATCATGCTCGCCTTGGTCAGGCCCCATTTGGCCCGCCGCGGGCCCTTCACCCATCGATAGGATTCCTTTTCCTCAATCGGCTGCTTGCGATAGTCGGCGGCCTTGGTTTTAAAGCGGCGCCAGACCTGCACGTCGGCCAGGCCCAGACAGTGACCTGTTTCTGCATCAACCGTCAGAACGGGATGCACGAACAGGCCGACGTCACGGCCATTGCCCACCCGGCCGAGATCGCGCTTGCGCCCTCGCTTGGCCTCATAGTTGATCTCGCTGGTATCCTGGATCGCCAGGACGTGCCGGCCGGCCGCAATCTCACGCAGACGCGCTCGCGCGCGGATCACCATCTTGTCGACCGTGACCCGCTCATTCATCAAAAAGCGCCGAAATTTGACCTTCTCGGCGCGATCCTCGCCAAGTTTGCGCAGACAAACCGTCTGTCGCTCGCAGACACGCGCAAGCAACAGAGCGCCATTTTTTTAAGACGCTCGTCGCCGAAATAGCCGATATCCATCTCCGCCATCGCTCCGCTGCCAGAATCACGACGGCCTACACAGAATCACAGGCGATTCATTCTGTGCAAGAGATCTGTGCCCAAGCTAGCCCCTTGTGGGAGAGGGCAGCTCCGCTCGCTGATGCGCATTCGCTTGGGTGAGGGGTCTGTCTCCGCGGAGAGAACCCCTCATCCGCCTTGCCTTCGGCAAGGCACCTTCTCCCACAAGGGGAGAAGGAAGAGAACAATCACCCGATCTCCGCCACCGCGGCAAGAATGCGTGCGATGTCCTGCGGGCGGGACAGGCGGTGATCGCCGTCCTGGATCATGGTGAGCACGACGTCGTCGGCCGGCAGGCGATGTGTCAAGGCAAACGCGTGCTGCCACGGCACGTCGGGATCCTGCGCGCCCTGGAGGATGCGGACCGGACAACCGAGATCGATGGCGCTGCCGAGCACCAGATGGTTGCGTCCCTCCTCGATCAGCTTGCGCGTGATCGGATAGGGCGAGCCATCGCCATATTCGGATGGCCTGAGCCAGAAGCCTTTGGTCTCGATCTCTTGCTTCACCTCGGGCGAAAACTTCTTCCACATCAGCTCTTCGGTGAAGTCGGGCGCCGGCGCGATCAGCACCAGGCCCGCCAGCGACGCCTTGCCTTGCTGATTCTCTTGACGCTTCCTGATCTCGCGCGCGAGCAGCAGCGCCATCCAGCCGCCCATGGAGGAGCCGATCAGGATTTGCGGGCCGGTGCAGAACCGCTCGAACACAGCCACGCTGTCCTCGAGCCAGCCTCCGATGGTTCCATCAGCGAAATCGCCGCTGGATTCACCATGGCCGGAATAATCGAACCGGACCGCGGCCCGGCCATGCTCCCCGGCCCAGCCATCCAGCGCCACCGCCTTGCCACCCTGCATGTCCGACTTGAAGCCGCCGAGCCACACCAGGCCGGGCCCTTGGCCAGATCCTTGGCCGGCGCGGCTGCGCACCGCGATCCTGCGCGCTGACGGACCCTCGCCAACATCGATGAAGTCGAGCACGGCATCGGGAATTGCTGGGGTCATGGAACGTTTACTCTGGCTGTACGGTTTGAGCTGTCAGGACGCCTTCCGACAGAAACCCTATATTGGTATTGACCCCTTTGGGACGCTTGCGGAACAGGGGCAAGGTGTCTATGTCGAGCACCGTGCCGATGGGCGTGGCCAAAATGTCTCGCATTTGAGGGTTTTTCGCCTCTCACACGAGCGACTTGCTTGCCGGCAAACGCATCTTCCTTCAAAATAGCCGCTTCCTTTCACAACTTCGGAGAACCACCCATTCGCCGTCCCAATAGAGCCCCGCCCGTTGCCAGCAAAGACGGGCCGCGCATCAATGATGATATTCGCAATGCGCAGATCCAGCTGATCGATCAGACCGGTGACAACAAAGGCACCGTCGAGACGATGCTTGCCATCAAGATGGCCCAGGAAGCCGGCATGGATCTCGTCGAGATTTCGCCGAATGTCAGCCCTCCCGTCTGCAAGATCATGGATTACGGGAAGTATAAGTATTCCGCCCAGAAGAAAGCCGCCGAAGCCCGCAAGCGTCAGAAGACCGTCGAGATCAAGGAGATCAAGCTCCGCCCGATGATCGACGATCATGATTATGACGTGAAGATGCGCGCGATGCTGCGGTTCTTCGAAGAGGGCGACAAGGTCAAGATCACTCTGCGCTATCGCGGCCGCGAAATGGCGCACCAGGAGATCGGCACCAAACTGCTGGACAAGATCAAGACCGACGTCGCCGAGCTCGCCAAGGTCGAGCAGGACGCCCGGTTCGAGGGCCGTCAGGTCGTCATGGTGCTGGCGCCGCGCTGACGTCGGCTCCCTCAAGGATTCGAGAATTCAACGGCCCGTCCGGATCTCCGGCGGGCCGTTTTGTTTTTTCAGGTCCGCGTCGCCTGCCAGGTGCCGCTGCACTGGTCTCCGGAAATGATGCCTTTCCAGGAACCGGCCCCGGCTGCGCCGCCGAGCCGACCGCCGCCGGCTGCATGAGACGCGCCGACCGACACCTGGACCGCGACGGCACCACCGCGATTGATGGTGCCCGAGACCCGACCGCCGCCGGCAGACGAGACCCGGTTGCCGGTCACGGTGAAGGGAACGCTGTAGCCCGAGCTGCAATTGCCCCGAGTGGTGGCGAAAGTGACGTTCCAGACGCCGTCATAGCCGCCGAGACGGGCGTCGGCGGTCGAGGGCAAAGCGGCCGTGGCGAGCACAACCAGCAGCGCCAGACGGCGCGGGCGGGCGATATCAGTCAAAAAGAGAAGCGATTGCGGGAAATTGGTCATTTGGGTCCTGCTCCAGGCGACATGGCTTGGAAATGAAAGTAGCAATTCCGAATAGTCGCCGGCCAGGTTCTGGCGGTTCATCGTTGCCAATTCGCCCGTCCTCTGTCATAAGCCCAGCCTTCATTGCCCGGCTGATTAAGGGCTGCCGTGGCGGTGTCCGTGCGGGTTTTGCGCTAGTTCGTAAAAACCTGAGCACAATCAACGCTCTAACGAGCATTTTAGACGGCCAGCCGCCTTCGCGGGCGGCATTCTGTTGTGGCCATAGGAGAGCAAAATGCCCAAGCTGAAGACCAAGTCGGGCGCTAAAAAGCGCTTCAAGGTGACTGCCACCGGCAAAGTGATGTTCGCTCATCGCAGCAAGCGTCACGGCATGATCAAGCGGACGAAGAAGCAGATCCGTCAGCTTCGCGGCACGGCTGTGCTGTTCAAGACCGACGGCGACAACGTCAAGAAGTACTTCTTGCCGAACGCCTGATCTCGTCCAAGATCATTGCCAATTGCGCCGCGCTCAGCGCGGCGATCCGAAAACCAAGTCATCTCTGAAGGATTTTTGTCATGGCTCGCGTCAAACGCGGTGTGACCGCCCACGCCAAGCATAAGAAAGTCTACAAGGCCGCCAAAGGTTTCCGCGGCCGCCGCAAGAACACCATCCGCACCGCCAAGCCGGCCGTCGAGAAGGCCCAGCAGTACGCCTTCCGTGACCGCAAGCGCAAGAAGCGCACCTTCCGCGCGCTCTGGATCCAGCGCATCAACGCTGCGGTCCGTCCGTTCGGCCTGACCTACAGCCGATTTATCGACGGCATGGCCAAGTCCGGCATCACCGTGGACCGCAAGGTGCTGTCGGATCTCGCGATCCACGAGCCCGCGTCGTTCCAGGCGATCGCCGAGAAGGCCAAGGCCGCGCTCGCGGCCTAAATGGTCAAGGCCGCTCTCGCGCGGCCTGAGGCTCGTGCTAGCGGGCCTTCCGGCCCGCAGCCTTCAACGCGCGTTGCGCGTAACGCTGGGCGACCTCCGCCCGGCAGAATGCCGTGAACGAGAGATACATGGTGCCGGACTTGTTCCGGTACTTGATGTCGCATGCGTGCATCTCGTGCTTGTAGGCCTGATTCTGCGCGGCGCTGAGGCCGGGCTTGAAGTCCGCCTCGCATTTCTTCTCGACGGCGGCACCGAGTTCGACGTCGCCGCTCGCGGTCAATTCGCAATCCCTGAACACCTTCATCGCGCTTTCGCAGCCCATCTGGGCGCTGATGGTGTCGGCCACCTCATCCAGCGTCATGGATTTGTCCATGCAGACCATGGCACGCGCCGGGTGGCCTGCGACCGACAGAACGACGGCCACAACGGCAAGAACAACAGCAAGCCAGCATTTCGAAAGCATCGCGGACGTCTCCTCGTATGCCCCTTGGTGCCCGGCCTCCGCGCAAGGTTCAACCCAGCTGGTCGAGAGCCCGAAATGACCGGCTTTTTGCTTGACGTTACCGCCTTCGGGCGGCGACAACCCAGCCGAATTTGGAGCTAAGGATTTGACTGTGTCCGACCTCGCAACGCTTGAAACATCCATCCTCGACCAGATCGCCGCCGCCGGCGATGAAGCCGCTCTCGAAGCGGTGCGCGTCGCAGCCCTCGGCAAGAAGGGCTCGATCTCGGCGCTGCTTGCCACCCTCGGCAAGATGTCGCCCGACGAGCGCAAGACCCAAGGCGCGGCGATCAACCAGGCCAAGGACAAGGTCACCGAGGCGCTCGCCGCACGGCGCGATCTGCTGAAGTCCGCGGCGCTCGATGCGCGGCTGGCGTCCGAGACCATCGACGTGACCTTGCCGCTGCGCGATGCCCAGGCCGATGCCGGCCGCATCCATCCGCTGAGCCAGGTCTGGGACGAGCTCACCACGATCTTCGCCGACATGGGTTTCTCGGTCGCCGAAGGTCCCGACATCGAGACCGACGATTACAACTTCACCAAGCTGAATTTTCCGGAAGGCCATCCGGCGCGCGAGATGCACGACACGTTCTTCTTCCACCCGAAGGAGGACGGCTCGCGCATGCTGCTCAGAACCCACACCTCGCCGGTGCAGGTGCGCACCATGCTGACCCAGAAGCCGCCGATTCGCGTGATCTGCCCGGGCCGCACCTATCGCATCGATTCGGACGCAACCCACACGCCGCAATTCCACCAGGTCGAAGGCCTCGTTATCGACAAGCATTCGCATCTCGGCCACCTCAAATGGATCCTGCACGAGTTCTGCAAGGCGTTCTTCGAGGTCGACCACATCAACATGCGCTTCCGTCCCTCGTTCTTCCCGTTCACCGAGCCGTCGCTGGAAGTCGACTTGCAGTGCCGCCGCGACAAGAACGATATCCGCTTCGGCGAGGGCGAGGACTGGATGGAGATTCTCGGCTGCGGCATGGTGCATCCGAACGTGCTGCGCGCCTGCGGCATCGATCCCGACGAGTACCAGGGCTTTGCCTGGGGCATGGGCATCGACCGCATCGCCATGCTGAAATACGGCATCGCCGATCTGCGCCAGCTGTTCGACAGCGACATCCGCTGGCTCAACCATTACGGCTTCAAGCCACTCGAAGTGCCGACACTGGCGGGAGGGCTGAGCTCGTGATGGCCTGCTGGGATACGATCGCTCCAGCTACGCCGGCGCTCGGACTCCCTCTCCCGCTTGCGGGGGAGGGTTGGGGTGGGGGTCTCTCCACGATGGGGTTGCTAATGGTTGATCCTGAACATCCGGACTGGAAGGTGTCAGCACATTTGCGTGCAAATGCACGCGCACTTAGACGCGACTCGACTGATGCCGAACGAATCCTGTGGTCGGAGCTGCGCGGTAACCGGCTGAATGGCGCAAGCTTTCGTCGCCAGGTGCCGATCGAGCGCTACGTCGCCGATTTCATCTGCCACGCGGCCAAGCTCGTCATCGAACTCGATGGCGGCCAACACTTCTCGGATAAGGGCGAGCGCGCCGATGCACGGCGATCCGCTGCGATCGAAGCGAAGAGCTTCAAGGTACTCCGCTTCAGCAATCTCGACGTCATGTCCAACCGTGCCGGCGTTCTCGAAACAATCGCGACCACCATCGCGGAGAGAGCCCCCACCCCAACCCTCCCCCGCAAGCGGGAGAGGGAGCAGACCGTCTCCGTGGAGAAAAAACAGCCATGAAATTCACCCTCTCTTGGCTGAAGGATCATCTCGACACCGACGCGCCGCTGGACAAGCTCGCGGACAAGCTCACCATGATCGGGCTCGAGGTCGAGAACATCGAGGACAAGGCGAAGGCGCTGAAGGCTTTCACCATCGCGAAGGTGATCTCGGCCGAGCAGCATCCCAATGCCGATCGGCTGCGCGTCTGCATGGTCGACACCGGTGACGGTGGCGCGCCGGTGCAGGTGGTGTGCGGCGCGCCGAATGCGCGCGCGGGGCTCGTCAGCGTATTCTCGCCGCCCGGGACCTACATTCCCGGCAAGGACATCACCCTCGGTGTCGGCACCATTCGCGGCGTCGAGAGCCGCGGCATGTTGTGCTCGGCCGCCGAGTTGCATATCTCCAACGACCATGACGGCATCATGGAATTGCCGGCTGATGCGCCGATCGGTGCTGGCTACGCCGAATGGGCCGCGCTTGGCGATCCCGTGATCGAGATCAACCTGACGCCGAACCGGCAGGACTGCACCGGCGTGCACGGCATCGCGCGCGACCTCGCCGCCGCCGACATGGGCAAGTTCAAAGATCCCTCCATCAAGCCGATCAAGGGCGAATTCCCGTGTCCGGTGAAGGTGACGGTCGAGGACGCCGCGCTGTGCCCGGGTTTTGCGCTGCGCCTCGTGCGCGGCGTCAAGAACGGTCCGTCGCCGGAATGGCTGCAGAAGCGGCTGACCGCGGTCGGACTGCGCCCGATCAATGCGCTGGTCGACATCACCAACTTCATGACCTACGACCGCGCGCGTCCGCTGCACGTGTTCGACGCCAAGAAGGTGGTGGGCAATCTCGTCGTGCGCCGCGCCCGCGACGGCGAGGCGCTGCTCGCACTCGACGGCCACGCCTACAATCTCGATCCCTCGATCTGCGTGATCGCAGACGAGCACGGCGTCGAATCGCTCGCCGGCATCATGGGCGGCGAGGCCTCGGGCTGCGACGAAAACACCACCGACGTGCTGATCGAATCGGCGCTGTGGAACGAGATCAACGTCGCCCAGACCGGCCGCAAGCTCGGCATCAATTCGGATGCGCGCTATCGTTTCGAACGCGGCGTCGATCCGGCCTTCATGGTGCCCGGGCTGGAGCTCGCCACCAGGCTGGTGATGGAGCTGTGCGGCGGCGCGCCGTCGGAGAACGTCGTGGTCGGCAAGACCTTTGGCGACGATCGCGTGATCGATTTCCCGCTCACCGAGGTCAAGCGTCTCTCCGGCATCGAGGTGCCGCAGGTCGAGATGAAGCTCATCCTGACCCGTCTCGGCTTCATGATGGCCGGACCCGGCCCCGTCGTGAAGGTCGCGGTGCCGTCGTGGCGCACGGACGTGCACGGCAAGGCCGACATCGTCGAGGAGGTCGTCCGCATCTATGGCGTCGACAAGGTGCCGATGACGCCGTTCGAGCGTGGCGAAGACGCGCGCAAGCCGGTGCTGACGCCGCTGCAGCTTCGTACCCGCCGCACCAGGCGCGCGCTCGCAAGCCGCGGCATGACCGAGGCCGTGACGTGGTCGTTCATCACCAAGCCTGCGGCAAGACTGTTCGGCGGCGGGCAGCGCGAGCTTGAAGTCGCCAACCCGATCGCCGCTGATCTCTCCGACATGCGGCCGAGCCTGTTGCCGGGCCTGGTCGCAGCCGCACAGGCCAATGCCGATCGCGGTTTCGGCGACGTCGTGCTGTTCGAGGTCGGCCAGGTTTTCAAGGGCGATCGCCCGCAGGATCAGTTCATGGCCGCGAGCGGCATGCGCCGCGGCCTGGCGTCGTCGGAAGGCCTGGGACGGCACTGGTCGGGTTCGGCGCAGGCCGATGTGTTCGACGCCAAGGCCGATGCGCTAGCGGTGCTGGCTGCCGCCGGCGCGCCGATGCAGGCGCTCCAGATCGTCGCCGGCGGCCCCGCCTGGCTGCATCCGGGCCGCTCCGGCACGATCCAGATCGGACCGCAAAACGTGCTCGGCACTTTCGGCGAGATGCATCCGCGCGCGCTGGAAGCGCTTGGCGCCGACGGCCCACTTGTCGTGTTCGAGGTGATCCTCGACCGCGTCCCCGAGGCCAAGAAGAAGCCGACTCGCGCCAAGCCGTTGATCGAGCTGTCGGCATTCCAGCCGGTGTCACGCGATTTCGCCTTCATCGTCGACCGCACCGTGAAGGCCGGCGACATCGTGCGCGCCGCCGGGGGCGTCGACAAGAAGCTGATCACCGGCGTCAACGTGTTCGACGTCTATGAAGGCAAGGGCATCGACGACGGCAAGAAGTCGATCGGCATCGCGGTGACGATCCAGCCGCGCGAGAAGACGCTGACCGACCAGGAGATCGACGCCGTCGCCACGAAGATCGTGGCCGAGGTCACGAAGAAAACCGGCGGTACGTTGAGGGCATGATACCGAAAACTGCGAACACGAGTCTTCGCCAAACCACTCCCTGGGGTAATGAGTCCTGGATCTGCGCTGCGCTTGTCCAGGACGACGAATAACTCAATTCGCCCGCGGCCGCGGCGCGCGGCGACGCTTCGTTGACTGCGTCGGCACGTCCGCCGGCTCGTCCCTCAGCGCGCCGATCTTGCGCAGCGCTGCGTCCGCCGCACGCTCGCCGCTTTCCCAGGCGCCGTCGACCGTGCCCCAGAGCGTCTCATGCGTGGCCTCACCGGCGAGGAAAATGTTGCCGATCGGCTCGGTCAAGACTTTTCGCGAGAGCTGTCCGCCGGGCGAGGCCGCCGACATCGCGCCCATGACATAGGGCGAGGCGTTCCAGCGCGTCGCAGCGGTCTTCTGCACGTTGGCCGCCGCCTCGCTGCCGAACAGCTTCGTGATCCACTCCTTCGCGAAGGCTGCCATCGCCGGCACGCCCTGCGCGGAGAGATCGCGGCCGAACGAGCCGCCGACATCGATAGCGCAGAGCGAGGAGCCACCGATATTGGCGAACATCAGTGCGGTGCGCGTCGAGTTGCTCTGCTCGATCAGAATGTCATCGCGCGAGAGGCCGAGCGGATTGCCCGGCAGCTGCAGCACAATGTGATCGTAGCTGCCGAGCGTGAGCTTTGACGCCGCATCGAGCGTGCGCTTGGGGATGTCGGGCGCGAACTTGATCGCGCCGCTCGTGAGCACATTGGTCGAGACCGTGACGATGGCGGCGCGCGCGGCGATCTTGCCGGCTTGGGTCTCGACGCTGACGTCGCGATTGCTCCAGACGATCCGGCTCGCCGGCGTCGCCAGCGCGACCGGCGCCGGCTCGCCAAGCTTGGCGATTAGAGTGCCGAGACCCTGGCGGCAGGCGATCGGGGCATTGCGATCCTGCGCGCGCGCCTTGTCGATCGCCGACAGCTCCTTCAGATCCTTGCCCGCGAAGCTCGCACCGAGCACGAACTCGGCCGCGCCCGCCCAATCGCCGAGATCCTTCGGCAGCACCGACGCGCACGCGGTATCGAGCTTGCCACGCGCGGCGTCGTCGATGGCCCGATTGGCGCGCACCAGCGCTGCCAAGAACTCCTCGGTCTCGCCGGCGCGGGCGTTGCGGCGGCCGATGCGCATCTTCTGACCGGCCGGCGCGGGCGAGACGTCGAGCCCGAGGCTGCGCGCGAGGCGGATCATCGGATTGGTGTCGGGATTGTGCATCCAGCGCGCGCCGAGATCGAACGGCACGTCAAAGGTCGTGCTATTGGTGATGCAACGCCCACCGATCCGCGATGCGGCTTCGACCACCACGACCCTGCGATTGGCCGCCATGATGCGCCGCGCCGCAGCGATGCCGGCCGCACCCGCACCGATCACGACAATGTCAGCTTCGCGCGGCAGCGGCGCGCCCGTGGCGCCCAGGACCGGCATCGCGGCGAAGCCCGCCGACGCCGATAGGAAGCTGCGGCGCGTGATTGTCATGTCATGGTTTCCGGAGACTTGCGGCGAACGGGAACAGCCCCAGAACCTTGCCGCATCTGATGTTGCGCAGCAACCATCATGGTGAATCAATCATGCTTGAGCTCACAGAGCCATGAACCGAATTGCAACAGGTTTCGACCATGCTACAGATGGAAAAAAGACGGCCGGAAAAGACCGTTGGGGAGAGTTCATGGGGACGGTCCTAGATTCAGTCGGCAAGGTGATAGCCGCGTACCTCTCGAAGGAGGTGCCGGGCTACGAGCCGTTCACGCCGAGCGACCCCGAGCACCTGCGCGGCGTGATCCAGCCCGGCGACGTGATTCTGGTCGAGGGCAACAACCGCATCTCCGGCATCATCAAATATCTGACGCAGTCGACCTGGTCGCATGCCGCGCTCTATGTCGGCCCGGTCGAGGGCGCATCGGAGCCTGACGGCGAACCGCATGTGCTGATCGAGGCCAATATCGGCGAGGGCGTCACCTCCGCGCCGCTATCGAAATATTTTCCCTATCACACCCGCATCTGCCGCCCGGTCGGGCTGTCCTACGAGGACCGCACCACGGTCTGCCGTTACGCGATCAATCGCATCGGCTTCGGCTACGACACCAAGAACATCATCGATTTGATGCGCTTCCTGTTCCCGCTACCGGTGCCGCAGCGCTGGCGGCGGCGCATGATCGCGATCGGCTCGGGCGATCCGACCAAGATCATCTGCTCGGCGCTGATCGCGCAGGCGTTCGACGCCGTGCGTTATCCGATCCTGCCGAAGATCACCAAGGCGGGCAGCCGCGCTGCTCGCCGCGAGATCCTGCACATCCGCGATTCCTCGCTCTACATGCCCCGCGACTTCGACATCTCGCCCTATTTCGAAGTGGTCAAACCCACCATCGTGCATGGCTTCGACTACACAGCCTTGCACTGGGCCGACAAGCAAAAGCCGCTCGAGGAGGTAGCGGGCTCCTTCGGGGTGTTTCCAGAAACGATCAGTGCGCCGCCGCTCGTTCCTGAAGCGATTGACGAAGAAGCGCCGGGTCAAGTTCCGGCTGAGCAAGTAAGCGCGCAGGGCGCAGAGATGGTCGAGCCCATCACCGTCTCCGGGCATTTCCCGCTGCTGAAACGGCTCGCGATGTACCGCCCAAGACGGCGGGGACGAACGCGCGAGAGGGCAGCGTAGGTCAGTCCGGGTCGTCCCGGGAAAGCCAGGACGAGAACCCTACCGCTCCGCCCGCCCGATCACTGCCATCAGCTCCGCGATCTTCTCGCGCTGATCGGCCTTGTCGCCGCTCGAGATAGCGTGCTCGACGCAATGGGCGACGTGATCCTTCAAGACCTCTTCCTCAACCCGGCGCAGCGCGGCGCGCACGGCCGAGATCTGCGTGACGATGTCGATGCAATAGCGGTCCTCCTCGACCATTTTTGAGAGGCCGCGAACCTGGCCCTCGATCCGGCCGAGACGTTTTCCGACTGATGCCTTGATGTCCTTGCGCATGGGGCCTATATACCCCCCTAGGGTATATGTTGCAAGGCCGGAGCATTGGGATGAACGACGCCAAACACAATCATCACCACAATTCAGACGCTGCTTCCGGATGCGGCTGTTCTTCCAAGACGACACCGCCCGCTCCCAAGCCCGAGGCCTCATCCTGTTGCGGCGGCCACGGCGATCATGCCGGCCATGCCCATCATCGTGAGCACGGCGCAGCCGCGACAAAAGCCCTCGATCCCGTCTGCGGCATGACGGTCGATCCCGCGACCTCAAAGCACCGCTTTGAGCATCACGGCGAGACCTTCCATTTCTGCTCGGCCGGCTGCCGCACGAAATTCGCCGCCGATCCCGCAAAGTATCTTGCTAAAACGAAAGCGCCCGAGCCGGAGATGCCGACAGGCACTATCTACACCTGTCCGATGCATCCGGAGATCCGCCAGGTCGGACCCGGCACCTGCCCGATCTGCGGCATGGCGCTGGAGCCGGAAGTGGCGAGCCTGGAAACCGGCCCCAATCCCGAACTCGCCGACATGACACGGCGATTCTGGATCGGCGGCGCACTGGCGCTGCCCGCGGTGGTGCAGGAAATGGGCGGCCATCTCGCCGGTCCGCACAACTGGATCGACCCGACGCTGTCGAACTGGATCCAGCTCGTCTTCGCCACGCCCGTCGTGGTCTGGGCCGGCTGGCCGTTCTTCGTCCGCGGCTGGCAGTCGCTGCTCTCCCGCAACCTCAACATGTTCACGCTGATCGCGATGGGCACGGGCGTCGCCTATGTCTACAGCCTGATCGGCACCATCGCGCCGCAGATTTTCCCCGACACCTTCCGCGGCCATGGCGGCGCGGTTTCTGTCTATTTCGAAGCGGCCGCCGTCATCACCGTCTTGGTTTTGCTCGGCCAGGTGCTGGAACTGCGCGCCCGTGACGCGACGTCCGGCGCAATCAAGGCGCTGCTACAGCTCGCGCCGAAGACCGCGCGCCGCGTCGAGCCTGATGGCAACGAGCACGAGGTCGAGATCGATACGCTCCATGCCGGCGACCGCTTGCGCGTTCGTCCCGGCGAGAAGGTGCCGGTCGATGGCATCATTCTCGAGGGCCGCTCCTCGCTCGATGAATCCCTCGTGACAGGCGAATCCATGCCGGTCACCAAGGAGGTCGACGCCAAGGTGATCGCGGGTACGCTCAACCAGTCCGGCAGCTTCATCATGCGCGCGGACAAGGTCGGGCGCGAGACGCTGCTGTCGCAGATCGTCCAGATGGTCGCGGACGCGCAGCGCTCGCGCGCGCCGATCCAGCGGCTGGCCGACCAGGTCGCGGGCTGGTTCGTGCCGACGGTCATCGCCGTCGCTGTCGTTGCGTTCGCAGCCTGGGCCTGGTTCGGGCCGGAGCCGCGGCTCGCCTTCGGCCTCGTCGCCGCCGTCAGCGTGCTGATCATCGCCTGCCCCTGCGCGCTGGGGCTGGCGACCCCGATGTCGATCATGGTCGGCGTCGGCCGCGGCGCGCATGCCGGCGTCCTGATCAAGAATGCCGAAGCGCTGGAGCGGATGGAGAAGATCGACACGCTCGTGGTCGACAAGACCGGCACGCTGACCGAAGGCAAGCCCAAAGTCGTGTCGATCATGCCGGCGGCCGGCTTTGCCGAGGACGACGTCCTTCGGCTTGCGGCCAGCGTCGAGCGCGCCAGCGAACATCCACTCGCTGACGCCATCCTGCGCGCGGCGAAGGAGAAGCAGCTTTCGCTGAGCCAGGTGGAAGAGTTCGATTCGCCAACCGGCAAGGGCGCGACCGGCAAGATCGACAGCAAGACCATCGTGCTCGGCAACGCAAAATACCTGTCGTCGATCGGAATCGACACCCGGGCGCTCGACGCCGAGGCCGAACGTCTGCGCGGCGACGGCGCGACCGTCATCAACATGGCGATCGACGGCGTGCTCGCCGGCCTGTTCGCGATCGCCGATCCGGTCAAGGCCTCGACCCCGGAGGCGCTGAAGGCGCTCGCCGCCGAGGGCATCAAGGTGATCATGTTGACCGGCGACAACCGCACCACGGCGGAAGCCGTCGCGCGCCGGCTCGGCATCGCCGATGTCGAGGCCGAGGTGCTGCCGGACCAGAAGAGCGCAGTCGTTACAAAACTGCAAAAGGCCGGTCGCAGCGTCGCGATGGCCGGCGACGGCGTCAACGACGCCCCGGCGCTGGCGGCGGCCGATGTCGGCATCGCCATGGGCACCGGCACCGATGTGGCGATGGAGAGCGCCGGCATCACCCTGCTGAAGGGCGACCTCACCGGCATCGTCCGCGCGCGAAAGCTGTCGCAGGCGACGATGGGCAATATCCGGCAAAACCTGTTCTTTGCCTTCATCTACAACGCCGCCGGCATTCCGATCGCCGCCGGCATCCTCTATCCCGCCTTCGGCGTGCTGCTGTCGCCGATCATCGGGGCCGCCGCGATGGCGCTGTCCTCGGTGAGCGTGGTCGGCAATGCGCTGCGGCTGCGCGCAACCCGGCTGTGATATGGAGGTGCGCTCCCTCGCCCCGCTTGCGGGGAGAGGGTTGGGGTGAGGGGGAGTCTCCACAGGGACGGTAAGAGTTGCATTCGCGGAGAGTCCCCCTCACCCGGAATTCAAGCTACGCTTGAATTCCGACCTCTCCCCGCGAGCGGGGCGAGGTAAGAGAGACCGGCTGAAGGCGTAGGGGCATTCATGCAACGCATCACCATCACGATCGAGGACGATTTGCTGGCGGAGATCGATGCCGCAGCCGAAGCGCGCGGCTACCAGAACCGCAGCGAGATCATTCGCGATCTCGCGCGCGCCGGGCTTCAGCAATCGACCGAGGACACCGCGCAGAGCGGTCACTGCGTCGCCGGCCTCGTCTATGTCTACGACCACGCCGCGCGCGATCTCTCAAAGCGCCTGGTGCAGGAATTCCACGGCCATCACGACCTCGCGCTGGCAACCCTGCACGTCCATCTCGACGACAACAATTGCATGGAGATGACGGCGCTGAAGGGCACAGCCGGCGAGGTCAAGCATTTCGCCGACCACATCATCGCCGAACGCGGCGTGCGCTACGGCCGTGTGGTGATGATCCCGACGGACGAGAGGAAGCCGGCGAAACCACGCAAGCACGGGCACCGGCACGAATAGGCTTCAAATCACATAGACGGTGCAAACCCCTCTCCCCGTCAGAACGGGGAGAGGGAGAAGAGCGTCTGCGAACTCACGCGGCCAGCAGGTTCTGCAACGCGGCGCCGTTGGGGACGCCAAGGCCGGAACACGCGTCCCAGCCGGGGCCGGCCTTGTACATGCCGTGCAGGGAGCCGGTGATGTCGTTGTTGCCGATCGTGATGTCGCGGAACACGCCTTGCGCGTGCGAGGCGTAGATCAGCGGGTTGATGAAGCCGACCGTCTTGCCGAATTTCTTGGTCGTGGCCTCGTTGATGCGGGCGATCAGTCCGGCCATCAGCGGCGCCACCGCGCTGGTGCCGCCGATCGTGGTCATGACGCCGTTGAGGAAGATCTGGTAGCCGGTCGCGGGATCGGCATCGCCGGAAACGTCGGGCACGCCGCGCCCGACCGAGTGCGATGGTGATTTCGGCACATGGGCGTTGGCCTGGTATTGCGGCCTGGGGAATACAATGCTGACGCCGCCGCCACCCGCGCCATCCTGCGGGCCACCGTTCCAGACCGTTTCGGTGATCGTGCCGTTCGACGCCCTCAGATTGGTGCCGCCACAGGCCAGTGCAAATGGGCTGGAAGCCGGGAAGTCTGCGTGCGGCTTGCCGTCCCAGCCCTGCGCCATGTCCGCCGAGCCTTTGTCGCCGGCGGCGACGCAAACGGTGACGCCCATCGCGGCGGCATCACGGATCGCCTCGTTGAGGCCATCGACGAACTGCTGCGAGCCCGCCGGATCTTCCGGTCCGCCCCAGCTTATCGAGATCACCGAGGGTTTTCGCGCGGTGTCGTGGACCGCGGCCTTCACCGCATCGATGAAGCCGTTGGTGGTGTTGGGCGCGAAATAGACCACGATCCTGGCACCGGGCGCGATCGCGCCGGCGACCTCGATATCGAGCACGACCTCGCCGTCGGCATCGGAATGGCCGGGCTTGTTGGCGCCGCCGTCGACGCTCGCGGGCGCGATCTGCGGCATCGGAATGCCGGCCTTCTTGAAGAAGCTCTTCAGGTCCGAGGTCTTGTAGCCGGCACCGGTGGGATGGCCCTTCTGGTCGATGTCGTTGAGTTCGATGATGGCGATGCACTGGCCTGCGCCGGTCTCGTCACCCGGGAAGTTGTAAAGCTGGGCAATCTGTTCGACCGAGAAGCTGCCGCCCTGCCCCGCGCGCGCCGTCGCGTTTTTTTTCGCCATCGTGCGCCGGAAGTGCGGCTGCGCCACCGGCCGATTGTCCAGGCCGTGCACGCCGACCACGATGCCTTCGAGCTCGGCCGGGATCTGCACATTGCCCTTGCGCATCCGGTACATCGCGCCGTCATGCCGGACCTTGTTGAGCTTGACGCCGAAGGCCGCGCTCATCGCCTTCACAGTCCCGGTGAGCTTCACCGTGCGGGAGGCCAGGTGCACGCTCTTGACGTTGAGCTCGTGGTGATGGGCAAATTCGTCGATCTTGGCGACGTCGGCCGTATCGGCGCCCATCTGCTGGGCGAACTCGGTGCGGGAAAGATAGTCCCGCTCGCGCGGCGGTTGCGCGCCGAGCGCCATCACCTGCGCGTCGTCGGCGCGCTTGGCACGCAGGCGGACGCTGATCTCGATTTCCTGTTTGGGATCGGCCGCGCCGACGAGCTTGGCCCCCTTCGGCAATTTCCGGGCGCTGTTCACCAACGCGACTTTCCTGGTCGAGCTTGCCATGACTTCCTCCGTTTGTGATTGGAAGGCGAATTGTCACATCTCAACTATAGGTGTAATCTCAGCGACGAATTGGTTCAGACGATTGATCGATTTTTTTCAGAAGTACTCTAGTTTGGCAGAGCCAAACCTCCCTCGCCTCATATCGGCACGAAATCGGTCAATAGCCCGGACCATTCGGTGCCTACGATTTCGATCTAAGATTGCAACCGTTGGCCTGCTTGGCCGACCAATGAAAGACGCTTGTCCGAAATAATTGGCGGAGACCGCGCGATGCCTGCTGACCGCAAATGGGTTGAGAGAAATCTCGGGTTCGATCCGATCACCACACCGCCGCCACGCGAGACCTTCGTGGTCAAGCGCATCGCGGATGCCGCCGTGAAGAAGACCGCGAAGGTCACGCCGGAAGACTTTCAGCGCGAGATCATCGATTTCGATTCCGAATCGACCGAAGGCCGCGAATTCCTGGCCTTCTCGACCGCGACCGGGCTGTCGCGCTTCACCGACATTCCGTGGCCCAAGGGCCTTGCGCCGCAGACCGGGCCGAAGCCCGCAGGTGACGGCAATGGCCCGCTGCCGCGCGCCGACGTGCTGGTCGTGACCTGGACCGTCGACGAGGGCCACGCGCTCAGCCGGGTGCTGACGCCGGGCAAGGATTCGCGCAACGACTATTTGCCCTACACGCACAATTACGCAACGATCTCCATGAAGATGCGCAACGGCTGCCCGGCCAAGGAGCTGAAACGGCTCGGCGCCTTCTGGACCACGACGATCGGCAAGAAGACGGTCGTGGTCTTCAAGTCCGATTCGCACATGTCGCAGGATGGCCCGCAGCTGCCGAACATCGACGTCTGGCGCCAGATCCTCACCGAGGTGCAGCCCACGCTCGTCATCACCACGGGCACGGCCGGCGGCATCGGCAAGGCGGTCGAGGTCGGCGACGTCATCGTCAGCCCGATCGTGCGCTTCGACTGCCTGTCGAAGTTCAAGAAGCAGCCCTTTGCGCAGGGGCATTTTTCCAGCGAGCCGGCCAAGACGGCGAAATTCGCGCAGGCCAAGACCCTGTTCAAGGCCAATGCCGGGCAATTGCCGAAGACCAACACCCGCGCGCCGAAGATCTTCATCACCAAGCCGAGCGAGCTGTCGTCGTCCGTCGTGACCACCGATTTCTTCGGCTTCGACACCTCGGATAATCATTTTAAGCTGCAGGGGCTCGGAGACGTCTCCGAGATGGGCGACGCCATCCTCGGCCTCGTGGCGCAGGAGATGGGCGCCAAGGCGCCGCGCTGGCTTGCGATCCGCAACGTCTCGGATCCGCAGATCAAGGCCGAAGGCACGCTGAAGCAGCAGGAGCAGGTCGCCGCCCAGATCTACAAGGGGTTCGGCCGCTGGAGCACGGTCTGTAGCGCCATCACTTGCTGGGCCAGCATCGTCGCGGAGCCTTAGGCCGGAGGCGAGACAAGGTCAGCGTCCCTTGCCGAAGCGGTCTGGGGTGTCTACCTCTCGCGGGTGGTTTCGTGAGGGGTAGTTCCATGCTGGATGCCGCCATCAAGGCGCTGTCGCAAATGTTGTCGCCGCCGATGCGCTCGATCCTGTGGCGATCGATCGGGCTCGCCTTGGTGCTGATCGTCGTGCTGGCGATCGGGTTGCAGCGGCTGTTGAGCTGGTTCGCGACCTATGGCGAGGTTTGGCTGGAAGGCCTGCTCGGACCGAGCTGGCACACGTCGCTCGACGTGCTGGCCTGGATCATCTCGATCGCGGCGGGTCTCGGCGTCGTGTTCGGCAGCGTGTTCCTGATGCCCGCCATCACCTCGCTGGTGGCGAGCTTCTTCGTCGACGACGTCGCCGACATCGTCGAACGCGAATATTATCCCGCCGAGCGGCCGGGCACAGCGTTGCCGTTCAACCAGGCGATCGCCGAGGGCATCAAGACCGCGCTGCTGACGATTCTGGTCTATCTCATCGCGCTCCCGCTGGTGTTCCTGGCCGGCGCCGGTTTCCTGGTCTTCTTCCTCGCCGCGGCCTGGCTGTTGGGACGCGAATATTTCGAGCTTGCCGCAATGCGCTTCCGCTCACCGGAGGACGCCAAGGCAATGCGGCGCGACAATGCCGCGACGATTTTCACCGCGGGTCTCTTCATCGCGGCCTTCGTCTCGATCCCGGTTGTGAACTTGGCGACGCCGATCTTCGCAATGGCCTTCATGGTCCACATGCACAAGCGCCTGTCGGGCTCGCGGCCGGAGCTGATCGAGCCGGCGCGCTCGATGCGGTGAGACTTATCAGGCCACCTTTACCCCGCACTTTCGCAGCAGCATCTTGGCGAAACCAAACGGCGCCGGCGTGAACGGGCCCGGCGGCGCGCGGGTGATCAGCGCGATGAAGCCGAGCGCGGCCATCGCGCGATGATGATCAGCGGCGTCGTCGACTGCCCAACCACTTGCAGCAGGACGATGCCGGCGAAATCTTCCCGCGCTCAATCATGCGTGAGCTGCGTGCCCCAAAACTGACTTGCTTCACATCGTTCCGGAAAGACGGGCGAATACTGCCTCAGACCGTCTTCTCCGGCCATCGGCAAAGATCGTTGATCAGGCATACCTCGCAGCGCGGCTTGCGCGCGAGGCAGGTGTAGCGGCCATGCAGGATCAGCCAATGATGGGCATGCAGCATGAATTCGGACGGGATCACTTTTTCCAACCCGAGCTCGACTTCGAGCGGCGTCTTGCCGGGCGCGATCCCGGTGCGATTGCCGACACGGAAGACATGCGTGTCGACCGCCATGGTGTGCTCGCCAAAGGCCATGTTGAGCACGACATTGGCTGTCTTGCGGCCGGCGCCCGGTAACGACTCGATCTCCGCGCGTGTCCGCGGCACCACGCCGCCGAACTCGGCGAGCAGCTTGGCCGACAGTGCGATCACGTTCTTCGCCTTGGTGCGGTAGAGGCCGATGGTCTTGATGTAGTCGCGCAAACGCTCTTCGCCGAGATCGAGCATCTTCTGCGGGGTGTCGGCGACCTCGAACAATGTGCGTGTCGCCTTATTGACCCCGGCGTCGGTCGCCTGCGCCGAGAGCACCACGGCGACCAACAGTGTGAAAGGATTGACGTGCTCGAGCTCGCCTTTCGGCTCCGGATTGGCTTTGCGGAAACGGCTGAAGACCTCGTGGATCTCCGCCGGCGTCCAAGGTCTTGTGGACTTCGATTTTGTAGGTTTGGGTTTTGCGGCCTTGGTCTTCACCGGCGCCGATTTCTTAGCGGAAGACTCGGGCTTTGCCGCGGCCATTTTTGCCGTCTTCTTCGTCGCGGCCGCCTTGCGCGGGACCGGCTTGCGGATGATTTTCGCCATGATCGGGATATACTGAGGGATGATGAGCACAGGCAACGAAATTGAGCGCGAGGAGGACGTGCAGATCCTGTCCGCGCGGCTGACGCCACATCGCTCGCTGAACCGCACCGGCTTTCTCGCCGTAATGCTGTTTTTGAGCGTGGTCAGCTTCGTCACCGGCATCGCGTTCCTGATGATGGGGGCTTGGCCGGTGTTCGGCTTCTTCGGCCTCGACGTGCTGGTGATCTGGTGGGCTTTCAAGGTCAATTTCCGCGCCGCGCGTGCGAGCGAAGAGATCGTGGTCACTCCGACCGAGTTGCGCGTGCGACGTGTCAGCTACCGCGGCCAGGTCGCCGAATGGACCTTCAATCCGCTCTGGGTCCGGCTCGACCAGGAGGTCGACGAGGACTTTGGCCTCGAACACCTCTATCTGATTTCGCGCGGCCGCCGGATCCAGATCGCCGGTTTTTTGGGACCGGAAGAAAAGGCTAGTTTTTACAAAGCCTTGGTCGAAGCGCTGAACGCCGCCAGGCGCGGGCCGACCTATAATCCGGTCAACTGAGCGCAGTCGGAAATCGGGTGGTTTCGAAGCCTCCCCTCTCCTACATTTCCGGTCATGATGACACTCGCCATACATGACCAGCGCCTGGCCAAGCCGGGCCCCCAGAACGCCGCGCTACGCGACTATGATTCCGTGCGCCGGGCCATCGCCTTCATCTCGGAGAAGTGGCGCGCGCAGCCGACCATCGAGGCGATGGCGGATGCGGCCGGCGTGACGCCGGACGAGCTGCACCATCTGTTCCGTCGCTGGGCGTCGATCACACCGAAGGCCTTCATGCAGGCGCTCACCCTGGACCACGCGAAGGGCCTGCTGCGGGACTCCGCGAGCATTCTCGACGCGGCACTCGATTCTGGGCTCTCCGGCCCGGGCCGGCTGCACGATCTCTTCGTCACCCATGAGGCGATGTCGCCGGGCGAATGGAAGAACGGCGGCGCCGGATTGACCTTGCGCTACGGCTTTCATCCGTGTCCGTTCGGCACCGCGATCGTGATCGCGACCGATCGCGGCCTGTCGGGCCTTGCCTTTGCCGATCCCGGCGAGGAGAAGGCTGCGCTTGCCGACATGACGCGGCGCTGGCCGAACGCCACTTACGTCGAGGACCATGAAGGCACCGCGCCGCTGGCGCAGCGCATCTTCGACACCAAACTGTGGCGGCCGGACCAGCCGCTGCGCGTGGTGCTGATCGGCACCGATTTCGAGGTGCGGGTGTGGGAGACGCTGCTCCGGATTCCGATGGGACGCGCCGTGTCCTATTCCGATATCGCCTGCAACATCAAAAACCCGAAGGCGTCGCGCGCCGTCGGTGCTGCCGTCGGCAAGAACCCGGTCTCCTTCGTCGTGCCCTGCCACCGCGCACTCGGCAAGAGCGGCACGCTCACCGGCTACCATTGGGGCATCACCCGCAAACAGGCGATGCTGGGCTGGGAGGCCGGGCAGCTGGGGATGCAGTGACCCTTCTCCCTCGCTCCGCCTGCGGGGAGAGGGGTGGGGTGAGGGGGAGTCTCCGCAGCGACGGTGACAGTCGGACTCGCGGAGAGTCCCCCTCACCCGGATTGCATCTTCGATGCAATCCGGCCTCTCCCCGCAAGCGGGGAGAGGCGAAGAGCTACCCCGCCAGGTCCAGCTTCGAGGCCACCGTCGAATCCGCATTGAGCCGATAAATAATCGGCACACCGGTCGCGAGCTCGCGCTTCAAGATGCCTTCGGGCGAGAGCTTTTCCAGCACCATGATCAGCGCGCGCAGCGAGTTGCCGTGGGCGGCAACCAGGGTGCGCTTGCCATTGAGCACGCCGGGCAGGATCTCCTGAACGTAATACGGCAGCGCCCGCGCCAGCGTATCCTTCAGGCTTTCGCCGCCGGGCGGCGGCACATCGTAGGAGCGGCGCCAGATCAGCACTTGGTCCTCGCCCCATTTCTTGCGCGCGTCGTCCTTGTTGAGGCCGGAGAGATCGCCATAGTCGCGCTCGTTCAGCGCGAGGTTCTTCGATGTCGGCAGGCCTTTCTGGCCGAGCTCATCGAGGATGAGGTCGAGCGTGTGCTGCGCGCGCGTCAGCACTGAGGTGTAGGCGACGTCGAACACGAGTCCCTGTGCCTTCAACTTGCGGCCGGCCTCGGAGGCTTCCTTGACGCCGAGCTCGGTGAGGTCTGGATCCTTCCAGCCGGTGAACAGGTTCTTCAGATTCCATTCGCTCTGGCCGTGCCGCACCAGCACGAGAAGACGTTCGCTCATAGACTGCTTTCCGTTGGCTGATTTCAGATATCTGCAAGGCCGAGCACGTCGGCCATCGAATAATGCCCCGGCTTCTTGCCATGTGCCCACAGGGCCGCCTTCAGCGCGCCGTGCGCGAACAGCATGCGGTCTTCGGCGAGATGCGACAGCGTCAAGCGCTCGAACGGGCCGAGGAAGGTGACGCTGTGCTCGCCGGCGACGGTGCCGCCGCGCAAACTGGCAAAGCCGATCGCGCCCGGCTTGCGCGCGCCGGTGATGCCGTCGCGGCCGCGTTCCGCATTGTTCTCGAGCGAGATGCCGCGGCCGGCCGCCGCCGCCTGCCCCAGCATCAACGCGGTGCCGGAGGGCGCATCGATCTTCATGCGGTGATGGGCTTCGACGATCTCGATGTCAAAACTCTCGTCGAGCGCCTTGGCGACGCGCTTGACCACCGCGGCGAGCAGATTGACGCCCAGGCTCATATTGCCGGACTGCACCACGACCGCGCGGTTGGTGACGCTCTTGATCACGGCGTTGTCGGAGCCCGACAGCCCGGTGGTGCCGATGACATGGACGAGCCCGCGTTCGGCGGCGATCGCGACATTGGCGATGGTCGCGGCCGGCACGGTGAAATCCAGAATGCCGTCGGCGTCTTTCGACATCGCCCAGAGGTCGGCGGACACCTTGATCCCGTTGGCAGGCAGGCCTGCGAGCATGCCGGCATCCTTGCCGAGCAACTCGGAGCCCGGCGCCTCCAGGGCGCCCACCACAACCGCGCCTTTGCTGTCGGCAATCGCCCGCGTCAGCGCGCGGCCCATCCGGCCGCCGGCCCCAGCAACAATCAAGCGCATGTCTGACATGGTGCGATCCTCTCAGATGCGTTGTAGCGGGGGGAGGCAGTTCCGGCAACCGAGGGGGATTGGGCAGGGTCGCGCCTTCACCCTCCCCCTCCAGGGACCCTCCAGGGGAGGGTGAAGGCGCCTCAGCCGTCCGACGGCTGCGGGCCGTCATAGCCCTCGATGATGATAAGGTCGGCGATCGCGTGCGGCTGACGCACCTTGATGTTGGCCTGGTATTCCGGCGAATTGTAGCAGGCGATCGCGGTCTTGTAGTCCGGGAATTCGATCACGACGTTGCGGGTGCGGCTGGCGCCCTCGACGGTGGTGAACTTGCCGGCGCGGACGACGAAGCGGCCACCCCATTTCTTGAAGATCGGACCGTTGGCGACGGCGTAGGGCTTATAGCCCTCGTCATTGCTGACATCGACGCGCCCGATCCAGTAGCCTTTTGCCATTGTTGTTCTCCTTGGTCGTTACTCAGCCAAGTGCTTGCGCAATCTCGGCTTGAATGGCCTCCGCGATCGCCTTCGGGTCCGAGGCTTCCACCACCGGCCGACCGACGACGAGATAATCGGCGCCCGCGGCAATTGCACGACCGGGCGTCATGATGCGCTTCTGGTCGCCGGTTGCCGAACCCGCCGGGCGAATGCCGGGCGTGACGAGACGCATCTGGTGGCCGACGATCTTGCGCAGGTGACCTACTTCCTCAGGCGAGGACACCAGCCCGTCAATGCCAAGCACCTGCGCCTGCTGCGCGCGGGCTTCGACGAGCTCGGAGACGCCGAGCCGGTAGCCGGCCGCGTGCAGATCGTCCTCATTGTACGAGGTCAGCACCGTGACGGCGAGGATCTTCAGCTTCGAGCTGCCGCGGCCTTCGACGGCGCCCTTCATGGTCTGCGGATAAGCATGCACGGTGAGGAAGGTCGCACCTAGCTTTGTGATGCTCTCGACGCCTTGCGTCACGGTGTTGCCGATGTCGTGCAGCTTGAGATCGAGAAAGACTTTCTTGCCCTTGTCGGCAAGCTTCGCGACCAGCGGCAAGCCGCCGGCATAAGCGAGGCGATAGCCGATTTTGTAGAAAGTGACGCTGTCGCCGAGCCAGTTGATCATCGCCTCCGCGGCATCAACGCTGGGCAAATCGAGCGCAACGATCAGGCGGTCCTTCGGGACGATTTCGGCTGGCGTCATGTCACCTCACATCATGCGTTGGGAAATGTCGATCAACTGCCGCACCATCTCCTTCAGCCCGTCGCTGTCGGCCTGGTTCTTGAGCCTGTCCATATCGTCATAGGCCTGGTCGGCAAAGGCGAGCGTGAGCTGGCTGGCGATCACATTGGCGTGGCAGGAGGTCAGGATCAGCCGCAACGCCTGCAGCGCACGGGCGGCGCCGAGCCGGCTCTGCGAGGCACCGGCGAGCGCGAAGGCACGGCTGCGGAAGACGTCGCCGCGCGCCTCGTGCGGATCTTGCACGCGGCTCACCCAGTCGATCGCGTTCTTCAGGAGCGGCGGCACCGAGGCGTTGTATTCAGGCGAGACGATCAGCACGCCATGATGCGCGCCGATCATGCGCTTGAGATTGATCGCGTGCTTGGGCACGCCGGACTTGGCCTGGATGTCGCCGTCGTAGATCGGCAGCGGAAAATCGGCGAGCGAGATGCGGGTGGTGTCGACGCCGGCCTGGGCGAATTCATAGCTCGCTACCGCCGCCAGCTTCGCGTTGTGCGAGCCGGTGCGGAGCGAGCCGGGAATGACCAGGATTTTGGGTGCGGACATCCGCTTCCATACGTTCGGCGAAACGAGCCCGCCGCGCATGAGAGGAAGCCGGCGGAATTAGTCCTTGCGATACACCCAGACGCGGGCCGGCGGAAGGTTCATCCAGATCCGTTCCGAGGCCTCTGTGGACACGCCTGGCAGCGATTTCGGGATCGGCGGCACCACGGCATAGGTGAACTGGACGAAGGGCGCGCCGGGCGCGAGCGCCGTGAAGGCGTCGCGAATGAGCCGCAGCCGCGTCAGCATCGGTTTCGTGACCAGCGGCAGGCCGGAAACCACCGCAGATGCCGGGGCACTCAGCACATTCCAGAGCGTGTCGCGCAGACGATAGGCATCGCCCTGCACCACTTTGGCCTGCGGATAGCGGTCGCGCAGCAGCGCGCAGAAGCCTGGATTGTATTCGACGAGGACGAGACGCTTTTGGTCGACGCCACGCTGAACCAGCGCCGAAGTGATGGCGCCGGTGCCGGGCCCGAGCTCGACCACCGGTGCATCCGAATTGATATCGACGTAACGGGCCATGGTCCGGGCGAGCAGCTTGCCTGACGGCATCACCGCGCCCATGTGGAGGGGCTTTTCGATCCACGATCTTAGAAAGCGCACCTCGTCGTCAAGACGGGGCTTCTTCAACGCACGCGCGGACGATGGCAATGGCATGTCAGGACCGGCCGGGACCGCGTGACCGCGGCGTGTCAGAAAATGGTCATAAACAGGTATAGCCCGAAGGCGGTACGGTCAAGCCGGCTCAACTCGCCCGATTACCGAAGAAATCCTTGACCTTGGTGAAGAAGCCCTCGGATTCCGGTTGGGTGTTACCGGAGGAAAGTTTGTCGAACTCGGCCAGCAATTCCTGCTGCTTCTTGGTGAGGTTCTGCGGAGTCTCGACCACGACCTGGACGTACATGTCGCCCATCTGGCGCGAACGCAGCACGGGCATGCCTTTTGATGCAATGCGGAATCGACGGGCGGACTGGGTGCCGGCGGGCACCTTCACCTTGGCCTTGCCCTTGTCGATGGTCGGCACCTCGAATTCGCCGCCGAGCGCCGCGGTCACCATCGAGATCGGCACGCGGCAATGCAAATCGGCGCCGTCGCGCTGGAAGAACTGGTGCTGGGCCAGCGACAGGAAGATGTAGAGGTCGCCGGGCGGGCCGCCGCGGACGCCGGCTTCGCCTTCGCCGGCGAGCCTGATCCTGGTGCCATCCTCGACGCCTTGCGGAATGTTGACCGACAGATTCCGTTCGCGGGTGACCCGGCCCTGACCCGAACAGGACGGGCAGGCATCCTCGATCATCTGGCCGCGGCCCTGGCAGCCGGGGCAAGTGCGCTCGAGGGTGAAGAAGCCCTGCGACTGTCGCACGCGGCCGGCGCCGCCGCAGGTCGAGCAGGCCTTCGGCTTTGTACCGGCCTTGGCGCCGATCCCCGAGCAGGCTTCACAGGTGACGGAGACCGGAATCTCGATCTGCGCGGTCTTGCCGCCGAAGGCTTCCTCGAGGGTGATTTCCATGTTGTAGCGCAAATCGGCGCCACGCTCGCGGCCGCCACGGCCGCGCTGTCCGGCCATGCCGAACAGATCTTCGAAGATGTCTGAGAAGGAGGAGGCGAAGCCCGCGCCGAAGCCGGCGCCGCCACCGGGACCACCCTGCTCGAAGGCAGCATGGCCGAAACGGTCATAGGCCGCGCGCTTGTCCTTGTCTTTCAGGACCTCGTAGGCCTCGTTGATTTCCTTGAACTTGACCTCGCTGGTGTCATCCCCCGGATTGCGGTCGGGATGAAATTTCATCGCAAGCTTGCGGAAGGACGATTTCAAGGCGGAATCGTCGGCAGAGCGTTCGACTTCGAGGGTTTCGTAATAGCAGCGCTTGGTGGACATGTCTGACCCGGTCTATCCAATCGCGATTCAAGTCGGAGCGAAACGACGTCGCCACGCGACGATATAGGCGGCCTTCCGCTGATCGGCAGAGGGCTGCATGGCTGCATTGAGCATAGCTATAGGGAATTGATCGATCGTAACGGGCAAACCGCCCGTCGAGCCCGACACGAAGGCCTCCCCCCTGAGGGGAGAGGCCGATTGAGCGTGTGGGATCCAAGCCGTCCGCATCATGACCCTCTTGGGGATCAGGCGGACTTCTTGTTGTTCTTGTCGTCGTCGACTTCGGTGAACTCCGCGTCGACGACGTCGTCCTTGGCCGCATCCCTCTTGGCGTCGGCCTCGGCCTGCTGGGTATACATCGCTTCACCGAGCTTCATCGAAGCCTGGGCCAGCGTGTTGGTCTTGGTCTTGATCGCCTCGGCATCGCTGCCCTTCAGCGCTTCCTTGAGATCGCTGACGGCATCCTCGATGGCGCGGCGCTCGGTCTCGGCGACCTTCGAACCGTGCTCGGCGAGCGCCTTCTCGGTGGAATGCACCAGCGCGTCGGCATGGTTCTTGGCATCGACCGCTTCGCGGCGCTGCTTGTCGGCCGCGGCATTGGCCTCGGCGTCCTTGACCATCTTGTCGATGTCGGCTTCCGACAGGCCGCCGGAGGCCTGGATGCGGATCTGCTGCTCCTTGCCCGTGGCCTTGTCCTTGGCCGAGACGTTGACGATGCCGTTGGCGTCGATGTCGAAGGTCACCTCGATCTGCGGCATGCCGCGCGGGGCCGGCGGAATGCCCATCAGATCGAACTGGCCGAGCATCTTGTTGTCGGCCGCCATTTCACGCTCGCCCTGGAAGACGCGGATGGTGACCGCGTTCTGGCTGTCCTCGGCGGTCGAGAACACCTGGCTCTTCTTGGTCGGGATCGTGGTGTTACGGTCGATGATGCGGGTGAACACGCCGCCCAGCGTCTCAATGCCCAGCGACAGCGGGGTCACGTCGAGCAGCAGCACGTCCTTGACGTCGCCCTGGAGCACGCCGGCCTGGATCGCAGCGCCGATCGCCACGACTTCGTCCGGATTGACGCCCTTGTGCGGCTCCTTGCCGAACAGCTGCTTCACGACCTCCTGGACCTTCGGCATGCGCGACATGCCGCCGACCAGAACCACTTCGCCGATCTCGGCGGCGGTGAGGCCGGCATCCTTCAGCGCCTTGCGGCAGGGCTCGACGGTCTTCTGGACGAGGTCGTCGACCAGCGCTTCGAACTTGGCGCGGGTGAGCTTCATCGTCAGATGCTTCGGGCCGGTCTGGTCCGCGGTGATGAAGGGCAGGTTGATCTCGGTCTGCGTCGTCGACGACAGCTCGATCTTGGCCTTTTCAGCGGCTTCCTTCAGGCGCTGCAACGCAAGCTTGTCGTTGCGCAGGTTGATGCCCTGCTCCTTCTGGAATTCGTCGGCCAGATAGCCAACGAGGCGCATGTCGAAATCTTCGCCGCCGAGGAAGGTGTCGCCGTTGGTCGACTTCACCTCGAACACGCCGTCGCCGATTTCGAGAATGGAGATATCGAACGTGCCGCCGCCGAGGTCGTATACGGCGATCGTGCCGGCCTTGGTCTTGTCCAGACCATAGGCCAGCGCAGCCGCGGTCGGCTCGTTGATGATGCGCAGCACTTCAAGGCCCGCGATCTTGCCGGCGTCCTTGGTGGCCTGGCGCTGGGCGTCGTTGAAGTAGGCGGGGACGGTGATGACGGCCTGGTCGACCTTCTGGCCGAGATGGGCTTCCGCGGTCTCTTTCATCTTCTGCAAGATGAACGCCGAGACCTGCGAGGGCGAGTAGGTCTGGCCGTCGGCCTCGACCCAGGCGTCGCCGTTGGAAGCCTTCACGATCTTGTACGGAACGAGCTTCTTGTCCTTCTCGACCATCGGGTCGTCGTAGCGGCGGCCGATCAGGCGCTTCACTGCGAAGAAGGTGCGCTCGGGATTGGTGACGGCCTGGCGCTTGGCAGGCTGGCCGACGAGGCGCTCACCGTCGTCCGTCACGGCGACGATCGAAGGCGTCGTGCGCATGCCTTCGGAATTTTCGATGACTTTGGCGTTCTTGCCATCCATCACGGCGACGCACGAATTCGTGGTGCCGAGGTCGATCCCAATGACCTTTCCCATGGTCCTGTATCCTTGTTTTTGCGGCAGGTTGGCTGGGCCCAGAAGGCACCCGAACCGAAACCCCCTAAGATCAAACATTCGCGATATTGCGATGGTTGACGCTCATATAGGAGGGGGGGTGGGGCCCGCAAGGACCGAACGCAAGTTTCGGCCGTGAAAACATTGGGTTTTGGAAGTTCATATCCGGGCTGAACCGCCCTTGCAGGTGAGGATTCATTAACAGGTTCAGGTCTCAGCCAACCCCGCCGCCGTGACCCGCCCGGCCCTGTTACCGGCGCGCCAAACCCGCTAAAAGGCGGGCGGCCGGTCAGCCGCCGCGAGGCTGCTTCGCGCGACAAAGCGGCCCAGTGGCCAACCATCGAACGGCCTCAATGTGAACCAATCAGAGTGCCCATGAAGCTGACCCGCCCCCTCGCTGCGATCGCCCTCCTCGTTGCCACGGCACTTCCGGCCCTCGCCGCCGACGCCGTCTATCCGCCAGGCTTGCGCCTCGGCATGGTGCCGTTGGTCGGGCTGAACACGGCGAAGACCTTTCCGGGCTTCGAGAGCGAGGACGGCAACGTCAAGGTGCTGATCACCGAGCTGCCGCCGGCCGCCTATGGCGAGGTCGTGAGCGCCTTCAACGCCAATCCGGCCGGCGGCAGCGGCGTCAAGCCGGACAAGATCGAGACGCCGGCGGGCCTCGCCTATTTCACCACCGAGAGCGGCAAGGCCGGCGATACGGCGGTGAAGCGCTATTCGATGATCGTGCCGGGCGCCGGCTTCTCCGGCTATGTCGCGGTGCAGGTCCCCGAGAACGCTTCGAAGATCTACACCGACGAGGCGGTGCGGCAGATGTTTGCGACCGCCGTGACCCGCAGGGAGGTTGCGGTCGACGAGCAGCTCGGGTTGATGCCGTTCAAGATTACCGATCTCGCCAGTTTCAAGGACATCCGAACGCTGGTCCCGGGCGCGAGCATCATCCTGGCCGACGGCAACGAGAGCACAGGCTATGAATCGAAGCCGTTCATGATCCTCGGCCTGATCGGCGCCACCCCGCAGCAGGCCGACGACCGCGCCCGCTTCGCCCAGGAGGCGGCGCTCCAGATCCCCGGCGTCCGCGAATCCCGCGTCACCATGTCCGAGCCGATCCGCATCACCGGCCAGCAGGGTTTTGAGACCCGGATCGACGGCATCAGCGGCAAGGACAAGACCCCGGTGACCGTGGTGCAGTGGATCCGCTTCTCGAGCGGCGGCGCCTCGCTGCGCATCATTGCCAGCGCGCCGCGCGACCAGTGGTCGGACGCCTTCACCCGCTTCCGCGCCGTGCGCGACGGCATCCAGCCCAAAGGCTAACGCGCCCAAGGGCTGGACAGAACCGGCTGCATTTTCGGGCTTCTGTTCGTACACGAACGGAATTAGGCTCCCTCCTCGTGGATCAATCAGAGGGAGACGAACGATGCTGGATCGGCGACAAGTGTTGGCGGCGCTGGGGACCAGCGCTCTCGTAGCCCTCGCTCCCACCGCACTATTCGCGGCGGCCTCCATCAAGCCGGATGACACCTCCGCGCTGCTCGTGATCGACGTGCAGAACTGCTTCCTGCCGGGCGGCAGCCTCGCGGTGAAGGAAGGCGAGCAGGTGGTGCCCGTCATCAACAGAATCGCAAAAGCGTTTGCGAACGTGGTGATGACGCAAGACTGGCACACGGCGGGCCACATCTCGTTCGCGTCGGCGCATTCCGGCAAGAAGCCGTTCGAGACCATCGATCTTCCTTACGGCAAGCAGGTGTTGTGGCCCGACCATTGCGTCCAGGGCACCGACGGCGCCTCGCTCTCCAAGGATCTTTCGATCCCGCAGGCCGAGCTCGTCATCCGCAAGGGCTTTCACAAGGACGTCGACAGCTATTCGGCGTTCCTCGAAGCCGACGGCAAGACCTCGACGGGGCTTGCCGGCTATCTCAGGGGCCGCAAGATCAAGCGCGTGTTCGTGGCGGGTCTGGCGACGGATTTCTGCGTCGCCTGGACGGCGCTCGATGCGCGCAAGGCGGGCTTCGAGGTCTATGTCGTGGAAGACGCCTGCCGCGGCATCGACAATCAGGGCTCGCTCGCCAAGGCCTGGGCCGATATGGCCAAGGCCGGCGTGAAGCGGATCCAATCTGCGGATATCGCGGTGAGCACGTAAGCGGCGCTTACGCCGCTCAGTTCGCCTCGTTGCTGTTCGCCGCAGGCGCGGCCTTCGCGCCGCCCTTGGCGACACCGACCAGCGCCGGGCGCAGCACGCGGTCGCCGATGGTGTAGCCGGCCTGCATGACCTGAACGACGATGCCCGCGGGCACCGACGCATCGGGCACTTCGTACATGGCCTGCTGGAAGTTCGGGTCGAACTTCTGGCCCAGCGGATCGAACTTCTTCACGCCGTGCTTTTCCAGCGCGTTGAGCAGCGCGCGCTCGGTGAGCTCGACGCCCTCGATCAGCGAGGTCATGCCGGGATCCGCCGCGGCGCGGGTCTCGGCCGGAATGGCATCGAGCGCGCGCTGGAGATTGTCGGCGATGTCGAGCACGTCGCGGGCAAAGCCGGTGACGCCGTAGAGCTTGGAGTCAGCGACCTCCTTGGCGGTGCGCTTGCGCAGATTCTCCATCTCGGCCAGCGTCCGCAGCATGCGGTCGCGCGCCTCGGCGACTTCCTTCTGCAACAATTCCACCGAGCCGGGCTCGGGATCGTCGGGCATGATGTAGGGCTTCGACACCACGGGCTCGCCGGCCGCAGCACTCGTGTCTTCGGGTTGCCGGTCTCGATCGGTCATCGGCTCTCTTTTCGAACTGGTCTCGAGGGATTTTTCGTGAGGATTTTCTTGCCCGGATATCGTGCTTCGGGCGCCGAAAATCAAGCGCCCGTGATCGGCTCAAACGCCGGTCAGCCCCCCAGAAGACGGCTGACGATGCGGGCGGCGTAATCCACGGTCGGGATCACACGGGCATAATTCAGCCGCGTCGGCCCGATCACCCCCAAAACACCGACGATCTGGCCGGCGGCGTCCCGATAGGGCGAGATGATGGTGGAGGAGCCCGACAGGGAAAACAGCTTGTTCTCGCTGCCGATGAAGATCCGCACCCCTTCGGCGGTTTCCGCGCGGCCGAGCAGATCGATCACGCCGCGCTTGGTCTCGAGATCGTCGAACAGCAGCCGCACCCGTTCCAGATCCTCCAACGCATGCAGATCCTCGAGCAGATTGGCGTGACCACGCACGATGAGCTGGCGGTCCTCGTTCTCGCCACCGGACCAGCTCGCGATCCCGGCCGAAATCACCTTCTGGGTCAGCTGATCGAGCTCGGCGCGGGCCTCTCCGAGCGCGGTTTCCATCTCGAGCCGCGCCTCGGCGAGCGTCCGGCCGCGAATCCGCGCATTGAGGAAATTGCCGGCTTCGGTGATGGCCGAGGACGGAACCCCCGGCGGCAGCGTCAGCACGCGGTTTTCGACCTGGCCGTCCTCGCCGACCAGGATCACCAGCGCCTTTTCCGGTTCCAGCCGGACGAATTCGATATGCTTCAGCCGCGAATTGGATTTTGGCGTCAGCACCACGGCGGCGGCGCGGGTGAGGCCGGACAGCCGCGTCAGCGCTTCCGACAGCGCCGCCTCGACCGATTGGGCGTGGCCCACCGATGTCAGCTGGCTCTGAATCGACTGCCGCTCGGCGTCATTGAGGTCACCGACCTGCATCAGGGCATCGACGAAGAAACGCAAGCCGAGTTCCGTCGGCAGCCGGCCGGCGGAAGTGTGTGGGGCATAGATCAGGCCGAGTTGTTCCAGATCGGCCATGACGTTGCGGACCGAAGCCGGCGACAACGGCATCGCGATCAGACGCGAGATGTTGCGCGAGCCGACCGGCTCGCCGGTCGCGAGATAACTTTCGACAATTTGACGAAAAATGTCGCGGGAACGCTCGTTGAGCTGGGCGAGGCCTGCGCGCGGCGCGATCAGATGGATCGGATCGTGATGGGCCACAGACGTAACTCCTCTCAGCTGTTTGTAATTTGTCCATCCGGGAGGCCCCTGACAAGCGGGGTTTTGCGGTTGCTCGAAAGTTGGTTGGGGACCGAAAAGCCTTGATGCTCACCCTCACCCCCCCTACAAGCACCGCGAACAGCCTATTCCCTGCGAGTTTTGGAGGATTTCCCATGCGGCCAAGCCGCCGTGCGCCCGACGAATTGCGCCCCGTGACGCTGGAGCGCGGCGTGGTCAAATATGCGGAAGGCTCCTGCCTGGTGAAATTCGGCGACACCCATGTGCTGGTCACCGCCACGCTGGAAGAGCGCCTGCCGCCGTGGCTGAAGGGTCAGGGCCGCGGCTGGGTCACTGCCGAATACGGCATGCTGCCGCGCGCGACCTCGGAGCGCACCCGCCGCGAGGCTTCCGCCGGCAAGCAGAGCGGCCGCACCGTCGAGATCCAGCGCCTGATCGGCCGCTCGCTGCGCACCATCGTCGATCTCGAAGCGCTCGGTGAGCGCCAGATCACGGTCGATTGCGACGTGCTCCAGGCCGACGGCGGCACCCGCACGGCCTCGATCACCGGCGCCTGGGTCGCGCTCGCCGATTGCATCAACTGGATGAAAACGCGCAACATGATCAAGGCCAACGTGATGCGCGACAACGTCGCCGCGATCTCCTGCGGCATCTACAAGCGCACGCCCGTGCTCGACCTCGACTATGCCGAGGATTCCGAGGCCGAGACCGATGCCAATTTCGTCATGACCGGCGATGGCCGCATCATCGAGGTGCAAGGCACTGCGGAACGCGAGCCGTTCACGCAGGACGAGCTTTTGGCGCTGATGGCGCTGGCACGCAAGGGCGTCGCGCGTCTTGTCGACTTGCAGAAACTGGCGGTCGCGTAGTCAATAAGCCATGCACCGCCGAATCACCGGAAAGCTCGTCATCGCAACCCACAATCCCGGCAAGCTCGCCGAGATGCGGGAACTGTTGACGCCTTACGGCATCGAGGCGGTGTCGGCCGGCGAGCTCGGCCTGGGCGAGCCCGACGAGACTGGCAATGATTTCCGCAGCAACGCCGCGATCAAGGCGATCGCGGCGGCGCAGGCGACCAAGCTGCCCGCTTTCGCCGACGATTCCGGCATCGTGGTCGACGCGCTCGACGGCGCGCCCGGCATTTTCTCCGCACGCTGGGCCGGACCTTCCAAAGATTTCACTGCCGCGATGGCGCAGATTGAACGCCTGTTGCAGGAGCGCGGCGCCACCACGCCGGACAAGCGCAAGGCGCATTTCGTCTCCGCGCTCTGCGTCGCCTGGCCCGACAATCACCTCGAAGAGGTCGAGGCGCGCGTCGACGGCACGCTGGTCTGGCCGCCGCGCGGCACCGCCGGCTTCGGCTACGATCCGATGTTTTTGCCGGACGGACACGATCGCACTTTCGGCGAGATGACCAGCATCGAGAAGCACGGCCTGCCGCCGCTCGGCCTCGGCCTGTCGCATCGTGCCCGCGCCTTCGTGAAACTGGCGGAGATCTGCCTTGAACCGCGCTAAGGAAGCCTTCGGCGTCTACGTGCACTGGCCGTTCTGCCTGTCCAAGTGCCCCTATTGCGACTTCAACAGCCACGTTCGCCACGCCGCCATCGACGAGGCGCGCTTTGCCGCCGCTTTCGCCCGCGAGATCGCAACCACGGCCGAGCGCTCGTCCGGCCGCGAGGTCACCTCGATCTTCCTCGGCGGCGGCACGCCGTCGCTGATGCAGCCTGCGACGGTCGGTGCGGTGCTCGATGCGATCGGCACGCACTGGAACGTTGCCACCGACGTCGAAGTGACGCTGGAGGCAAACCCGACCAGCGTCGAAGCAACACGTTTTGCCGGCTATCGCGCCGCCGGCGTCAACCGCGTCTCACTGGGCGTGCAGGCGCTCGACGATGCCTCGCTGAAAGCGCTGGGCCGCATGCACAGCGCGCGCGAGGCGCTCGATGCAGTGGCGATCGCGCGCCGCTCGTTCGACCGTTATTCGTTCGATCTGATCTACGCCCGTCCCGACCAGACGCCGGCGATGTGGGCCGATGAGCTGCGTCTCGCGATCGGTGAAGCCGCCGAGCATCTGTCGCTCTATCAATTGACGATCGAAGAAGGCACGCCGTTCTTCGGCCTGCACCAGGCCGGCAAATTGAAGACGCCGGACGAAGCGGTCGCGCGCGCGCTCTACGATGTCACGCAGGAGACTTGCGACAAGCTCGGCCTGCCGGCTTACGAGATTTCCAACCACGCACAGCGCGGTGCCGAGTGCCGGCACAATCTGGTCTATTGGCGCGGCGACGAGTATGCTGGCATCGGTCCCGGCGCGCATGGCCGCCTCGATATCGATGGCATCCGCCACGCCACCGCCACCGAGAAACGCCCCGAAGCCTGGCTGATGCGGGTCGAGACGAACGGCGACGGCGTCGTCACCGACGATCTCCTCAACAGCGAAGAGCGCGCCGACGAATTTCTGCTGATGGGATTGCGCCTCGCCGAAGGCATCGACCCCGAGCGCTACACCGCGCTGTCGGGCCGCCCGCTCGATCCCAAGCGCATCGCGCTGCTGCGCGAGGAAGGCGCCATCACCGTCGATCCGACGGGACGCCTGCGCGTGACGAGCAGCGGATTTCCGGTGCTGGATGCGGTGGTCGCAGATCTCGCGGCGTAACGAGATCCCGTAGCCCGGATGGAGCGCAGCGCAATCCGGGGCGATCTGGCCGCGGAGACAGAACCCGGATTGCGCTGCGCTCCATCCGGGCTACGAAACCATCACGCCCCAAAGCTCTTCGGCGAGCCCGCGACTGCCACGCCACCACCCGTCGTCACCTTCATCACCGCCAGCCCGCGTTCATTGGTGCCGTCGGCGCGGAAGCGGAACAGGCCGTCGATGCCGGCAAAACCTGAGGGGTTGGTGAGCACGTCGGCCGAGAAGCGCGTGGTGCCTTGCGTGCGCGCGAGCGCTGCGACCAGCGCGACCGCGTCATAAGCGAGCGTTGCGGTGCGGATCGGCTCGGCGCCGAATTTGGTGCGGTAGCGGCCGGAGAAGGCGCGGAAGCCGGCCGGGTCCGGCGCGGCATAGAGGCCACCTTGCAACGCGGGACTGGCATAGACGCGCGGACTGTCCCAGAGACCCGTGCCGAGCAATTGGATGTTGCGCAAATTTGCGCCCGCCGCGGTCATCGCATCCGCCACTGTGACGACGGCATCGCCGTCATCGGCAATGAACAGCGCATCCGCGCTGCCGAGCTGCTGCGCCACGGTCCGCGCCGGGGTCGCGCGATCGGCGCCGTATTTTTCGAACGCCACGATGCGGCCGCCACGCCGCGGCACCGCGGCCTTCACTGCGGCCTCGACCACATTGCCGTAGGCATTGTCCGGCACCAGCACGGCGAACGAGCGCTTTCCGATGCTGGTGGAATATTCGACGATGCGGTTGACGTCGGACTCCGGCAGGAAGCTCAGCAGATAGACGCCGCGGCCGGCGATGCTCGAATCGGTCGAGAACGCGATCACCGAGATGCCGCGCGCACGCGCGACCTGCGCCACCGCCGGCACCGACTGCGCGAACAACGGCCCCAGGATGATCTCGGCGCCTTCGTCGACCGCCTGCTGCGCGCCCGCTTGCGCGCCCTGCGGGCTGCCATTGTCGTCCTTGATCAGAAGCTGGATGTTCGGGTTCTGGAACTCGGCCAGCGCCATTTCGGCGGCGTTGCGCATGGATTGCGCGGCGAGCCCCGCATTGCCGGCGGCCGAGAGCGGCAGGATCACGGCAACCTTCACGCCGCCGGTTCCGGCGGTCGTGGCCTGTTGCGGCGGACCGGCCGGCTGGGTGGGCGGCGGCGAGGAGCTCGAGAACGGACTGGAAAACTGGCTGAGGCTCTGCTGCACGCCGGCGCAGGCCGACAGCAGCGGCGCACCGAGCAGCAGGCCAAGCGCACTCCGCCGGGTCGCCCCCGACAATCGGGGTCCCTGAACGGGAGACTTCAATTCACGCGGGCCCACCATGGCAGCTCTTCTTCTGACCGTCCGTCGCCGACCGATCACAGCAAATCTTGCCGCGATAGAAGCCGCGGATTCAGGCATATTGTCGGCAAATAGTTAACCAAAACAAAAGGATAATGACCGCTTAACGCGGTCGCCCTTCAACTTCTGGCTAGCTGTCCGCCGTCCGTCACGAAAGCATCAAGGCGGTGTTTCCGCCGCGAATATGGCGCCGACCGTTCATTCCCTCGGGAATGTGATGCCGGATGGATCACATTCCAGTCCTTCCTCGCCCAAGTCTCGGTATCAAGTCTCGGTTTCAAGTCTCAGTATCTCGCCCCGGCACGATCTTTTTCGGGAGACCGGTTCCCAGCCCCAGGGATCATGCCTAAGTTCATCTTATTATGCGCGCAAAGCCGGCCCCGATAAATACGACTGAAGCTACGGACACCGCCGCGCGCGGCTTTTCCATCGACGCCCACCGGCTCGCCGCGCCGAAGGTGGCGCCGGGCCTCTATCTCGTGGCGACCCCCATCGGCAATCTCGGCGACATCACGCTGCGCGCGCTGCAGACGCTGGCCGGGGTCGACTTCATCGCCTGCGAAGACACCCGCATCACGCGGCGGCTGACCGAGCGTTACGACATCTCGGCGCAGCTCAAGCAATATCACGAGCACAATGCCGAGGCCGCGCGGCCAAAAATCCTCGAGCGGCTTTCGCAGGGCGGCTCGATTGCGCTGGTGTCGGATGCGGGCACGCCGCTGATCTCCGATCCCGGTTACAAGCTGGTACGCGAGGTCTGCGCCGCCGGCCACGCGGTCTACGCGTTGCCTGGTCCGTCCGCGGTGCTGGCGGCGTTATCGGTCGCGGCGCTGCCGACCGACCGCTTCTTCTTCGAAGGTTTTCTGCCGGCGAAATCCGCAGCGCGGCGGTCGCGCCTCACGGAGCTTGCCCGCATCGATGCGACGTTGGTGATGTTCGACTCCGGCAACCGCGTGCAGGATACGCTCGCCGAGCTCGCCGAGATCATGGGCACGCGCGAAGCCGCGATTTGCCGCGAGCTGACCAAATTGCATGAGCAAATCACCCGCGCGCCGCTGACCGAGCTGGCGCGCGCCGCCGACACGCTGGAGACGCGCGGCGAATTCGTGCTGGTGATCGCTCCGCCCGCGGCTGACGCCGAGGTGATGAATTCGGATGCACTCGACGCGCTCCTGCGCGACCAGCTCGCAACACACAGCGTCAAGGACGCGGTCGCGCACGCCGTCGAACTCTCGGGGCGGCCCCGCCGCGAGGTGTATGCCCGCGCGCTCGAGCTCGCCAAGAACCTGCCGAAGGATTTGCGGGGCGGCGATGGCGAAGACTGAGGGCCCCCAAGAATCGAAACACGAGCCCAAACAGGAATCGAAAGTGGCCGCGCCCGAGCGCCTCGCCGCGTTCCGCACCGGCATCTCGGCCGAGAGCCGGGCCGCGGCCTTCCTCATGGCCAAGGGCTACCGCATCCTCGCCAAGCGCTACCGCACGCCGCACGGCGAGATCGACATCGTCGCGCGCCGCCGCAGCCTGATCGCCTTCGTCGAGGTCAAGGCCCGTGCCAGCCTCGATGAGGCCGCCTATGCGGTGACGCCGCGCCAGCAGCAGCGCATCATCGATGCCGCGCGGGGCTGGCTCGTGGCGCATCCCGAGCATGCAGAATTCGAACTGCGATTCGACGCCATGCTGATTGCGCCGCGGTCACTTCCGCGCCATGTGTTGGCGGCATTCGACGCCTCGACCTGAAAGGCAGACCATGAAACTGAACGTCGCCGTCCAGATGGACCCCATCGCCCGCATCAACGTCAAGGGCGATTCCACCTTTGCGCTGCTCCTGGAGGCGCAGAAGCGCGGCCACGGCCTGTCCTATTACACGCCCGACAAGCTGTCGATGGTCGGCGAGGAGATCGTGGCTCCCGTTCAGCTCCTCACTGTGCGCGACGAGCCCGGCGATCACTTCACTCTCGGCGAACCCAAGCGCGAGGCGCTGAACGGCTTTGACGTGGTGCTGCTGCGCCAGGATCCGCCGTTCGACCTCGCCTACATCACCTCCACGCATTTGCTCGAGCGCATTCACCCGAAGACGCTGGTCGTCAACGATCCCGCCTCCGTGCGCAACGCGCCGGAAAAACTCTTCGTGATGAACTTTCCGCAGCTGATGCCGCCGACGCTGATCTCGCGCGACCTCGACGAGATCAACGCCTTCCGCGACAAGTACGGCGCCGTGGTGATGAAGCCGCTGCACGGCTACGGTGGCGCCGCGGTGTTCCGCGTGATGCCGCAGGACATGAATTTCGGCTCACTGTTCGACATGTTCTCGGTCACCTTCAAAGAGGCCTGGGTGATCCAGCAGTTCATCCCCGAGGTGAAGCTCGGCGACAAGCGCATCATCCTGGTCAATGGCGAATTCGCCGGTGCGGTGAACCGCGTGCCGGCCGCCGACGATCTCCGCTCCAACATGGTGCGCGGCGGCGCGGCGAAGGAGACCGAGCTCACCCCGCGCGAGCGCGAGATCTGCGCTACCGTCGGCCCGGCGCTACGCGAGCGCGGCCTGCTGTTCGTCGGCATCGACGTCATCAACGGCAATCTCACCGAGATCAACGTGACCTCGCCCACCGGCATCCGCGCCATCGCGCGGCTCGGCGGGCCCGACGTCGCGGCGAAGATCTGGGACGTGATCGAGCAGAAGCGGGCGAAGTAAGCGCCCGTCGCTTCGCTTCTCGGGCTACGGACATCAACGGACACACTGCGCGTCCGTCGCTAACCACCCATTCACCATGACGCCCCGCGCCTCATGCGAACGTGGGAGCGCGAGAGCGCGCTTGCGTGATTCTACGGGGCCGTGGCCTGCCGAATAACGCGGCATTCACCATCTGGCCAAAACTCGCCGCGTCACGGACCATCACACTCGGCCTCGCAACACCCCTTATACTTTTACTCCCTACTCATCGATGCGGGGGAACCCGCCACGTGCGGTTCGAGTGCCCCGCGTAAGAGTAGAAGCGTATGAACACCGCACGCATTGTCGTTCTCGTCGTTGCGCTGGGCGCCGGCGGCGTCGCCGCGTATCTGGCGAGCGGCTACGACAACAAGCCCGCACCCGCTCTCCCGGTGGCCGAAAAGCTGCCGACGGTCGAGGTGCTCGTCGCCAAATCCGACATCCAGCTCGGCCAGGCCGTCAAGGCCGAGGATTTGCAATGGCAGACCTGGCCGTCAGCGACCGCCAGCAGCGCCTTCATCCGCCGCGACAGCAGGCCCGACGCTCAGACCCAGATCGCCGGCTCCATCGCACGCGTGCCGTTGATGCAGGGCGAGCCGATCCGCGAGCAGAAGCTGGTGAGAGCCGACGGCTCCGGCTTCATGGCCGCGATCCTGCCGTCGGGCATGCGGGCCGTGTCCACCGAGATTTCCGCCGAGACCGGCGCCGGCGGCTTTATCCTGCCGAACGACCGCGTCGACATCGTGCTGACGCGCCGGCTGAAGAATCCCGACACCAACGGACCGACCGGCGGCAATGACCTGATCCTGTCGGAGGTCGTCCTCACCAACATCCGCGTCCTCGCGATCGACCAGGCGCCGAAGGAAAAGGACGGCCAGACCACCGTGCTCGGCAAGACGGTCACGCTCGAGCTCAAGCCCGACCAGGTGGCCA
Source organism: Bradyrhizobium diazoefficiens (assembly GCF_016612535.1). Taxonomy (NCBI): domain Bacteria; kingdom Pseudomonadati; phylum Pseudomonadota; class Alphaproteobacteria; order Hyphomicrobiales; family Nitrobacteraceae; genus Bradyrhizobium; species Bradyrhizobium diazoefficiens. The sequence continues at coordinate 2,206,724 of NZ_JAENXS010000001.1, forward strand.
CATTATCGGCGTCCCGCCAGGGCGGCACCCTGTCGCTGGCGCTGCGGAGCATCGCCGATGCCAACGCGTCGGAGATTCCGGTCGAAGACCAAACCAAGCGTCCCGGCGGCGTCAACGTGATCCGCTACGGCGTGCAGACGCGACAAATGACGTCACAGAAGTGATGGGGACATCATGAATTACGGGGAATATCGGATGGGCCTGCGCATTCGGGGGAAGCGCGCTGGCTCGTTCTGGGCAGGGGCAATGCTGATGCTGGGGCTGCTCGCAGCCCCGGATTGGGTTCGCGCTGCAGATGCGCCGGTCGGAGACCAGGCACCGTTACAGGCGCCGGACCTCGGCGTGACGCCGGTCGCGACCATCGCGCCGGCGCGGACGCGTTCGCTGTCGCTCGGTATCGGCAAGTCGGTCGTCATCGACCTGCCGCGCGAGGTCAAGGACGTGCTGGTGGCCGATCCCAAGATCGCCAATGCGGTGATCCGCTCGGCACAGCGCGCCTATATCATCGGCGGCCAGGTCGGCCAGACCAACGTCGTGTTCTTCTCCGCCGACGGCCAGCAGGTTGCCTCCTACGACATCGCGGTGAAGCGCGACCTCAACGGCATACGCACGGCGCTGCGCCAGTCGCTGCCGGGCGTACAGATCGAGGGCGTCGGCGATAGCGTAATGCTGACCGGCTCGGTGTCGAGCCCGGTCGAGGCCCAGCAGGCCGGCGACGTCGCCGCGAAACTCGTCGGGGGCGCAGACAAGGTCGTCAACAACATCGTCGTGCGCGGCCGCGACCAGGTGATGCTGAAGGTCGTCGTCGGCGAAGTGCGTCGCGACATCGTCAAGCAACTGGGCGTCGATCTCAGCGCCAGCCTGAATGCCGGCACCGCGGTGGTGAATTTCAACAATTCCAACCCGTTCTCGGCCAGCGGCGGACCGCTGGTCAGCGGCAACGGGCTCGGCGTCACCGGCCTCGCCAAGGGTGTCGCCACCGTCAACGCCACGATGCGCGCGATGGAAAGCGCGGGCGTGATGCGGACTCTGGCCGAGCCGAGCCTGACGGCGATCTCGGGTGAATCGGCGACCTTCATCGCGGGCGGTGAATTTCCGATTCCCGGTGGCTATTCCTGCGATCCGACCACGCATGTCTGTACCACCCAGATTACCTACAAGAAGTTCGGCATCTCGTTGAACTTCACCCCGGTCGTGCTCAGCGAGGGCCGGATCAGCCTGCGCGTGATGACCGAGGTCTCGGAGCTGTCGAGCCAGAACTCCATCACGGTGTCGCAGGCGCTGTCCTCGAGCTCGACCAACTCCATCACCATCCCTTCGGTCCAGACCCGTCGCGCCGAGACCACGCTGGAAATCCCGTCGGGTGGTTCGATGGCGATGGCCGGTCTGATCCAGCAGCAGACCAAGCAGGCCGTCAACGGCCTGCCCGGCATCGATCAGGTGCCGATCCTCGGCGCCCTCTTCCGCAGCCAGGACTTCGTCAACAACGAGACCGAACTGATGGTGATCGTGACCCCCTATGTGGTGCGCGCGGTCGCCCAGAAGGAATTGTCGCGGCCCGATGACGGCTTCGCGCCGTCCTCGGATGCGCAGTCGGCGCTGCTCGGACGCATGAACCGCCTTTATGGCATCGCGCGCCGCATCGATCCGATCGAGGACAATCGCGGCGATTTCGGCTTCATCATCGACTGAGACGAACGGTTTGGGGACCGGGCAAGAAACAAGGCAAGACACGGGGCAAGAGGGGACCAGGCGATGACGAAGACATCATCCGATCGACGCCGCAACCTGCGCATTGCGCTCGCACTGACGGGGCTCTCCGTCATGCTGGGAGCCTGCAACACCACGGGCGACGTCGTCACCACCCAGACGGTGCCGACCGACTATCGCCTGCGCCACCCGATCGCGGTGCAGGAAGCCAAGCGCTCGATCGTGATCTTCGTCGGGAAGGCGAGAGGCGGCCTCTCGACCGCGCAGCACGCGGACGTCATGGGCATTGCCCAGGACTGGGTGCGCGAAGGCACCGGCGCCGTCGTCGTCGACGTACCTATCGACACCGCGAATTCGCGCGCGGCGGCTGCGACCTATCACGAAATCCGCGCCGTGCTCGGTAGCGGCGGCGTGCCGTCGCGCGCCATCGTCCAGAATCCCTATCGTCCCGAGGATCCCGCCCTGCTGCCGACCATCCGGCTGAGCTATTCTAGGATTGCCGCGGTCGCAGGCCCCTGCGGACTGTGGCCCGAGGACGTAGGCCCGTCCATCCTCGACCCCGGCTACAACGAGAACCGGCCCTACTTCAATCTCGGCTGCGCCACCCAGCGCAATCTTGCCGCAATGATCGACAACCCCGCCGACCTCGAGCAGCCGCGCGCGGAGACGCCGGCCTATACCGCGCGGCGCGACATCGCCTTCGAACGCTACCGCAAGGGTATCACGACGGCGACCACCTATCCCGAGGCTGAAAAGGCCAAACTCAGCGATACAGGCAAATGACGGGCATCCACCACGAAGAAGCGGACGATCCGCAGCACCCCGACGAACACATTGCACCGGTTCCCCGTATCTCGGTGCAGGCCTTTTGCGAGACCGAGCAGACGCTCGCCGCGATGACTGCGGCCGGCCAGGACCGCCGTCTCGCCAAGGCGCATCTCACCGCAAAGGAAGGCGGTCTCGCCGCGGCGATCGAAGTCTATGACACGATGCCGACGCCCAACGTCATCGTGATCGAATCCGATGGCACGCGCGACATCCTCGAAGGGCTCGACGACCTCGCCGGCGTCTGTGATCCCGGCACCCGCGTGGTCGTGATCGGCAATCCCAACGACACCGCGCCCTATCGCGAGCTGGTGCGCCGCGGCGTCAACGATTACGTGGTCGGACCGGTCGAGACCATCGATGTCGTGCGCTCGATCTGCAGCCTGTTCTCGGCCTCCGAGGCCGTCATCACCGGCCGTGTCATCGCGGTGGTCGGCGCCAAGGGCGGCGTCGGCGCCTCCACCGTCGCGCACAATTTGGCCTGGACCATCGCGCGCGATCTCGCACTCGATTCCGTGGTGATCGATCTCGACCTCGCCTTCGGCACCGCCGGCCTCGACTACAACCAGGACCCAGCGCAGGGCATCGCCAACGCGGTGCTGTCGCAGGACCGGCCGGACACGGCGCTGATGGAGCGCCTGCTGGCCAAATGCACCGAGCGCCTCAGCCTCCTTGCTGCACCCGCTTCCCTCGACCGCGTCTATGATTTCGGCGCCGAAGCGTTCGACGCGATCTTCGATACGCTGCGCATGACCACGCCCTGCATCGTGCTCGACGTGCCCCACCAATGGTCGGCCTGGACCAAGCGCGCGCTGGTCAACGCCGACGACATCGTGATCGTGGCCGAGCCCGATCTCGCGAACCTGCGCAACACCAAGAACATGCTGACCGTGCTCAAGACGGCGCGGCCGAACGACCGGCCGCCGCTCTACTGCATCAACCAGGTCGGCATGCACAAGCGGGCCGAGATCGACGTCAAGTCGTTCGCCAAGACGATGGAAAGCCAACCGCTCGCGGTGATTCCGTTCGATTCGAAGCTGTTCTCGACCGCGGCGAACAATGGCCAGATGATCGCGGAAGTCTCCAAGAGCCACCGCACCACCGAGCTGTTCCAGAACATGGCGAACCGCATCGCCGGGCGCGGCGAGGTGAAGAAGCCGAAGCGTTCGCTGCTCGGCCCGCTCCTGAAGAAGCTGAAGGGCAGGACGGGACGCGGATCGGCTCCGCATCGCAAGGCGTCCTAAGCGCGAGAGCGTTTTCGAGCCAACAAGAAGCTCGGCAGCGGCGAATTATTTTTCCGCCCGTTGCTGCTGTTTCTTCGACAGCAACTCGCGCAGCGCCGTGACCTTTGCCGCCGCCTGATCCGGCGGCAGATCGGCCTTCACGATGGCCTCGGCCTCCGCCTGCTTGCCTTCCAGTCCGAGCACCAGCGCGAGATTGCCCCGCACGCGCGAATTGGCGGGGTTGCGCTGATAGGCGCGACGCAGGGTTTCTTCGGCCCTCGGCAGATTGTTCTGGAGGGTGTAGGACAGGCCGAGATTGGACAAAACCTGCGGCTCGTCCGGCACGATCTTCAGCGCCGTTGCATAATATTGCTGGGCTTCCTCGTTGCGCCCGAGCTGGTCGAGCGCCGCGCCCTGCGCCGACAGGATGCGCCAGTCGGGATCCTCGGGCGTGTGCGCGCGGCTCAGCACGTCGAAGGCCTGCTGGAAATTGCCGTTGTCGGCGAGCGCGCGGCCGTAACCGGCGAGCAGCGCCTTGTTGCTGGGATGGGTGAGCACGGCCTGCTCCATCACCGCAACCGCCTGGGCGCGCTGGCCGGTCTCGCGCAGCGCCTTGCCGTAGTCGAGCGCGATGTTGGGATCGCTCGGCTTGGCGCGATAGCGTTCGCGTAGGGCGTCCATATCGGGCCTGGCGTCCGCCATGGCGGCAGGTTCCGACTTGCCGCCGACGCCGAGCGCGCCGGTCACGTCCTCCAGGCTCGTGGTCTGGCAGCCACCGAGGACAAGCACCAGCAGTGCGGGAAGCAGCAATCTCGCCGGGGGAGCGACGAGGGACGAACGCTTGGACATACTCTGATCACCGCCGGCGGACTGATTAGAGATGCTTTGCCGATTAACGCTAAATTCCCGTTAAGGAAACGCGCGCTCGTGGCCTAGTCGGTAAACTCAGCACCGAATTCGCAGCCGATGCGCCAGCGCAGGCGGCATTGGCGGGAATAGTCCGGGGCGAAGATGATGGTGAATTGCGGCGGCACCTCAAGATATTCCGCCACGACTTTCACGCCGCCATCCGAGATATCGGTGATCGTGCAGTCCCGCGGCAGCGAGCCCGCACCAAAATGAATCTTGGCGAGCCGGCTGCACACCCGACGTTCGGCTTTCCGGCGATTTGCAAGCATTTGAATTGTTCACCCGTTAGACCACGGCCCATCCCGCAGCCCCAGGAGTAGCGAACATTCGTTGGAATGTGCTGAGGAGAGCCGCTCGCATTCGAGGCGTAGTGTCGGCGCCCTGTTTACGATTGGTTAGGGGGGTCGCGGCACGCCGAATTATGTTCCCGTAATGTTCTTGTCAGAGCGCCAACCGTCTGCTACCCTCGATTGTGCGAGGGGGCAGCATGGTTCAGCGGGTTTCGACAGTCGCCTTTGAGGGGATCGAGGCCCGTGCGGTCGACGTGCAGGTGCAGGTCGCACCGGGCCTGCCGGCGTTCGCCATCGTCGGTCTTCCTGACAAGGCAGTGTCGGAGGCGCGCGAGCGGGTCCGCTCGGCACTGATCGCCTCGGGGCTGGCGCTGCCGGCGCGGCGGATCACCGTCAATCTGGCGCCCGCCGACCTGCCCAAGGAAGGCAGCCATTACGACCTGCCGATCGCGCTCGGGCTGATGGCGGCGATCGGCGCGATTCCGCCGGACGCGCTGACCGGCTTCACTGTTCTTGGCGAGCTCGGCCTCGACGGCTCGATCGCGCCGGTGGCTGGCGTCTTGCCCGCCGCGATCGGCGCCAATGTCCGCGAGGAGGGCTTGATCTGCCCGGCGGCTTGCGGCTCGGAGGCGGCGTGGGCGAGCCCGGACATCCAGATCGTCGCCGCGCACTCGCTGATTCAGATCGCCAACCATTTCAAGGGCACGCAGGTGCTGTCGCGCCCCATCCCGAAGGTGCATGAGGCGGCCACCTCCATGCTCGATTTGCGCGACATCAAGGGCCAGGAGAGCGCCAAGCGGGCGCTGGAGATCGCGGCCGCCGGCGGCCATCATCTGCTGATGATCGGCGCGCCGGGCGCCGGCAAATCGATGCTGGCCGCGCGCCTGCCCTCGATCCTGCCGCCGCTGTCGCCGGGCGAATTGCTCGAAGTCTCGATGATCGCCTCCGTCGCCGGCGAGATCAAAGGCGGCGCGCTGACGTCGCAGCGTCCATTCCGCTGCCCGCATCATTCGGCCAGCATGGCCGCGCTCACCGGCGGCGGCATCCGGGCAAAGCCCGGCGAGATCTCGCTGGCGCATCAGGGCGTGCTGTTCCTCGACGAGCTGCCCGAGTTCGATCCGCGCGTGCTGGATTCGCTGCGTCAGCCCTTGGAGAACGGCGAGGTCTCGGTCTCTCGCGCCAACCATCGCGTGACTTATCCGGCGCGCTTCATGCTGGTCGCGGCGATGAACCCGTGCCGCTGCGGCAATGCGTTCGAGCCGGGCTATGCCTGCAAGCGCGGCCGCATCGACCGCTGCACCTCCGACTATCAGGCACGCATCTCCGGCCCGCTGATGGATCGCATCGATCTGCGCATCGAAGTCCCGGCCGTGACCGCAGCCGATTTGATCCTGCCGCCGCCGGCTGAAGGTTCCGCCGAAGTCGCCGCACGCGTGGCAGCCGCGCGCGATATCCAGCTCGCGCGCTACGCGGATGCGGGCCTGCCGCAGGTCCGCACCAATGCCGAGGCGCCGGCCTCCGTGCTGGAGGAGATCGCCAAGCCGGACGCTCAGGGACAAAAGCTGCTGCGCGATGCCGCCGAGACCATGCGGCTGTCGGCGCGCGGCTATCACCGCGTGCTGCGGGTGGCGCGCACGCTCGCCGACCTCGACGGCGCCGAGAAGATCGGCCGGCTGCATCTCGCCGAGGCGCTGTCCTACCGCGCACTCGCGGAGGATGTGCGCCAGCTGGCCTGATCATTTGCGCGCATCAACCCGGCGGTAACGAGTTTCCTTTACGCTCTGCAAACCATAAGGCCCACGAGTGTCCATACGGGCCCGGCGAGTAGCGTGTCATGTTGCGTTTCAAAGTCCTGGCCTCGGTGGTTCCCCTGTTGGCGGCTGCGGTGTTCGCCCGCAGCGAGATCGGATCGGTCTCGCATCCCTGCATCGCCATCGGCGACACCTCGGTCGAGCTGACATCCCTGTTCTGGACGGCCGGCATCCAGGTCGCCTTCACCGACGATCCCGCGCAGGCGACGGTCCGGGTGCAGATCACCGACGACGCGAACGCTGCGGACTTTGCCGTGGTCGACGACGGCGCCAGCGACGAGCCGGGAGCCTGCGAGGGCAATCCGTCGACACGACTCATCGCGATTTCGGGGCAACCGGGCGGGGACCGTGCGACGATCTATCTCTCCACCGACGGCCCGGCCGACTACCGCATCTATGTGCGCTCGAAGTCCTTTTCGCAAAAGGAAGCCGCAGCGCTGATCGTCGGCGCCCGCGGTGGCCACCGCCATCTCCAGGCCGCCTCGCTCTGAGGCGTTAACACCTCGTCAACCCTGTTTCGAGGCGTCCCTGAAGCCTCAAGCTGTTCGCAAGGTCCGCGAGACATCGTCGCGCACCGCGGTTGCAGGGTTATAAGGGTCGGTGGCGATGGGTCGGACGTTCCGGATCAAGGTACGCATGCGCCGCTTCAGGCGCCGCTATCCGAAAATTGCCTTCGCGATCCGCTCGTTCATGATTTTCTCGGCGACGTTCGGCGGCGCCTATGGCTTCGTCACCGGCAGCCGCTCGGAAAACTCCGGCTACGACCCCAACACCTTTGCGATCGGCGCGAGCGTCCTGTTTGCGCTGGCCTGCCTTGGCCTCGCGACGCTGAGCATGCGGCTGCGCTTCATCGCCAAGCGGCTGCGCACGCTCGCCGCCCATAACGAGGCGCTGATCGACCGCAATTGGGAGCTGAAGGAAGCCGAAGAGCGCGCCCGCAGCCTGTTCGAATCGCAAGGCGATCTGATCGTGCTGCGCGACCATCAGGGCCGCATCACCTTCGCCAACGACGCCTATTGCGCGCTGGCCGGACAGGCGCATAGCGCACTGGTCGGCACCCGCTTTGATTTCGACGTGCTGGAGCAGGGTGATAGCGCGCGCGAGACCAACGGCACACGGATCCATGATCAGAAAATCGCAACGCCTGTGGGGGCGCGCTGGATCGCCTGGCGGGAGGGCTTTGTGCGGCGCGATGCCGGCCAGCCCGCCGAATTGCAGAGCGTCGGACGCGACGTCACCGACCGCACCGAGACCGAGCGTGCGCTGTCGGGCGCGCGCGACCAGGCCGACGCCGCCAACCGCGCCAAATCGCGCTTCCTGGCGATGGCCTCGCACGAGATCCGCACGCCCCTCAACGGCATCATCGGCATGGGCGGCCTCTTGCTCGACACCACGCTGACGCCGGAGCAGACGACTTACGCCCGGGCGGTGAAGACCTCGGGCGAAGCGCTGATGGCGCTGATCGAGGAGCTGCTCGACTATTCCAAGATCGAAGCCGGCAAGCTCGATCTCGATCAGCGTCCCTTTGCGCTCTCGACCCTGATCGAGGAGGTCACCGAGCTCCTGGCGCCGCGTGCGCAGGCCAAGAACCTCGAGATCGCGTCCTATGTCGACGAGCGATTGCCGCTGGAGGTCACGGGCGACGCTGCTCGGCTGCGCCAAGTGCTGCTCAACCTCGCCGGCAACGCCATCAAATTCACCGGAAGCGGCGGCGTCGCGCTGATCGTCGAGCCCGGCATCTGGCCAAACGAGATCAGCTTCCTGGTGCGCGACACCGGCATCGGGATTGCGCCCGAGGCGCAGTCGCGCATTTTCCGCGAGTTCGAGCAGGCCGACGACCGCGTCGCCCGCACCTATGGCGGCACCGGGCTTGGCCTCGCCATCAGCGAGCGCATCGTCAAGCGCATGGGCGGCCGCATCATGCTGGAGAGCGAGCCGGATAAAGGCTCGACCTTCGAAGTCGCGATTCCGCTGGCGCCATCGCAGGGCGGAGCCGGAGCGATGGCCTTTCCGAGTCCGGACCTCAACGGCAAGTCGATCCTCCTGGTCGCCGGCGGCATCGAAGCATCGTTGATCGCACGGCGGTTGGAGCGCTGGGGCGGCCAGACCTGCCTGGTTGCGGATGCGGCGGTGGCCGAAGCGCTGCTGCCGGAGCGACCGTGGCACGCGATGCTGCTCGATCGTGCGCTCGGTTCGGCCATTGTCGATCGCCTGGGCGATGTCGCCCGCGCCCATGCAACGCAGCGCCTCGTGCTGCTCACGCCAAGCTCGCGTCATGACACGCTGTCGCCGGCCTTCACCGGCTTTCTGGTGAAGCCGCTGCGTGCGGCCTCGCTCGCCGCGCGTCTCGCGCTGACGCCGGAGGTTGCCTCGCCCGATCTCGCGCCCGAGCCGGTCGAGCCGGCTACGATGAGAACGCCTGCCAACGGCCTCTCGATCCTCGTCGCCGAGGACAACGAGATCAACGCACTGCTGATGCGATCGCTGCTGACGAAGCTCGGCCACCGTGTCGTCATTGCGGTCCATGGCGAGGCAGCGCTGGAATCCTGGCTCGCGGCCAGCTCGGCCGGCACGCCCTATGATCTGGTTCTGATGGACATCCAGATGCCGCAGCTCGACGGCATCGAAGCCACCAAGCGCATCCGCGCCCACGAGGCCGCCATCAGCGGTCACCACACACCGATCTTGGCGCTCACGGCGAATACGCTGGTGGAAGATCGCTACGCCTGTTTCGAAGCGGGCATGAATGGATTTCTGATCAAGCCACTCGATCGCGAGAAGCTGGACGAGGCGCTGGCGGGATTGGCGGCGGCGCGGCAGCTGGCGGTGTAGCAGCAACCGACGGTGCGTAGGGTGGGTTAGCCGAAGGCGTAACCCACCGCTTTTGCGTCCGCGGAAATGGACGTGGTGGGTTACGATTCGCTAACCCACCCTACGAACCACTACAACCTTCGCAGCGCGACGCTCTCCACCGCGTGATCCGCGCCCTTCTTCAGGATCAGCGTCGCGCGCGGGCGGGTCGGCAAAATGTTGTCCTCGAGATTGGCGAGGTTGGTGCGCTCCCAGATCGCGGTGGCGGTGGCGGTCGCCTCCTCGTCCGACAACAGCGCATAGCGGTTGAAGTAGGATTTCGGGTTGGTGAACGCGGTGTCGCGCAGCGCCAGGAAGCGCTTGATGTACCAGCGCCGCAGTGCCGCCTCGTCGGCGTCGATATAGACGGAGAAGTCGAAGAAGTCGGACACCACAGGCACCGCCTTGCCGTCTCGCGGCAGCTTGCCGGTTTGCAAGACGTTGACGCCCTCGACGATCAAAATGTCGGGCTGGTCAATCTCGGCCCATTCGTTCGGCACAATGTCGTAGGTCAAATGCGAATAGACCGGCGAGCGCACATGGCGGCGGCCAGCCTTGATGTCGGACAGGAAGTTGAGCAGCAGCGGCAGGTCGTAGCTCTCCGGAAAGCCCTTCTTCTGCAAAATGCCTTGCTGCTCGAGCAGGGCCTTCGGGTAAAGAAAACCGTCGGTGGTGATCAGCTCGACCTTCGGCCGCGGCGACCAGCGCGCCAGCAGCGCCTGGAGCACGCGGGCCGTGGTGGATTTTCCGACCGCGACCGAGCCGGCAACGCCGATGATGTATGGGACTTTACGATCGCGGATGTTGAGGAACTGGCGCTCCGCGTAATACAGCCGCTGCATCGCATCGACATAGATCGAGAGCAGTCGGGACAGCGGCAGATAAATGTCCTCGACTTCCTTGAGATCGAGGCGATCGTGCAGCGAGCGCAGCCGGTCGAACTCGCCCGGCTCCAGCGTCATCGGCGTATCGTCACGCAGACGCGCCCATTCTTCGCGCGAATAGACGCGGTATGGATTATATTGCTGCTCGGGTGCGCGGATATCCATGACGCGACCTTCTCCGTTGGGATCGACTAACCCTTACGCGAAGCTTTCTCTTCCAACCCAGACATATTCGTCCGCTTGTCCAGCGCCGCTTCCACCTCTTCCAGCTTCACGCCGCGGGCCTTCAGCAGCACAAGGAAGTGATAGAGCAGGTCAGCACCCTCGGCGATCAGATGATCACGATCGTTTTCGACTGCTGCGATGACGGTTTCGACTGCTTCCTCACCGAACTTCTTGGCGCAATGTTCAGCGCCCTTATCGAGGAGCTTGCGGGTATAGGAGCCCTCGCCACCGGACGCCGCGCGGGCATCGATGGTTGCGGCCAGATCGTGGATCGTGAAACGCGGCATACAAAATACTCGAAACGCCCAGCCGAAAAACCAGTCCTCGCCGGTTGATGTAGCACTTTTATGAACGGGAGTCGTCAGGCATCCAGGCGCATGGGTAGTCCGCGCCGGGCCATATGCTCCTTGGCTTCACGGATGGTGAATTCCCCGAAATGGAAGATCGAGGCGGCCAGCACGGCGGTGGCGCGGCCGTCGCGGATCCCGTCGACGAGGTGGTCGAGATTGCCGACGCCACCCGAGGCGATCACGGGAACGGAAACGCTGTCGGCGATCGCCCGGGTCAGCGGGATGTCAAAGCCCTGCCGCGTGCCGTCACGGTCCATCGAAGTGAGCAGAATTTCGCCAGCGCCGAGCGAGACCACTTCCTGGGCATATTCGATCGCGTCAATACCGGTCGAGTTGCGGCCGCCATGGGTGAAAATCTCCCAGCGCTCGCCGCCGCCCGCGCGCTTGACCCGCTTGGCGTCGATGGCGACCACGACGCATTGCTCACCGAATTTTTCGGCGGCTTCCTTGACGAACTCGCGCCGCGACACCGCGGCGCTGTTGATCGAGACCTTGTCGGCGCCGGCGCGCAGCAGCGTCTTGATGTCGTTGACCTCACGCACGCCGCCACCGACGGTCACCGGCATGAAGCAGGCCTCTGCCGTGCGCCGGACCACATCCAGCATGATGCCGCGATTTTCGTGGGTCGCGGTGATGTCGAGGAAGGTCAGCTCGTCGGCGCCGGCGGCGTCATAGGCGATCGCGGCCTCGACGGGATCGCCGGCATCACGCAAATCGACGAAGTTGACCCCTTTGACGACGCGGCCGTCCTTGACGTCGAGGCAGGGAATCACGCGCACCTTGAACATGTGTCAGCTCCTGGGCGCAGTGCGGATCAAGGTGAGGGCGGCCGTGGGATCGAGCCGGCCGTCATAGAGCGCGCGGCCGGCAATCGCGCCGGCGAGCTTTTTGGCCGGCGGCGTCAGCATGGCCTTGACGTCCTCGATCGAGGCGAGCCCGCCGGAAGCGATCACCGGGATCGAAATGGCGTCCGCCAGCGCGATGGTCGCATTGAGGTTCAGGCCTTTGAGCAGGCCGTCGCGCGCAATGTCGGTGAAGATGATGGCGGCCACGCCGGCATCCTCGAAACGCTGCGCGATTTCCAGCACCGTCACCTGCGAGGTCTCGGCCCAGCCTTCGACCGCGACCTTGCCGTCGCGGGCATCGAGCCCGACCGCGACGCGGCCGGGGAATTTCTTCGAGGCCACCTTCACCAATTCAGGATCGCGCACGGCGGCCGTGCCGATGATGACGCGGGTGATGCCCTTTTCGAGCCAGGCTTCGACGGTGGCGAGATCGCGAATGCCGCCACCGAGCTGTACCGGAATCTTGATCGTCTTCAGCATTCCTTCGACCGCCTGCGCGTTCACCGGCTTGCCGGCAAACGCACCGTCGAGATCGACGACGTGAAGATATTCAAAGCCCTGCGCAGCAAAACTTTGCGCCTGCGCGGCAGGATCGAGATTGAACACGGTCGCGCGCGCCATGTCGCCTTGCTCGAGGCGCACGCATTGGCCGTTCTTGAGGTCGATGGCAGGAAAGAGAATCACGGCTTCCATCGCAAAAAGTTCGAGATCAGGGCCAGCCCAAAACGCTGGCTCTTCTCGGGGTGAAACTGCGTGCCGATGGCGGTGTCCTTGGCGACGATCGCGGTGACGGGCCCGCCATAATCGGCGCGCGCGAGCACGTCCGCCTCATTGGCGGCATTGAGGTGGTAGGAGTGTACGAAATAAGCGTGCTGGCCCTTGGGTCCGAGCGGCAGCTTGTTCAGCACCGGATGCTCCCTGAGCACGTCGAGCGTATTCCAGCCCATGTGCGGGATCTTCAGGCTTTCGTCGCGCGGTGTGATCTTCTCGACGTCGCCGCCGATCCAGTTCAGGCCTTGCGTAATGACATGCTCCTTGCCGCGGGTGGCGAACAGCTGCATGCCGACGCAGATGCCGAACATCGGCCGGGCCTTGACGCGTACGGCCTCCGTGATCGCCTCGACCATGCCGTTGACGGCGTCGAGCCCGCGCCGGCAATCGGCGAAGGCGCCGACGCCCGGCAGCACCAGACGGTCGGCGCCGTAGGCCTGGTCCGGGTCGCTGGTAACGAAGACCTTCTCACCGTTCTCCAGGCCACGCGCGGCGCGCTCGAAGGCTTTCGCGGCGGAATGCAGATTACCGGAACCGTAATCGATGATCGCGACGCTCATCTTGACCCTCCCGGTTCTGGAAACAATCCGATAATGCCGCCGGATGGCAAAGGCGGCGGACTCGAGAATTGCTGACCCGGTACGCCGCGGGTCGGCGGCGGGCCGCCGCGATCGATGGCCCATTGATCGTTGACGATGCCGCGCTGCTTCTGGCTCCAGCGCTCGAAGAAGCGCCGCTCGGCGGTGTCCTCGTCGTCGGCAACAACGACGTCGAGCTGGCGCCATTTGCCGCGCGACAGCGTCCAGCGGCGCAAGCTGGAGGCCTCGAAACCCATCAGCAGTGCGACGATGCAGTTGGCGAAGAAGATCGAGCTGCGGCCGACACCGAGGCTGTGCAGCCCGGCATCGAAGGCGGCCAGGAAGACGATCCAGCCGATCAGCGCCAGCCAGAGCCGGTTCCAGGCCAGCCAGAACGGCCCGAACACCATCGCCCAGAAATGGAAGCCGTCGCGCACGAACACGAATCTGTCGGTCGCGCGCAGATCGGCCCCGCCTGGGATGGGAGCATGAACTGTGTAGACAGGCATTTTCGATGCCCCGTTCTCGAGAATGAAAGTCGATGCCGCCGGCGGCGTTTCGTTAGCCGGCGGAGATGTCAGCCGCCAAGCGAGCCCTTGGTGGACGGGATTTCGCCCGCCGTCTTGGGATCGATTGCGACCGCGGTGCGCAGCGCCCGCGCCAGTCCCTTGAAGCAGGACTCGGCGATATGGTGGCTGTTATCGCCATATAGGGTCTCGACGTGGAGAGTCACGCCTGCGTTGATGGCGAAGGCCTGGAACCACTCGCGCACCAGCTCGGTGTCGAACTCACCGATCTTGTCGCGGGGGAAGTCGGCCTTGAACACCAGAAACGGGCGGCCCGAGATGTCGATGACTACGCGCGACAGCGTCTCGTCCATGGGCATGTGCACGCCGGCATAGCGGGTGATGCCCGCCATGTTGCCGAGCGCCTGCTTGACCGCCTGGCCAAGCGCGATGCCGGTATCTTCGGTGGTATGATGATGGTCAATGTGCAGATCGCCCACCGCCTTGACCGTGAGGTCGATGCGGGAATGGCGGGCGAGGAGATCGAGCATATGGTCGAAAAAGCCGATGCCGGTCGCGATATTGGCCACGCCGGTGCCATCGAGGTTCACGGTGACCTCGATTTCGGTTTCCTTGGTCTTGCGCTTGATCGTCGCGGTGCGCATGGAAAATCGGTTTCCATTCTAGCTTGAGGCCGAAAACGCCAGTCTCTTAACAGCCAAACGACACCTTCGCTACTGCGGGAACGGCCGTCCGGGCCTCTACTTCTACCTATGGTGAGCGAAATTGGGCCCGGAGCGGCCCGTTGTGCCCTTGTTGTGCCCTTGGCCCCGACCGCCTAAATCAGGCCGGATAACGAGGGTCATTCATGCAGGATTCCCAGAACAGCTCGCCGGTCTGGCACGGCACCACGATTTTGACGGTCCGCAAGGGCGGCAAGGTGGTGGTCGGCGGCGACGGCCAGGTCTCGATCGGCCAGACCGTGATCAAGTCCAACGCCAAAAAGGTCCGGAAACTCGGCAAGGGCGACGTCATCGGCGGCTTTGCCGGCGCCACCGCCGACGCCTTCACCCTCTTTGAGCGGCTGGAAGCGAAACTCGAGCAATATCCGGGGCAATTAACCCGGGCCGCGGTCGAGCTTGCCAAGGACTGGCGCACCGATCGCTATCTGCGGCGGCTGGAGGCCATGATGATCGTGGCCGACAAGGACGTCTCCCTGGTGCTGACGGGCACCGGCGACGTGCTCGAGCCCGAGGCCGGCGTGATGGCGATCGGCTCCGGCGGAAATTACGCGCTGGCCGCGGCGCGCGCCCTGCTCGACACCGACAAGGACGCCGAGACCATCGTCCGCCGCTCGCTCGACATCGCCGCCGACATCTGCGTCTACACCAACCGCAACGTCACCATCGAAGCGCTGTCGGCCGGCTAAGGGATGATCCGCAGCGCGAGCCCGACCCAACCCGCGTTGCCGCCGTTCGCGTGGGTCGCTATCGCACTGCTGTTGCTGGCGCTGCAGGCCTCGATCCTGCTCGCGATGGGGCGGGTGCCGATCTGCACCTGCGGCTACGTCAAGCTGTGGCATGGTGTGGTGAACAGCTCGGAGAACTCCCAGCACATCGCCGACTGGTACAGCTTCTCGCATGTGCTGCACGGCTTCCTGTTCTACGGCTTGACGTGGCTGCTGTTTTCGCGCCGACTATCGTGGCCGGCCCGGCTGATCGTCGCGATGCTGATCGAAGGCGCCTGGGAGATCGTCGAGAACTCGCCGTTCATCATCGAACGCTACCGCGCCGGCACGATCTCGCTGGATTATTACGGCGACAGCATCGTCAACTCGGTCTCCGACACGCTGTTCATGGTACTGGGGTTCCTCACCGCACGCGTGTTGCCTGTTACGGCAACCGTCGCCCTCGGGCTCGCCTTCGAGATCATGCTGGCGCTGCACATTCGCGACAATCTGACGCTCAACATCCTGATGCTGATCCATCCGAACGAGGCCGTGAAACAATGGCAATCGGGCCCGCCGATCATCTGACGGCCAAAAAAGCGGCTTGTCCCGGCCCGCTTCTGACCCTAGCTAAGGTGCCATGACAGACTTTTCTCCCCGCGAAATCGTTTCCGAACTCGACCGTTTCATCGTCGGCCAGGCCGACGCCAAGCGCGCCGTCTCGATCGCGCTGCGCAACCGCTGGCGGCGGCAGCAGCTCGAAGGCTCCTTGCGCGAGGAGGTGCTGCCGAAGAACATCCTGATGATCGGCCCGACCGGTGTCGGCAAAACCGAGATCGCGCGGCGGCTCGCCAAGCTTGCGAACGCACCGTTCCTGAAGGTCGAGGCGACGAAATTCACCGAAGTCGGCTATGTCGGCCGTGACGTCGAGCAGATCGTGCGCGATCTCGTCGAGGTCGCCATCGCCCAGGTGCGCGAGAAGAAGCGCAAGGACGTGCAGGCGCGCGCCCAGCTCGCCGCCGAGGAACGCGTGCTCGATGCGCTGGTCGGCGCCAATTCCAGCACTGCTACGCGGGACTCCTTCCGCAAGAAGCTGCGCGCGGGCGAGCTCAACGACAAGGAAATCGAGATCGAGACGCAGTCGTCCGGCGGCGGCATGCCGATGTTCGAGATTCCCGGCATGCCGGGCGCGCAGATGGGCGCAATCTCGATCGGCGACATCTTCGGCAAGATGGGCGGCCGCAGCAAGACCCGGCGACTGACGGTCGAGAGTTCGCACGAGATCCTCGTCAACGAGGAATCCGACAAGCTGCTCGACACCGACCAGCTGACGCTGGAGGCGATCAGCGCCGTCGAGAACAACGGCATCGTGTTTCTCGATGAGATCGACAAGATCTGCGCGCGCGACGGCCGCGTCGGCGGCGACGTCTCGCGCGAAGGCGTGCAGCGCGATCTGCTGCCGCTGATCGAGGGCACCACGGTCTCGACCAAGCACGGGGCGGTCAAGACCGACCACATCCTGTTCATTGCCTCGGGCGCCTTCCACGTCGCAAAGCCGTCCGACCTGTTGCCGGAATTGCAGGGCCGGCTGCCGATCCGCGTCGAGTTGCAGGCCCTGACCCGCGACGACATGCGCCGCATCCTGACCGAGCCCGAGGCCTCGCTGATCAAGCAATATGTCGCGCTGATGCAGACCGAGGGCGTCACGCTCGACATCACCGACAGCGCCGTCGACGCGCTCGCCGACGTCGCGGTCGCCGTCAATTCCACCGTCGAGAACATCGGCGCGCGGCGGCTTCAGACCGTGATGGAGCGCGTGCTGGACGAGATCTCCTTCACCGCCCCCGACCGCAACGGCGAGACCGTCCGGGTCGATGCCGATTTCGTGCAGAAGCACGTCGGCGATCTCGCCAAGAACGCCGATCTGAGCCGGTTTATTTTGTAATTCTGGACCGGTCCGCTATCAATTAGCCGTCGTCCCGGCCTAGTGCGCAATTGCGCACGGGGGGCCGGGACCCATAACCACAAGCGGTTATTGTCGGAAAAGATAGCGGCCCGAGCTTTGGATCAAAACGAACATTCGTGGCTATGGGTCCCGGCCTTCGCCGGGACGACGGCGGAGCTTTTTGCACCTCGGGTGCCCTGTGCTCGCTGAGCTCAGGCAAAATCCCTGGCGGCTGCTGCTCGCGATCAACGCGGCGGTCATCGTCGGCTTGTTCGTTCACAAGATCCAGCTGCCGCCCTACGTCCCCTACATCCACCTCCTCGTCGACTACCATTTCGGCTTCATCAAGCGCGCATTGATCGGCGCCATCGTCGCGCTGTTCGCGGCCAAGGTGCCGGTATGGCTGGTGTTCGCGCTGGGCGGCGCGACCTGGCTGGTGACATCAGGGCTCTACGCAAAACTGTTTCAGAAGACATTCGGCTTCACGGCGACGACACTGCCGCTGTTCGTCTTCATCGCGGGTTCGCCGTTCTTCCTGAAGAACTTCATGCACACGCTCGGCCATTTCGACATCTATGGCTGTGCGCTGGCGATCATCCTGCTGCTCATGCCGGCGAGCTCATTGCTGTTCGTGGCGACGGCCGCGCTGTTCTCGATCATCCTCGTGTTGATCCACCACATCCATCTCCTGATGTATGTGCCGACGATCATCACCATCGTCGTGACCAGGCATTACCTGATCTACGGGTGCAATCGCACCAACGTTGCTTTTGGCATCATTGCAGTCCTCGTCGTCTCCGCGCTGTTCTTCGCCGCGCAGTTTTTGGGAACGATGCCGATCACGGACGCGGATTTCGTCGCCTACCTGAAGACCCGGATGGCCGACCCTTCGCGGACCGACCTGCTGCAATTTGCCTATATCTGGTATCAGCCGCTGTCGAAGGAGATTTCGGACACTTGGGCCTGGCTGCCGCACAACAGCCTCGGCATTCCCGTGTTCGCGCTGCTGATCTGGCTGCACACACCGCTATGGCGCTGTTTTTCCGCCCTGATTCGCGCTCTCGAAAACGACATGCACTGCCGCCTCGTGATCGCGGCATTGATCGGCGTCAGCCTTGCCTATCTCGTGATGTTCGCGATGGTGTTCGATTATTCGCGCTGGATCTCGAACTGGGCGGTCTGCATGTTCCTGATCCTGCATGCAGTGAAGATGCTGCCGGCCGATAAGGAGACGCCGTTGATTCCGGCCGAGGACCAGAAGACCAACATCTTCGGCCTGATCCTCACCTTGATCCCACGCGTCGGGATCGTGCGGCCGTTTTAGAACCTCGCCCGACGGATCCGCACATAAAGCGCGCCCTCGCCGCCATGGCCGATGCCGGCTTCCTCGAACCCGACCACGAAGGCGCGGAATTCCGGCAGGCTCAGCCATTCCGGCACCTGGCGGCGCAGCACGCCGCTTTCCCCGCCACTCCTTCCTTTACCCGTGATGACGAGGACAAAGGTCAGCCCATCATGATGGGCGCGGTGCAGGAAGCCGCTCAAGGCGCGGTGGGCGCGCATCTGGGTCATGCCGTGGAGATCAAGCCGCGCCTCGATCTCGCTGCGGCCGCGCGACAGCTTTGTCCGCTCGCGCTTGCCGAGCGGCGGCATCGCCGGCTTTGACGAACGCGGGGCTGGTGCTTGAGCCAATGGCCGCGGCGACAGCGCAGGCTTGGCAGCCGGCGCAGCGGACGAAGCCTCCGTGCGCGGTGCGGCGTGCACCTTCGTCGCGCGATGCTTCCGTAACGGCTTGACCTGTTTTGCAACGAGCTCCCACAGCTCGCGGTCTTCCTCGCTCAAGCCGCGACGACGCGGCGACGGACGGGGATCCAGCACGGGCGGACGGGACGACCGTTTCATTGCTGGTGGGAACGGCTCTTGTGCCTGCGCGGTTCGCGGGCAGGTTCTATCGCGGGACGCGGCGCCGGCAGCGGTACCGGGGCAGCAATGGCAACGGTCTCGCCCTTGCCTGGCGTCGCTGCGGCAGGCGCCTTGGTTGGGTCCGGCTGCGGGAACAGTCTTGCGATCTTCTCCGACGGCCGCGGATCCGGCACCGGCAGGCGCGCGGCGCGCACGGCCGGATCGAGGCTCTTCGGCACCAGAATGACAAAATGCATGGGATGGCGCAGCCGCCCCGAGACCCGGCCCGCGTCCGCGCCAGCGCCGAAATAGAGATCGGCGCGCGCAGGGCCGATAATGGCCGAGCCGGTGTCCTGGGCGATCATCAGCCGATGGAACGGCGTCTTGGCGCGGTCGGACTCGATCGGCAGTTCGCCCTCGATGAAGAACGGCGTGCCGTAGACATGGAGCGATTTGTCGACCGCGATCGACCGGCCGGCGGTCAGCGGAATGCCCTGCGCGCCGACCGCCTCGTCCTTGTCGGACAGATTGACCTCGCGGAAGAAGATGTAGGAGCGGTTCTGGCGCCGCAACTCCTTGGCGCCATCAGGGTTCTGCGCCATCCACTCCCTGATCTTCTGCATCGACATCTCTTCCTTCGGAATGATGCCGCGCTCGATCAGGACGCGCCCGACGGCGGTGTAGGGATAGCCGTTATAGGAATCGTAGTTGAGCCGAAGGGTCGCGCCGTTGTCGAACCTGATCCGCGCCGAGCCCTGGATCTGGGCAAACAAAAGATCGGTCGGATCCTTCAGCCAGGCGATCTCCAGCCCGCGGCCGGCGATCTTGCCGTCCTCGATCTCGCCGCGGTCGTAATAAGGCACGAGCTTGCGGCGTCCGATCTTGCGGTAGACCGGCCCCTTGTTGGGCAGGCTGACGGAGGCCTGATTGAAGCCACGCACGAACAGGTTCGAGGGTCGTCGGTAGACCGGGACGTTGTAGATTTCGGTCTGGGTGCGCGATCCCTCGAGCACCGGCTCGTAATAGCCGGTGACGAAGCCGTCGGGCTCGCCGAGGCGCGAGATGCGCAGCGGCGAAAAGTTTTGCTCGAAGAAGCTTTTGGCCTTGGCGTCGTCGGTCGGCTCGAGCGATTTCGCGGCCCGGCAGGGTTCGCTCAACGAGCCGCCCAGCGCCTTGGATTCGGGGACACCGGTCTGCGCATTGATCGAACGGCAGCTGGCGCGAAAGGTCTTGTAGGCGGCGAGATGATCGTCGTCGTTCCAGCCCTTCACGTCCGCCCAGGCCAGCGGCAGATATTGCGCGCCGGGAATCTCGAACGGGAGAGGGAGCTGGGGATAGGGCAAGGCGCGCGGAGGGATCGCAGCCATTTCGGGAAGGTGATGGTAATGGCTGCGATAGTGGCGCCGCGCAGCCTCGGCGCCGAGCGAAAACGAAGCCAGCGCGACGATACCTGCGCAAAGCGCCGTCGCGCTGGTCCTCAGGAAAATCTTAATTCGCGCTTCCGGTGCCAACCAGCTTCCAGTTCGGATCGCGAGAGGTGATGTCGCGGGCGAAAGTCCAGATGTCGGTAATGTCGGCGACCGTGTCGGCGCTGCCGTCGACGATGTTGCCGGCCTTGTCGCGGGTGGCCGAGATCATCTGCGAGACGAAGCGCACAGTGAGCTGAGCGGTGCGATCGCGCAGCTCGGCGCCGACGAGCTCGGCCTTGTCGATCGATACGAAACGCGTCTCGGTCTTCTGCTCGTTCTTCTCGCGATCCCTGATGACGCCATCGAAGCTTTCATAGACCTCCGACGACAACAGGTCGCGCAGCGCGCGGCGGTCGCCATTGGCAAAGGCCAGCACGATCATCTCGTAGGCGCCACGGGCGCCGGACAGGAAATGGCGGGGATCGAAGGTGGAATCCTTGTCGACGATGGCGTCGAGACCCTGGGCGAGCACGGTGCCGGGCTCAGTCAATCCCTTCCAGCGGTCGGAGGGCGGGGTCGGCTCTGCCGCCGGCGCTAAGGGCGCCTGGTCGATCACCTTACCCGGCATGGTCACGACGTTCTTGTCCGGGGCCCCCCCGAGCGCATTGCGAGCCGTGCGGTCGAACGGCGGCCGTTCATTGCCGGTCCGCTGCCCCAGCACGCTGCGCAGCCGCAGGAAAATAAAGACCGCCAGCGCAAGGAAGATGATGGTGTAGATGTCCACGTCGTATCGCTTTCTGGTCTTTACTGAGGTCTTCTTTGGGGTCGCTGCCGGGAAAATCAATCCGGCCAGTAGACCGTTCCGTACCGGAACGGCAAGACTACATCACCATTTTAGGACCGGTTTCAGGCCCGCGCGTCACCTCTGCCGGATGTAGGCACGAAATCATGCCCGGCCAATGGCGCCTTTTGGCACAGCGCCAAGTGTAGCGCGTTTTATGCTTAAGGGGAAACCCGATCCTGGCCGGAAATCGCGCATCTTCAAGCGTTTAACGTGCCATTTCGTGTCCGTGGCGGGTGAAATGTCACAGTTGTGGGCGCGGCCCGGATCCACCATCCGGAGCCGTTCGTCCTTGTGGAATGAGGCGGCCCTATGTTAGCCAACCGCCGCGAAATTCAGCCCAATCGGGTAAGGAGACACTCTGATGACCAACGGTAACGGCACCCCTCCCGAGGCGGCCCTGGCTCCCCAGCTCAACGTGCTGGCGCAATATACCAAGGATCTCTCGTTCGAAAACCCGAATGCGCCGAGCTCTCTCCAGCAGCAGAGCCAGCCGCCGCAGATCAACATCCAGATCAACGTCAGCGCCAACAACCTCAGCGAAACCGAGTTCGAGGTGACGTTGTCGGTCGAGGGCAAGGCCGAGAACGCAGGCAAGGTGATGTTCTCGTTCGAGCTCGCCTATGCCGGCGTGTTCCGTATCGCCAACGTGCCGAAGGAGAATCTGCACCCGCTGGTCATGATCGAGTGCCCGCGGCTGCTGTTCCCGTTTGCCCGCGAGATCATTGCGACCGCCGTGCGCGACGGCGGGTTCCCGCCGCTGATGCTCGACCCAGTCGATTTCGTCGGTCTCTATCGCCAGAACATGGAGCGGCAAATGGCCGCCGGTGGTCAGGTGGGCCAGGCTTAACCAGCAGGCTTAACCAGCTGGATTGACGGCAGCTGGAGCGGGCAAAAACTCGTTCCAGATCGCCTTATCGCCGAGCGTTGCGATGAAGGCCCGGTGGGCCTCGCGCTCGGCGTCTGAAACCCGCGGCGCGAGCGGTGTCGACCGTTGCCGCCGCGGCGCATCGCCGGCCGCATTGACTCTGATATCTCCGGCTTCCGAAGCCAGCAGCAGCTGCGACTGCCGCGCCCCCACCAGATCGACATAGACTTCCGCGAGCAGTTCGGAATCGAGCAGCGCGCCATGCTTGGTGCGGCGTGAATTGTCGATCGCATAGCGCGAGCAGAGATCGTCGAGTCGGTTCGACACGCCAGGATGCTTGCGCCGCGCCAGCAGCAGCGTATCGACCAGCCGCTCGCGCGGGATCGCGGCACGCTTGATCCGGTCGAGCTCGGCATTGATGAAGCTGATGTCGAACGAGGCGTTGTGGATCACCAGCGGCGCATCGCCGATGAACGCCAGAAATTCGTCGACGACTTCATGGAACAACGGTTTGGTCGAGAGAAACTCGGCCGACAGTCCATGCACCGCGAATGCTTCCGCCGGCATGTCCCTTTCGGGATTGATATAGACGTGGAACGTCTGCCCCGTCGGCATGCGATTGAGAATCTCGACGCAGCCGATTTCGACCAGGCGATCGCCGCGCAGGGGATCAAGGCCGGTGGTTTCGGTGTCGAGGACGATTTCGCGCATGATTTAAGGGACTTCAAGACGCCGTGTGAGCCGGCGAATCAGGCTCGCCGCTGCGGCATCTTAGCGACCTCGGCCAGGATATGCGTGATTTGCGCGCGCACCGGCTCAACTCCGTGTGACGTATCCACCACGAAATCGGCCCGCTTGCGCTTTTCGGCGTCGGGCGTCTGCTTGGCAATGATGGCGTCGAGTTTGGCCTCATCCATGGTTCCCCGCGCCAGCACGCGCTCGCGCTGAAGTTTTGGCGAGGTCGAGACCACGACGACGGCGTCGACCCGCTTCTCCCCGCCGGTTTCGAACAGCAAGGGAATATCGAGAACCACGACCGGCGCGTTGGCAGCTTCCGCATCGGCAAAGAATTTTTGCCGGGAAGCACCGAGCATCGGATGGACGATCTGCTCGAGCTGCTTGATGGCGGCGGGATCGTGCACAACGCGCGCCGACAATTTGGGACGATCGACCTTGCCGTTAACAGTGGTGCCGGGGAAGGCGGCTTCGATGGCTGGTGCTGCTTCGCCCTCGTAGAGCTGATGGACGGCGGCATCGGCGTCGTAGACGGGCACGCCGGCCTCCGCGAACAATTTTGCGGTGGTCGATTTGCCCATCCCGATCGAGCCGGTCAGTCCGAGAATCCGCATCAGCGCAGAACCATATCTGTCAGTCACACCGCAATTAGCTGTTCGCTCCGCAGAAAGGCAAGCAGCGGCAGCAGCGGCAGGCCGAGAATGGTGAAATGGTCGCCTTCGATGCGCTCGAACAGATGGATGCCGAGTCCTTCGAGCTGATAGGCGCCGACACTCGTGGTGACGGCGTCGCCGGCGGCGTCGAGATAGGCTGAAAGCTCGGCCTCGCTCATTTGCCGCATGGTCATGCGGGCGACCGACACATCCTCGAAAATAATCTTGCCGTCATGGGCCACCGCGACGGCCGAGTTCAGCTCATGGCTTTGGCCGGCGAGATCGCGCAGCTGCGCCAACGCCTGGACGCGGCCGGCGGGCTTGTTGAAGAGCCTATCGCCGAGCGCCAGCGTCTGGTCGGCGCCGATCACATAGCTTCCGGGACGATGAGCCGAGACCGCCTTGGCCTTCTCCCGCGCCAGCAGCAAGCCGATCTCGCGCGGATTTGAAAGTTTTGAAGCGGCCTGAATGCCGCGCTCATCAATGTCGGCTGTGACAGCGTCGAATTCGAGCCCGGCATTCGCCAGCAGCATTTTTCGTGCGCCGCTTTGCGAGGCCAGGACCAACGGAGATTTGCCGCGCCACAGACCCATCGCGAAACTATTCCCAAGATTATTCCAAAGACTATTCAGAAGGCCGGTGGCGCTGGCGATCGCTGTAAAGTTTCATGATCGCCGCCGCGGTTTCCTCGATCGAGCGCCGCGTGACGTCCAATAGCGGCCAATCGTGCTTGGCGCTCAGCTTACGCGCGAACGCGACCTCCTCGGTCACCGACTGTCTGTCGGTATAGGTGTCGCTGCCAGACTCGGCTCCCATGGAGAGCAACCGGTTCTGGCGGATCTGGATCAGGCGCTCCGGCGTCGCGTGCAGGCTCACGACCAGCGGACGGGTCAGCGTTTCCAATTGCGCCGGGACCGGAATGCCCGGCACCAGCGGCACGTTGGCCGTGCGAATGCCGCGATTGGCGAGATAGATCGACGTCGGCGTCTTCGAGGTGCGGGACACGCCGACCAGTACGACGTCGGCATCCTCGAGCCCATCGACATGCTGGCCGTCGTCATGAATCATCGTGTAGTTCAGCGCGTCGATGCGCTTGAAATATTCCGCGTTGAGCACGTGCTGGGCGCCGACGCGACCCGTCGTCGCAGCGCCGAGATAGGCTTCGAACAGCTGCATGACCGGGCCGATAATCGACAGGCTCGGAACATTGATCGCCTTGCACTTGTCCTCGAGCCTGGAGACCAGATCCTTCTCCAGCAGCGTGAACAGCACGATGCCCGGCGCTTCCTCGATCTCGTCGAGCACGCGATCGAGCTGTTTCTGGCTGCGCACCAGCGGATAGACATGCTCAACCGGCGTGACGTTCGCGTACTGTGCGGCGACGGCACGCGCGACCGTGATCAGGGTCTCACCGGTCGAATCGGAGACGAGGTGCAGATGGAAATAATTGTTCGATGTCGGCACAAAAACTCTTTGTATGGGGACGGTGTGGTTTGTGGATTTCTGTGGACCTTAACCCCTCGGAAAGGGATGCGCGACACCAGGGGCGGGATAAGTGCCGATTTTCTTCACAGCACTGCCCATCGGAACAAGTCTGGCGCCTCTCGATGCGGGAAACGGGATGATGCGGACAACCCCCTTGATAAGCTGCCGACAGAAGCCCGCAAGCCTTTGAAGCTGGCTGGCTTATTGCGAGCCACCAGAGCTATCCGGGATATGTTGATGGATGTGAACAAGCGCGGGTGAACCGGCGGATGGAATTGCATGAGTCCAATCCACGGTCACATAGACTCAAACCTTAAGAATCTAAGATTCTTAGATTTAAGAAGGGCGCTCCGGACGGATATGTGTGCAGGTAAGACCTTAACGAGTCCTTACTATCCCCAGCGTTCCCTGAGCTGGGCCAAGCCGGAAGCGAAACATGTTTGAAGACGTCTACCTCTGGATCAAGGCACTGCACGTGATTGCCGTCATCTCGTGGATGGCCGGCATGCTCTATCTGCCGCGGCTGTTCGTCTATCATTGCGAGGCCGAGATCGGCTCGAAGCAGTCGGAAACGTTCAAAGTCATGGAGCGGCGCCTGCTCAAGGCGATCATCAACCCTGCCATGATCGTGACCTGGCTCGCCGGGCTCTACCTCGCCTGGGCCGGTCACTGGTTCAGCTTCGGCTGGCTGCACGTAAAACTGGCACTGGTCCTGGCGATGTCCGCGGTCCACGGCTTTTTTTCCCGCTGGCTCAAGGACTTCGCCGCCGACCGGCGCCCGTACAATCAGAAATTCTTTCGGATTATCAATGAGGTGCCGACCGTTTTGATGATCATCATCGTCATCATGGTGGTCGTGAAGCCGTTCTAGGCAAGATTCTAGGCAACAAACGTGAACGATCGCTCAGCGCTTCGGCTTGCGGAGTGGGAAGCGATTTTCTATATTAGCGATATCCCACCCAACGCAGGCGGATGTGGTTGTGTCCGAGCTTTTTGAAGGCCGGACACCGCATCAGGTTTAAGCCTCTCCGGCGCTCACCTTGCCAGACCTGCGGACCTTACCTTCTCGCGTCCGCATTTCAGAGCCTCCTCGCACCCCTCCCAAGGTTACCCCACAGGACCACCCCAATGCGGGAAATTAAACTCCAGGACCTCAAGTCGAAGACGCCGGCCGAGCTCGTCTCGTTCGCGGAAGAGAACGGGGTCGAGAATGCCAGCACGATGCGCAAGCAGGAGCTGCTGTTCGCGATCCTCAAGCAGCTTGCACTCGCTGAAACCGACATCGTCGGCGAGGGCGTCGTCGAAGTGCTTTCCGACGGCTTCGGCTTTCTCCGCTCGCCCGATGCCAATTATCTGCCGGGCCCGG
This sequence comes from Bradyrhizobium diazoefficiens, assembly GCF_016612535.1. Classification (NCBI taxonomy): domain Bacteria; kingdom Pseudomonadati; phylum Pseudomonadota; class Alphaproteobacteria; order Hyphomicrobiales; family Nitrobacteraceae; genus Bradyrhizobium; species Bradyrhizobium diazoefficiens. The sequence goes on from NZ_JAENXS010000001.1 coordinate 2,233,152, forward strand.
ACGACATCTACGTTTCACCCTCGCAGATCCGCCGCTTCGGCCTGCGCACCGGCGACACCATCGAAGGCCACATCCGCAGCCCGAAAGAGGGCGAGCGCTATTTCGCGCTGCTGAAGGTCAACACGCTCAATTTCGAGGACCCGGAAAAGGCCAAGCACAAGGTCAATTTCGACAACCTCACGCCGCTGTTTCCGAATCAGCGTTTCCGTATGGAACTCGAGGATCCGACGCGAAAAGACTTGTCTGCAAGGGTGATCGACATCGTTGCGCCAATCGGCAAGGGCCAGCGGGCACTGATCGTCGCCCCGCCGCGTACCGGTAAAACCGTGCTGATGCAGAACATCGCGCATTCGATCGCGCACAATCACCCCGAATGCTATCTGATCGTGCTCCTGATCGACGAGCGTCCGGAAGAAGTCACGGACATGCAGCGTTCGGTGAAGGGCGAGGTCGTGTCCTCGACCTTCGACGAGCCGGCGGTGCGTCACGTCCAGGTCGCCGAGATGGTGATCGAGAAAGCAAAACGCCTGGTCGAGCATGGCCGCGACGTCGTGATCCTGCTTGATTCGATCACGCGTCTGGGCCGCGCCTACAACACCGTGGTGCCGTCATCCGGCAAGGTGCTGACCGGCGGTGTCGACGCCAACGCGCTGCAGCGGCCGAAGCGCTTCTTCGGCGCCGCCCGCAACATCGAGGAGGGCGGCTCCCTGACCATCATCGCGACCGCGCTGGTCGATACCGGCAGCCGCATGGACGAAGTCATCTTCGAAGAGTTCAAGGGTACCGGTAACTCCGAGCTGATCCTGGACCGCAAGGTCTCGGACAAGCGGACCTTCCCGGCGATCGATATTTCGCGCTCCGGCACCCGCAAGGAGGAGCTGATTACCGATCCGCTGGTGCTGAAGAAGATGTACGTGCTGCGGCGTATCCTCAACCCGATGGGCACCATGGACGGGATCGACTTCCTGCTCGACAAGCTGCGCTCGACCAAGAGCAACTCGGAGTTCTTCGACTCGATGAATACCTAAGTGCAGTGCAGCAAGACACCAAAGGGCGCCTTCGGGCGCCCTTCTCGTTGTGCGGCTTTGCTGCGGCGAATGTGCAGCATGGTGAGCGTCCAAATCGCGAAGCTGATTTCTTAGTAAGAACTTGATATATCAATGTAACGCTCGACTTTATTCATGGGGCCGGCCCGCGGGTGGCAGAGGTTTGCAGCAAAAGCCGTGTTTGTGCTGCGATGCAATATAACGGTTGCTGCGGGCTGGAACTCACCAACACAGGATCGCGGCCGCCCGGAACGTGAGGTTTGCCTTTTCCTGGCCAGCCGGACAAATAGGCCATGCATCCGCGAGATCAGACCATCTTTGCGCTGTCGTCCGGTCGTCCTCCGAGCGCGATTGCAATGGTGCGCGTCTCGGGTCCGCAAGCTGGCCAAGTGCTGACGACACTCGCGGGCAGGCTGCCGGCACCAAGACAGGCCAGCCGCCGGCTGCTCCGTGATGGTGCGGGCCAGCCGATCGACGATTCGGTCGTGCTCTGGTTTCCGGGGCCGGCCAGCGCGACCGGCGAGGACGTCGCCGAATTGCACGTCCATGGCGGCCGCGCGGTGCTGGCGGCGGTGCTGGCCGCGATTTCTCTAATTCCGAATACGCGAGCGGCTGAGCCGGGCGAGTTCACGCAGCGCGCCTTCGAGAACGGCAAGCTCGATCTCACCGAGGCGGAGGGCCTCGACGATCTCATCCATGCCGACACAGACCGGCAGCGGCGTCAGGCGCTGCGTCAGTTGCAGGGCCTGCTCGGCAACCGCGCCCGCGACTGGCGCGAGCGCATCATCGAGGCCTCGGCACTGATTGAGGCCGGCATCGATTTCTCGGACGAGGGCGACGTGCCCGCCGAGTTGATGGCGCCGGCGGTGCAGGCGATCAAGGCGCTGCATGACGAAATTGCGGATGTGCTTGCGGCACAGGGACAAGCTGAACGCCTGCGTGACGGACTGGTGGTCGCAATCGCCGGTCCGCCGAACGTCGGCAAGTCGACACTGATGAATCAGCTGGCCCGCCGCGAGGTTGCGATTGTCTCGCCCCATGCCGGCACCACCCGCGACGTGATCGAGGTGCAGCTCGATCTCGACGGCTATCCCGTCACAGTGATCGACACCGCCGGCATTCGCGAGACCGATGATCCGGTCGAGCAGGAAGGGGTGCGGCGGGCGCGGGCGCGAGCTGAGGATGCCGACCTCGTGCTGTGGCTCGTGGAGGGCGAGCGGGCCTTCGATCTATCCGGTGGCCAGGTCTGGATCGTGCGCAACAAGATCGATCTCGGAGGAGCGGGGTCGATCGACGGGTTCGGGATTTCGGCGAGCCGAGGCGATGGCATTCCGGAGCTGGTCGATGCGCTGGTAAAATTCGCGGCCGACTTCTTCGGATCCACCGAGGGCGCATTGGTGACCCGGGCGCGCCAGCGAGATTTGCTGCGCCGCGCTTCGGACAGCTTGCGCCGGAGCTTGGAACTAGTAGAAGAGGGCGAGGAGCTGGCGGCCGAGGAGCTGCGTACTGCGGCCTATGCCTTGGGTCGGCTGCTCGGCCGGGTGGACGTCGAGGACGTGCTTGGGGCCATCTTCCAGAAGTTTTGTATCGGAAAGTAGTGTGAGTTCTTCACTCTAGGACTAGCGCTTGTTCCACTGCTTGGTGTTTCACGTGAAACAAGCCCCAGCAGATGGGTCCCGGCTGTTTCACGTGAAACGTAATGATTTCAAGCCCGGCTCTACTGTGCATGGGGTTGTTTTCAAAAAATCTGTTCCGACGCCGATGGAGCCTGTTTCACGTGAAACAGCAGACTCACCCAGTTTCCACTTCCGGCTTTTTCGTCCCTGAGTTAGAAGTCCGGCTATGCGAACAGAGCGCGAGAGTTTCGACGTCATCGTGATTGGCGGCGGCCACGCCGGCTGTGAAGCCGCGGCTGCGTCCGCCCGGATGGGTGCGACGACCACTCTGGTGACGCACCGTTTCTCTACCGTGGGCGCGATGTCTTGCAACCCCGCCATCGGCGGTCTCGGCAAGGGTCATTTGGTCCGCGAGGTCGATGCGCTCGATGGCCTGATGGGCCGCGTGGCCGATGCCGGCGGCATCCAGTTCCGGGTGCTCAATCGCCGCAAAGGTCCCGCCGTTCGTGGTCCACGGGCCCAAGCGGACCGGAAGCTCTATGCCGCTGCGATGCAGGCCGCGATCCGGGAGACCGAAGGTCTCTCCGTCATCGAAGGTGAGGCCGACGAACTGATCGTGGTCGATGGCCAAGTGACCGGGCTGCGCCTGGCCGATGGCCGGACCTTCCAGGCAGGGGCGATTGTCGTCACCACCGGCACCTTCCTCCGCGGTCTGATCCATCTCGGCGAGAAGAATTGGCCGGCCGGCCGCGTCGGCGAGGCGCCTGCGATGGGTCTGTCGGCCTCCTTCGAACGTGCCGGCTTCTCGCTGGGCCGGCTGAAGACCGGCACCCCGCCGCGCCTCGATGGCTCCACGATCGACTGGGCCGCAGTCGAAATGCAGCCCGGAGACGAGCCCCCGGAGCCGTTCTCGGTCCTGACGGAGCGGATCACGACGCCGCAGATCCAGTGTGGCATCACCCGGACCACATCCGCGACCCATGAGGTGATCCGGGCCAATGTGCATCGATCTCCGATGTACTCAGGCCAGATCAAGAGCTCCGGCCCGCGCTATTGCCCCTCGATCGAGGACAAGATCGTCCGCTTTGGCGATCGCGACGGCCACCAGATCTTCCTGGAGCCGGAAGGGCTCGACGATACAACCGTCTATCCCAACGGCATCTCCACCTCGCTGCCTGAAGAGGTCCAGCTCGCGATCCTCGCCACCATCCCCGGCCTGGAGCGGGCCAAGATGGTGCGGCCGGGCTATGCCATCGAATACGACCACATCGACCCTCGCGAGCTCGATCCGACCCTCCAGACCAAGCGTCTACGGGGGCTTTTCCTGGCCGGACAGATCAACGGCACCACGGGATACGAGGAAGCCGCCGGACAGGGCATCGTGGCCGGCCTGAACGCGGCCTTGTCCGCGAGTGGAGCCGCACCAACCGTGTTCGACCGTGCGGACGGCTATCTCGGCGTGATGATCGATGACCTCGTCACCCGCGGGATCAGCGAACCCTATCGGATGTTCACCTCCAGGGCCGAATACCGGTTGACGCTGCGGGCTGACAATGCCGACCAGCGCCTGACCGAGAAGGGGATCGCTCTCGGATGCGTCGGCAGTGCCCGAACCCAGCATCACCGGACCAAGATGGACGCCCTCAATGCAGCCCGGACACTGTCGAAATCGCTGACGATTACGCCGAACGAGGCCATCAAGCGCGGGCTGACTCTGAACCGGGATGGCCAGCGCCGATCGGCATTCGAACTGATGGCCTACCCGGACATCGGCTGGAGCCAGGTTCGCGCGATCTGGCCGGAACTGTCGGCCATCGATCCCGTCATCGCCACCCACCTTGAGATCGACGCCAAATACGATGTCTATCTGGAGCGCCAGAGTGCCGACGTCGAAGCCTTCAGGCGCGACGAGGGGATGGTCCTGTCGGAAGTCGATTACCAGCAAGTCCCCGGTCTCTCCAACGAGGTTCGCGCCAAGCTGGAAAAGGTGCGGCCGTTCACGGTCGGCCAGGCCGGCCGGATCGACGGTATGACGCCAGCCGCGCTCGGTATCCTCGCCGCCTATCTCCGCCGCGAGGCACGGAAGACTTCCAAGGCAATCGCATAGGCGTTTCACGTGAAACAGCGCGGATCGGGCGGGGACAGACCACTATCGCGACGACCCGGCGCGGGTGAGGGAGGGGATCGTCGCTCCGAACCGACGCCGACGCCGGCCAGACCGAAGATCGACAAGGCCAGCGCCAACGATCAGGCGCTCGACTCCGTCATCGCCGCCGACAAGCGCGAGGCACTGAAGCTCGCGCCCGTTTCACATGAAACGGAGGTCAGACTCGATCGCTATATCGCGCTGCTGCGGGAGTGGCAGGCCAAGACCAATCTGGTTGCGCCCTCGACCTTGCCGCAGCTCTGGACCCGACACATCGCCGACTCGCTCCAGCTCGTCGATCTCGCGCCGACCGCAAAGCGCTGGGCCGACCTCGGCAGCGGCGGCGGCTTTCCGGGCGTCGTCCTGGCCTGCGTCCTGGCCGGCTCGCCGGACGCGAGCGTCCATCTCGTCGAGCGAATCGCCAAGAAGGCCGCCTTTTTGCGCGAAGCGATCCGCATCACCACATCTCCGGGAGTCGTACATCTCGCTGAGATCGGGGATAATGTGGATAGAATCACCGGCCCAGTCGATTGCGTCACCGCGCGCGCGCTGGCTCCGCTACATCAACTCATCGGCTTTGCGGAGCCGCTAATGCGCCCAGGCGTAAAAGCGTTATTTCCAAAGGGTCAAGATGTAGAGGCTGAATTGACCGAAGCCGCTAAATATTGGAATATTCAGCCGCAGCTCCACCGAAGCCGCACAGGGGACGGTTGGATTGTGGAGCTGACGTCCGTCGAGCGGCGCAGGTGAACGTTCAGGGGTTGAGTGGGGAATTTCGATGACCGTGATTGACGAGCCGCAGCGAGAGCAGGCCGACCAAGAAAAGGCTGAAGTCCCGCATGGTCACCCGCGCATCCTGGCGCTGGCGAATCAGAAGGGCGGGGTGGGAAAAACAACCACAGCGATTAATCTTGGAACGGCACTCGCCGCGATTGGCGAGCGTGTCCTGATCGTCGATCTCGATCCCCAGGGCAATGCCTCGACCGGCCTCGGCATCGATCGCCGCAACCGCTCCTGCTCGACCTATGACGTGCTGATCGGCGAAGCCGCCTTGCGCGAAGCGGTGGTCTCGACCGCAGTGCCGCGGCTCCACATCGCGCCCTCGACCATGGATCTCTCCGGCCTCGAGCTCGAGCTCGGCACCACGCCGGGCCGCGCCTTCAAGCTGCGCGATGCGATCGCCTCGCTCAACAACAACGTCTCGCCGGATGCCGACTACACCTATGTCCTGATCGACTGTCCGCCTTCGCTGAACCTGCTCACGGTGAATGCGATGGCGGCGTCGGATGCGATCCTGGTGCCGCTGCAATGCGAGTTCTTCGCGCTCGAAGGTCTATCGCAATTGCTGCAGACGGTGGAGCAGGTGCGTTCGACGCTCAATCCGAACCTGTCGATTCACGGCATCGTGCTGACCATGTTCGACTCGCGCAACAACCTCTCGAACCAGGTCGTCGCCGACGTCCGCCAGTTCATGGGCGAGAAGGTCTACAAGACCATGATCCCGCGCAACGTGCGCATTTCGGAAGCGCCGTCCTACGGCAAGCCGGTGCTGGTTTACGATCTCAAATGCGTCGGCAGCGAAGCCTATTTGCGCCTGGCCACCGAAGTGATTCAACGTGAGCGCGAGCTGCGCGTCACGCATTGAGGAGCCGTAGGGTGGGTTAGCCGAAGGCGTAACCCACCACTGTCTATCTCCGCGGAAACAGAAGAGGTGGGTTACGCGACGCTAACCCACCCTACAATTCGACAATTCAGTTCTGGAGTGCTGCAGCGTGAATCCAAGGGAGCTGGCAATGGCCGACGAAGCACGTTCGCGACTGGGCCGGGGTCTTGCGAGTCTGATCGGTGACGTCGGCGGCGAGGCTCAGCACGTCGATCGTCCGCGCGCGCAGCGCAAGGTGCCGATCGAATTCATCAAGGCCAATCCGCGCAACCCGCGCCGCACCTTTTCGGACACCGAGCTCAAGGAGCTCTCCGAGAGCATCAGGCAGCACGGCGTGATTCAGCCGATCGTGGTGCGCCCGGTCAAGGGCGCGCAGGACCGCTTCGAGATCATTGCCGGCGAGCGGCGTTGGCGCGCCTCGCAAATGGCAGGCCTGCACGAAGTGCCGATCGTGCCGGTCGACATCAGCGACAGCGATGCGCTGGAATTCGCGATCGTCGAGAACGTGCAGCGCGAAGACCTCAACCCGATGGAAGAGGCGCAGGGCTATCACGCACTCGCCAACGAGTTCAAACGCAGCCAGGACGACATCGCAAAAGTCGTCGGCAAGAGCCGCAGCCACGTTGCGAACATGATGCGGCTGACGAAGCTGCCGGCCGAGGTGCAGGCCTTCATCGCGACCGGCGAGCTGACCGCCGGTCACGCCCGCGCGCTGATCGGCGTGCCCGATCCGCTTGCCGCCGCCAAGCGTATCGTCGAGGAGGGCCTCAACGTCCGTCAGACTGAGGCGCTCGCGCATGAAGAGGGCGTGCCGGAGCGCAAGCCGCAAAAGGCGCGCGCCACCGGGGGTAAGGAAAAGGACCCCGACACGATCGATCTCGAAAAGCGCGTTAGCGATGCGCTCGGACTGAAGGTTACGGTCAGCCACCGCGATCCCGGCGGCTCGGTCCAGATCAACTACCGCAACCTCGATCAGCTCGACGAGGTGATGAAGCGGCTGGCGAAGGGCGTGCTTTAAGCCACCTTCGGTGTCGTCCCGGCGAAGGCCGGGACCCATACCGCGTGATTTATCGATTGCGGAAGGTCGCAGTACCGGACCACGGGTCTTCGCCAAACTTCTCCCTGTGGTTATGGGTCCCGGCCTTCGCCGGGACGACGGCTGGTTATGTGGTGCGCATACCGACCAAATCGTCGTTGCTTCGCTGCGCTCGCAATGACGCGCGGAGAGACCACCACCTCACCCCCGCCGCTTCGCATTCGCGGCGATCGCCATCAGCGTGCGCTGGGCGATGGCGGCGGCGAGGGTGGATTGCCTGCGGGTGTCGAGTGCGGCGGTCGCAAGCTGCTCGATGATGGCGGCAAGCCGTGCCACGCTAAAATTGCGGAGCGCGGTTTCGACCGCGGGCTTTCGCGAAAAATGCAGCCGCGGAAATCCGCCATCGAGCACGGTGGACGCCGGCGTGCCGTCGGCGATGGCGAGCGCGGATTTGTGCAGCCAGGCGGCCTGGCGCTGCGCGGTTGAGATGATCACGCCGGGGTAGGTGCCGGCGATCATGGCCTTTGCGAATTCGGTCTCGACGATGTCGGGCCGGCCGGCGAAGGCGCCGTCGACGATCGGGTCGAGCTTCAGTTCGGACGCATCGGCAACGACCGACATCACGTCATCGAGTGTGATCTCACCTTTGCCATGGGCGTAGAGCGTGAGCTTGCGCAGCTCGTTGCGCGAAGCTTGGCGATCGCCGCCGAGGAACGACATCAGCGCGGCGCGGGCGTCCTGCGCGATGCGCAGGTTCGCGGTGCGCAGCTCGTCTTCCATCAGCTTGGCAAGATCGCGCTCGGTGTCGGGATAGCAGCCAATCGCCACAGCCGTCTTGGCGCGCTCGCAGGCTTTGCGTAGCGGCGATTCGGGGCGGAGCTCGCCGGCCTCGATCACGATGCGGCAATCCTTCACCGACATCTCGGCCAGCGTGTCGATGCCGCTGGCAAAGCTGCGCGAGCCGGCGCGGATGCGAATGGCGCGGCGGCTGCCGAACAGCGGCACGGTCATGGCTTCGTCGACCAGGCGCGACGGCTCGGCGGAGAGCTCGTCGCCGTCGAGTTTCACCAGCGAAAAGGGATCGTTGGGGTCGTCGACGGCGGACGCAATCAGCGCGTCAACGCGCTCGCGCACGAGGCCGGCATCGGGACCATAGAGCAGGATGATCGAACGGCCTGGGTCGGGGCGCGCGAGGAAGGCATCGATCTCTTTTCCGCGCAGCGCGACCATTGGGCCTCAAGCGGGAAATGAACTACGTGCCGGCGGTGAAGAATGCGGCGAGCCGGGTCGAGATGTTCTCGGCAATCTCGTTGGCCGCACGATCCTCGGCGTCACGTATCGCGCGGTTGCGGGAGAAGCGCTGATAGGAGCCCGGCATGTCGTAGGATACGCGCGAGAACGTGGTGCCGGTCATGACCGACTTGCCGCTCACGACCTCGATCAGATTGTACTGGCAATCGATACCGTAGTTTTCACTGCTCGGCAGGCCGGTGTTGGGATCGACGATCAGCGACGACTTGCTGGTATTGAAGCGGATTTCCAGGCGGTGGGTTGGTGGCATGCCGGTGGCTGTGCCGTACAGTTTGAAGGCCAGCGCATTGCGGACTTCCACGCCAACCCGGGCCTCGCGCGAGGCGTTCGCCTTGGCGATCGGCGGAAGGTCGACCCCCATCAGCTTTTCACGCAAGCCGGGGGTGCCGTCGGTATGCTCGGCATACATCGGCTGGAAGCAGCCGGCCGTCAGCGCCGCCAATGCGGCCACTGCCAGCAAGCGGGCTGCGATACGGATCCTAGCCGACAACATTCACGATCCTCTTGGGGACGATGATCACCTTGCGGACGGGCTTGCCGTCCAGGGCCAGTTTTACAGCATCGAGAGCCAAAGCGGCAGCCTCGATTTCCGGATTCTGGGCCGCTGTTGCAACCGTGACCTCACCCCGCTTCTTGCCGTTGACCTGAACCACCAGGGTCACGCTGTCTTCAACCAGCAAATCGCGTTCGATTTGCGGCCAATGGGCCTCGGAAACCAGCCCGGGCTGGCCGAGAACCTGCCAGCACTCCTCGGCCAGGTGCGGCATCATCGGGGAGAACAGCTGGACCAGGATCTGGCTGGCCTCCCGGATCGCCCAAGCCAAATCGGGGGACGGCTGACCGGAGCGCTGAATCAGCTCCGAAAATGTATTCGTGAATTCACGGATATGGGCGAGGCAGACGTTGAAGTGCAGCCGCTCGACGCCGGTCGTGACCTTGTCGAGTGCGCCGTGGGCGGCCTTGCGCAAGGCGGTGGCATCCGGACCGAACGAGGCCGGCCGGGCCGCGGGAGCACTCTTGCCAAGTTCCTTGCAGAGTTCTTCGGCATCGTTCACCAGCCGCCATAGCCGCTGCACGAAGCGGGAGGCGCCCTGGACGCGTTCGTCGCTCCAGATCACGTCGCGGTCGGGCGGCGAGTCCGACAGCATGAACCAGCGGGCGACGTCGGCGCCATAGGTCGCGATGATGTCGTCGGGGTCGACCGTGTTCTTCTTCGACTTCGACATCTTCTCGATCGCGCCGATCTGGATGTCCTCGCCTGTGCTGAGCAGCGTCGCGCGGCGGCCGTTGCCGCCGACCTCGATCTTGACCTCGGCCGGCTGCACCCAGGTGCCGTCGGCCTTCTGGTAGGTCTCGTGCACCACCATGCCTTGCGTGAACATGCCGGCAAACGGCTCGTCCAGTGCGATGTGCCCGGTCGCCTTCATCGCGCGGGTGAAGAAGCGGCTGTAGAGCAGATGCAGGATCGCGTGCTCGACGCCGCCGATATACTGGTCGACCGGCAGCATCCGGTTGGCGACCGCGGGCGTCGTCGGCGCGTTCTCGTTCCAGGGATCGGTGAAGCGCGCGAAGTACCAGGACGAATCCACGAACGTGTCCATGGTGTCGGTTTCGCGCTGCGCCTTGCCGCCGCATTTCGGGCAGTTGACGTGCTTCCAGGTCGGGTGATGGTCGAGCGCGTTGCCCGGTCTGTCGAAGCTCACATCTTCCGGCAGCACCACCGGCAGGTCGGCATCCGGCACCGGTACCACGTCGCACTTGGGGCAATGAATCACCGGAATCGGGCAGCCCCAATACCGCTGGCGCGAAATGCCCCAATCGCGCAGACGGAAATTGACCTGGCGTTCGGCGACCGGCGCATTGCCACGCAGTTCACTTTCGAGACGCTTCGCCACTTCTTCCTTGGCCTGACCGATGGTCATGCCGTCGAGGAAGCGGGAATTGATCATGCGGCCGTCACCGTCATAGGCGGTGTCGGTGATGACGAACGTCTTGGGGTCTTGGCCCTCGGGGCAAACCACCGGAGTGACGCCAAGGCTGTACTTGTTGACGAAATCGAGGTCGCGCTGGTCGTGCGCGGGGCAGCCGAAGATCGCGCCGGTGCCGTATTCCATCAGCACGAAATTAGCGACATAGACCGGCAGCTTCCAGGAGGGATCGAACGGATGAACCGCGCGGATGCCGGTGTCAAAACCCTGCTTCTCGGCGGTGTCGATGATCTCCTGCGCGGTGCCGATCTTCTTGATGTCGGCGATGAACTGCGCGAGCTTCGGATTCTTCGCGGCGGCTGCTTGCGCCAGCGGATGATCCGACGAGATCGCCATGAATTTCGCGCCGAACAGCGTGTCGGGCCGCGTCGTGAAAATCTTCAGCTCGCTTTCGCCGGCCGGCGTGGTCGCCGGATCCAGCGCGAAGCGGACCAACAGGCCCTCGGAGCGGCCGATCCAGTTGCGCTGCATCAGCCGGACCTTGTCCGGCCAGCGGTCGAGCGTATCCAGCGCGTCCAGCAGCTCCTGCGCGTACTTCGTGATCTTGAAGACCCACTGGCTCATTTCGCGCTGCTCGACAACGGCGCCCGAGCGCCAGCCGCGACCGTCGATCACCTGCTCATTGGCGAGCACGGTCATGTCGACAGGGTCCCAGTTCAGCTTGCGCTTCTCGCGCTCGGCGAGGCCTGCGCCGAGCATGTCCAGGAACATCTTCTGCTGATGCTTGTAATAGCTGGGGTCGCAGGTCGCGAATTCGCGTGACCAGTCCAGCGACAGCCCGATCGAGCGGAGCTGCTTCTTCATCGCCGCGATGTTGTCGTAGGTCCAGGCTTTCGGCGCGACCTTGCGCTCGATGGCGGCGTTCTCGGCCGGCAGGCCGAAGGCGTCCCAGCCCATCGGATGCAGCACGTTGAAGCCCTTGGCGCGCATGAAGCGGGCGAGCACGTCGCCGAGCGTGTAATTGCGGACATGGCCGATATGGATGCGCCCGGATGGGTAGGGGAACATCTCCAGCACATAATATTTCGGCCGCGAATCGTCGTTCTTGGAGACGAAGATCGCCTGTTCGTCCCATTGGCGTTGCCAACGCGGTTCGGCGTCGCGGGCGTTGTAGCGTTCGGAGGTCATGCAATCGTTGCGTTTCGTGAGTTCGGGCCGTCGAAAGAGGCCGGACTAGGCCATAGAAGTCCTCAAGGGGTCAATGGGTTGCCGAAAATCGATAGGATCCCATCCTGCGCGCATCAAGGCTCCGGTTCACTACGGAGGAGGCCTGATCTCAAGGAGCGGTTAAGGTGGGGGCTGCCAAGCTAGCCAAGCCTGAGACCGGGACCTCTCACGATGATCGACAGCCCCTTCGACGAGCTCGATTACGACTACGCAGCATCGGTCGCGCAAAAGGCCTTACAGGGCATGGCAGCCCAGCGCGTGCCCGCGACACCGGACAATTTCAACGTCTGGTTCGTCTATTCGATGGGGGTTCCAAGCGATTTGCAGCGGGCCATCGATATCCTGATCGGCAACAAGCGCAAGTTCGATGCGACCATCAATCGGGACCTGTTTTCGACCTATGTGGCTGCGCCTGATGGCTCGGCGGCGGCCCTTGTCTCCCAGCAGCTGCACGCGGTCATGGACACCGCCCAAGTCTTCCTGGCAACCGCCATTGCCGACAATCATGCCCAGATACGGGCGATCCATGATGTCGCCGATCAGGGCCAGTCCGGCTCCGATCCGAAGGTGCTCGTTCAGCGATTGATGAACGAGCTTGCCAAGGCGGCCAGCCGCGCCGCGAAGCTCGAAGCCGGCTTCGCCGAGAAGACGCAGGAGCTCGAGTCGATACGGGAAACCTTGAGCAAATCGGAGGAACGCGCCAGGACCGATACGCTGACCGGCCTGCCCAATCGCCGCGCGCTCGACGAGTTCTTCCGCAAGACGCAGATCGCCGCCATGGAGCAGGGCGAGCCGCTCAGCCTTCTGATGCTGGACATCGATCACTTCAAGAGATTCAACGACAGCTTCGGCCATGGCGTCGGCGACCAGGTGTTGCGCCTGATGGCGCAGGTGCTGCGCGACAAGCTTCGCGAGGTCGATCTGCCGGCCCGCTACGGCGGCGAGGAGCTGATCGCCGTGCTGCCTGGTGCCGATCTCGCCGCAGCAACGGTCATCGCCGAGCGCATCCGCCGCTCCATCGCCGAGTGCCAGATCACCCGTCGGTCGACCGGCGAGATTCTTCCGTCCATCACGGTCTCAGTCGGAGCGGCGCAGTTTCAGCCGGGAGAGGCCATGAACGATCTCGTCGAACGCTGCGATCGGGCGCTCTACCTTGCGAAGCGAAGCGGCCGCAACCGCGTGGTCGCCGAGAGCGAGCTCGATCGCGACATCGCTGCGGTCTAGCCCGCCATCGCGATCTCGCCCGCGCCATCTTCGATGCGCACGATGCCGTGTTCCACGACAGTGTTGCGGCCGCGGTGTTTCGCCGCGTAGAGCGCAGCGTCGGCGGCTTCGATCAGGTCGCCCGGGCGCAGGCTCTCGTTCGGCCGAGTTGCGGCGACGCCGATCGAGACAGTGACGATCATGTGAGCGGAGGTGATGTGCGGCAGGCAGAGCTTGAGCACGGCGGCGCGCACCTGCTCGCCGATCCCGACGGCGCGCATCACGTCGGTGTTGGGCAGCAGCAGGCAGAATTCCTCGCCGCCATAGCGCGCCGCAAAGCCCATGGTGTCGGCGGCGATGCCGGACAGCGATTCGCCGAGCCGGGTCAGGCAGGAATCGCCTTCGAGATGGCCGTAGGTGTCGTTGAAGAGCTTGAAATGGTCGACGTCGATCATCAGCAGCGCGAGCTCGCTGCCATATTGCTGGGCGCGCATCCATTCGAAGTCGAGCCGGCTCTGGAAGCCGCGGCGGTTGGCGAGCCCCGACAGCATGTCGATCGAGGCCATCACGGTCAGCCGGTCATTGCTCGCGATCAGCTCGCGCTCGCGCTGGCTGAGCTGGGCGGCCATCGCGTTGAACGCGCGCGCCAGCGGCACGAATTCGGACGGCAGCCGGTTGCGCGCCGCGCGGGCCGACAAATCGCCCTCGCCGAGGCGCTTGGCCATGTCCGCGAGCATCTCGATCGGCTTGATCACGAGTTTTTCGGCGGCGATCAGCGCGCCCAGCAGCACGAACATGACGACGAAAGCCAGCTGGAGATAGGCAGTGCGGATATCGCGGCTCACCGCGGCGGACACCTTGTCTTCGTCGATGCTGGCGATCAGGCGCGCGTTGGTACCGGCGATGCGGATGAAGCTGACCGCGCGCCGCGATCCGTCGGCGGCGAGGAAGGACAGGGAGCCTTCGTCCTGGTCCGAGCGCAAGGCCATGTCGGCGATCGCCGACATCAGCGGCATGTTGTCGAGCGGACGTCCGACCGCGCTGTGCTGATCGGCGGGTGCGGCCAGCACGGTGCCGGCGCTGTCGACCAGCACCGCCGTGATGCCGGCGCGGCCGCCCAGATTGTTCATCACCTTCGACATCCAGTCGAGGTTGACGGTTGCCATCACGACGGCGTCGGCGACGCCGCTGAACGCGGAGACGGGATAGACCGCCATCACGGTCGGCGACTGCACGGGCCGCGACAGGATGAAGTCGGACAGCACGAAGCGGCCGGTCTCCTGCGCCTGTTGGAAGTAAGGTCGGTCAGAGAGGTCGAGGCCGACATACATGTTGTTGGTCGCGCACTGGATGCGGCCGTCCTGGCCGGCGATCAGCAGCGTGCGGATCCAGGGCAGGCTCGTCGGCAGGCTCGCGCGCAGCACGTCGCAGCTCTTGCTGACGCCGCCGGCAGAGGCGCGGATGAAGGCTTCCGATTTCAGGATGGTCTCGACCGACGAGATCACCTCGCGCTGTGCATCGGCGCTATGCCTCGCGACGGTGGTGAACTCGGTGGTGGCCTGTGCAATCTGTTTGGTGCGGGTGTCTTCGAGCGAACGGATGCGTTCGAGCATCAAGGGCGCGACAAGAATCACCGCGAGCAACGCAAGCCGCGCCCTGATCCCCAGGACCTGCTTGAGTTTTGCTCGTTTGCGGTTGAAACTGACGTTTGCCATCTGCGCTACCCACCCCATGGGGCAAGGTAAAGCGAAGGGTTCAAAAACCCTTTCTTGAACTGGGTAAAATTAGAATTACCTCTGTTGCTCCTGCAAGCCGATCGATGTGATGACAGAAGCCAACGCCGCGCCGGTAACCGGCCATTCACCAAACGGGCTCGCCGCCGTCGAGGCGGAAATCGTGCGCGCCTGCAAGGATGCACGGCGCGATCGCGCCTCCGTGACGCTGATCGCGGTATCCAAGACGTTTGCGGCGGCAGCAATTATCCCGGTAATCGGGGCCGGACAGCGCGTGTTCGGCGAGAATCGCGTGCAGGAGGCCAAAGGCAAGTGGCCTGAGTTAACGGCTGCTTACCCGGATATCGCGCTGCATCTGATCGGGCCGCTGCAATCCAACAAGGCTAAAGAGGCGGTGGCGCTGTTCGATGCCATCCATTCGGTCGACCGTCCGAGCATTTGCCAGGCGTTAGCCAAAGAAATCGAATCCCAGAACAAGCACCCGCAACTCTTCGTTCAGATCAACACCGGCGAGGAGCCGCAGAAGGCCGGCATCGCACCCGGCGAGGCCGACGCCTTCCTCGCGAGCTGTCGCGACACCTATGGGCTGACGATCTCCGGCCTGATGTGCATCCCGCCGGTGGACGAGCCGCCGGCGGCTCATTTCGCGCTGACCGCCAAGATCGCCGCGCGCAACGGATTGCAGAACCTCTCGATGGGCATGAGCGCGGATTATACGACCGCCATCATGCTCGGCGCCACCCATGTGCGCGTGGGCAGCGCGATCTTCGGGCACAGGTAGGGATCACGAGCGCTGATGCGTAGCCCGGATTGCGCTTCGCTCCATCGCTACGAGACTCTCGCAGTGGAGGCAACGCCTATTCGAACCTCACCGACACCTTCCCCAACACGCCGAAATCCGCAGCGAAATGATCGCCCGTCCCGATCGGCAACGGCAGATGGCAGGTGCCCGTCGTCACCACCTCCCCTGCCCGCAAGGTGATGCCGAGCCCGGACAACTCGTTCGCCAGCCAGGCGAGTGCGACGCGGGGATCACCCAGTACGTTCTTGCCGTGACCGATATAACGCGCGCCACGCAGCGTGATCTGCGGCCGTTCCTCGACGAGATCCATCCCGCGCCAATTGGCCGTGGCAGGCGCGCCGAGTACGAAAAGATGCGCACAGGCATTGTCGGCGATCAGCTGCGCCTCGCCGGCGCCGGCGAAATCGGCGAAACGCGAATCAGGAATTTCGATTGCGGGATGCAAAGTCGCGACAGCGGCGAGCACCTCGTCGACGGTGTAAAGCGAAGGTTGCGGTGCCAGGTCGCGTCCCATGCGGAAGCAGAACTCCGGCTCGCCGACGCGCATTGCGTTGCCCTTCATCGCGGCGATGCCACCATCGGCGACGACGGTGTCGCGCATGATGCGTCCGGCCATGGGGCCCGCGACATTGATGTGCTTCTGTCCCGCTTCGCTCGTCGCCGCGATCTTCCAGCCGAACAATTGACCGCTGAGCGCGGCTTGGACGGCGTAACCTTCAGCGCGGCTCTGCGGCCGCAGCCGCGGCTCCAGCGCATCAAGCTTGGTGCCGTCGCGCCAATGTTGGACGAGGATTCGCGATGCGGCAGCGATCTGATCCTTGTCGAGCATGTGTCCTCACCCGATGATGATTTTTGTTCTTGGTCCCAGCCGCCGCAGCAATTGTAGCATCGCCGCCTTGGTCATGGAGACGCAGCCCGCGGTCGGGCCGAAATTGTCGCGCGCCAGATGCAGGAACACGGCGCTGCCGCGGCCGGCGACGCATGGTCTGGTGTTGTGGTCGATTTCGATGATGAAATCATAGAGGTGGTCGGCCCGCTTGAGCCGGTCGCCGCCCTCCCCCTGTCCGCGTCGAATCCACTGGTTGTAGTGGCGATCGCCGGGATCCTCGCACCAGGCGTCCGTGTCGCCGATGGTCCGCGCCGGCAGAAATGTCTGGGGCCGGCTGTGCCGGTCGCCGCGCCACCACAATTGCCGCGGCCGAAAATGGCCTCTGGGAGTGCCGCCGTCGCCCTCGCGCTTGTTCGCCAGAATGCCGCTGCGCCCCAGCGCCACCGGAATCGTCAGCGGTCCAGCCGTCAGCCAGCCCCGGCGCGGATTGCCGGCGGCAGGCTTCACGCGGATCGTCGAGACCTGCCCGGAGCGTCGATTCATCGGGTAAGCATTTGAATTGGTGTTGTTTTTCATGTGAACGCACAGTGTCGAATTCATTACAGGACATTCATCAAAACGCCCTGCTATTCTGGGTTAGAGTAATTCCGGCTTGTGAATCGGTAACAGCCCACTACTTCAACACGAACAACAATAAAAACAGCGACCCCTCAAACTTCTCATCACGGCTGGGTGCGGCATGCATGCGCGCCTGGTCGACCCCAAAAGGATGACCCCCTATGGCCAATGCCCGCAAGATCCTGATCGTGGATGACGATACCGATCTGCGCGATACGTTGGTGGAGCAATTATCGCTACACGAAGAATTTGAAGCCTCCGCCGTCGATACTGGCGCCAAGGGCGCCAGCGCTGCAAAGGCCAACGCTCCCGATCTCGTCCTGATGGATGTTGGTCTCCCCGACACTGATGGTCGCGAGGTGGTCCGCTCCTTGCGCAAGGGCGGCTTCAAGGCGCCGATCATCATGCTGACCGGGCATGACACCGATTCCGACACGATTTTGGGCCTGGAATCCGGCGCCAACGACTATGTCGCAAAGCCCTTCCGCTTTGCCGTGCTGCTGGCCCGCATCCGCGCCCAACTGCGCCAGCACGAAGCCAGCGAGGACGCGGTGTTCTCGGTCGGCCCCTACTCCTTCCGTCCCGGCTCCAAGATGCTGACCGCAGCCAATGCGCGCAAGGTCCGCCTCACCGAGAAGGAAACCGCGATCCTGCGCTTCCTCTACCGGGCCGGCCAGATGCCGGTCTCGCGCGAGACCCTGCTCCAGGAGGTCTGGGGCTACAATTCCGGCGTCACCACCCACACGCTGGAAACCCACATCTACCGCCTCCGCCAGAAGATCGAGAAGGATGCCGCCAACCCGGAAATCCTGGTGACGGAAGCCGGTGGCTACAAGCTGGTGCCGTGATACGTTCCAGGAGCGCGCGATTCGTCGTAAATTGGCGCGTTCCACGAGCCTCGGACCGGAATGTCGATCGACGATGACGTAGCGCTGCTCGAGCGTGTCCCGACACTGCGCCTGTTGGGAGACGCCTCGTTGCGCATGCTGGCGATCGGCTCCGAGCAGCGTGATTTCGTCCACGGTGACGTCCTGTTCAATCTCGGTGACGATGCCGACGCCGGCTTCGTGGTCCAGCGCGGCGCCTTTCGCGTCGATGACGGCGCCGGCGCCGAAATGATCGCGGGTCCCGGCACGCTGATCGGCGAGCTCGCGCTGGTCGTGCCGATGAAGCGGCCGTCGGGCGCGATCGCGCTGGAGCATTCCTCCGTGATTCGCATCGCGCGCAGCCTGTTTCAGCGCGTGCTCGAGAGCGATCCCGCTGCCGCGGTCCGTCTCCGCGACGAATTTGCGATTCGCTCCAGCCAAATCGCCAGCGATATCCTGATGGCCGGCGCGAAGCTGAGTACATAGCTGTTTCTCGACCTCGTAGCCCGGATGGAGCGAAGCGTAGTCCGGGATGCCGCGCCAACGGAACGACTGCCCCGGATTTCGCTTCGCTCCATCCGGGCTACGGGCTTCTCCTAAATCACACCTCCAGCGTCACCGTCACCGGCACATGGTCCGACGGTCGCTCCCAGCTTCGCGCCTCGCGCAAAATCTTGAAATCCTGGACCGCGTCTTTCAGCGCGCGCGAGACCCAGATGTGGTCGAGCCTGCGGCCACGGTCGCCGACGGTCCAGTCGGCGGACCGGTAGCTCCACCACGTGTAGACCTTCTCCGACATCGGGATGCGATCGCGCGCGACGTCGACCCATTCGCCGGCGGCGAGCGCCGCCTGCAGCTTTTCGGTCTCGACCGGCGTGTGCGAGACCACTTTCAGAAGCTGCTTGTGCGACCACACGTCGTTCTCATGCGGCGCGACGTTGAGGTCACCGACCAGGATGTGGCGATCTTCGCCGCGCGGATGCAGCGGCTCGCACGCCTTCATCTCGTCGAGGAAGCGAAGCTTGTGGTCGAACTTCTCGTTCAGCGCGGGATCGGGAATGTCGCCGCCGGCGGGCACGTAGAAATTATGCACCACCAGCGGCTTTGCGATGTCAGCCTTTTCGCCGAACGACACCGAGATGTGGCGCGAATCTACCTTGTCGCAGAAGGTGCGGATATCTGTGGATTCGAACGGAATCTTCGAGACGATGGCGACGCCGTGATAGCCCTTCTGCCCGTTCAGCGCGACATGCTCGTAACCGAGCCGCTTGAAGCGCTTCAGCGGAAAGGCGTCGTCGATGCATTTGGTTTCCTGGAGGCACAGCACGTCGGGCCGCGCGCTCTTGAGAAACTTCGCGACCAGATCGATGCGCAGTCGCACCGAATTGATGTTCCAGGTTGTCAGGGAAAGACGCATGAGGGATGCGTCTTAGCATGGATTGGCGCAGGGAAATTGCTTGTCCACAGGCGCGGAATCGTAGGGTGGGTTAGCCCTGCAGTGCGCGAAGCGCATCTGCTCGGCGTAACCCACCAACTTCGTTCCGCATTCGCCGAAGCATGGTGGGTTACGGCTTCGCCTAACCCACCTACGCATATCAACCCGGTGCCGGGCCGTAATTGGTGAAATCGATCTTGAACATGCTCGGATCGAGCTTCTTGCCCGCATCGAGATTATAGACCGCGATCGTGGTGTCGTAGCCCTGCGGATCGGTGACGGTCCATTGCTTCAACTGGCCGTCCTTGGCGCCGATCATCAGCAGCAGACGGCTGGTGCCGACCAGCGCCTGCTTCTCCTCGATGGTGACGCTGATGAAGAGATCGTCGGCGGTGACGTTGACGACGTTGGTGTCCTTCATCAGGTCGATGCGGTCCGAGAGCAGGAAGCGCAGCGGCGTCTGCGACAGCGGATAGACGTCCTGCGTCGCGAGCTTGCGGTCGCGCACCACGACCGACGATCCGTCGGCGACGATGTCGATCGGGCTCGGCGGATCATATTCGAAGCGGACCTTGCCCGGCTTCTGGATGTAGAAATCGCCCTGCGTCTTGCTGCCGTCGGGGCCGACCTGGACGAAATTCCCGACCAGCGTCGACAGCGACGACAGATAGGCGCTGACCTTGGCCGCCTGCGCCTTCTGGTTCGCATCGAAGGTCTGGAAGATGCTGGTCGGCACGTTGCGGCGCGGATCCGGAATGACCGGATTCGGCGGCGCCTGCGTTGCGCCGGTAATCGACGGCCCCCCCGAGGGCTGAGCATTGTCGCGGCCCTTCGGCGCCGGCTTCGGCACGGGCACGTTTTGCGCGAACGACGCCGCTCGCGCAGACGACGCTACGGTCACCATCGTCGTGGTGACGAGAAGCACGCCCGCCACGCACGCGCACCGCGCAGCGAGAGAGGCAGCGAATCGAATGTCCGGATGTCTGGTCAACGCGTCGTCCTGTGGCTGGGCGTCGTTTTAGCGTGATTTCGGGCAAAAGCAGAGATCGATTTTGCGTGAAAATATCATCCGAGGCGTCGCGCCTCACATATGGCTGTCTTCTTCCTCGACCAAAATCTCGCGCTTGCCGGCGTGATTGGCGGGTCCGACGATGCCTTCCAGTTCCATGCGCTCCATCAGCGATGCGGCGCGGTTATAGCCGATTTGCAGCCGGCGCTGGATGTAGCTGGTCGAGGCCTTGCGGTCGCGTTTCACGATCGCGACAGCCTGCTGGAAGAGGTCGCCGCCGCCATCTCCGCCCATGCCGCTGGCGTCGAACACGGCGCCGCCATCCTCGTCCTCGGTCGGTTCTTCGGCGGTGACCGCTTCGAGATATTCCGGCTGGCCCTGCGTCTTGAGGTGGCGCACCACCTTCTCGACTTCCTCGTCGGACGCAAACGGTCCGTGCACGCGGCTGATGCGGCCGCCGCCCGCCATGTAGAGCATGTCGCCCTGGCCGAGCAGCTGCTCGGCGCCCATCTCGCCCAGGATCGTGCGGCTGTCGATCTTTGAGGTGACCTGGAAGGCGATACGGGTCGGGAAGTTCGCCTTGATGGTGCCGGTGATGACGTCGACCGACGGACGCTGGGTCGCGAGGATCACATGCAGGCCGGCGGCGCGCGCCATCTGCGCGAGGCGCTGCACCGCGCCTTCGATGTCCTTGCCGGCGACCATCATCAGGTCGGCCATTTCGTCGACGATGATGACGATGTAGGGCAGCGGATCGAGCGAGAGCTTCTCTTCCTCGTAGATCGCCTTGCCGGTTTCCTTGTCGAAGCCGGTGTGCACCGTGCGCGTCGGCTCTTCGCCCTTGGCCTTCAACTCGAGCAGGCGCGTGTTGTAGCCGTCGATGTTGCGCACACCGAGCTTGGCCATGTTCTTGTAGCGCTCTTCCATCTCGCGCACGGCCCATTTCAGCGCGACCACCGCCTTCTTCGGATCGGTCACGACCGGGGTGAGCAGATGAGGAATGCCGTCATAGACGCTGAGTTCGAGCATCTTCGGATCGACCATGATCAACCGGCACTGGTCCGGGCGCAGCCGGTAGACCAGACTGAGGATCATGGTGTTGATCGCGACCGACTTGCCCGAGCCGGTGGTGCCGGCGATCAGCATGTGCGGCGTGCGCGCGAGATCGATGATGACGGGGTCGCCGCCGATGGTCTTGCCGAGGCAGAGCGGCAGCTTCGCGACTGTGTCGATCGTCTCCTTCGCGACCAGCAGCTCGCGCAGATAGACCTTTTCACGATGCGCGTTCGGCAGTTCGATGCCGATGGCATTGCGGCCGGGCACGACGGCGACGCGCGCCGACAACGCGCTCATGGAGCGGGCGATGTCGTCGGCGAGGCCGATCACGCGCGAGGATTTGATACCGGGCGCCGGCTCCAGCTCGTACAGCGTGACCACGGGACCCGGATTGGCCTTCACGATTTCGCCGCGCACGCCGAAATCCTGCAGCACGCCTTCGAGC
Source organism: Bradyrhizobium diazoefficiens (assembly GCF_016612535.1). Classification (NCBI taxonomy): domain Bacteria; kingdom Pseudomonadati; phylum Pseudomonadota; class Alphaproteobacteria; order Hyphomicrobiales; family Nitrobacteraceae; genus Bradyrhizobium; species Bradyrhizobium diazoefficiens. Next base: position 2,255,121 of record NZ_JAENXS010000001.1, read on the forward strand.
GCGCGCGAATTGGCTTCCAGTTCAGCCTTGCTGAGCGGCTGGCGATCGCCGGCCTTGGGCGCGGCCAGCACGGACACGGACGGAAGCTCGAACTTGTCGGAGGATTTCTTGGACGCCGCCTTCGGAGCGGCCTTTTTGCGCGGGGCACGCGCGGCCGGCTCCTCCTCTTCCTCCTCGTCTTCCTCTTCTTCGTGCTCGTCCTCGTAATCCTCGTCCTCGGATCGCGGCGAGATCGAGGGCGCGGCGCGGCCGCCGAGATTGGGTTCCTGACGGCTGAACGTAGTGGCCTTGGTCTTTGGTCCGCTTGAGACCAGCGAGCGGTAAGCGGCGCCGAACAACCAGATCAGCCGCGCCTTGGTGCTCATCAGAGCGTGGAACAGCCAGCCCAGCGAGACCGAGCCGCGATCGCTCTCCTCGTCCTCGTCGAGCGGCTTGTCGTCGTCCTCGATCTCTGCGAGCTCTGCGTCATGCTCGCGTGCGCCGAGCCCGCAGGCGATCAGAAAGGTCGCGGCCAGCGCGACGAACAGGATGGCACCGAGCACCAGACGATAGATTGCGCCGGGCGGCCCGAAGATCACAGCGGGCGCCCGCACCAGCGCGTCGCCGACCACACCGCCGAGTCCGGTCGGCAGCGGCCAGGCGCCGCCATGCGGCCAGCAGCTGACAAAGCCTGCCGCGATCACCGTGCAGAGAATCCAGCAGCCGAGCCGCAGCGCCTCGCGGTCGAACGGACGGTGGGTCATCATGCGCCAGCCCCACACCGCGACCGTCAGGATCAGCATGATCGCGCCGAGCCCGAGGATCTGCATCGCGAGATCGGCGCCGATCGCACCGGCATAACCGAGAATGTTACGGATCGGCCGCGAGGTCGCGTGGCTGAGGCTCGGGTCTTGCACCGACCAGGTCATCAGCGCGGCGGACGCTGTGCCTGACAGCGCGATCAGGCCGAAGCCGGTGAGCTCGCGCACGCGCCGGCTCAACGCCTCGCGGATCGATGGCGGCAGATGGCCGACCAGGGGAATGACACGTTCGATTGCCGACATGCTCATGGGCCCGCCTAACCCAGAGTTTCGACCAGCCGGTGCAGCGCCTGCGCCGTGGTCTCACTGTCCTGCACCAGAGCCAGGCGAATGTAGCCGGCACCGGGATTGAAGCCGTCGGGTTGAAGCCGCGCCAGATAGGAACCGGGCACCACGCGCACGCCGGCTTCCCTAAAGAGTTTGAGGCACACCGATACGTCGTCGCCGATCTCGGATGTGTTCAGCCAGACGCAGAAGCCGGCGTCGGGCCGGCGATAGCCGTAACGATTGCCGATGATCTGGTCGGCGAGATCGAATTTGAGCCGGTAGAGCCTGCGGTTCTCCTCGACATGCGCTTCGTCGCCATAGGCAACGGTCGCGACATGCTGGAGCGGCACCGGCACCTGGGGCGCTGCGATGTTGCGCAGCTCGAGGAACATGCCGATGAAATTCTTGTCGCCGGCGGCGAAGCCGACGCGCAGACCCGGCAGGTTCGAGCGCTTCGACAGCGACTGGAACGCAACCACGCGGGTGAAATCGGGGCCTGCGCATTCGAGCGCACTACCCGGCGCTTCGCGGGTGTAGATCTCGGAGTAGCACTCGTCGCTGAGGATCACGAAGCCATAGCGGTCGGCGAGTTGCTTCAGCCGCTTGAAATAGTCCGGCTTGGCGACCGAGCCTTGTGGATTCGCGGGAGAAGCCAGATAGAACGCCACCGTGCGCGCCAGCGTCGCTTCGTCGATCGCATCGAGATCGGGCAGGAAACCGTTTTCGACGGTGGTCGGCAGATAGATCGGCTCGCAGGCCGCCGCGCCAGCGCCAGCGCCATAGACCGGGTAGAACGGGTTCGGCATCAGGATCGCAGGCTTGCCGGGACGCGGGCCGACATAACGTGCCGCCGCGATCGCGGCGAGGAACAGACCCTCGCGGCTGCCATTGAGGACGAGAATCTCGCTCTCGGGGTCGAGCGACCGCGGCAGCTTGAAGCGCGACGACAGCCAGGCGCTTGCTGCTTTGCGGAACGGGTCGGTCCCCTTGTTTGCGGGGTAACGGCCGAAATCGGCGATGTGCTTGGCCAGCACCGGGCCGACGAAGTCGGGCACCGGATGCTGGGGCTCGCCAACCGCAAGCGAAATCAAGGGCTTGCCAGGCTGATGCGGCGCCAACAGCTCGTTCAACCGGACGAAAGGCGAGCGTTCACTGTCGGAGCTTCCACCGGCTAGCGGCGCACGGGATGAAGCGGTCATGGCCATTCTGGGCGCCAGCACTCTTGGAACAGCCGATCGCACCAAGGCGCCGGCGGGAAATGGTTCAGTTCACCATAGATAGGGCGAGGTTAAGACGCGATTAACCATCGGTCGGCGGGTCCGTCCAGAGCGGAATAGTTGGACCAGATAACAGCGGGACGGCTCTTACCTCTCCCGCTTGCAAGCGGAAGAGGGAGCGCGCTGCCCTAGTGGCCCGATCCGATCTTCAGTGCCCCGGCACTCTCTCAAAAGCCGGCTTGCCCGCGGGGATCTGGTGGAATTCCTGCTTGTCGCACGTGAAGATCGCCAATTGCGGATGGAACTGTTTGGGCTCGTCGAGCGTGCCGACCTTGAGGACCGCGGCTGGCAGTCCCGGAACCTTCGTCACCAGATGGGTGCCACGCTCGGCACAGAATTCACGCGTCACGGTGCGTTCGAGGTCTTTGCGGGTGAACTGCTTGGGGTGGCCGGTGATGTAGCTGAAGCCGGCCGCCGGCATCGCGATGAACGTGTTGGGCGCGCCGCCCGAAATATACTGGCACTCGCGGCAGTGACATTGGGCCTGCATCATCGGATCGCCCTCGGCGACGTAGCACACTTCACCGCAATAGCATCCACCTTCCAAACGCATGACGACCTCCCGATTGTTTTTCGTTGTGGTCGATATTTCTGCGCCGGTCGCTTGGAATGGCAATCCTTTTCCTTTGCGCGAGCGGACGAAAGAGATACCGCCGCGCAACAATCCTGCGGCAGCTATCTCCTGGCAAGCCCGCAGCCGCTGAACCTTCGGCTGTGCCAGCATCCGCTGCTCATGCACTCTGCTTCCAACCGTGGGCACAAGGTTGAAGCGCAATTCGCGCCGCCGGAGACACATGCCGTGACGCACCTGCCTCGCATCACCGAGCAGCTCAGCCCGCCACCGGTCTGCCTGGCTTTTGCACCTTCGCGCTGTTCGGGCGAAACCACGGCGGTCTTGTCGTCGGGCTTGGTGGCTCGTTTTGGATCGGCATGAGGCGGACTTGTATCCGGGCTTTGCGATCCCAGCTTCGACAATTCCATCCGGCAGGGGCGCGCCGTCTCGGTGCGAACGCCGGCTCCGCTCGCGTCCTTCAGCGCGAGAACGATCTTGTACTGAAAGGGACTGCCGGGGGGGCGGCGCAACGGGTCGTTTTCGGCAAAGAGACCCTTGACTATGATGCTGGCGCTGCCATCGGCCTCGATCCTTCCGTCAAAGACGAACGAGCCGGGCTTACCCTCGTCGCCAAAGACGGCGTGAAGCACTCCATCCTTGATCGGCAGGGCGTATTGGTAATAGCCCTCCAGAAATGGTGGCTTGCTGTCGCAGGTTTCCTTGCCGATCCAGGTTCCGTCGAACGCGGTGGTGCGCTTTTCGTCGTCTGCGGATTTTGCCAGCGCCGCGATGCGCGATCTTGCGAGGTCGGCGAACGCGCAGGCCGGGAAGCGCACGAGGTGATCCTTGAAGGCGGCAAGCGTGCCGAGGGTTTCCGTGCTTCGCCAATGGCCTCCCGCATCCGCGCAGGGATCGGACTGGGGCGCTGTTGGGGCCGCGGCCGCCGTCTCGGGCTTGCCGTTCAGGTAGTACTCGCCAAAGAACGACAAAGAGAGCTCGGGCACCTGCGTGCCCTTGGTGCGCCGGTAGACGCCGGCGCTGATGGTCTGAAACACCGTATTGACGTTGTCCCTGTCGCGGATGTGCTCGATGAACGCGCTGGTGTAGGGACTGTTGCGGCCGTCGCCGTCATCGGCGGTCCGCCCGGACTGGGTCGCATAGGAGATGATTGTGCCGTCCGGGCTCTCCATCTTGGCGAGCCCGCGTGCCACGGTCACGCTGCGGCCCTGCCCCACGTTACGCCGCAGCTCGTCGGCAAATGGATTGTCGCGGCAGGCGTCGAGCACGAGGATTCGCAGGTTCTTCGCCTGCTGCAGATCCGCAAGGATCTCATCGGCGCGCACCAGGCGCCGCAAGTCGACTTCGTCGCGGACCACGGCATCGACGGGCACGAGGTAATTGACGCCGCCGAATTGGAGTGCGTGCCCGCTGTAATAGAACAGGGCAACGTCGGCGCCGCGGGCCTCACGCGCAAAGCGAAGGACGGTCTCCTGCATCACGGCCTGGTCGAGATCGGTCGCGACCAGAGGATCGAATCCGGCGCGTTTCAGGGCCGCCCCGACATCCGCCGCATCGTTGGTCGGATTGGGTAGCGCGGGAACGTTCCTGTAGGCGCCGTTGCCGATCACCAGGGCGACGCGCTTGTCGGCATGAGCGTCGAGCGCCGGCAGGACAACCGACAGGAAGCAAAAGGCCAGGAATTGCACTAGACGCATGAAAGTCTGCTCCAGATCGGGAGCATGATAGTCGCCGACTCTGACATTTTGCAATTTTGACTTACGGCGGCCCCCGCTGCTGGGTCGGCGCGGCGCCGCACAAAAAGAAAGGGGCTCCAGCTTGCGCTGGAGCCCCTCAACGGTCGGGGCATTGCCGGGTATGTGCCCAAACCGTAGTTGTGGGCGCGATCCCGGATGAGACCGCGTCCGGGAGGAGAGGTTACATGTTGTAGGCGCGCTCGGTGTGCTCGGTGATGTCGAGACCTTCACGTTCGGTCTCGACATTGGCGCGGAGGCCAACGATCACATCGACGACCTTGTAGAGGATCGCCGAACCGACGCCCGACCACACCAGCGTGGTGCAGACGGCCTCGATCTGGGAGATCATCTGCGCCGCGAAGTCGTAATCGGCAACCTTGGGCGGGATCGCGGTGTAGTCGATGATGCCCGCACCACCGAGAGCCGGATTGACCAGGATGCCGGTGCCGAGGGCGCCGACGATGCCGCCGATGCAGTGCACGCCGAACACGTCGAGCGAGTCGTCGTAGCCGAGCGCGTTCTTCACGACGGTGCAGAAGAACAGGCAGACCACGCCGACCACGAGGCCGAGGACGATCGCACCCATCACGCCGGAGAAGCCGGCGGCAGGCGTGACGGCCACGAGGCCCGCGACAGCGCCGGAGATGACGCCGAGCACCGACGGGTGACCCTTGATGATCCACTCCGCGAACATCCACGACAGCGCGGCGGCTGCGGTGGCGACGAAGGAGTTGGTCATGGCGAGCGCAGCGCCGCCGTTGGCTTCGAGGTTGGAGCCGGCATTGAAGCCGAACCAGCCGACCCAGAGCAGCGAGGCGCCGATCATCGACATGGTCAGCGAGTGCGGAGCCATCAGCTCCTTGCCGTAACCGGTGCGCTTGCCGATCAGCAGAGCGCCGACGAGACCTGCAATGCCGGCGTTGATGTGCACCACGGTGCCGCCAGCGAAGTCGATCGCGCCCTTCTTGAAGATCCAGCCGGCGTCGGCGTTGATCTCGTCGAGCTTGGCCTGAGCCGCGGTCTTCGCCGCACCATCAGCCGCCGCAGCCAGAGCCTTGGCCGCATCCTGGATCGCGTCCGGGCCGGGCCAGTACCAGACCATGTGCGCGATCGGGAAGTAGATCAGCGTGACCCAGAGCGGGATGAACAGGGCGATCGCCGAGAACTTCATGCGCTCGGCGAAGGCGCCGACGATGAGGGCGGGCGTGATCGCCGCGAAGGTCATCTGGAAGCAGACATAGACGAGCTCCGAGATATTGGCGTCGACCGAGAAGGTCGCGGCCTTCGAGTCGGTGGTGACGCCCATCATGAAGGCCTTGGAGAAGCCGCCGATGAAGTCGGAACCGCCGGTGAAGGCGAGGCTGTAGCCGTACACGGCCCAGATCACGGTGACGACGCAGACGGTGTAGAACACCTGCATCAGGACCGAGAGCATGTTCTTGGAGCGAACGAGGCCGCCGTAGAACAGCGCGAGACCCGGGATCGTCATCAACAGCACGAGCACTGTCGATGTCAGCATCCAGGCGTTGTCTCCCTTGTTGACCGTTGGCTCGGCATAGGCTGCGGTCGCAGCGAACAGGCCGACTGCGAGAGCCGCCAATCCCGCGCCATAGGGACGCTTAAACGTCATTTCATTTACTCCTGATTGAATTTTGGTTGAGCGCGAAATCAAAGGGCCGCAGCGTCGGCCTCGCCGGTGCGGATGCGGACCGCATGGTCGAGGTTGATGACGAAGATCTTGCCGTCGCCGATCTGTCCGGTTTTCGCGGCGGACGTGATGGCGTCGATGGTCTTGTCGACCTGGTCGGAGGCGACAGCGACCTCGATCTTGATCTTGGGCAGGAAGCTCACGGCATATTCGGCGCCGCGATAGATTTCCGTGTGGCCTTTCTGACGGCCATATCCCTTGACTTCCGTCACCGTGAGACCGTGAACGCCAATGGCGGTCAGGGCGTCCCGGACTTCTTCCAGCTTGAATGGCTTGATAATCGCCATAACAATTTTCATGGGTCCTATCCCCGCTTGGGCCCGGTCCGGACGTGGCCGGGCGTTTCTCGACTGGTTCGCCACGAGGGAGAAGTTCACTACGCGGGCACAGCCACGCCCTCTAGAATCAAATGCCGTGCCAGATCGAGTCTGTTGGCTAACGGACTATGAAAACGGGTGTTTTCGCGTTTGACGGGTACCGCGCTGCAGTGCGCCATTACGTCGCGCTCAATCCATGGTCAGGCCTGAGCAAAAATGAGGCACGACAGGCTGCCGACACAATGCTGCTCACGTGTCGGGCAGTCAAAAGGTATCTAATTAAGGGGAGATGCGTCGCCGCCCTGCGAAATATCGAGCCCTTCGCGCTTGTGCTCACGAGATGCGCGCAACCAACCAGCCGGGCGCGGCGGGGGCTTGCCGCGCGGGATCCGGCTGAGGACCGTCAGGCGGCGTCGCGCACTGCAAAGACCCGGTCGATCAATCCCCATTCGACCCCTTGCTGCGCGGTCATGAAGTGGTCGCGGTCCAGGGTCCGTTCCACCTCCGCCTCGGAGCGTCCGCAATGCTGCGCATAGAGCCGGGTGATACGCCGCTTGGTTTCCTGCATCTCGGTGGCATGGATCAGGATGTCGGACGCCTGGCCCTGAAAGCCGCCGAGCGGCTGATGCACGTGGAGGCTTGCATTCGGCAGCGCGGCGCGGTGACCGGGTTCGCCGGCCATCAGCAGGAACGAGCCCATCGAGCGCGCGGTGCCCATGCACAGCGTATGAACCGGCGCCTTGATGAACTGCATGGTGTCGTACATCGCAAGGCCAGAGGTGACCACGCCGCCGTAGGAATTGATGTAGAGATTGATCGGCTTGTGCGGATTCTCCGCCTCGAGGAACAGCAGCTGCGCGCAGACGAGGCCCGACATCGCGTCATTGACCTCGCCGTTGAGGAAGATGATGCGCTCGCGCAGCAGCCGCGAGTAGATGTCGAAGGATCGTTCGCCGCGGGCGGATTGTTCGACGACCATAGGGACGAGCTGAAGCATGTCGCGCATCGGCGACCTCCATGTCTACAGGTGATAGAAGTCTCGTTGCGTCAGGCCGCTGCGCGCATCAGGCAGCAATTGCTGTTGGCCGGCTGCGGCAGTTTCGCGCTGATGTCGCAGGCTTGCTGGATGATGCGAAAGCGGGTGCCGCCGTCCTCGTTCGGTTCGATCCGGAAGATGACATGGCTCTCGCGAAACGGCGGTTCGGAATCGCGAAGCCGATAGCGCACCTCTTCGCCAGGGATCGATGATTCCGGCTCGGCGCCCGCAAGATCGCAATCCGGCAGCCAGCGCTCGCGCAATTCAGGAATGGTCACGGCGCGCCAGACCTTTGTCGGTGGTGCATCGAATTCATATTCGAGCACCAAATCTGTTTCGAGCACGAGGGCTTCGTCGGCGGGATCAGGCTTCACTGCATCGCTCATTGATCCATATCCTTCAAGAGGTCGGCGAGGGCTTCCATGCGCTTGGGCCAATAGGCGCGATAGCGCGCAAGCCACGTCCCGATGGCAACAATTCCGTCCGGGTCGACTTCGTAGTTCACAAAGCGGCCCTGCCGCTGTTCGCGCACCAGGCCTGCCGCGCGCAGCACCGAAAGATGCTGCGACATCGCCGGCTGGCTGATCTCCAGTCCGTCGCGCAAGGCGCTGGCATTCAGGCTTCCGCCAGCGAGCTTCTCAAAGACTTTTCGGCGGGTCGGGTCGGCCAGCGCCTTGAAGATGTCGGCTTTGATCATGACAACACATAAGCACATGCTTATGTGTTGCGCAAGCCTTTTACTGAAGGGCTTCACCGTGCTGCGAGATATCGAGCCCCTCGAGCTCGTGCTCACGCGAGACGCGCAATGGCACGAACAGGCCGACCAGCTTGAGCAGCACGTAACTCACGCCCGCCGACCAGACGAAGGTGACGGCGACGCCGTAGAGCTGGATCAGCAGCTGCTGCGGATGGCCTTCGATCAGGCCGGCCGTGCCGCCGATCGCGCTGGTCGCGAACACGCCGGCGAGCAGCGTGCCGGTCAGCCCGCCGATGCCGTGAACGCCGAACACGTCGAGCGAATCGTCGTAGTCGAAGCGGTGCTTCAGCCAGGTGCAGGCCCAGTAGCAGATCACACCGGCGGCGATGCCGATGACGATGCCGTGCCATGGCGCGACGAAGCCGGAGGCCGGCGTGATGGTGCCGAGGCCGGCCACCGCGCCCGAGATCATGCCGAGCACGGAGGGCTTGCGCCGTGTCGACCATTCGATCGCGCCCCAGGTCAGCGCGCCCGAGCAGGCCGCGAGATGGGTCGCGATGATCGCCATCACCGCGCGCGAATTGGCAGCACCGGCCGAGCCGCCGTTGAAGCCGAACCAGCCGACCCACAACAGGCCGGTGCCCATCACGGCGAGCGAGAGATCGAAGGGCGAAAGATTTTCGGTGCCGTAGCCGTGACGTCGCCCCATCACCTTCGCCGCCACGAGGCCGCCGGTGCCGGCCGACAGATGCACGACGAGGCCGCCGGCGAAATCCAGCACGCCCATGCTGTTGAGGAAGCCGCCGCCCCACACCCAATGCGCCAGTGGAATGTAGACGAAGATGAACCAGGCGACGGAGAACAAGAGGTAGGCGGAGAACCGCATCCGGTCGGCCACGGAGCCCGCGACCAGCGCCACCGTGATGATCGCAAACGTCATCTGGTACAGCATGAACAGCGCTTCCGGGATCGTCTTCGCGGCCGGGTTGACACTGTCCATGGTCATGCCGGCGAGGAACCAGCGGTCGAGCGAGCCGATCCACGGGCCGTCGCCGACGAAGCACAGCGAATAGCCGAACGCGACCCAGAGGATGGAGATGATCGTCACCGCGGCTAGGCTCTGCGCCATGGTCGCGAGCACGTTCTTCTTGCGCACCATGCCGGAATAGAACAGCGCCAGTCCCGGGATCGTCATCATCAGCACCAGCGCGGTGGCGACGATCATCCAGGCGGTGTCGGCAGTGTTGATTTCTGAACTCGCGGCGTGTGCCGGCGATACCATGATGGACGCAAGTCCGATCGGCGCAGCCATAGCGGCTACGCGGCGCAACGATCCCGCCATGTCATTTCCCCCAGCATCAAAATTACGTCGCACGCTATGGCGTCGTTGCCCGGTGCGATCGAAGAAGGCTTATTTGAGCTTTAGAGCGCGTCGCTGTCGGTTTCGCCGGTGCGGATGCGCAGCGCGTGGTCGATCGGCGTGACGAAGATCTTGCCGTCGCCAATCTGTCCAGTGCGCGCGGACGCGGTGATCACGCCGACCGCCTTCTCGGCGATGTCGGAGGCGACCGCGATCTCGATCCGCAGCTTGGGCAGGAAGTTTACGACATATTCCGCGCCGCGATAGATCTCGGTATGGCCCTTCTGGCGGCCATAGCCCTTCACCTCGGTCACCGTCATGCCGTGGACGCCGATCGCCGTCAGAGCCTGGCGGACCTCATCGAGCTTGAAGGGTTTGATGATCGCGACGACGAGTTTCATGGTCAGGCCTATTCCCCCGGGATGCGCTGCGCCGCATGTCCCCGGCGCCGCGTCAATCTGGCATCTTTCCGGGCAAATGGCATAAAAAACTTGCAGTTTGAAGCGGAAAAACGTTTGGCCAAGGGCGGCCATGTGAACGGCCGCCTCTGTACAGGGCAAAGGTTCATCCTTCACAATGCATTTTTGGCATGGATGCGGTGAACCCGCGCCTGCCGGGCGGTACAAAAGTATTTTGGGGGGCGTGTCATGGCGAGTTGGTTCTATGCATCCGAGGGCAAGCAGCAGGGGCCCTATCCGGAGGAGCAATTCCGCGACCTGATCGCCCAGGGCGTCGTACGCCCCGATACGCTGGTGTGGTCCGAGGGCATGGCCGGCTGGCAGAAGGCCGCCGAAATTCCCGGTATGATTGGCGGGGCTGGTGGGCCACCGATGATGCCGGACGGCGGCCCGCCGATGATGAGCGGTGGTGGCTATACCGGTGCCGGGAGTGCTGCCGGTGGATCGCTGTCGGTCGATTTCGGCATCCTCGAGTTCACCTGGCGATCGCTCGTGTTGCTGATCGGCTCGTGCTTTATCATCCCGATTCCGTGGCTGTTCGTCTGGTACACGCAATGGATCGTGTCCTGCGTGAAGGTTCCGGGACGGCCGAACCTCTCTTTCACCGGCAACGCCATGGCGATCGTGCCCTGGTTCTTCGGCTTCATCGTTCTGGCGATTGTGATCGGCTACACCGGCATCCAGGTGTTGAGCACCGCGCTCTATATCGTCCAGATCGTTCTCTACTGGCTGCTGCTCAAATGGATGGTCGCGAACATGGCCTCCAAAGGGCAGCCGCTCGGTCTCAGCTTCGCCGGCTCGGTGTGGGGCTATATCGGCTGGAACCTGCTGTTCGCGATCTCCCTCATCACCATCATCGGATGGGCCTGGGTCGCCGCAGCCCAGCTGCGCTGGATGTGCCGCAACGTTCAGGGAACGCGACGCGAGATCATCTTCATGGGCAGCGGGCTCGGGATTCTCTGGCGCGGAATCGTGGCGGCGATCCTGTGCGGCTTCATCATCCCGATTCCGTGGGTCTATCGCTGGATCATGAACTGGTTCGCATCGCAGACCGAGCTGGCGCCGCGCGGTTCGATGTAAACACGCGCCGAAAAGCCTAAGCGCGATTCATCGCGCTTAGGTGATCAGCTCCGCCGCTCGCGCACCGAGCCTTCCTGCGCCACCGACGCCACCAGCGTGCCGTCGGGCTTGAAGATCGAGCCGCGGGTCAGGCCGCGGCCGCCTTGCGCGCTCGGCGAATCCTGCGCGTAGAGCAGCCATTCGTCGGCGCGGAACGGGCGGTGAAACCACATGGCATGGTCGAGGCTCGCCGGCATCATGCGCTTGTCGAACAGCGTGCGGCCGTAGCGCGCCATGATCGCATCGAGCAGCGAGAAGTCCGACGCATAGGCGAGCGCGCACATGTGCAGCGCCGGATCGTCCGGCAGCGTCGCGGCGGTCTTGATCCAGACATGAATGCGGCCGTCCTCGATCCTCTCACCGAAGTAACGGCCGAGCTCCACCGGGCGCAGCTCGATCGGGCGATCGGACTCGTAATAGCGGCGGATGAAGTCGGGCATCTCGCGGAACATCGGCTGCTTCGCCACCTCCTCCGCCGTGAGCTTTTCCGGCGGCGGCACGTCCGGCATTTTCTCCTGGTGATCGAACGCAGTCTCTTCCTCGGCATGGAACGACACCATGATCGAGAAGATCGCGTTGCCGTGCTGGATCGCGGTGACGCGGCGCGTCGAATAGCTCTTGCCGTCGCGCAGGCGCTCGACCTGGTAGATGATCGGGATCTGCGGATCGCCTGGCAGGATGAAATAGCAATGCAGCGAATGCGGCAGCCGCCCCTCGACGGTGCGGCAGGCCGCCACCATCGCCTGTCCGATCACCTGCCCGCCGAACACCCGCTGCCAGCTCGTCTTCGGGCTGTTGCCCCGGAACAAATTCACCTCGAGCTGCTCGAGGTCGAGGAGCGCGATCAGGTCGATCAGGCCTTTGGACATGGATTGAACTTTCTTGGGTTGAACTTTCCTGCCGTCGTCTCGGGCCTCGCTCCCGCGAGGCGCCCTGGAATGACACATAGTAGTTCTTGGGGGCGCTTTGCCCTTGTTTCACCGCACTGTTTCGCCCACCTCAAGTCTGCTAGCAAGACCAAGAGTTAGACGGGAATTTTGGTATGTCTGTACAGGGTGGCATTGTCATTGGTGGCGGCGCATTCGCTGGCCTGGCGCTGGCGCTGGCGCTGCGCCAGGGGCTCGGGCCTGAGATTCCCGTCATCGTCGCCGATCCCGCCCTCGCGACACGGCCGAGCCACGATCCCCGCGCAACCGCGATCGTCGCGGCCTGCCGCCGGTTGTTCGAGGCGCTCGGTGCCTGGGACGACGTCAAGGCCGAGGCCCAGCCGATTCTCGACATGGTCGTCACCGATTCCAAGCTGGAGGACGCCACCCGTCCGGCGTTCCTGAACTTCGCCGGCGATGTCGCGCCGGGCGAGCCTTTTGCGCATATGGTCGAGAACCGCCATCTGATCGATGCGCTCGTTGTCCGCGCCGAAGCAGCGGGGGTCGAGCTCCGCGCCACCATCGTTGCCTCTTACGACGCAAGCGCCGATGGCGTTGACGTGACCCTCGGCGATGGTAGCAAGATCGCCGCGAGCCTTTTGATCGCAGCTGACGGTGCGAAGTCGAAACTGCGCGAGCGCGCCGGCATCGCCACTCATGGCTGGGAGTACGATCAATCCGGCATCGTCGTCACCGTCGGCCACGAGCGCGATCACGAAGGCCGCGCCGAAGAACACTTTTTGCCCGCGGGTCCATTCGCGATCCTGCCTCTCACCGGCAAGCGGTCGTCGCTGGTGTGGACCGAGCGCCGCAGCGAGGCTGCGCGCATCGTTGCTCTGAGCGAAGAAGAATTTCACAGCGAGCTCGAGCAGCGCTTCGGGCTGCATCTCGGCGAGGTGAAGGCGCTCGACAAGCCGCGCGCGTTCCCGCTGTCCTATTTCGTGGCGCGCTCCTTCATCGCCGAGCGCCTGGCGCTGGTCGGCGATTCCGCCCATGTCATTCATCCCATCGCCGGACAGGGCCTCAACATGGGCCTGAAGGACGTCGCTGCACTGGCCGAGGTCGTGGTCGATGCCGCGCGGCTCGGCATGGATCTCGGCGGCGCCGATGTGCTCGAGCGCTACCAGCGCTGGCGCCGCTTCGACACCATGGCGATGGGCGTTGCCACCAACTCGCTGAACTTCCTGTTCTCGAACAAATCGTCCTTGCTGCGCACCATGCGCGACATCGGCCTCGGCATCGTCGACCGCACCCCGCCGCTGAAGAATTTGTTTATCCGCCAGGCGGCTGGACTGACCGGTGAGATACCGAAATTGCTGAAGGGCGAGGCGCTGTAGGGGCATTGTAAGCGTAGTTCGCGCCCCACTCTCTCCTCGTCGTCCCGGACAAGCGCGCCCCAAGCGCGCGCCGATCCGGGACCCATACGCCGCAGCAATAGTTTTGCGAAGATTCGGAGTTACCAGCTTCGCATCACACCACACCCTGTGGTTATGGGTCCTGGCCTTCGCCAGGACGACACCGAGAGCGTTGCGCGGCCATCGCGCCAAACCTCAATCGATCTTCCGCGCCTCTTCCGGCAGCATGATCGGGATGCCGTCGCGGATCGGATAAGCGAGCCTGGCGCTGCGCGAGATCAGCTCCTGCTTGGCCGAGTCGAATTCCAGCGGGCCCTTGGTCAGCGGGCAGACCAGGATCTCCAGCAGTTTTGGATCGACGCTGTTTTCGGGGCGTTCGGTCGGCGCGTTCATCGTGGTCTCCGGCGATGGCTGCCTGTAGCATAGAAAATCGCTCCCGCCCATTACGGCAGCCAGGGGTTTAGGCGGAAATCATCTTCTGGATTTCGTCGAGCAGGCCCTGGAGCCGCGCGGCCGGTACTGGCGCAGCCGAAAGCGCGAAGCCGAGAAACGTCCAGTACAGGATTTGCGCACGCGCCTGCGCGGTTGTCCCGGAGAACCCGCGTCGTTGCAGCAGCGCCTCGATATAGTCGAGCCTGCGGCGGTCGATCGCGCGGACCGCGCCCTGCGCCGCCGGATCGAACGCCGCCCAGTTCCGCACCGCGCGCTCCAGATCGAGCCGGGCGCCGAAGGTCCTGCGCAGCAGCGCCTTCAGCGGCTCGTCGCTGTCGGCCTCGATGCCGGCAATGATCTCTTCGGCCGCAATCTCGCGCCAGCGCTTCAGTACGGCGGCGTGGAACGCGCCGAGATCGGAAAAATGCCAGTAGAAGCTGCCGCGCGAAACGCCCATGGTCTTTGCCAATGGATCGGCCTTCAGCGCGGTAAAGCCGCTTTTGGTGAGCGCCTTGATGCCCTGGCAGATCCAGTCATCGGCGGAGAGCTGTTCGGACATGTCAGGTTCCGGAATCCGGCCATACACTAGTGTATTGACAGCCGGGAGGCCAGGGTCTATCTCACCATACACAGATGTATGGAGGCTTTGATGCGTGATCTCCTGCTCCAGTGCGCCGGCGTCGGGGCCATCGTCGTGGCTCTCATCCATGGCATCCTCGGCGAGACCAAGGTCTTCGCCCGCGCCCGCATCGAGCCGGAACGGCTCCGCACCCTGATTCGCCTGGTCTGGCAGGCCTCGACCGTCGCCTGGATCGGCTGCGGCGTGCTGCTGGTCGCGACGCCCTGGATGGATTCAGCTACGGCGCGCCGCTGGATCGTCATCACGATGGTCTGCGTGTTCGGCTTCTCCGCCTGCGCCAACGCATGGGCGACGCGTGGTCGCCACTTCGGCTGGATGGCGCTCAGTGCGGTCGTCGCGATGGCGGTGGCCGGCTACTGACATCGTGAGACGTAAGGCCGCAGCGTCGCTCAAAACGCACGCTGCGTGCGGAGGGCGCTGATCTTTTGGCTCCCGTTAGAATATCTCTAAGACGTCGCGGATCCGAACTGCAATTGACTTCACCCATTGCTTTGCTTCCTTCGGGCGCGCTTCGCGCACACGACAGGGAGGAGACATTCGTGAGAGTCATTCGTGTTCTTGCCATTGCACTGACGGTCGGCATCGGCATGGGGTCGACGGCGATGGCCGATGGTTTCAAGAATTGCACCAAGCTCGACAAGGCATCGTGGAAGCCGGCGAGCGACGCCGAAGCCAAGGCCAAGACCGCCGGCTACGAGGTGCGCCGCTCCAAAATCGAAGGCTCATGCTATGAGGTCTACGGCGTCAAGGAAGGCAAGCTCTACGAGCTGTTCTACAGCCCGGAAGATCTCAGCCTGAAGCACACGATTGCCAAGTAAGGCTTTGCCTCTGAGGGTGATTTCGGCTTGAACGACAAAACGGTGCGAGATGTGCGCGGGGTGTCCGACCGGACCTCCGCGGGTCGGACGGTCGCCGTCTGGGATCTTCCACTGCGGCTCTGGCATTGGGTCCTCGCGGCCAGCGTTCTGGTCGCGTCGCTCACGCCCACAGTCTATGACAGCCTGCATCGCATCGTCGGCTATGGCGTGATCGGGCTATTGGCCTTCCGCCTGGTCTGGGGATTTTGGGGCAGCCGCTATGCGCGCTTTCGCATGATCGGCGTCCGGCTTCGCGCAGCGCCCGGTTATCTCTGGAATCTGCGTCGCGGCATCACCGGCCGCTATATCGGGCTCAATCCCGCCGGCACCCTGATGCTGGTGGCGCTGCTGTTGTCGCTCGCCGTCTCGGTGATCACGGGCGCGTTGTCGGTGACCGTCACGTTCTTCGGCATCTGGTGGATCGAGGATACGCATGCCGTCGCATCGGACGCAGTCATCGTCCTGGTCGTGCTGCATGTCGTGGGCGTGGTGGTGATGGGATTGCTTCAGCGCGAGAACCTGATTCGCGCGATGTTCACCGGACGCAAGCGCATCCGTAGTCACTCGTAAAATACGATACTCGTCATGGCCGGGCAGAAGCGCGAAGCGCGTCTTCGCGCTAGACGACCCGGCCATCCACGTCTTACCTTCTGCACCAAGAACGTGGATGCCCGGGACAAGCCCGGGCATGATGGCGTTTGCGCCGTGAGGACGCGCCCTCACTGCAACGGCGGATCGCCGCTGGTGCGCTTCTTGGCGAGGTCCATCTCGGTGACCGCGATCAGGATTTCGGCGCGGGTCTTCAGGTCGGGCGCTTCCAGCATGGCCTGCTTCTCGGCCGGGCCGTAAGGCGACATCATCGCGAGCGCGTTGACGAGCGCCTCGTTGGGCGCGCTCTCGACGCCCTCCCAGTCGACCTTGAGATTGTTGGCCTTCAAAAAATCCGCCAGCGCCACCAGCAGCGCCTCGCGATTGACCGCGTCCTCGCCCATGCGTGGGGTGAAGTCGTCGGCGAAGGCGAAGAAATCCACCTTGCACTGCCGGTAGGCGGTCAGCACCTCCAGCTCCTCGACCACCCGGAAGCGCGCAACGCCGGTGAGCTCGAGGATGTAGCGGCCGTCGCCGGATTCGGCGAGCTGGGTGATGCGGCCGACGCAGCCGACGCGGAACAGCGCCGGCTTGTCGGAATTCTTCGGCGAATGCGCCGCGTCCGGCTGGATCATGCCGATCAGGCGATGGCCATCGCGAAAACTGTCGTCGACCATCGCGAGATAGCGCGGCTCGAAGATGTTGAGCGGCATCTGGCCGCGCGGCAACAGCAGTGCGCCCGGCAGCGGAAACACCGGAACGATCTCCGGAAGGTCGGCGGCCCCGCGATATTCGATGTTGATCGGCATCTGGTCCCCGCGTGGATTTGCGACCCGAGCTTACGAAAACAGGATGATCGACAAGCGCTTGCGGCCTTCGACGGTGGCTTCGTCCGCGCCGCCCCAGGCCTCGAAGAACTGCACCAGCTGCTTGCGGGCGCCGTCGTCGTTCCATTTGCGGTCGCGCTTGATGATCGCGAGCAGCTGCTCGGTCGCGGCCGCCCGGTTGCCCTGCGCATTCAGCGCCGTCGCCAGATCGAAGCGCGCCTGATGATCGAGCGGGTCTGCGGCGACTTTCTGCTCGAGCTCGGCGACGGGTCCGAGCGCCTCGGCCTGCTCGGCGAGATCGATCGCGGTCTGCACGGCCTTCACCGCGGGATCGTTGCGCTTGGATTCCGGCACCATGGCCAGCGTCTGCTTGGCCTGCTCCATCGCGCCGGAGGTGGCGTAGCATTTTGCGAGCCCGGCAAGGGCCGCGATGTTGGTGGCATCGTGCTGCAATACTTCGGCATAGATCTGGGCCGCGGCCGCGGCGTCGCCCTCGGCGAGCACGGCCTCCGCTTCCTGCAGAATCTCGGCGATGTTCGGCTCGCCCGGCGCAGTGACACCCTTGGTCACCTTTTCGATGAAGGCATTGACCTGGCTTTCCGGCACCGCGCCCATGAAGCCGTCGGCGGGCTGGCCGTTGACGAAGGCGATCACGGCCGGAATCGACTGGATGCCCATCTGGCCCGGGATCGCCGGATGCTGGTCGATGTTCATCTTGACCAGCTTGACCTTGCCCTTGGCCGCCCTGACCGCCTTTTCCAGCACGGGGGTGAGCTGCTTGCAGGGGCCGCACCACTCCGCCCAGAAGTCGATCAGCACCGGCTGGCGCTTCGATTCCTCGATGACATCCTTCACGAAAGTCTGGGTGGTGGTGTCCTTGATCAGATCGGCCGCAGCCGGGACTGCGGCTCCGTTGCCCTGGTCGATGATCGTCACGGGATCCCCTCGTCTGATGTCTGGAATGGCGGGTCTTTAGCACGTCGCCATCCCATATGCTTCGCTGTCGGCCCTAAAATTGGGCCGGCCCGGCCGAATTTCAATCCATGGCAGCCGATTCGGCGGTTCCGGGCCATTTTTGGTCGATTCGGCCGGGATCGGGCTCATGTGGGGGCTCCGAATGCGAATTGATGCCGCCGGTAGCTGTTGCATTCGCCGCCCGCTTTTGGCATACGACAGCCGTTGTCAGTCGCGTTCACGCGGCTGACACAGGATGCGGGTGTAGCTCAGTGGTAGAGCACGACCTTGCCAAGGTCGGGGTCGAGGGTTCGAGCCCCTTCGCCCGCTCCAGTTTTTTCCAGAGCATCCAAATGAGTTGGCTATCCCGCCCGGGGCCGAGTCGCTGCGCTGATTTTTTGGTGCGGGTCGGATGGGGGCTGCTCGACGTTCCTGGGCTGAAATGGACGTCAACCCGTAGCTCAGGGTGATTTTATACGGCGCGAAGGAGGTCCTTAGTCTTTTCCAGCGCTACGTTCGCGATCAGCCTATATGGATCTTTGATCGAGAGTTGATTGATCGCTGTGCTCACAAAGTCAGGCTTTAATCTGTCGATTGCGGCCAGTGCGCTTGCGACGCTGTCGCGATAGCTGCCCAGCTCCTTGATGATAGATTCCGCGTACTTTTCGCTGCCCGCCGCAATGTCGAATATATCGCGCGGCGCGATGCTGCTGCCCCGGTGAAAGATTTTCTTCGCAATGATTTCCGGGATTGTCTCCAGGAGGACTATTTCGCCCTCAACTGTCGTTTGCGTCGCCGGAGAGGAAGTGAGTGACGGCGCGACGATAAAATCGATCTCGCCAAATTCAAATCCGAGCTTCAGGAGCCGTGCGCCATCTCCTTTGTAGTCGGCAGGTCCAGTCTCGAAATTGAAGTCATGCTTCTGTGGATCGAGAAAGTGAAGAACTTGAGGATCCGGGAGAAAGATATCGACATCGTGGCTTATCCGATGATCGATCTGCAGCATCATCGCTGTGCCGCCGCCGACCGTCCAACAATCAATGATTTTCTGTTCAGCGTTGACTTGGCGGATCATCGCACAGGCAATGCGAAACAGTTGCGCCCAGTCTGATTGCGCGCTCACCTGTTACGCCGCAAGCGGATAGGATTGTCCCGAAAATTCGGCAAACGTCTTCGCTGCAGCAACCAATTGGTCGTGGCTGATGCCATTCATCTCAGCGAACGCAATTTGCAGTTCGGGCTCAACATCCCCAAAGAACGACGACATCGGACCGCAGGCCGCCCTCGCCGAAGGGGGGTCCAGCAGGCAATGGACGAGCTCCTGCGCGTCTAGCTTCTCGCTATACGGCGCATTTACAGTCGCCAGAACTAGAACAGGGCTTTTCATCTGCGTCACTATCGAGATACCCAGTCAATATAGGATTGACATGGGAGTATCCACACCCCCCTCGACAGGCCTCGCAGCAAACATTACCTAAATACCTCATTCGGTTTGCGGCATTCCGCCCTCGGGCCGGTGCATTTGGTCTCACATGATTCTGGTCACGGGCAGCGCTGGCCACCTCGGAGAGGCTATTCTGCGGACGCTTCGGCGAGGCGGATCCCCTGCGCGCGGGATCGATCTGAAGCCATCGCCCTTCACCGATGCCGTGGGCTCGGTCGTCGATCCCGATTTCGTGCGGCGCCAGATGGATGGCATTACCGCCGTGATCCACACCGCGACGCTGCACAAGCCGCATGTGGCGACCCACGGCAAGCAGGCCTTTGTCGACACCAACGTCACCGGCACGCTCAATCTGCTCGAGGCAGCTTCGGCTGCCGGCGTGAAGAGTTTTGTCTTCACCAGCACCACCAGCGCGTTCGGCTCGCAGCTTCGGCCGGAGGCCGGGCAGGCGGCAGTGTGGGTCACCGAGGACCTGCCGGCGATCCCGAAGAATATCTACGGCACCACAAAACTGATGGCGGAAAACCTGTGCGAGCTGTTCTTTCGCGAGCAAGGGCTGCCGGTCATCATCCTGCGGACCTCGCGCTTCTTTCCGGAGGACGATGACGATCCCGCAATGCGATCGGCTTACACGCTGGACAACGCACAGGCCAACGAGCTGCTCTATCGCCGGCTGGACCTCGCGGATGCGGTCAGCGCCCATCTGCTCGCTGCCGCGCGTGCGCCGGAGCTTGGCTTCGCCCGCTATATCGTTTCGGCTACAACCCCTTTCGAGCCGAAGCATCTCGTGGCGCTGTCGCGCGATGCGGCCGATGTCGTGTGCGAGCTCTATCCGGATTGCGCGCAGCTCTATCCGGCGCGCGGCTGGCGGCTGTTTCCCGAGATCGACCGTGTCTATGTCAACGACCGCGCGCGGCGCGAGCTCGGCTGGCAACCGGAATTCGATTTCGCCCATCTGCTGAACAGCCTTCGCGCGGGCCGCGATTTTCGCAGCACCCTGGCGCGCGAGGTGGGATCAAAAGGCTACCACGACACGCAATTTGACGATGGGCCGTATCCCGTCGCCCAATAGTCGCCGCTTTTGTCAATTCGCACGATGTTTCAGATGCGTGGCCGGTGTCACCGCGCACCATCGGGCCTCTGACGTTCTACTGTGCATGGGGTTGTTTTCGCGGTTTTGGATTGGTCGACCATTTGCTGCCTGCAAATGAGGCGCGCGTCATCGCGATTCCGCGTTGCAGCGAGAGCGTTGCTATCGCCGCGTGCGGTTCGAGAGAAAATCCGTCTCAATTTGATGGAGTGCAACTGCGGTGCGCGCGACGCGCTTCTCACCGCTCGCAGATGTGCTAACCTTTTCGCGTCTGCCTCTCGACAGACTCCGAACTTCGCCTACTCGAACAGCAAAATAAAATAACGTGCAGCCCTGACGGCTGCCTTAGGGGAGTGACGCGATGAAATCGATGTTCGATCGATCCGTGTTGGCGCTTGCGGCCGTGGTCCTTCTTGCCGGGACCAGCGTTGTCAGCGCACAGCAACAGCAAGACAAAGGCCGGGCGCTGAAGAAATACGAATCCGGCACCAAGGAATTCTGGACCCATCCGCCGGACGATTGGTTCCTCGGCGACGAGACCGAGGCGCAGAAGGGCCTCGCGCCGCCCTCGGGCCCGCCGACCGGCGCGTCCGAATCCGAGCTCGCCAACATCATCAAGAAGGTCAAGCTACCGCCGGGCTTCAAGATGGAAGTCTACGCGCCGGGCGTCCTCGCCGCGCGGCAGATGGCCTGGGGTGACAAGGGCACGCTGTTCGTCGGCTCGTTCGGTCTCGGCAACGTCTATGCCATCAAGGACAACAACGGGAAGAAAGAGGTCAAGACCATCCTCAAGGGGCTGAACATGCCCACCGGTCTGGCCGTCAAGGACGGCGCGCTCTACGTCATCGCGGTCGACAAGTTGATCCGCTACGACGACATCGAAAACAAGCTCGACAATCCCGGCGAGGGCAAGGTCGTCTATGACGACATGCCGTCCTATGCCGCGCATGGCTGGAAGTACCTCGCGGCCGACAAGGACGGCTGGTTCTACATTCCGTTCGGACCGCCCTTCAACATCGGCATTCCGCCGACCAGCGTGTCGCAGATCCGGCGCGTCGATCCGAAGACCGGCAACGCCGAAATCGTGGCGCTCGGCGTCCGCAACTCGGTCGGTGGCGACGTCGATCCGCGCACCGGCAAGTACTGGTTCACCGAGAATGCCCGCGACTGGGTCAGCGACGATCTGCCGAGCGACAAGCTCAACATGATCTCGAAGATGGGCGAGCATTTCGGCTATCCCTATTGCCACCAGGGCGACCTGCCCGATCCGAAGTTCGCGATGGGCCACAAATGTTCCGAGTTCACGCCGCCGGTGCTGAACCTCGGCGCCCACGTCGCTCCGCTCGGCATGAAGTTCTATACCGGCGACCAGTTCCCCGCCGAGTACAAGAACAACATCCTGATCGCCGAGCACGGCTCCTGGAATCGCCACAAGTACCAGGGTGGCCGCATCATGCGCGTGATCGTCGGGCCCGACGGCAAGAACCCCAAGCAGGAGGTGTTCGCCTCCGGCTGGATCGAGGGTGACCAGGGCTATCTCGGCCGCCCCGATGACATCATCCTCGCCAAGGACGGCTCGATCCTCGTCGCCGACGACTGGGCCGGCGCGATCTATCGCATCAGCTACAGCAAGAAGTAGCGCACGACGACAAGAGGCTGCGGTGGCCCGCAACGCTACCGCAGCCTCTTTGTTTGAAGCCTTGGATTTGGAATTCCATCATGCGCCGGCACTTCATCTCGCACACAATGGGCGCGGTTGCGCTTCTCACGCTCGGCTCCCTCCCCGCAAGTGCCGCCGATGTCGCGGCCGGCAAGGCCAAGGCCGAAATCTGCGCCGGCTGCCATGGCGACAACGGTATTTCGCAGACCGACAACATCCCCTCGATTGCCGGCCAGCCGGATCAATTCATCCAGTGGCAGCTCGTGTTCTTCCGCGCCGGCTCGCGCAAGAACGAGCAGATGCAGCCGATCGTCGAGGAGATCAACAACGAGGACATCCGCAATCTCGGCGCCTATTTCGCCTCGCTGGCGCCCCCAAAGGGTGCGGAGGACAACGATCCTGATCTCTCGAAGAAGGGCGCGCAGGCCGCTGCCGGCCGCCGCTGTGCCTCATGCCATCTGGACAATTTTGCGGGGACCAAGGCAGTGGCGCGCCTCGCGGGCCAGCGCGAGGAATATCTGGTCAAGGCGCTGCACGATTACAAAACCAGCCAGCGCGTCGGCGGTGGCGGTGCGGCGATGGCGGATGTCGCATATTCGCTGAGCGAGGAAGAGATCACGGCCCTCGCGCACTATCTGGCGCATCTGCAATAGCGACAAACTCCAGTGTCGTCCCGGCCTGCGCCCGGACGACAGTGGAGATTGTCGAGCGCGCTGCGCCTCAATCCCTGCTCAACGGCGTCTGGATGAACCCGCGATTATGCGTCGGGCTGATCAGCAGCTCGTTGATGCAGACACGCGGCGGCATCGACGCGATGAAGGCGATGGTGCGGCCGAGATCTTCGGATTGCAGCATCATGGCCTGCTCTTCCTCGCTCGGCACCACCGGGCGCTGCTTCAGGATGGGGGTCGCCACCTCGCCCGGCATCAGGCAGCAGGCGCGCAGTCCGTTGACGCATTCGTCCATGTTGAAGGAATGGGTCAGCGCCAGCACCGCATGTTTGGTGGTGGTGTAGGCGGGCCCCGGCATCTTCGAGACGTGGCGGCCGGCCCAGGACGAGACGTTGATGATCGAGCCGTCCTGTTGCTTGCGCATCGTCGGCAGCACGGCCTGCATGCAATAGAGCACGCCGTTGAGATTGACCTGGACCAGTCTGTCCCAGCCGTCCAGTTCCATGTCCTTCCAACTGCGCTTCGGGACATTGATGCCGGCATTGTTCACGAGCAGGTCGATGCGGCCATGCTTCGCGACGATGTGATCGGCCGCCTTCTGGGCCTCAGCGGCGTCAGACACGTCCAGCGCGAGCGCCTCGGCGGCCCGGCCGTCCCCGGTGATCTTGCCGACCACGGTCTCCAGGGCGTCCTTGCGGCGGCCGGAGACCACGACGATCCAGCCGTCGGCCGCCAGCGCCTCGGCGCCGGCCTCCCCGATCCCGCTGCCGCCGCCTGTGACCCAGGCCACGCGTTTCCCGTTTTTTGCCATGCCAACTGTCTCCGTTGCTTCATTGGGGCGGTTTTTGCTAATCCAGCCCTCGGTTTTGACCGGCCTTGTTTGACAAGCCTATCTACAAGCCTTGCGGTCGAGGAAATCTTGCATGAACCAAGCTGCCAACGCCAATCTGTTTTCCCGCCTGTTCGATGGCCTCGACGATCCCAAACGCCTCGCGATCGAGACGCAGGACGGCGCCCATATCAGCTATGGCGATCTGATGGCGCGGGCCGGGCAAATGGCGAATGTGCTGGTCGCATGCGGCGTCAAGCCCGGCGACCGCGTCGCGGTGCAGGTCGAGAAATCCGTCGCCAACATCGTGCTGTATCTCAGCACGGTGCGGGCCGGCGCGGTCTATCTGCCGCTCAACACGGCCTATACGCTCAACGAGCTCGACTATTTCATCGGCGATGCCGAGCCGTCGCTGGTGGTCTGCGATCCCTCCAAGGCCGAAGGCCTCGCCCCGATCGCCGCCAAGGTGAAGGCCAAGATCGAGACGCTCGGGCCTGACGGCAAGGGTTCGCTCACAGAGGCCGCCGACAAGGCGGGCAGCGAATTTGCGACGGTGCCGCGCGAAAACGACGATCTCGCCGCGATCCTCTACACGTCCGGCACCACCGGCCGCTCCAAGGGCGCGATGCTGACGCATGACAATCTCGCCTCGAACTCGCTCTCGCTCGTTGGCTACTGGCGCTTCACCGACAAGGACGTGCTGATCCACGCGCTGCCGATCTACCACACCCACGGCCTGTTCGTGGCAACCAACGTGACGCTGTTTGCGCGGGCGTCGATGATCTTCCTGCCGAAGCTCGATCCGGATTTGATCATCAAGCTGATGGCGCGCGCCACGGTGCTGATGGGCGTGCCGACGTTCTACACGCGGCTGCTCCAGAACCCTGCGCTGTCGCGCGAAACCACAAAACATATGCGGTTGTTCATCTCGGGCTCGGCACCGCTGCTGGCCGAGACCCACCGCGAATGGTCCGCGCGCACGGGACACGCAGTGCTCGAGCGCTACGGCATGACCGAAACCAACATGAACACGTCGAACCCCTATGACGGCGAGCGCGTCCCCGGCGCGGTCGGCTTTCCCCTCCCCGGCGTCTCCGTGCGCGTGACCGATCCGGAAACGGGCAAGGAACTGCCGCGCGAGGACATCGGCATGATCGAGGTGAAGGGCCCGAACGTCTTCAAGGGCTATTGGCGCATGCCGGAGAAGACCAAGGCCGAATTCCGGCCCGACGGCTTCTTCATCACCGGCGACCTCGGCAAGATCGACGGCAAGGGTTACGTCCACATCCTCGGCCGCGGCAAGGACCTCGTGATCTCCGGCGGCTTCAACGTCTACCCGAAGGAAATCGAGAGCGAGATCGACGCCATGCCGGGCGTGATCGAATCCGCCGTGATCGGCGTGCCCCATGCCGATTTCGGCGAGGGCGTCACCGCGGTGCTCGTCTGCAACAAGGGCGCCGATGTCACCGAGGCCGCCGTGCTGAAGGCGCTCGACGGCCGGCTCGCGAAGTTCAAGATGCCCAAGCGCGTCTTCGTGGTGGACGAGCTGCCGCGCAACACCATGGGCAAGGTGCAGAAGAACGTGCTGCGGGATACGTACAAGGATCTTTACGCGAAGAAGTAGAGATGGAGCACGCGTAGGGTGGGTTAGCCGAAGGCGTAACCCACCTCTTTGATTTCCGCGGTGACAGAAGTGGTGGGTTACGCTGCGCTAACCCACCCTACGATGCCACGCTCACTGCCCGCCCACCAAACTCATCACAAACCGGCTGCCGACAATGAACAGATAGCAGCCGAACGCCACTTCGAGCGTCCGCTTCGACATCGCATGCGCGGCTCTCACACCCAGCGGCGCAGTCACGAGGCTCATTGGCATCACCAGCACGGCGCCGATCAGGGAAACGTAGCCAAGTGCGAACGGGACTTGCAGCGCAGTGACGCTCGGGTAGGTCGCGGCCGCCGGCCAACCGGCATAGACGTAGCCGAGCGCACCGGGGATCGAGATCAGCACCGCGAGCGCCGACGAGGTCGCGATCGCCTGATGAATCGGCCGGCCATAAAATGTCATCAGCAGGTTCGAGAACAGGCCGCCGCCGATGCCCATCAGCGTCGAGAGAATGCCGACGCTGAAACCGTAGATGCGCATCAATAGGCCCTTCGGCAGATCGTCGCCGAGTTTCCAGGTCTCGCGGGCGAAGACCAGGCGCATGGCGGCCGAATAGGCGACACAGACGAAGACGATCTTGAACAGCCGCTCCGGCGCGTAGCGCGCGACCAAGCTGCCGGCGACGACGCCGATCAGGATCGGCAGCCACCACACGCGCAGGATCGACATGTCGACGGCGCCGCGCTTGTAATGCGCCTGGAACGAGCGAATCGAGGTCGGGATGATTACCGCAAGGGAGGTGCCGACGCAGAGCGGCATCCGCACCTCCAGCGGCACGCCGGCGATGCGGAAGCATTCGTAGAACACCGGCACGAGAATCGCGCCGCCGCCGATGCCGAACACGCCGGCCAGGAATCCCGAGAGCGCACCGACTGCGATCAACAGCAGCGCGAGCTCGACCAGCTCCTTGATATCAAGACCTGCAATCACCCCAGATCTGCCCTGGCGACTGGTCTCAGCTTCTCCGTGATGTCGATTCGGAAAGCTGCCGGCCGAGCTTTAGGCGATCCGATTCCCGTGGTCGACACGCTGCGTCTTCGGTCTTGGGTGGGATGCAGGCTGCGCATATCCGCCGCCACGCGGAAAATCGATGCGCATGACGGAAATTGCGAGTGGCGCGTCGGCCAGCTGGGGTGCGCCCAAGCGTCATGAACTGACTGGTTCGAACTGTCGCCGCCGATCTCCGACCTAGAGCCGTTCCAATAGTGATTTCAACGCGCCTTGGTGGACACCACAGAAGATGAATTTATATTCTTTCCTTGGTCGGTGCGCCACCGCCCTGGTATACCAAGCCCCTGATTGAGCTGTGCCATCAATGCCGTAGCGATGAACACAGGTTCGATTTATGGCGATTTGGTGATTGCGCAGGCGAAATCGACTCCGTAAATAGAGCCCACCTTTTCGCGATCCCCGCGCGCCCCTGCTGGGCCGCAACAAACATCAAAAGCCCATGACCGCACGGATCGAACGACCGCTTTCACCACACATGCAAGTCTACCGCTGGACCTTGACGATGGCGCTGTCCATCGTCCATCGCGCCACCGGTATCGCCCTCTATGCCGGAACCCTGCTGCTGGTCTGGTGGCTGGTTGCCGCGGCTTCGGGCCCCGCCGCCTACGCCAACATCCAGGCCTTCACCAGCAGCATCATCGGACGCCTGATCGTGTTCGGCTACACCTGGGCGCTGATGCACCATATGTTGAGTGGCGTCCGGCACTTGGTCTGGGACCTCGGCTACGGCTTCAAGGCCAATGAGCGCGAGGCCTTGACCTGGGGCGCGCTGATCGGCGGTATCGTGCTGACGGTGCTGATCTGGATCATTGCCTACGCGATCGGAGGCGGACGATGAGCACAGCCGACACCCCGAAGCGCAGCATGCGCACCGCGCTCGGCCGCGTCCGCAATCTCGGCGCCGCTCATTCCGGCACATCCGACTTCTGGCGCCAGCGCATCACCGCCGTTGCGATGACGCTGCTGATGATCCCGGTGATCGTGATCATCATGATGCTGCTCGGCCGCAACCAGGCCGGCGCCAAGCAGATCCTCGGCTCGCTGCCGGTCGCCATCATCATGCTGCTCTTCATCGTCGCCAGCGCCTGGCACATGAAGATCGGCATGCAGGTCGTCATCGAGGACTACGTGCACAACGAGAAGCTGAAGCTCGCTTCAATCATGCTCAACAATTTCTTCGCTGTCGCGGTTGCGCTCGCCTCGATCTACGCGATTCTCCAACTTTCATCCGGAGTGTAACCCATGGTTACCGGAACCTCGGCCACGGGGACGAATGGCAAGGGCGACGGCGCTCCCGCCACCAACGGCAAAGCCTATCCGATCGAAGACCACACCTATGACGTCGTCGTCGTTGGCGCCGGCGGCGCCGGCCTGCGCGCCACGGTCGGCTGCAGCGAGGCCGGCCTCCGTACCGCCTGCATCACCAAGGTTTTCCCGACGCGATCGCACACGGTCGCGGCGCAGGGCGGCATCTCCGCTTCGCTCGGCAACATGCACAAGGACGACTGGCGCTGGCACATGTACGACACCGTGAAGGGGTCGGACTGGCTCGGCGACCAGGACGCAATCGAATACATGGTGCGCAACGCGCCCGAGGCGGTCTACGAGCTCGAGCATTGGGGCGTGCCGTTCTCGCGCACCGAGGACGGCAAGATCTACCAGCGCCCGTTCGGCGGCATGACCCTGGACTACGGCAAGGGCCAGGCGCAGCGCACCTGCGCCGCCGCCGACCGCACCGGCCACGCCATGCTGCACACGATGTACGGCCAGTCGCTGCGCCATGCGGCCGAGTTCTTCATCGAGTTCTTCGCCATCGACCTGATCATGGACGACCAGGGCACCTGCCGCGGCGTCATCGCGCTCAAGCTCGATGACGGCACGCTGCACCGCTTCCGCGCCCAGACCGTGATCCTCGCCACCGGCGGCTACGGCCGCGCCTATGCTTCCTGCACCTCGGCGCACACCTGCACGGGCGACGGCGGCGGCATGGTGCTGCGCGCCGGCCTGCCGATGCAGGACATGGAGTTCGTGCAGTTCCACCCGACCGGCATCTACGGCTCGGGCTGCCTCGTCACCGAGGGCGCGCGCGGCGAAGGCGGCTACCTCGTCAACTCCGAGGGCGAACGTTTCATGGAGCGCTACGCACCTTCCGCCAAGGATCTGGCCTCGCGTGACGTCGTCTCGCGCGCGATGACCATCGAGATCCGCGAAGGCCGCGGCGTCGGCAAGAAGAAGGACCACATCTTCCTGCATCTCGACCATCTCGATCCCGCGGTGCTGGCCGAGCGCCTGCCGGGCATCTCCGAATCCGCGAAGATTTTCGCCAATGTCGACGTGACGCGCGAGCCGATCCCGATCGTGCCGACCGTACACTACAACATGGGCGGCATCCCGACGAATTATCACGGCGAAGTGCTGACCAAGAAGGACGGCGACGACAACGCCATCATCCCCGGCCTGATGGCGATCGGCGAAGCGGCCTGCGTCTCCGTTCACGGCGCCAATCGTCTCGGCTCCAACTCGCTGATCGACCTCGTCGTATTCGGCCGCGCCGCTGCGCTGCGTCTTGCCGAGAAGCTGACGCCGAACGCCAGCCAGCCGGAGCTGCCGGCGAACTCGTCCGAGCTCGCGCTCGGCCGCCTCGACCATTACCGCTATGCCTCCGGCAGCACCCCGACCGCAAAGCTGCGCGAAGGCATGCAGCACGTGATGCAGAACAATTGCGCGGTGTTCCGCACAGGCGATATCCTGAGCGAAGGCCAGAACCTGATCGAGAAGGTCCACAGCGGCATCACCGACATCGCCGTGTCCGATCGCTCACTGGTGTGGAATTCGGATCTGATCGAGACACTCGAATTCGACAATCTGATTTCGCAGGCGGTGGTAACGATGAACTCGGCCGCCAACCGCACCGAAAGCCGCGGCGCGCATGCCCGCGAGGACTTCTCCGCGCGCGACGACCAGAACTGGATGAAGCACACGCTGGCCTGGTTGGACGATTCCGGCAAGGTCAAGATCGAGTACCGCCCGGTTCACGACTACACCATGACCAACGACGTGCAGTACATTCCGCCCAAAGCCCGCGTTTACTAAACGGCGCGCGTGTACTGAGCGAACAGCGAAAGCCTTATCGAAATGGTTGAATTCGCACTTCCGAAGAACTCCAAGATCACCGGTGGCAAGACCTGGCCGAAGCCCGCGGGGGCGACAGACGTTCGCGAATTCCGCGTCTATCGCTGGAATCCGGACGACGGCAAGAATCCGAGCGTCGACACCTACTACGTCGACACCCATGATTGCGGTCCGATGGTGCTGGATGGCCTGATCTGGATCAAGAACCACATCGACCCGTCGCTGACCTTCCGCCGCTCCTGTCGCGAAGGTGTCTGCGGCTCCTGCGCCATGAACATCGACGGCCAGAATACGCTCGCCTGCACCCGCTCGATGCACGACGTGAAGGACGGCGCGGTCAAGATCAATCCGCTGCCGCACCAACCGGTGGTGAAGGATCTCGTCCCTGATCTGACCAATTTCTACGCGCAGTACGCCTCGATCGAGCCGTGGCTGAAGACGACATCGCCGACGCCGCAGAAGGAATGGCGCCAGAGCCACGAGGACCGCGAGAAGCTCGACGGCCTTTATGAGTGCATCCTGTGCGCCTGCTGCTCGACCTCGTGCCCGAGCTACTGGTGGAACAGCGACCGCTATCTCGGCCCCGCCGCATTGCTCCAGGCCAACCGCTGGGTGTCTGATTCGCGCGACGAGGCGACCGGCGAGCGGCTGGACAATCTCGAGGACCCGTTCCGGCTCTATCGCTGCCACACCATCATGAACTGCTCCAAGGCCTGCCCGAAGGGCCTGAACCCGGCCGAAGCCATCGCCGAGCTGAAGCTCAAGATGGTCGAGCGCCAGATCTAGGCGTATTCATGCTGCGATTCGCGGCCGGAATGGCCGGGGCGTTCTACGGCCGGCGCGGGTTTCAGTAAAATTTGCTCCATCCCGTGCTACGCGCGAATCGGCATATTGCAACCTCCGATTACGTTCACAAGTCGCTTTCTTCCCGGCGCGAATTTCAAGTAAGCTTCCGATCGGGGGACCGGAGCGACCGTGCAGGGCGCGCAACGCAATTCGCTGAGACTCTTGCAGTGGATGATGGCTGCATCCCTGGCGCTGCCGATTGCGCTGTTCGCGATCGCCGCCATGATCTCCTACAATTCGACGCTCGACATTGCCGACCGTGAGATCGAGCGTACGCTCGATGTCGCGCATGAGCACGCGCTCAAGGTGTTCGAGACCATCGATCGCAGCCTGGCCGAGCTCAACGAGGTCGTGCGCAACCTTCCCGACGACGTCATTCGGTCACGGGAACCCGCACTGCACCGGCGCCTGAAGCAGCTGACCGATGCGCTGCCGCAACTCAAATCGGCCTGGATCTTCGATGCGAACGGAAACTCGCTGGTCAACAGCCTCGTCTCGCCGCCGCCGGAGCAGAGTTTTGCCGACCGTGATTACTTCTATGCCCATGTCGACCAAAGCATCGGCACCTTCATCGGTGCCTCGCTGACGCCGCGGCCGCCCTATCAGGGCGCGCGTTTCTTCGGCGTCAGCCGTCGCCGCTCTTCCGACGACGGCAGCTTCATCGGCGTCATTCAGGCGTCCGTCCTGCCGGAATATTTCGAGAGCTTTTACGCCAGGATCGGCACCGATCCCGGCAGCTTCTTCGCGATCGGACGCACCGACGGCGTGCTGCTGGCGCAATTCCCGCGGCTCGACCGCGACTTCCGGCTCGACCCCAACGGTCCGGTCGGCCGGACCATCGCAATCCATCCCGATAATGGGCTCATGACCGTCGCCTGGCCGTCGGACGGCCTAGAGCGGCGCATCGGCTATCGGCGCGTCGCCGAATATCCGATCTATGTCAGCGCGGGGCTGGAGACCTCCGCGATCCGCGCGCGCTGGCTCGCGACGATGAGCCAGCATCTGGTGTTCGGCGTGCCCGCCACCGCGCTGCTGTTCATGCTGCTGGCCTTCGCCTACCGGCGCACCCAGAATCTCCTGACCGAGGCCGCAAAGCGGCGCGAAGCCGAGGAGGCGCTCAAGCACAGCCAGCGGCTGGAGGCGCTGGGCCAGCTCACCGGCGGCGTCGCGCATGACTTCAACAACCTCCTGACCGTGATCCGCGCCTCCGTCGACCTCCTGAACCGGCCGCAACTGAGCGAGGAGCGGCGGCAGCGCTACATCACGGCGATTGCGGAGGCGGTCACACGCGCGGCCAAGCTGACCTCGCAACTGCTGGCTTTTGCCCGGCGCCAGACTTTGAAGCCCGAGGTGTTCGACGTCGGCGATCGTATGCAGCCCCTGCGCGACATGCTCGCCACACTGCTCGGACCGGCGATCGAAATCGTCATGCAGCTGCCGACCGAGCCCTGCCTCGTCAACGCCGACGCCGGCCAGTTCGAGACCGCGCTGATCAACATGGCAACCAATGCGCGCGACGCCATGCAGGGCAAGGGCCGGATCGTCTTCACGGTCAATGCGGCGACGACCGTTCCCGACACGCTGGCCCATCTCGCAGGCAGCCCGATCTCGAAAAATCTCGGTTTCGTCTGCGTCACCGTGAGCGACACCGGGGTCGGCATTCCCGCCACACGATTGGGCCGCATCTTCGAGCCCTTCTTCACCACCAAAGAGGTCGGCCAGGGTACCGGCCTCGGCCTCTCGCAGGTGTTCGGCTTCGCCCGGCAGTCCGGCGGGGAGGTGACGGTGGCGAGCGAGGTCGGCCAGGGCAGTACCTTCTCGCTCTATCTGCCGCGCGTGCCGGCTGATCTCCTGCCCCGGAGCCAGGCGCCGACCACGGCCCCGGCGGTAGCCGGCAGCGGCATGTCGGTGCTGATGGTCGAGGACAATATCGAGCTCGGCAATTTCGCCGCCGACGGGCTCACCGAGCTCGGCTACAGCATCACACTGGTTGACAACGCCACCGACGCGCTCGCCGAGCTGGTCGGCGACGCCGACCGTTTCGACGTCGTGTTCACGGACGTGGTGATGCCGGGGATGACCGGCCTCGATCTGGCGCAGGCAATCCGCGATCGCTGCATCGGCGTGCCGGTCGTGCTCACCACGGGCTACAGCGAGGCGCTGTCGCAGGACGGTGTCATTGGCCTCGATCTCGTGCAAAAGCCATACGCGATCGACGAGCTGTCGCGCGTGCTGCATCGGGCCACGCGGTTGCGACGCGTGCGCGACGGCGCCGCCGAATGAAGGGACAGCGGCGCCGGCGGCGTTGTTGGAGTCCCCGGCAAAACCGGCTATGCATGCGCCGCTTGCAACGAGGACCGCCTGCTTGACGCCCGACAACGCCCTTTCGTCCGCGCCGTTCGGCACGTTTGCGCCGAATGCAGCGCAGGCCGCGATCATCCGCCTCGCCCAAGGGTCGGGGCTGAAGCGCGGCGCGTTCCGGCCGTGGATGTCGCGGCTGGTCAACCTGCTGCGCGGCGGCCCGGTCGACGTGCAGTACCAGGGCGCCTCGTTCCGCTTCTATCATCAGGGCAGCGCCACCGAGCGCGGCGCGCTGTTCAACCCCGACTACAATCTCGACGAGCTCGATTTCCTGCGCCAGCACACGCCGGCCGGCGGCACCTTCGTCGATGTCGGCGCCAATGTTGGCACCTTTGCGCTGGTGATGGCGCGGCATGTCGGGGCCGCCGGCAAGGTGGTCGCGATCGAGCCGCACCCACTGACGTTTGGACGGCTCGCGTTCAACCATGCCGCATCGAAAGCCGTGCAGGTGCGCCTGGTGCAGGCCGCCGCGGGTGACCGCGACGGCGAGCTGATGATCGAGAGCGGCGGTGGCAATCTCGGCGCCACGCACGTCGTCACCGGCGCGGCCAGCGCCGAGGCGATCAAGGTGCCGTCGTTGCGGCTGACGCGCATTCTCGACGAGGCCGGCGTCGGCCAAGTCGATTCGCTCAAGATCGACGTCGAGGGTTTCGAGGACCGGGTGCTGATCGGCTTCTTCCGCGACGCGCCGCCATCGCTGTGGCCGCGCGCGGTCGTGATCGAGCATCTGTCACAAAGCGAATGGCAGCAAGATTGTATCGCCGACATGGTCGCACGCGGCTTTACGATCGCACGCAAGACGCGGAGCAATACGTTCCTGTCACGCTGAGCACGAACCACATCGAGGCCGTCTGTCACGCGCCAGAATAGAACGAGGCGATGCGGAACATCGGCGCGGCGTCGTCGTTGTCGTTCTTCCGACAACTGACCTCGATGATGCCGATGCCGATCGAACCGCCCGAGATACCGCCGTCGACACCCGGCACGCCCACCGAGCCGCCGCCCGGCATTCCGCCGGGCAATCCGCAGCCTGAAATCACGCCGCCGGTGCGCGAGCCCGGCGAATCACCGCGGCCCGATGAATTGCCGGGCCGCATGCCGGAAGAGATTCCACCGCGCGGACCGAACGGACCGCCCACGCCGAATCCCGCGACGGATGCCAATTCGTCGCTGGGATCACATATGAGGCAAACGATCACAGGTGAGGCGATTGCAACCAGCGTCTGAATGCGCAATGAACGTCGCCAGAGTGACGTGATTTGCGTGCAGAAATAAATCGGGCCACGACCGCTTCGCCCGCCACAATGCGGCCCAACGCGTAGCTGTTCATTCCAGCACTTCGTCAATCCAAAACTTCGTCAAAGAACCTTCCGGGGAAGTTGAACCACATGACCAACCTTCGTTTCGTGCTGCTTGCCACGACGGCTCTGACCGCAATGCAATTTGCAAGCTCCGCATCGCATGCGCAAAGCGCGCCGCCGTTGGTGATCGCGCAGGCTCAGAAAGAAGAGACGGGCCCTGACGGAAAGCCGAAGCAGCCTCCGAAGGAAGCGCCAAAGGGACCACCCGCCGCGCGTCCGGCGGCGCCGCCGCCGCCCGTGGCTCCTGCACGCCCGACCGCACCGCCACCGACGGCCGCTCCGCCACATCCGCCTGCCGCGCCGCCGCCGGCTGCGGCACCTTCACGTCCGACACCGCCGCCTCCGCCGCCCGCGACGCATCAGACACCTCCGCCGCCACCTGCTGCGCCGAAGGCGCCGACGCCGCCTCCTGTGGCGGCCCCGCAGCAGCATGCGCCGACACCGCCGCCGCCCGCGGCCCCGGCACATCCGGCCACACCGGCACATCCGGCCACCACGCCGCCGTCGGCGGCCCCAGCGGCACGGCCTGCGCCCACCGCAACGCCAGCCCCGACGGCAACGCCTGCTCCGACGCCCGCCGCACCGGCAGCTCGTCCGGCGACGCCTCCTGCCTCGACAACCACACCCGCACCGTCCGCGACACCGGCGCCCGGCTCAACGCGGCCCGGACGTCCCGGCGCTCCGCCGGCTGCAGGATCACCGGCGCCAGGTGCCGCCCCGACCCCGACGGCAACGCCGGCGCCGGGCGGCGCGATGACGCCGCCTCCCGGACGTCAGGGTGGAACGTCGCCTGCCGGCGCGCCGGCGGCCGCCGGAACATCTCCTGCAGGCGCACCGCCTGCATCGCCGCAGGCTGGCGTCCCGGCCCGACCCGCGCCGCCCGCCGGCGCCGTCGCGCCGTCTGTCGTTCCTGGCTCGGCAGCGGCCACGCCACCGCCCAACAAGGCGCAATACACTCCGCCGACCGTCACTCCGGCCTTCCGCGCCGCGCCGACAGTCGCAGCGCCGCTGCCGCCTCCGCCGCGCCCGCAACAGCGTGACCTGACGCCGCTTGCGATCGGTGCGGGCGTGGTGGCCGGCGCCGTGATCGGTGCCACCATCGCCGACTACCGCAACCAGCGGCACGAAGTCGTCGAAGGCGGCCGCACCATCTACACCGAGCCGGATCGCATCATCATCCGCGACCCCGGCGGGCAGGAATATGTCCGCGGCAACGATCTCTATCGCTTCCGCTACGGCGCCCGCGACATCCGTACCGAGACCGTCGGCGGCGAGACCCGCACCGTCGTGATCCGTCCCGACGGCAGCCAGGTGATCACCGTGGTCGGTCCGGACGGTTCGCTGCTGTGGCGAATCCGCAGGGACCCCCGCGGGCAGGAGCTCGTGATCATCGACAACAGCTATCGCGATCCGCGCGCGGTCGGCGGCTTCTATGTCGACGTTCCGCCGCCGGTGGTCAACATTCCCTACGATCGCTACATCGTCGACTCCGCGGAGGCGTCGCCGGACGTGATCTACGAGACCATGGAGGCACCGCCGGTCCAGCGGATCGAACGGCGCTACTCGCTCGACGAGATCCGCTACTCGCCGAACGTCCGCATGGCGATGCCGAGCATCGACGTCAATACCATCAACTTCGAGACGGGATCGTGGGTCATCCCGCCGGACCAGGCGGCGCGGCTGCAAACGATCGCCGACGGCCTCAACCGTGCGATCCAGCGCAACCCGCGCGAGGTGTTCCTGATCGAAGGGCACACCGACGCGGTCGGCAACGACGTCGACAATCTGTCGCTGTCGGACCGCCGTGCGCAGTCCGCAGCCGAACTGCTGACCCAGCAGTTCGGCGTGCCTGCCGAGAACCTGACGTCACAGGGCTACGGCAAGCAGTACCTGAAGGAGCAGACGGACGGCCCGAGCCGCATCAACCGGCGCGTCACCGTTCGCCGCATCACGCCGTTGCTCAACGGCGGCCAGGCCTCGCTGCCGCCGCCCCCGCCCGGCACCACGCCGCCGCGGTAAGCGCAACATACAAATGTAAAATGGCCGGGAGCGATCCTGGCCATTTTGTTTCTCTTGTAGGGTGGGTTAGCGCAGCGTAACCCACCCTACGATCTCAGCCCTTGTCGCTCTCCAGCCGGAAGATCTGGGAGCCTTCGCTGCCCGAGAGCAGGCCGGCGTCGGTGTAGAGCTTCAGCTTGGTGCGCGTGTCGGCGATGTCGAGATTGCGCATGGTCAGCTGGCCGATGCGGTGCTCCGGCGTGAACGGCGCATCCTCGACCTTCTCCATGCTGAGCCGCTCCGGCGCATAGGTGAGATTGGGGCTTTCGGTGTTGAGGATCGAATAGTCGTTGCCGCGGCGCAGCTCGAGCGTGACCTCGCCGGTGACGGCGCGCGCGACCCAGCGCTGCGCGGTCTCGCGCAGCATCAGGGCCTGCGAGTCGAACCAGCGGCCCTGGTAGAGCAGGCGGCCGAGGCGCATGCCGCTGATGCGGTACTGCTCGATCGTGTCCTCGTTGTGGATGCCGGTGACGAGACGCTCATAGGCAATGTGCAACAGCGCCATGCCGGGTGCCTCGTAGATGCCGCGGCTCTTGGCTTCGATGATGCGGTTCTCGATCTGGTCGCTCATGCCGAGGCCGTGACGGCCGCCGACGACATTGGCCTCGAGGAACAGCGCGACGGGATCGCTGAAGGTCTGGCCATTGAGTGCAACCGGCTGGCCTTCCTCGAACCGCACCACGACCTTCTCGGCCTTGACGTTGCAGTCATCACGCCAGAACGGCACGCCCATGATCGGGTTGACGATCTTGATGCCGCTGTCGAGGCTTTCGAGATCTTTCGCCTCGTGCGTGGCGCCGAGCAGATTGCTGTCGGTCGAATACGCCTTCTCGGCACTCATCTTGTAGGCGAAGCCCTGCGCGGTCATGAACGCCGACATTTCGGCGCGGCCGCCGAGCTCGTCGATGAACTGCTGGTCGAGCCAGGGCTTGTAGATACGCAGGCTCGGATTGGTCAGCAGGCCGTAGCGGTAAAAGCGCTCGATGTCGTTGCCCTTGAAGGTCGAACCGTCGCCCCAGATGTTGACGCCGTCCTCCTTCATCGCGGCAACCAGCATCGTGCCGGTGACCGCGCGCCCGAGCGGCGTGGTGTTGAAATAGGTGATGCCGCCGGTCGAGATGTGGAAAGCGCCGGACTGGATCGCGGCGATGCCTTCGTGCACGAGCTGCGTGCGGCAATCGACCAGCAGCGCCTTCTCCGCACCAAAGTCCATCGCCTTGCGCGGGATCTCGTTGTAGTCGGCCTCATCCGGCTGGCCGAGATTGGCGGTATAGGCGTAGCAGCGCGCGCCCTTCTGCTTCATCCAAAGCAGCGCCGCGCTGGTGTCGAGGCCGCCCGAAAAAGCGATGCCGACTTTTTCACCCTTGGGCAGGCTTTTCAGGATCGTGGTCATGGCGCGTCCAATCGGGTCTCAGGGGGCTGATGGCAAGGGGCTGATCGCTAGTGGTTTGACCGCGCGAATATCAAATTTCGCGGGGCTCGGCACGCATTTAATGGCTCAAAGCGACGGTGCGGGACCGGTCTTGCCACCGAACAGGCGCTTGCGGAGCCGGTAAGCCGGCATGTTCAGCCGGGTCAGCGCGGCATCGACCGCCGCGTCCGAGAACCGGGTCCGCGACCAGCGGTAGATCAACGCGTAAGCGAACCAGATCACGACGAAGGTGACGAGGCCGGCGGTCGCGACATCGGTGAAGAAGTGCCCGCCAAAGGCCATGCGGAGCCCGCTGGTCACGGCGCCGAACACGACAGCCGCAGTATAGGCGAGCGGCCGCCACGCCGGTGGCGCCAGCGCAGCCGGCGCCAGCGTCCAGAACGCCGTCGCCCCTTCGCCAGAGAAGAACGAGCAATTGCGCTCGCAATCGCCGCGCGGATCCCACCACGCCACGAACTGCTGATCGCCGGCAAACTCGGTCACCACCACCGGCCGCGGCCGGCCCCAATAGGTCTTGAAGGTGAGATTGGTGAGAATGCCGGCCGACAGGATGATCGTCACGAGCAGGAAAACGATCGCGCGGCCCGACATCATCAAGGGACGGTCTGGCCGCACCATCTTGACCACGAGTGCGACAAGCGACGGCAGCACGAACGCCCAAGAGACCCACATCGCAGCGTCACGCACGACGCCGGCCCACTCGTTCAGCTTGATCGGAAACGTCTTGGTCTGGGGATCGAAGAACAGCGCGGCGAGTTTGAGATCGAGCTCGGGATAGAGGCCGAAAACGACGCCGATCACGAGCCACAGCGCCAGGGCGATGAAGAGTCCGGTACGGTTCATGGCGCGCGGTTTAGCGGAGTGAGGCCGGGATGAAAACCCCGGAATCGGCGCGCCTCAACGCGCATCCGGCCTCGAGCTCAACGGCAGCGGCGGAGGTGGTTGGCGCGGAGGTTGCGGGTTACGCCAGGCGCCGGCGTTGCGGCCGGCAATCAACCAATAAACGACGCCGGCAACGATGCCCGCGCCGGTCATGATTTCGAGGTGGCGCCGCACGATGCCTTCGAATTGCAGCGTGTCGGAGTGGAAGGGAACAAGGCCGAGATAGCAGGCGAGCCCAACGAGGCCGCCACCGACGGCATAAGCAAGCGCGCTACGGATATAGAGCGCCTCCGTGATCGCGACGATCACAGCTGCCGGCACCAGCGCAAAACCCGAGACGAAGATGAAGCCGAAGCCGAGCAGGATATCGATCGTGCCCTGATCGACGGGACCGGCGCCGAGATCGGAAAATTCCGGAAACAGCAGGGCGCCGACGACGATCATGCCGCCGACGAAACAGGCGGCGAGAAAACCGATGAAGATGACGATGAGGCGGCCGATCAGGGACATGCTAGTCTCGTAGCGATGCCACTGATCGCGCCCCGGAACCCCATTCGCCGGCGCGGTTGCCGGCAAGTTTCCAGAACACGTAACCCGCGGCCGCACCCGCAATGGTGACGATCAACAACTCGCTGACAGTTAGCACCTGACAAAATGATCTCGCTTGAACAAGATCGTATCGCGTACACAGGATATCAAATGTCATCGCCCCGGCACCGGCCGCAAAGATGTAAAACCAGATGCGACGAATTTTGAACGTCTCCGTCAACGGCAATATCACCAGAGCGGGCATCAACGCGATCAGACAGAGGGCCAGAGTACCAAAGGTAGCTGTCAACCCGTAAATTGCAGGTGGACTCCAGAAGTCCGTCTGGAAGTAATAGCCGAAATTGCTGAAATCGGTGAGAACCTTGCCCGCCAACAAGATATGCACGGCGACGAAGTTGGCTGCGATAAACGCCGCCAGAATAGTCGCCGCTCGTCGGAGCTGCGCCATGACGAATTCCCTCAGTCCGTCATCGCCATGGCGCGCAGCGCCTGGCGTTCGCGGGCCGAGAGCTTTTCCGTCTCCGACTTGAGCTGGCCGCAGGCGGCGAGAATGTCGCGGCCACGCGGGGTGCGCACCGGCGAGGAATAGCCGGCGTTGAAGATGTATTCGGAGAATTTCTCGATCTGGTCCCAGTCCGAGCATTCATAGGCCGTGCCGGGCCAGGGATTGAACGGGATCAGATTGATCTTGGCGTGAATGCCCTTGAGCATCTTCACCAGCAGTTTCGCATCATCGAGCGAATCGTTGACGCCCTTGAGCATCACATATTCGAAGGTGATGCGGCGCGCATTGGAGGCGCCGGGATAGTCGCGACAGGCCTGCAGCAGCTCCTTGATCGGATATTTGCGGTTGAGCGGCACCAGCTCGTTGCGCAACTCGTCGCGCACGGCATGCAGCGAGATCGCGAGCATGACGCCGATCTCGTCGCCGGCGCGCACGATGTTCGGGACCACGCCGGAGGTCGACAGCGTGATGCGGCGGCGGGAGATGCCGATGCCTTCATTGTCGCCGACGATCAGCAGTGCATCGCGCACCGCGTCGAAATTGTAGAGCGGCTCGCCCATGCCCATCATCACGACGTTGGTGACGCGGCGCGTGCCGTCCTCGCGATCGGCCCAGTCATTGAGGCGATCGCGCGCGACCATGATCTGACCAACGATCTCGCCCGCGGTGAGATTGCGCACCAGGCGCTGCGTGCCGGTGTGGCAGAACGAGCAGTTCAGCGTGCAGCCGACCTGCGAGGAGACGCAGAGCGTGCCGCGATCGGTTTCGGGAATGTAGACGCACTCGACCTCATGGGCACGCTCGACATTGTCGCCGCTCGGCAGCCGCAGCAGCCATTTGCGGGTGCCGTCATTGGAGATCTGCTCGGCCACCACTTCGGGCCGGTCGACGGTGAAATGCTGCGCTAGCTCGGCGCGAATGCCCTTCGAGACCGAGGTCATCTCCTCGAAGTTTTGGGCACCACGGAAATACATCCAGTGCCACAGCTGCTGCACGCGCATCTTGCGCTGCGCGGGCGCCACGCCGATTTCGCCGAGGCGATCGGCAATCTCGCTGCGCGACAGGCCGATCAGCGATGGTTTTGCCGGCGGCACATAGGTTTCAAGTGGCGTCTTCTCCACCAGGATCGCGTCGCGCGGCTCGGTCGTCGGTTGCATAAAATGGACCTAAGGTCAGTGCTGTCTAAACTCGTCATGCCCGAGCTTGACCCGGGCATCCACGTCTTTCGTCAATCGTGGAGGCGCGTGGATGGCCGGGTCAAGCCCGGCCATGACGACCTAAATTGTGGAACCACCCCTATATAGCAACCGGAACCTCCGATTGCGACCGTGACACCGCCCGCAGCCTTAACGTCGGCAGTCTTGCGAAATCCGGTCCAGCGCCTGGGCAAGGCCCTTCAGCGAAAACGTGTCGGTTGTCTCCGTCCCCTTGGCTGAAACGCCCTTGACCACGAGATCGGCGGATTTACGCATGGCTTCGACCATTCGCTCCTCCTCGGCTGCATTCTTGATCCAGAGGCCGTCGCCCTGCGTGTACATTGCGTAAGCAGCGCCGCCGACCTCGACCGAGGATTCCGAGCCCGGCTTCAGCGCGTAACCGATCATGACGGAGACTTCGTTGTTTACCTTCTCGGCCGGGCGGGTCGAGACGAAGGCATAGGCGGGATCGCGTGGGCGGTTCGGCGGATTGGTCTTCGACGACGACGGCTTGGCCAGTGCAAAGCAGACCTTCTTGCCGTTGGGCGTCGCCGAATAGGCGCCCCAGGTGCCGAACTGGCCGATCAGCGTCGGCTCCGCGCCGCCCGCAACCGTCGCGGGAGGGGCGACCGGTTTGCTCTCAGACTTGGCTGCCGTCTTGGCCGCAGGTTTGGCGGCAGGTTTGGCCGGAGCTTTCGGCGCCGGTTGCGCCCGCGCGGATTCAGTGAGTCCCCACGCCGTCATGCCAATCATCAAAGCCAAAAAGAGCGCCCGCCACATGCTGCAGTGGTTCCCTCAATATTGTGACTGGAAGATGGCCCGGCCGCGATTTGTCTCCGCGCAGGGATAGCCGGGAAAGTTCAATTTGGGAAGGCAGTTAGCGAGACGACAGGGCTGGCGCTTGAAGGCTAGCTCTTGAAGGCTAGCTCTTGGTGCGAGCCGCACGCTGCTCGGCCCATTGCGCGTCAGTCCATCGCAACAGGTCCTCGGCGCCGGAACTGCGCAAATGGGCACCGCCGTCGATCACCACCATCTCGCCATTGATGTAGCCGGCGCGGTCCGAGACCAGGAAGCTGGCGAGGTCGGCGAGCTCGCTATGCTCGCCGGTGCGTCCCATTGGGTTGCGCGCGGTCCAGCCTTCATCGCGACCCTCGGGGCGAAGTTGCCCCGATGCACCGGCGGTCGGGAACGGTCCCGGCGCGATTGCGACAGTGCGGATGCCTTTCGGGCCCCATTCCACCGCGAGGCTCTTGGTCATCGCCAGCACCGCCGATTTCGCCATTGCGGACGGAACGGTGAAGGCGCGGCCAGTGATGGTCGAAGTCGAGAGGATCGAGAGCACGACGCCGTTGTGCTTGCCCTCGATCCAGCGCCGGCCGGCGGCGAGCGTGCAGTACATCGTGCCATGCAGTGTCGGCGCCAGAATCGCATCCGCGGCACGGAAGGAGAGGTGCTCGCTCTGCGCGATGAAGGTGGCGGCAGCGTTGTTGACGAGGATGTCGAGTGGCGCTTCGCGCCAGATCGCGTCCATCATGTCATCGACGGCAGCGCCATCACGAATGTCGCACGCAATCGTCGTGACCTTGCCGCCGGTCGCTTTGCGCATCTCGACCGCAGTTGCGTCCAGCCGGTCAAGCTTGCGGCCGCAGATCACGAGCTCCGCGCCGAGCGCGAGGAAGCGGCGCCCCATCGCGGCACCGAGGCCCGAGCCGCCGCCGGTGACGAGGATGCGCTTGTCCTTGAGCAAACCTGTTTCAAACATCGTTTGAATCCTCCGTTTTTCTTCTTCTTTCGTCATTGCGAGCGAAACGACGCAATACAGAGTCCGTCCTACGGAAATAGTGTGTTGCTTCGCTGCGCTCGCAATAACGCGAGGATAGGCCGGCGCGCCGCTTTCGACAAAGAATCCGGATTGTCGGGCCGCGTTAAATCCGGCAGAAACGGGCAAACTATAATTCAACCTCGAAACGCCGTTAGTTCTCAAGAAGGTGCCGCCATGAAAGCCATCCTCTGCTCGCAATATTGCCAGCCCGACGATCTCGTGCTTGCCGATGTACCGGATCCGGTGGCAGGTCCCGGCGAAGCCGTGATTGCGATCAAGGCGGCGGCGCTGAACTTCTTCGACATCTTGATGATTCAGGGCAAGTACCAGGTCAAACCGCCGTTCCCGTTCTCGCCGGCCGCCGAAGTTGCGGGTGTGATCGAGAGCATCGGTCCCGGCGTGACTGACGTGAAAGTCGGCGATCGTGTCGTCGCTTCTTGCGGCCACAATGGCGCGCGCGAAAAGATCGCGCTGCCGGCGGCATCGATCGTGAAGATTCCCGACAATCTCGATTATGACCGCGCGGCCGGCATCATCATCATCTACGGCACGGCGCTGCACGCGCTGGAAGATCGCGCCAGCCCGAAGCCGGGTGAGACGCTCGCGGTGCTGGGTGCTGCCGGCGGCACGGGTCTAGCGGCCTGCGAGCTCGGCAAGCTGATGGGGCTGAAGGTGATTGCCTGCGCGTCGTCGGACGAGAAGCTCGAATTCGCGAAAGCGCATGGCGCCGAACTGACGCTGAACTACGGCAAGGAAGATCTGAAGGAAGGCCTGCGCAAACTCACCGGCGGCAAGGGCGTCGACATCATCTTCGATCCGGTTGGCGGCACCTATGCCGAGCAGGCGCTGCGATCAATCGCCTGGGAGGGCCGCTTCCTCGTGATCGGCTTCGCCGCCGGCGACATTCCGAAGATGCCGCTGAACCTTGCACTGCTGAAGGGCTGCGACATCCGCGGCGTGTTCTGGGGCGCGTGGACCCGGCTCAATCCGGCCAAGAACCGCGCCAATCTCGAGAAGCTCGTGAAGTGGACGGCGGAAGGAAAAATCTCCTCGCATGTCGACCGCACCTTCCCGCTGGCGCAGACCGCCGACGCACTGAAGGTACTCGCGGGACGCCAGGCCATGGGCAAGGTGATCCTGCATCCGTGAAGTGATGGGGTGACGGCGCGCACGCCCGCCACACACTCAACTGTCGTCACCCGGCTCGACCAGGCGATCCAGTACTCCGTGACGTCAGTGATTGAACCGAGAAGCCGCGGCGTACTGGATTCCCCGCCTTCGCGGGGAATGACAGCGGTGGATGTGGCGACGATGTGCTGCCAGCACGTCTACTGCGCCGTCGCCGCCTCATCCACGCCGCGCTTCAGCGCGGCGCGGGCGGCTTCGCGGTGCTCGGTGGTGATGTGGCTCGCAACCATGCGAAGGGCGGTGGCAAGCACGGCGGCATCATCGGTGAAGCCGAGCACCGGCA
Source organism: Bradyrhizobium diazoefficiens (assembly GCF_016612535.1). Lineage (NCBI taxonomy): Bacteria > Pseudomonadati > Pseudomonadota > Alphaproteobacteria > Hyphomicrobiales > Nitrobacteraceae > Bradyrhizobium > Bradyrhizobium diazoefficiens. The sequence goes on from NZ_JAENXS010000001.1 coordinate 2,299,032, forward strand.
TCACGTCGGGGATGAAATCGAACGGCAGGATGAAATAGGCGATCGCACCCAACAGCGACGCCTGGACATGGCGCGGGGTCTGGCGGTCGAACGCGCAGTAATAGGCGGCGAGCAGATCCTCCGCGAACGGCAAACGTGCTGCGACACGCTTCAGCTTGCGCCAGAAACGGCGGCGCACGCTTTCACGATCTTCCGCGAGCCGATCGGCTGGCTCGAAGCCGACGCTGTGTTCGGCAGCCATCTTTGAAAACTCCCATTCAGCCGGACGCGGCGGATGGCCGCATCAAGTGCTGGCCACAACATGGGGATGCCACAGGTCGCTGCAAGATGTCAGGCCGGCGTCAGCTTTGCGATGGCATTCATCGCCGCGGCGAGCTCGATATCGAGCCCAGTGACGCCGCCGGAATCATGGGTCGACAACACCACCTCGACCGTCTTGTAGACGTTGCGCCATTCGGGGTGGTGATCCATCTTTTCGGCGACCAGCGCCGCCCGGGTCATGAAGCCGAAGGCCTCGTTGAAATCCTTGAAGACAAAGGTTTTCCTGATGGCGTCGCGCCCCTGGGTTTCGGTCCAGCCCGGGATACCGCCCAGCGCCTGCTTGCGTGAATCCGCCGATAGAAGCTCTGCCATGATGGCCTCCGTTTTCAGGGGAACTTTACCCTAACACCGTGCTTCCGCCCGGGTTCATACGGGATTTCGTCGATCCGCTAACCATGACGGAGATGTAACCCGTGCGGCGCAAGAAATTTGCTACAGTTGCGGGTGTAGATCGCCGGCCAAGATGAAACTGAGCCTGAAGCGCCTGTTTGGGAGATCGATGACCGGGGGATTGGACCTGGCCGAAGCGCCCTCTCCGCCTTCGCCGCGATCCGCGGCGCGGAAGACGGCGCTCGTATCTCTGGCGCTGGTGCTCGCAATCATCGGCGCGCTGGCTGGCGGCTATTATTTCGCGATGCGACCGGTGACGCTGAAGGTCGCGGTCGGCCCCGCCAACAGCGACGACGTCAAAGTGGTGCAGGCGCTGACGCAGGCCTTCGCGCAGAGCAAAGGCTTTGTGCGGCTGCGCCCGATCCAGACCGACGGCGCCACTGCCAGCGCGAATCTGCTCGCCGAGGGCAAGGCTGATCTCGCCATTGTGCGAGGCGACCTCGACGTGCCCAAGAACGCACAGGCCGTCGCGACACTGCGCAAGAACGTTGTCGTGCTGTGGTCGGTGCCCGGCAAGGGCAAGAAGAAGGGCGCGAAGATCACCAAGATCGCGCAGCTCGCCGGCCACCGTGTCGGCGTGGTGGGCAAGACGCAGGCCAACGTCAATCTGCTCAAGGTGATCCTGCAGCAATACGGCGTCGATCCCGCCAAGGTCGAGATCGTGCAATTCCCGGCCAACGAAGCGGCTGAAGCGATCAAGGCACAGAAGGCCGACGTCTATCTCGCGGCCGGCCCCGTCAACAGCAAGATCACGTCGGACGCGATTGCCGCCTCCGCCAAGGACGGCGGCGCGCTGACCTTCCTCGCGATCGATTCGGCGGACGCGATCGCGCAGAACCATCCGGTCTATGAATCGGCCGACATTCCGGCCGGCACTTACGGCGGCTCGCCGGATCGTCCTGACGACGAGGTCAAGACGATCAGCTTCTCGCATCACGTCGTGGCGCGTAAAGGCCTGTCCGAAACCACGGTTGCAGCCTTCACCCGGCAGCTCTTCGCCGTGCGCCAGCAATTGCTGACCGAGTTCCCGCAGGCGGCGAAGATCGAAACGCCCGATACCGACAAGGACGCGGTGATCCCGGTGCATCCGGGCGCTGCCGCCTTCGTCGACGGCGAGGAGAAGACCTTCCTCGACAAGTACAGCGATTACATCTGGTGGACTCTGATGGCGCTCTCGGCCACGGGCTCGATCGGCGCCTGGTTCGCGGGCTATCTGAAGAAGGACGAGCGCGACAACAACAGCTATCTGCGCGAACGCCTGTTCGACATGCTCGCCGCGGCACGCAAAAGCGAGACGACCGAGGATCTCGATCAGATGCAGGCCGAGGCCGACGAGATCTTGCGCGACACGCTGCGCTGCTTCGATCACGGCGCGATCGAGGAGGGCGCGCTGACCGCCTTCAACATCGTGCTCGACCAGTTCCACGCCGCGGTCGCCGATCGCAAGGCGGTGCTGTTCAGCATGCCGCAGAACCTGCAACGGGCGGGCGCGCAATTCCGGGCCGCCGGCAACGCGTAAGCGCCTGCGCGTAATTGGCGCGTCACATTGTCTCAATATAGCGTCGGTCTTCATCCTGGCGACGACCGCTGCGGCGGCGCGCCGCGCGATATCGAGAGCATCGCCATGAAGATCAAATTCTCCCGCCGCAATTTTCTCACCACCAGCGCCGGTGCACTCGGCGCGATTGCAATGCCGCATCTCTCGCGCGCAGCCGACCGGCCTGCGGTCACCCATGGCGTGCAATCCGGCGACGTCACTGTCGATGGCGGCGTGGTCTGGGCGCGCGCCGACCGGCCTTCACAGATGCTGGTCGAGGTGGCGACGACGGAATCCTTCAAGGACGCCCGCGCGCTGCCGCCGATCGCAGCGCTGCCCGAGAGCGACTTCACCGCCAAAATGCTGATCGAGAATCTTCCAGCGAGCCAGGACATCTTTTACCGCGTCCGCTTCCGCGATCTGTCCCACACCGCGATCGAAGGCGAGCCGGTGGTCGGCCGCTTCCGCACCGCGCCCGCCGACCGTCGCGACGTCAGCTTCGTCTGGGGCGGCGATGTCGCCGGCCAGGGCTGGGGCATCAACCGCGATGACGGCGGCATGTTCACCTTCTCCACCATGCGCAAGCACCGGCCGGATTTCCTGCTGCATTCGGGCGACACCATCTATGCCGACGGCGTGATCCCCGCCGAGGTGAAGCTTGCCGACGGCAAGACCTGGAAGAACGTCACGATTCCCGAGAAGGCCAAGGTCGCCGAGACGCTGGACGAGTACCGCGCCGCGCACAAATACAATTTCACCGACGACAACGTCCGCGCCTTCAACGCCGAAGTGCCGATCTTCGTGCAGTGGGACGATCACGAGGTCACCAACAACTGGTCGCTGTCGAAGGATCTGCCGGCGACCTACAAGGTGCGTGACATCTCGCTGCTCGCGGCCCGCGCGGGTCGCGCCTTCCACGAGATGTATCCGATGCGCGAAAGTATCATCGAGCCGGGCCGGGTCTATCGCCAGATCTCCTACGGTCCGCATCTCGACGTGTTCGTGCTCGACGAGCGCAGCTATCGCGGCCCGAACGGCGCCAACCTCGATACGGATTACGGCCCTGCCAGTTACTTCCTCGGGCCGGAGCAGATGGCCTGGCTCAAGCGCGGCCTGCTCAATTCGCGCGCGACCTGGAAGGTCATCGCCTCCGACATGCCGCTCAGCCTGATCGTCTATGACGATGGCGCCAACAAGAAGGGCTCGGAAGCCTTCGCGCAAGGCGACGGCCCGGCGCGCGGCCGCGAGCTCGAGATCGCCGACATCCTGCGCTTCATCAAGATGGCGCCGATCAGAAATACGGTGTGGCTGACGGCGGACGTGCACTACGCCGCCGCGCATTATTACGATCCGAACAAGGCGCAATTCCAGGATTTCGAACCGTTCTGGGAATTCGTCTCCGGACCGCTGCACGCCGGCACGTTCGGCCCGAACGAGCTCGACAACACGTTCGGCCCCGACGTCCGCTTCATCAAGGCACCCGGCCTCGACAAGCAGAACTTGCCGCCGTCCGCCGGCATGCAGTTCTTCGGTCACGTCAAGATCGACGGCGCCTCCGGCCAGATGACGGTGACGTTGCGCGACCGCGCCGACGTCGCACTGTGGTCGACCACGCTCGATCCGAAACTCGCCTGAGCTAAAGCGCCGTCAGGCGCCACGCGCCTGCAACGCTGCCTCCAGCGCGTCGCTGGAGCATGGCTTTTGTAGCCGCGGCCGTGCGGCAAATTGCGGGGGAATGCTGGTCTCCGCGCCGTAGCCGGTGACGAAGACGAAGGGAATGTCCAGCGCCGCCAGCCGCTCGGCAATCGCAAAGCTCTTCTCACGGATCAGCTCGACGTCGAGCAGCGCGAAGTCGGGTGCGCGTGCCGCGATTACGTTCAGCGCCTGTGCCACCGAACCCACGGTGCGCACGCTCGTCACGCCAAATCCGAGCAGACGATCCTCGAAATCGATGGCGATGATCGGATCGTCCTCGACGATCAGGACGTCGGCAGGGACGTCGGCCGAACCATTCGGGGAGGCAGGTATCATGATCCTGGCTGTTGAGGGCTGCATGTATTTTTCCGATCCGGACAGCCCATACGACGCCTGCGCCCAGCGCATCAGAGGGTTCCCGGAACGAAACTCACCACAGAACAGTTTTGACGTCTGTCCACATGTGCACACAGTCAGTGGACGGAACTCGCTAATGTGGCGCGGAGGATGGGGAGTTCACGATGGACGCGCGCACCGGCACGGCAACCGAGATCAACAGCCGACCCGCCAACAATCTGTTGCGGCGCCTGAACCAGGCGGACTACGCGCTGCTCGCACCTCATGTCGCGGTCGATGACGCTGCCGCGAACGATCTGCTCTACAGCCCCGGCGACAACGTTCAGGTCGTGCACTTTCCCTGTGGACCGGCGCTGGCGACGTTTCTGGTCCCCAACGAGGACGGCCGCGATGTCGAAACCATTCTGGTCGGCCGCGAAGGCGCGGTAGGCGGCATCGTCAGCGAGGGATTTCTGCCGGCCTACACCCGCATCTGCGTGAAATTCGGCGGACCGTTTGCGCGCATCAATGTCGCCAAGCTGGAAGCGGCCAAGCTGCGCGCGCCGTCGCTGCGCAACATCTTTGCCCGCTATGCCGATTGCCTGCTGGCGCAGATCTTCCAGTCCACGGCCTGCAACGCCATCCACTCGATCGAGCAGCGCACGGCAAAATGGATCCTGGCAGCGATGGAGCGCACCGGGGACGAGAGCAGCGTGCCGCTGACGCATGAACAGCTCGCCACGTTGCTCGGCGTCGGCCGCAGCTATGCGAGCCGCGTGCTGCAGTCGTTCAAGGCCGAAGGCGTGCTCGACACGCGCCGCGGCTCGATCCTGGTCCGCAACCATGACGGCCTGCGCATGCGCGCCTGCCTCTGCAACGACGCCGTGAAGCTGCACTTCGAGGAGGTGCTGCGCGGGGTCTATCCGACCGAGGAGGTCGATCTCAGGTCGGCGCGGGGCTGATCGGAACGTCGAGGGTACGGGATTGCGCCGATTTGGCCGGAAACCGGCCCTAACCCCCGGGAATTCCCGGACAAAATTCAATCAACCAACCCCGAAAGAACGCATTGTTTTTTGGCGGTTTCTGCATATATTGCGCTGCAAACGCACAGGGTGCCCGGTCGATCTAGCCGGGCGGCCCTTTTGGGCGTAATAGGCCCCGTTTTCCACGTTTCAGCGTTGTCCGTGAAGAGGTCCCGGCTTGACCGGCGAGATCGCGCTTAACCCATTGTTCGACCGCAAAGAAGCTCACTCATGAACCTTCGCAACATCGCCATCATCGCCCACGTCGACCACGGCAAGACGACTCTCGTCGACCGCCTCCTCCAGCAATCCGGCACCTATCGCGAGAACCAGAAGGTGACCGAGCGCGCCATGGACTCCAACGATCTGGAGCGCGAGCGCGGCATCACCATTCTGGCCAAAGCGGCCTCGGTGCAGTGGAAAGATACCCGCATCAACATCGTCGATACCCCCGGCCACGCCGATTTCGGCGGTGAGGTCGAGCGCATCCTGAACATGGTGGACGGTGCGCTGGTGCTGGTGGATGCGGCCGAAGGCCCGCTGCCGCAGACCAAGTTCGTGGTCTCCAAGGCGCTCAAGGTCGGCCTGAAGCCGATCGTCGTCATCAACAAGGTCGATCGTCCCGACGCGCGGGCGACCGAAGTCATCAACGAGGTGTTCGACCTGTTCGCTGCGCTCGACGCCAGCGAGGAGCAGCTCGACTTCCCAATCCTGTACGGATCGGCCAAGCAGGGCTGGATGGCTGATAGCCCGGATGGATCGCACGAGGCCGGCATGCAGCCGCTGTTCGACCTGATCGTGCGCCATGTCGCGCCGCCGACCGTCGAGGAAGGCCCGTTCCGCATGATCGGCACCATTCTCGAAGCCAACCCCTATCTCGGCCGCATCATCACCGGCCGCATCACCTCAGGCTCGATCAAGCCGAACCAGGCCGTGAAGGTGCTGGGCGCCGATGGCAAGACGATCGAGCAGGGCCGCATCACCAAGATCCTCGCCTTCCGCGGCATCGAGCGCACCCCGCTCGACGAAGCCGACGCGGGCGACATCGTCGCGATCGCCGGCCTGACCAAGGGCACCGTCGCCGACACCTTCTGCGATCCCAGCGTCGAGACCCCGCTGGTGGCGCAGCCGATCGACCCGCCGACCGTGTCGATGTCCTTCATCGTCAACAACTCGCCGCTCGCCGGCACCGAAGGCGACAAGGTGACGAGCCGCATGATCCGCGACCGCCTGCTGCGCGAGTCCGAGGGCAACGTCGCGCTGCGGGTCGTCGAGGCGTCGGACAAGGACGCGATGGAAGTCTCCGGCCGCGGCGAATTGCAGCTCGCGATCCTGATCGAGACCATGCGCCGCGAAGGCTTCGAGCTCTCGGTGTCGCGTCCGCGCGTCGTGCTGCAGAAGGACGAGGCCACCGGCGCCACCCTGGAGCCGATCGAGGAAGTCGTGATCGACGTCGACGAGGAGCATTCCGGCGTCGTCGTGCAGAAGATGAGCGAGCGCAAGTCCGAGCTGATCGAGATGAAGCCGTCTGGCGGCAACCGCCTCCGGCTGGTGTTCTACGCGCCGACCCGCGGCCTGATCGGCTATCAGGGCGAACTGCTCACCGACACCCGTGGCACCGCGATCATGAACCGTCTGTTCCACGGCTACGCGCCCTACAAGGGCGAGATCCAGGGCCGCCGCAACGGCGTCCTGATCTCCAACGACCAGGGCGACGCGGTCGCCTACGCCATGTTCAAGCTGGAAGACCGCGGTCCGATGATGATCGAGCCGGGCTGGAAGGTCTACAAGGGCATGATCGTCGGCGAGCACACCCGCGACAACGATCTCGAGATCAACGTGCTCAAGGGCAAGCAGCTCACCAACATCCGCACGACGTCGAAGGACGAAGCGGTGCGCCTGACCCCGCCGATCCGGATGACGCTCGAAAAGGCGCTCGCCTATATCGAGGACGACGAGCTGGTCGAGATCACGCCGAAGTCGATCCGCCTGCGCAAGCGGCACCTCGACCCGAACGAGCGCAAGCGCGCGGAAAAGACCAAGGAAGTGGTGGCGTAAAGGCCACCGGTCTCGCTGTCATGTCCCGCGAAGGCGGGGCATCCAGTACGCCGCGGCTTCTCAGTAGATCACTACCGTCTCTGGAATACTGGATCACCCGCTTTCGCGGGTGATGACACCTGTGCGCGTGATGGCTTCAGCACGCTCCACGAACGTGCTAGAGCCCGCAGATGGCTCCCCTCCCTTCCTCCGCCGACATCGCGATCATCGGCGCTGGTGCCGCTGGCCTCGGCGCGGCGCACGCGCTGCGTGGCTCCGACCTCTCCATGATCGTGCTGGAAGCGCGCGACCGGGTCGGCGGCCGCGCCTGGACGGTGCAGGCCTCTCCTCACGTCACCTTCGACGTGGGCTGCGGCTGGCTGCACTCCGCCGACAAGAACTCCTTTGTCGCAATCGCGCGGCAGCTCGATTTCGAGCTCAACAAGGATCTGCCGCCCTGGCGCGAGCGCGTCTTCGGCAACGCGTTTCCGCAAATCGAGCGCGACGATTTCACGCGCGCGATGGACGCGTTCTACGAGCGGCTCTGGAAGGCCGCGCAGAAGGGCAAGGATGAGCCCGCAAGCCGGAGCCTCGAGCCCGGCAATCGCTGGAATCCGATGATCGACGCGATCTCGACCTACATCAACGGCTGCGAACTCAAGGACATGTCGACGCTCGACTGGGACGCCTATGAGGACAGCGAGCTCAACTGGCGCGTCCGCCGCGGCTACGGCGCGCTGGTCGCGGTCTATGGCGCGCCCTGCCCGGTGGCACTGAACTGCAACGTCACGCTGATCGATCATTCCGGCAAGCGTGTCCGCCTCGAGACGTCACAGGGCACGCTAACTGCGGACAAGGTGATCGTCACCGTGCCGACCAATCTGATCGCCGACGACGCAATCCGCTTCTCGCCAAGGCTCCCCGCCAAGGTCGATGCGGCGGCCGGGCTGCCGCTCGGCGTCGACGACAAGGTGACGCTGGCGCTGGAGGATACCGAAGCCTTCCCGAAGGAGGGCAATCTGCGCGGCGCCACCATGCGCACCGAGATGGGCACCTACCACATCCGCCCGTTCGGCCAGCCCTGCATCGAAGGCTTCTTTGGCGGCAGCTTTGCCCGCGCGCTGGAAGATGCCGGCGAGGGCGCGTTCGCCGCGCAGAGCATCGACGAGATCGCCGGCTTTCTCGGCAACGATATCAGGCGCAAGCTGAAGCCGCTGTACGAGTCCCGCTGGGCACACGATCCATTTGCCCGGGGCTCCTATTCGCACGCGCTGCCCGGCCACGCGGGCGATCGTGCCGTGCTGGCCGCGCCGGTGGATGGGCGATTGTTCTTCGCAGGGGAAGCGACCTCGCCGAATTTCTTCACGACGGCGCATGGGGCGAGAGACAGTGGAGAGCGGGCGGCGAAGGAAGTGCTCGCGGTTCTAAGCAAGTCGTAGCGAACGCCATCGCTGTCGCATCATCCTCCGGCGTCATCCCGGCGAAGGCCGGGACCCATACCGCGTGATCTATCGGTGAAGTGAAGTATCAGTACCAGGCGGCGATTCCTAAACTGCCAGTCTTCGCAAAACCTCGCCCTGTGGCTATGGGTCCCGGCCTTCGCCGGGACGACACCGATTTTGAGGCGATGCTATCGCGTCACTCGATTACCCGTGCGCGCAAATCGGCATCGGGTATGAAGCACGCATCGTACTTGCCGAAGATGCGATAGCGGTTGTGCGCGATCAGGCTGTAGACCGCATTGCGCAGTGGCTTTGGCATAGCGAACAACGCGCGGGTCCAGGCCCAGCCCGGCAAATGCGACAGCACTGTCAGCGCCGCGTCGGATTTCATGAATACCTCACCATCGTGAACCACTGCATTGGTGTCGGGATCATCCGGATCAATGCCGAAGGTGCGCGCGAGTCTCGCACCGTAATCCGATTGGATCGGCGTGAAGCGAAACCGCTTCGCCGTGTCGCGTTTTGCGACAAAGCGGATCCAGCGCGAGCAAAAGATGCAGACACCGTCAAACAGGATTACGTCGTCATCGGGCCATTTGGGCATCAGCGATTGTCCAACATCAAGAGCGCAACCAGCATCAGCACGATCGCCGGCCCGGTCTTCACCAGCGCGCCGAGCGGCTCGATCCAGAGGTCGGGCGTCAGGATCGCAGCACCGAACATGTAGCCGAGCGAGACGACGATGCCTGCAACGAGTCCGACCGCTGCCGTGCGGCGGAAGGCGATCAGCCCGCCGATGCTCATGTCCATCAAGCTGGTGCCGATAGTGATGGGAGCGACCAGCGCCGGCGGAAAGCCGTGCGCGGACAAGATGCCGGCGGCGGCGCGGTAGGACACGAACAGCGCGATGAACCCGGAGACGAGCCAGAACGCGACCAGGCTCGCGACAATCAGCGCCTTGACCATGAACAGCCGCGCGAACCATTTGTCCTGGGTGGTGGCGGGGTGGCGTCCGATCGCATCCGTCAGCGTTTTCGGCGCAATGCCGGTTGCAGCGATCCACGCTGAGGGATCGCCGCTCACGCCGCGGCGCAGCTCGGCGATAGCGGTGGAGCGCATCGGCGGCATCCAGCCGAGATGATTAACGAGATCGCCGATTCTTGCACCGAGATCGAGCATGAAGGACGGCATCGCGATCCGCGGCCAGCCGGCCGTACCGAACGCGTGCCGGAACTGCTTGATGACGCCGGCCATCGTGATCGGCTCGGATCGCATCAGGTCCCAGCTCACTGCGTTCACGGACGCATCCTTGATGTCGCGCGCGGCGAGCCAGGCGATGGTCGCCGAAACATCTTCGACCGCAACGGGCTGGAACGGCGTTGCCATCTCCGCCATCGGCAGCTCGATCGGAAAGGCGGCGAGCGCGCGCAGCATGGCGCTGCCGCCATAAGCCGATGGCGCCACCACGAAGCCGGGCCGCAGGATCGCGTGGGGAATGCCAGAGGCCCCAATCAGCCGCTCCGCCTCGCGCTTGGTCGTGGCGAACGCGGTCCGATCCGTCTCGGCGGTTCCGGGGATCGAGATGTGCACCAGCCGGATCGCACGGCCGCTGCCGGCGATGGCTTGAAGCAGACGGCTGACGAAATCACGATGCACCGCGTTGGTGTCGCTGCCGGGGCCGTCCTGGAGCACGCCGAGGCAGTTCACGGCAACACCCACCGCATGCTCGCTCAGCAAGCGTGTCAGCGCGGCGGCATCGAGCCACAGGATCGGCAGCTCGATATCGAGCGCGCTCATCTTCTGCGCCGGCGACAGGCGGCGCGCAGCGCCGACAACACGAAAACCCCGCGCGCGCAGATCGTCGGTGACGAAACGGCCAATCAGGCCGGAGGCGCCGAGCACCAAAATGGTTCGCTGGTTCATCGGCTCCCTCAGAACGGCTTAGCGATCATCAGCCAGAGGATCAGCATCGTGGCGCCGAAGCCGGGGAAGCCGAACGCGAACCAGCGGCGGAACAGGACGAAGTAGCGCTCCGGCAGCGCGACGTGCTGCTGGGCGGCCTTGCGCGCGAGGTCGCGCATCTCGATCTGCATGAAGACGACGGGGATCCAGAACGCGCCGGCGACGGCATAGAGCGCGAGCGAGGCGAGGATCCAGCGCGCGGTGATCGCCGTGGCCGAGAGCATCATCAGCAGGCCGCCCGTGACCGGCTGCAGGATCACGGCCGACAGCGTGAAGATCGCATCTGCAATCACGACCACCGAGGCGGTGCGCGCGATGAACTCGGCATTATCACTGCGATGTGCCATCAGCATGAAGAAGGCGATGCCGGTTCCGGTGCCGAGGATGACGATGGCGCCGAGCACGTGCAGATATTTGACTAGGAAATACACCGTCATGGCTTCTTCGCCGTCACAGGCTTCAGCGCACGATCGAGCTCGCTGCTTGCAGCTTTGACGCCAGCCTCGGTCTCGATCATCCAATGGCCCTCGCTGCCGATGGCGGGCAACGCGCGAAAATCAACTCTATCGCCGCCGCCACGAAACGCGTCTGCCAATGCCTTCGAGAACGCGGGCGCGAAATAGCTGTCATTGCTCGCAACAAGCCATGTGACGGGAATGCGCGCGGCCTTGCCGAACTCCTTCGCTGCCGCGACGAGCGTATGTGGAGCACAGATCTTGTTCGACTCATCATTGGCGTGGCCGCCGCGCCCGGGCGCAAACGCGATGATCGCGGAGATCTCTTTCGGATCGGCATTGGCAAGCGCGAGCGCACCCCAGCCACCCGCAGAGTGGCCGAGCACGATTGCGGCATCCTTGCGAACAAAATCCTGCTTGCGCAGATAATCCAGTGCGAGCGAAATTTCCTCCGCGGTCGCGCGGCCCGCGCGCGCGTAGTCCGCTTCGTCACAGCCGCCCTGATCCTCGACATAGCGACCGCCCGTCGCACCATGGCCGAGCCGCTCCGGCACCAGCACGGCAAAACCGCGCGCGACGAGAAATGCGGTGAGGGCGCGATAGTCCGGCTGTGGCATTTGTGCACGACGCAACACGTTCTCCGTCGAAGCATGTGCAATCACCGCAAGCCGGAACGGTCCGGCACTGAGCGGGCGGAACAGCAGCGCGCGCGCGGCGATGCCGGTATCCGGCGACGGCACGCGCCATTCCTGGCGGCGGAACGGCTCGCTTTCTGCGCCCGATGACCCAAACGTGACCTGAGCGCACAGAGGCGACGCCGTCAGCAGGGACAGCAAAGGAAGAAGAACAAGGGTGTCGAGGAGCCGCATGAATTGCCGAGGGCGAGCGCGAATGGCGCCGCAAGACTAGTCGGAACGAATCATTCTCGGCGGACTTTCTGCGTTGCCATCGCGGTTCATTCGTTGCCGCACCGGAGTTTTGCACCGGCGCACGGCAGACCACTGCCGTTCAAAATGGCGCCTTGTCTTTTTTCGGTACAACATGGTTAAAATACTGATGCAGAAAGTCCACAGGTTAACCGATAATTAACGATAGGTCTTGCCGCCAGCGCGGCGACTTGGTTTGATCGCGTCCATGAGCACAACCCTGATCGAGGTCCGGCCGGCCAAAGCTGCAGATGCAACTGCGGTGGCGTCCACCCATGACGAAGCCTGGCGTTCAGCCTATCAGGGCATCATTCCCGGCGCCGAGCTGGAGAAGCTGATCAACCGCCGCGGTCCGCAGTGGTGGGACAGCGCGATCCGCAAGGGCAGCCGCGTCAGCGTGCTGGTGTTCGGCGACAAGATCGCAGGCTACGCCAATTACGGCCGCAACCGCGCCCGCAGCCTGCATTTCGACGGCGAGATCTACGAGCTGTACCTGCGCCCCGAGTTTCAAGGCCTCGGCTTCGGCCGCCGCCTGTTCACCGCCGCCCGCCGCGACCTCATGCAGAGCAATCTGAAGAGCATGGTGGTGTGGGCGCTCTCGGACAACGATCCGGCGACCGAGTTCTATCGGGCGCTGGGCGGCCGCATGGTGGCGCGCTCGTCGGAGCGGTTCGGGCCGAAGGCGCTCGATAAAGTTGCCTTCGCCTGGACCAACTAAGACTGGACCAACTGAGCTGCTGAAACCTTGATCGGCAGCGTTTCCCATCCGTCGATACCGTCGCCTTTCGAGCCGGTGATCGCTGGATTCATTATTTCGCACAAACACGATGGATCAGCGGGCCAAGCCCGCGTATGACAGCGCCAAAATCGCTGCCGGGCGAAATTTAACGTCGGCCATAACGGAGCCTTTTAATGCGTATCGATGCGATCTCGATCGGAAAAAACGTACCCCACGACGTCAACGTCGTCATCGAAGTCCCCGTGGGCGGCGAGCCGATCAAATACGAGATGGACAAGGAAGCCGGCACATTGGTGGTCGACCGCTTCCTCTACACGCCGATGCGTTACCCCGGTAACTACGGCTTCATCCCGCATACGCTGTCGGATGACGGCGACCCCTGCGACGTGCTGATCATCAATACGCGCGCCATCATTCCCGGTGCCGTCATGAGCGTGCGCCCGGTCGGCGTGCTGTTCATGGAGGACGAAGCCGGCGGTGACGAGAAGATCCTGGCGGTGCCCTCGTCAAAGCTGACGCAGCGTTACGACAAGGTGACGTCGTATGCCGACCTGCCGGATATCACGCTGCAGCAGATCCAGCACTTCTTCGAGCACTACAAGGATCTCGAGCCGGGCAAGTGGGTGAAGATCCTGCGCTGGGGTGGCCCGGAAGACGCGCAGAAGCTGATCCTCGAAGGCATCGAGCGCGAGAAAAAGAAGAGGGTGTAGGTTTTCGCATCCCGGCTCAGCAGCGCATCGTTTCACGCTGCCTTGCGTCCAGGGCACGAAAGCGTGAGCTACACCGCCGGCTTCGGCAGACCCGCAATCGCGCAAGCCGCCCGCAGCGTGTTCACGAGCAGGCAGGCGACCGTCATCTGGCCGACGCCGCCGGGCACCGGCGTGATCGCGCCGGCAACCCCGAGCGCTTCCTGATAGGCGACATCGCCGACGAGCCTCGTCTTGCCGTCGTCCTTCGGAATGCGGTTGATGCCGACATCGATCACGGTCGCACCCGGCTTCAGCCAGTCGCCGCGCACCATCTCGGATCGGCCGACCGCGGCATAGACGAGGTCGGCCTGCCTCACGAGCCGGGGCAGGTCGCGCGAGCGCGAATGCGCGATCGTCACCGTGGCGTTCTCGTTCAACAGCAATTGCACCAGCGGACGGCCGACCAGATTGGAGCGGCCGATGACGATGGCGTTCATGCCTTCGAGGGAAGGGTGCACGCTCTTGGTCAGGATGATGCAGCCGAGCGGCGTGCAGGGCGACAGCGCCTCGAAGCCGCCGGCAAGCCGGCCGGCATTGTTCGGATGCAGACCGTCGACATCCTTGGCGGGATCGAGGGCATTGATCACGGCTTCGGTGTCCAGGCCCTTGGGCAGGGGCAATTGCACCAGAATGCCGTGCACGGCGGGATCGCGGTTGAGCTTTGTGACGACCGCCAGCAGGTCCGCTCGCGAGACATCCGCGGGCAGTCTGTGCTCGAACGAGGTCATGCCGGCGGCTTGCGTCTGCGTATGCTTGGAGCGGACATAGACTTCGCTGGCGGGATCAGCGCCGACCAGGACAACCGCGAGGCCCGGCACCAGATTGTGCTCGCGCTTGACACGGGCGACCTCATTGGCAACGCGGGCGCGAAGTTCCGCGGCAATGACTTTTCCGTCGATGATCTTGGCCGTCATGTCGGTTCCCTTAGTCTTTCAATTTGGCTGAAGCGATCTCACGCAACGCTTGCGTTAGCCGTGCCGGATCCCCCTCGACGGCGACCTGCTTCAGCCGCGACGTCGCCCCCGAGAGGAGACTGACGCTGGCCTGGGGCACACGAAGCGATTTCGCCAGCAGCACTAACACTGCCCGATTGGCCTCGCCGGCATCGGCGATGGCACGCACGCGCACCTTCAACACGCTGCGGCCGTCCGAGAGTTGCTCGATCCCGTCGATGCCGTCACGTCCGCCACGCGGCGTCACCCGCAATGCGATGCTGACACCCGTGGTGGATGTGCGCCAAGGTTCGGTCAAGGGACCATCAAGGCTCCGTCACGGTTCCGCAGGGCCTACGGCACGTTCGGATAGACGTACTCGGCGAGATAGAGCTGGATCAACCAGAGCACGAAGAAGGCGACGATCGGAGACAGATCGAGCCCGCCCATGGCGGGCAGCCTCCGCCGGATCGGGCCGAGGACCGGTTCGGTAATCCGATAGAGAAATTCCCAGACCGCGCCGACGAACTGGTTGCGGGTGTTCACGACATTGAACGCGATCAACCAGGACAGAATTGCCGATGCGATCAGCAGGTAGATGTAGAGATTGATGATCTGGATCAGAATGAAGACTATCGGGCGCATCAGCGAAACACTCTCTGGGCCTGTGGCATTGGGGCAGTGTTTGGGGCGGTCATGGCTAGATATCGGTTCCCCCCGACCCAAACAAGGGAAGTCGGCGTCCGGATGGCTAAAACCGGGTTACACCCGTCCTTGACTTGACCTTGGCGGGGACTTAAATGGCGCCCGGTTGTCGGCCGCGTTTACCAGAGCGGCAGCAAAAGGGGCCATAGCTCAGCTGGGAGAGCGCGTCGTTCGCAATGACGAGGTCGGCGGTTCGATCCCGCCTGGCTCCACCACGCTTCGCCCTTCAGGCTACGCGTGGCGCAGCCACGAGAAGCCTGAAGGGTGAAGCGTGGTGTCCGGCGAAGCCCGCAGGGCGAAGACGGACCGTCTCCGGAAGATCCCCCCTACTTCCCCGTAAACCTTGGCGGCCGCTTCTCCATGAAGCTCGCGACCCCCTCCCGGAAGTCGTTGCCATTCAGCGCTACCATCATCTCCCGGTTGGCCTCGATCGTCGCCTCGCCAAGCGTCTGGAACGGCACCTCGTAGAGCTGCCGCTTGATCACGGCCATGGCGCTCGGCGAGACGAAATCGGCGAGGTCGCGCGCATAGGCGTAAGTCTCCTCGCGCAGCTTCTCGGGCGGGCAAAGCCGGTTGACCAGCCCGATCCGCAACGCCTCGTCGCTTCCCACGCGTCGCGCCGAAAGCAGCAGGTCCATCGCATGGGCGTGGCCGACGATGCGCGGCAGCATCCAGCTGATGCCGTGCTCGGCGATCAGCCCGCGCCGCGCGAAGGCCGTCGTGAACACCGTATTGTCCGCAGCAAAGCGCAGGTCGCAATAGAGCGCGTGCACAAGGCCGATGCCGGCGGTCGCGCCGTTGAGCATCGCAATGACGGGCTTGCCAATCGACGGATAGAAGCCGTAGCGGGTCTGCCAGTCCGGCCGGCGGTTCATGTCGAAGGGCGGCAGGTTCGAGGCGCGCCTGACGTCATTGGGATCGAGGCCTTTCAGCGCATCCATGTCCGCGCCGGCGCAGAAGGCGCGGCCCGCGCCGGTGAGCACGATGACGCGGACATTGTCGTCGGCGCTCGATGCTTCCATCGCGTGGCGCACGTCGCGCTCCATGGTCGGCGTCCACGCGTTCATGCGATCGGGGCGATTGAGCGTGATGGTCGCGATCTTGTCACTCACCTCGTAGAGAATGTGTTCATAGGCCATCGCGCTCTCCCTTTGCTTGCCGGCACGCGTTCGCGCGCGCTCGTTGGCAAGGAGCCTAGCATATCCAGGGATGAGGCAAGGACTTGCGCCAAGGACTTTGCGCCAAGGAACTTGCGTAAAGGCGCGATTACTCGGCGGCTTGTGCCAGCAGCGGCCGGCGCGCCAGCCAGCCATCGATGAAATGATCGAGCCAGGCGCGTTCCGCGGCATCGTAGATGGCGCGATCCGCGAAATGGTGATGCCGCTCGCGCGCGCCGGGCGCGCTGAGCCCGTCATAACCGCGCGTGGTCCAGCAATGCATCATCGCGTAGGTCACGTCAGGATGGAACTGCACGCCGAACGCGTTGCCGGCGCGGAAAGCCTGGATCGGAAAATCATCGCCTTCGGCGAGCAGCTCAGCACCGACCGGCAGCTCAAAGCCTTCGCGATGCCAGTGATACACCTGCGCCGGCCAATCCGGGCTGAGCGCGTGGCCTGCCGCCGTCGGGCGGATCGGATAATAGCCGATCTGAGTCAGCGCCTGCGCATGCGGCGCGACCCGTGCGCCGAGCTGCATCGCCAACATCTGCGCGCCTAAGCAGATGCCGAGGAACGGCCGCTGTTCGCGGAGGGGAATTTCGATCCAATCGATCTCGCGGCGGATGTAGTCGTCGGGATCGTTGGCGCTCATCGGGCCGCCGAAGACCACGGCGCCGGCATGCCGGTCGAGCGTATCGGGCAGCGAGTCGCCGAAACGTGGCCTGCGGATGTCGAGGCGATGGCCGAGCGCGCGGAGCGCATTGCCGACGCGGCCGGGCGTCGAGGATTCCTGGTGCAAGACGATCAGAACCGGCAGGCGAGGTTCGGAGGCGGCCGCGCTTGGCGTCCTTCCGGGGAAGGGCACCACTTCTGCGCCACCAAACCTGTCCGTCCGAAACGACATGGCCTCTGCGAGTGCTATCGGTTCAAGTCGCCAGCATAGCTAAGCGATGGTTAACATCGTGTGAGTTCGCGCACACACGCGCCTGTTAGCAGAGCAAGCTCCGGGCCATTACGGTCGCTGAGGGCCTTGCTTAGCGCCTCTGCCGCTGGAACCGGCTGGTGGCGAACAGGATGAAACCGCGCGGAAAGAATCGCAGCGCGAATGGCACAATCTTGATGCCAAGACCCGGCAGCACTGCCCGTT
This sequence comes from Bradyrhizobium diazoefficiens, assembly GCF_016612535.1. Lineage (NCBI taxonomy): Bacteria > Pseudomonadati > Pseudomonadota > Alphaproteobacteria > Hyphomicrobiales > Nitrobacteraceae > Bradyrhizobium > Bradyrhizobium diazoefficiens. The sequence continues at coordinate 2,316,584 of NZ_JAENXS010000001.1, forward strand.
TGTTCGCCATCAGGCCACCATAGCCCTGCCGTGCGACATCGGCGGCCGAGACGTTGAGAAAGGCCGTATCATGCCCTGAGCCAACACCGGCGCGCGCCTGGAATTCGGTCGGCACCGGACCGGGGCACAGCACGGTGACGCGAACGCCGCGCGGCGCGAGCTCCGCCCGCAACGCCTCGGTAAGCGAAATCACATAGGCCTTGGACGCGTAATAGACGGCCATGCCGGGACCCGGCAGGAAGCCCGCAACGGAGCCGACGTTGAGAAGGCCGCCCTTGTTCCTGATGAGCTGATCGGCGAAGCGCAGCGACAGATCGGTCAGCGCCCGGACGTTGACGTCGACGATGCCGACCTGTTCGTCGCGGTCACGCTCGATGGCATCGCCGAACACGCCGAAGCCGGCATTGTTGACGAGATGATCGAGCTCGACATCTTCGGCAGCGAGCGCGGCGGCGATCTTTTCGCCAGCATCAGCTTCCTGGAGATCGCAGGCGATCACGATCGGCTTCTTGCCGCACGTGGCGGTGAGCTCGTTCGCAAGCGCCTCGAGTCGGTCGACACGTCGCGCCGTCAGCGCAAGCCGGTGTCCGTTCGCGGCAAACACACGCGCCAGCTCCGTGCCGATGCCCGCCGAGGCACCAGTGATCAACGTCACCCGCTCAGTCACGATCCCAGTCTCTGGATCCAAGTCACTTGAATTGAAGTCTCTCGAATTGAAGTTTTTGGCCGTCAATGCCGGAACGAGAGCATAGGCCGCGCGCGACAAGCAAGCGGCGCTGGCAGCATGGCTGCCTGACGGGGCGACAGGGAGGGCAGGAAAACCGCGGATTTACAGCGGAATCCGGAACCGGGAGGTCGGGGGGCTACATTAAAGTTTTGTTATGTGATCGGTACAACCGGAAATCATGCCGCGCTGGCGATAGCTCAGCCACCGACGGCGCTGTCCTTGACCTGACCGCCGGCACGGTCCGCAACCGCGTGCTTGAGGTCGATCCGGTCGCGCTGGGAAATTCCGAGCAGGTCGGAGGCACGCCAGACCACGTTGTCCTCGAACTCGGTCACCTGGCCGTCGGCATAGACCAGCTCCCACATCATCTGCACAATGCGCTTGCGACCTTCTTCGTCGAGCGAGCGCATGATGACGCTGGTGAAATGATAGAGATCGACCGCCTCGCCTTCGACATGGGTGGCATCTGCGATCAGCCGGTCTGCGGTTCCCCGATCGAGCCCGAAATGGTTTTCGATGAGGCTATGCAGCTTGCCCTGTTCGGCCTGCGTCGGCTGGCCATCCAGCGAGATCACGTGGACAAGCAGCGCGGTCGCCGCCAGCCGATAGTCGCTGTCGCCGAAGGCGCGATCCCCGGCATGAGGTGCCACAATCTCGGCGATGAATTGGCGCAGGCCGTCCAGCATGAAGTCCTACCGAAATCGATGAAGCCGCGGGGCGCGGCCGTTACCAGCATTATATGAGCGGTAAACCCAACCGGCGCAACGTGCGTCAGTTCCGCGCGCTGATTACGTTTCGGCAATCTGGCGTCAGATGAGACTACGGTATCTCGTACACCACCATCTTGTCGGCGATGCCACGTAGCGCCGCCTGCTTCTGGATCGGCCTGATCTCGTGCTGCTTGAGGACTTCGGCGACCGCGGGCGCATCGAGCACCGGGCCTGTGATGTGGATCTCCTGCGCGGTCGAGAGGCTCTGCACGCGGGCGGCGATGTTGACGGTCTGGCCGAAATAATCCTGGCGCTCGTTCAGCATCACCGCGAGACACGGGCCTTCATGGATGCCGATCTTGACGATGAGATCGGCGGTGCCGCGCTGCTTGTTGAGCTCGTCCATCGCCGCACGCATCCGTAGGCCCGCGACGATCGCGTGCTCGGGACGCACGAAAGTCGCCATCACGGCATCGCCGATCGTCTTCACCACGGCGCCCTTCTCCGACGAGATGATTTCGAGCAGCGCATGGAAATGCGCGCGCACGAGATCGAACGCCGCGAGATCGCCGACGCGCTCATAGAGCGCGGTCGAGCCCTTGAGATCGGTGAACAGGAAGGTCAGCGACGTGATCTGGAGCCGCTGGTCGAGACTGAGATTGTCCGCCTTGAAGACATCGCGAAACGTCTGGTTCGACAGCATCCGCTTGGCGGTGAGGAACGGCTTGCGCTTGCCGATGAGATGATGAAGCGCCTCGGCCGCGATGAACACCGACGGCAGTACGCGCACGCCGGCCTGGTTCTCCAGCGACAGCCGCAGCGGACCGGGCCGCATCGTGGTGGTCCCGGTCGGGGCCTGCACTCTATTGTACATGATAGCGAGCTGCTGGCGGTCCTTGGTCGGCTCGCCCTGCACGTCGATGAAGTGGGCGGCGTGCGTCACCGGCTCGAAGATGATGATGAAGTCGTTCGGCAGTTGCAGCGACATGGTCGCCTTCTCGCCGGCCGGCAGCTCCATCGTATCCAGCGTGACCTCGTTGGCGAGGGTCGCAAACGATTCCTTGTTGAAGTCGACGCCCGAACTCCAGAACACCTGCCTGAAATAGTCCCACACCGAAAGTGTGTCGGGGTCGTGTGCGGCGATGCGCCGGACGCGCGGATTCACCGTGAAGGAGACCTCGACCTGATCGTCGACGGACGCCTTGTACCCGCAGGCACAGAGCGCGCAGTGATAGTCATCCGGCTTGAGCGCCTTCAGGGTCGAATGCGCGCCAAGCACGCCGCCGCATCCCGGGCACAGCACGTTCCAGCCGAGATCGAACAGGCCGAGACGCGCCGAATGCAGGAAGGCCGAGATCGCCCGCTCCTCGTCGAGGCCATGCTGCCTGGAGAAGTCGAGGACGTTGACGCGGTTGAGCTCGTGATCCTCGCCGTCCTCGATCAGGCGTGCAATCGCGTCGACCGCCTTGGCATCGGCGGTCTGCTTCAGAACGGAAAACTGGGCCTGGATGTCGCTCATGGCGCAACTCTATCTAGGGCGGATCACGCCAGTGGCCAGACGAATGCCTATCACCGGCGCGTGATGCGGAACATGGGTGAATGATCCGGTTGGGTCGTGACGACGCCACACGGAATGACCGGCATCGCGTCTGCCAGCTCGACGCGGAACGCACCGATCAGTCGCGCCAGCGCCAACACCGATTCGGCCTGCGCGAATGGCGCGCCGACGCAGACGCGCGGGCCGGCGCCGAACGGCAGATAAGCGAAACGGTCGGGCGGCTCTTTCGACATGAAGCGCTTGGGAATGAACGCGTTCGGCTGATCCCAGAGCTTCTCGTGCCGGTGCAGCAGCCAGGGCGCGATCATGATGATGTCGCCCTTGCTGACCCCTGCTCCGGCCACATTGTCCTTGTCGCGCGCCGCCCGCGCGATCAGGAAGGCCGGCGGATAGAGCCGCATGGTCTCCTCGATCACGGCGCGGGTGAATTTCTGCCGGTCGATATCGGCAATGCCGTCGAGATGCTCGCCGTGGGTCTCGGAGGCCACCTCCTCCTGCGCGTCCGGATCGAGTGCGAGCAGATAGAGCGCCCAGAACAGCGCGGTCGCCGTGGTCTCGTGACCTGCGAGAATCATGGTTGCGACTTCGTCGACGAGCTGCTCGTCGGAAAAACCCTTGCCGGTCTCGGGGTCGCGCGCCTTATCCATAAGATCGAACAGATCGCTCGGCGGCGCACCGTCCTTCTTTCCCGCCGCACGCCGCTCGGCGATCAGCATCGCGACGAATTCGGTCCAGCGGGTGCGAAAGCGCGCGCGAGCACGATCCATCGGTGTCGGCCAGGATACCGGCAGCACCATGTCGAGAAAGTAGGGGCGTCCGAGCCGCTCGCCATATTCCATGACGAAGTTGCGCAGGGTCGGGCCGTGCCGGTCCATGCCGAACGAGAACATCGTGCGCCCGGCGATCTCCAGCGTCATGCGCTGCATGATCTCGCGCAGATCGACCGGCTCGTTTCTGCGTGCATCCAGCTTCGCAATGGTCTCGTCGAGCACCGCCGTCATGTGCGGCACGAGATTGGCGGTGGCGCGCGGCGTGAAGGCGGGTGCGAGCGTCCGGCGCTGATGCGTCCAGGCGTGGCCTTCGGCGAGCAGGAGACCTTCGCCGAGCACGGGACGCAGCATGCGAATGCCCGCCGGCGTCCGCGTGTAGTTTTCGTAATTGCTGAGCAGCACGTGCCGGATCGCGTCCGGCTGGTTCAGGATGAGGCTCTTGTGCAGGAAGAAGCGACCCTGGATGATCTCTTCCTCATAGGCGCGCTGCCCCCAAGTGGCGATCATGTTCTGCCTGATCACCGCAAGCCGGCCGAAGAACGACATGTTGTCCGGCGCGCGCGGCGGGGTCGGGGGGATGACGGGCCGACGCACGCTGGCGATGTTCATGGCTTTCTCCCGCAGATCTGGCGCAGGGCAAATAGCTAGTAAGTCAGTTCGGCAACCGCAATCCTGTTCTCGGAGGCAGGCCAGGCGCGTGCCACAATTCGTTCCTCGTTGAACTCTGCCACGACGCTGCGACCGACCTCGCTGGCCGGAAGGCGCAGGGTCGCTGCCGCATCCGTGGGCACGCCCGGATGGACGTCGGCGGGCTCCTGGCCGTCGAACAGGACGGTGTCGCGCGGCAGGCCGAAATAGCCGCGTGGGCGCGACATGATTAGCACCGCGCCAGCATCCCTGTCCGCTGGAATGAACGGGCGCGCAGCGCGCAAATGCACGACATCGGAGGAGCGCGGGAAGGGCGAGCGATAGAAATGCGTCGTCGGCGCGTCCGATGAGGTCAGGACGATTTCGAGCGGCCAGGTGGACTCGACTTCGGCCGGGCCCCAACGACCGTCAGCACCCGTCGTCGAGCGATGCACGATATCGCCCCTGCGTTCCCCGCTCTCGCGGTCGACATGGTGGATCTCCACCACCGCGCCGGCCACGGGGCGGTTGGTCGGCACGCCATCCGCCATGCCCGTGACCAACCCGCCGAGGCGGACGGTCCGCTCCGGCGTGATCGCGATACGCGTCGGCTCGTGGCCGGCGATGAATTTGTAGATCTCACGGAAAGCGCGCGGGTGATAGGCCGTCTCGCGATGATCGATTGCGCCGAGGACGAGATTGGTCGCGCCCTTCAGCTCCGGTCCCTCGGCGGTGACATTGGTCGGCACGCCGGGCTTGCCCATGAAGCGGCCATCGGGTTGCGCATATTTGTCCATGCCGTCGCTGCGCAGGGTGAGGAAAGCCGTGCCCGGCGTCACCTCGCTATCGCCGTCGTTCAAGCCGCGCAGGAAGGGCCCGCGTCCGTTGAACTCGCTGCCGAGCAGATCATCGAGCGCAAACACGCCGTGATTGGGCGTACCGCACAGGACCGCATGGCTGACATCGCCGGCGCCGCCGTTCTTGATGACGTCGCGGATGGAATTGCCACCGCGCGAATTGCCGACCAGCGCCACACGCGCCGCACCCGTGCGGCGTTTCAACTCGGCGATGGCAGCAGAGAGCTCGCGCCGCTGATCCTCGGTCGAGGAGCGGCTGGCCTGCTCGACCGTATCGTCGGTGCGCGCCGTGGGATTGGTGAAATTGATCGCCATCATGCGGTCGTGAGCGATGCCGTTGGATTCCATCCGCCACAGCGTCGTCATCCAGAGCGCGTCGTAATCGCCATTGCCATGGACGAACAGGATCGGCGGCACCTCGGAGCTTTTATCCGAACTCGGAGCCGCGGACGGAGTTTGCGCCAGCGCCTCGATCCGGAAGCTCGCAACCGCGAAAGCCAGGCCACCCGCACCTTGCAGGATCGTCCGTCGTGACAGCTTCATCTGGTCCTCCCCGGTAAAACCATGTCTTTGCACCGCTTATACCGGCCTAACCACTGGACAGCGAAGGACTTTCGCGGGCATCACTGAGCCTGCCGGAATCATTAAAGCCATTTCTGCCAGACGATTTGGAAGAGGATATGACCGAGCAGACGAACCGTCAGAGGCGTTCCACCGACGGCATCACGGCACCATTACGGTACACCGTATTCCGGCGCATCTGGCTCGCCAGCCTGCTCTCCAATCTCGGCCTCCTGATCCAGGGCGTGGGCGCGGCCTGGGCGATGACGCAAATGGCGGCCTCCGCCGACAAGGTGGCGCTGGTGCAGACCGCGTTGATGCTGCCGATCATGCTGATCTCGATGCCGGCCGGCGCCATAGCCGACATGTATGACCGCCGTATCGTGACCTTGATCGCGCTCATGATTGCGCTGGCCGGCGCGTCCGCTCTCACGATCCTGGCGGGGCTCAACCTCATCACCCCTGAAACGCTGCTGGCCTTCTGCTTCGTCGTCGGCAGCGGCAACGCACTGTTCGGGCCCGCCTGGCAGTCTTCGGTCAGCGAACAGGTGCCGCCCGAGGCGCTGCCTTCGGCCGTCGCGCTGAACGGCATCAGCTACAACATCGCGCGCAGCTTCGGTCCTGCGGTCGGCGGCGTGATTGTCGCCTCGCTCGGCGCGGTAGCCGCGTTTGCCTGCAATGCGACCCTCTATCTGCCGTTGCTGGTGGTGCTGCTGCTCTGGCGGCGGACCACCGAGCCCTCGCGGCTGCCGCGGGAGAAGCTCAACCGGGCCATGGTGTCGGGCTTCCGCTACATCACCAACTCGCCGCCGATCAAGATCGTGCTGCTGCGCACGCTGGTGATGGGCCTGATTGGCGGCGCCGTGATGGCGCTGATGCCGCTGGTCGCGCGCGATCTGCTGCATGGCGGGGCGCAGACCTACGGCATCATGCTGGGCGCTTTCGGCATGGGCGCCGTCGTCGGCGCGCTCAACATCCACGAGCTGCGCAAGCGCATGAGCGGCGAGGCCGCGATCCGCGCCTGCACCGTCTCGATGGCGTTCGCAATGGCGGCGCTGGCGCTCTCCAGCGAACCGGTGCTGACCGCGGCCGCGCTGGTGCTGGCCGGCGCGGTCTGGATGGCCTCCGTCGCGCTGTTCAATATCGGCGTGCAGCTCTCGGCGCCGCGCTGGGTCGCCGGACGATCGCTCGCCGCGTTCCAGGCCTCGATTTCCGGCGGCATCGCCATCGGCGCCTGGGGCTGGGGTCATCTCACCGACTATGCCGGCGTCGAGGTCGCGCTGCTGACGGCCGCCGGTCTGATGCTGATTTCACCGCTGCTGGGAATCTGGCTTGCGATGCCGCGCGTCGGCGCCCGCAACGAGGATGCCGACGTGCTCGCCGATCCCGAGGTCAAGCTGTCGCTGACGGGACGCAGTGGACCGCTGGTGGTCGAGATCGAATATCGGGTGTCGCAGGAGAATGCCCGCCCGTTCCACAACGTGATGCAGGACGTGCAGCTCTCGAGGCAGCGCAACGGCGCCTATGGCTGGTCGATCGCGCGCGACATCGCCGATCCCGAATTGTGGACCGAGCGCTATCACTGCCCGACCTGGTTCGATTATCTGCGCCAGCGCAACCGCTCGACCCAGTCCGAACGCGCGCTGCATCAGCAGGCAATCGATTTTCACATCGGCCCCGAGCCGGTGCGAATCCGCCGTATGCTGGAGCGGCCGTTCGGATCGGTGCGCTGGAACGAGGCAACCCCGGACCGCGCCAGTGCCGAAGTGCTGCCGGTGGTCGCGACCGCGGCGGGGAGCAGCACGTAGGTCTTGTTTCGTAGCCCGGATGGAGCGAAGCGCAATCCGGGTTGATCTCACCGCGCGGATAGGCCCCGGATTTCGCTTCGCTCCATCGGGGCTACGACACCACCATCTTACTGTCCGTGATCCGTCAGCACCTTGTCGCAGGCCTTGGTCAGTCGGGCGCGGTGCTCTTTCAGGCAGGCGAGCACGGCGCTATCGCCATTGTTCATCACCGAGCGGCAGAAGCGCGTAACGTCGCGCGCGCAGGCGTCGTGGCCGGGCTGCTGCGCGGATGCGCCCGATGCGCACAGGATCAAGGAAATGATAAAAAGAAATCTGGTCATCGCGTAGTGCCTCGTACCCGGAAGATTTGCGGGCGAAGCTAGTGCGACGGTCCCTGAGCCGCAACGGCTTTGTTGGCAGGACTTTGTCGGCAGATTGGCGCCGCCGCGGGGGCCCCGGCTTGACGCCGGGGCACATCGCGAGGGGAGCTAACCGACGCAACGACGCGATCGTCGCGCGCTCTTACTGTCCGTCCTGGGCGTCAGCGACCTTGTGTGACGTGCCCTTGGCGAGGTCCTTGTCCATCACCGCGCGGCAGCCGGCGCTCAGGTCGGAGCGATGCTTCACCATGCACGCCGTGATTTTCGGGATGTTGGGGATTTCCGACGAGCACAGGCGGAAGGCGTCGCCGGTGCACTGCTGCTGCGCCTCGGACGAGAAGGCGAAGCTCGAGGTCGTCGAAACGATCGAGACGATGGCGGCAAAGCCCAGCGCCAGGCTGGTATCGCGGATTTTGGCAGAGAAAGACTTCGCGGAGACAGACTTGGCAGAGAAAGACTTGGTCATTTGAAGCTCCCATTGGCACCGCCGAGACGGGCCCGTTGTTAATGGGAATGACGATGCTCCAGCAAAGACCTTTCTACAGTGATGACGGTCACAGGCCGCGCCCCAACTGTGACATCGGTCACTTTGGCGCACCTGCCTGAAATTCCTTCGCAACCGCTGTCGTGTTGGTGTCACGTTAACTCTTCCTTCGCATTAATGGCTCGCGACGCGGGAAATTCCGCTGGTTTGGTTGCGTATTTGGAAAGAGCAGCGATGCGTAATGCGTTGGGCCTGATGCTGGCCAGTGTCCTTGCGGCGGTCGTGATCGCCGGAGGTTGGTACTTTTATTCCTCGCGCGCCGACCAGGGCGCCCCCAAGACAACAGCCGCCCGTGCCGCCGATCCTCTACCGGCGCCGGCGAAGCTCGCCGCCAAGGACGACGTCGAGACCACTGCGGCGCTCGCGGGCAAGCCCGCCGCTCCTGCCGTAGCGCCCGCTCCGGCCCCCGCGCCAGCAGCCGCACCGGTTCAGCAGACGACGACCTGCACCAATCCGAATGCATTGGGCGTCTCGCGCGTGGTCGAGATCGACACGACCGGCGGCCCGGGCTTCGGCTTCGAGCAGTACAAGCAGTTTGATTTCCTCGCCGACAAGGAGGTCGTGCTGACCTTCGATGACGGCCCTTGGCCGCACAACACGCCGGCCGTGCTGAAGGCACTGGCCGACGAATGCACCAAGGGCCTGTTCTTCTCGATCGGCAAGCACGCCAGCTGGCACCCGGAGATCCTGCGCCAGGTTCTGGCCCAGGGCCACACGGTGGGCGCGCACACCTGGTCGCACGTCAATCTCAACGGCAAGAAGATGACGGAGCAGCAGGCCAAGGACGAGATCGAGAAAGGCTTCAGCGCGGTGAAATGGGCCCTCGGAACCAATCCGTCGCCGTTCTTCCGCTTCCCGCAACTTCAGCAGAATCCGGCGCTGGTGAGCTATCTCGGCAGCCGCAACGTCGGGGTCTTCTCGACCGACCTCGACTCCTTCGACTTCCGCAAGGAGAGCACGCCGGACAAGATCATCAGCAATGTGATGACCAAGCTCGACAAGCTCGGCAAGGGCATCATCCTGATGCACGACTTCCAGAAGCGCACCGGCGAAGCGCTGCCGACGCTGCTCGCGCGCCTCAAAGCCGGTGGCTACAAGGTTGTGCAGATCAAGGCGAAGACGACGTTCGAGTCGCTGCCCGAGTATGACGAAGCGGTGCTCAAGGAGCTGAAGGTGCCCGCGTCCAGTGCGACGAACACGCGCCCGGTTTCGAGCGTGGTGCAGACGGTCTCGCAGCGCTGAGCGCGTCAGGTTTCGACAAGCATGATGGCCGGGCTCAGCCCGGCCATTTCCATTTTGGGAGCTTCATGCCGCTGCTTACCAATAAACGCCGTGGCGGTGCAGCTCGCTGATGATGCGGGCTTCGGTCCAGGTGCGCTTGTGCCTGGACCTGTCCGCCTTGGCCGTGGTCTTGGTGGCAGGCTTGACCGTCGTGACCGGCCCTGAGGTCGCCGTTGTCGCGGTCACGGCGGGAGCCGGGATCGCCGGCGGGCGGTCGACATATTTCGGCGCTTCGACCGCTGGCGCGACTTCGCTCATTTGCGTCGTCGGGGTGGTGGCCGCGGCGATTTGCGGAGCGGCCGTTGCAGTGGACAGCGACAGTCCGCGGCCACCTGCATGGGCGGATGCAGAGACCAGAACCATGGCGGCAACCAGAACGATCTTGCGCATGTGACATCTCCCCGTGTTTGCGTGACCGGGACACTAGGGGAGCCGCGCGCAAGGTTGTGTGATCGAGGTCACGTAGACGGCCCCGCTGTCTCAAACCAGGCTGGCCGCGATCAGCATCCGCGTCGGTAGACCCGCAGCGTCACGTCGGGGAATGTCTGGGTTTCGAGCGGGCAGAGGCCCTTTTCCGCGTCCATGCGGGCGATGAGCTCGTCGCCGGCGCGCGGCCCGACCAGCGTATGCGGGATCGAACTCGACAGCACGAGGATCTCCGACTTCAGCAGCGCGTCGCCCGTTGCCTGCGCGGTGCGGTGAAACAGCTCGTTGCGCACGACGAGATTGATCCGCGCCTGCTCGGCGTAGAGTTGGATGGTCGCCGAGGTCACCGGATAGGGGCTCGAGAAGGCGACGATGAGAGGGCCGGGCTCCGCCGGCTTGATGTCGCGCAAGAGTGACCAGAGCCGCTCGGTCGCAACGCGGATGCTTTCCTGCTGCTGCGCACTCAGCGGTGTCGCCGTGCTGATCTGGCCGGTGACGACGTCCCTGACGAACAGCTGAACGACAAGTGCGAATGCAAGCACCCGGCCTGCGGTCAGCACATGGCGGCGGGTGTCGGCGCCCAGACCGTAGCGAGCAAGCAGCGCCGGAATGAGCTCCAGGCTGGCGCAACCATTCAACACCATCCCAACGATGAAGAGGCCATAGAACATCGCTCCGAAATAGTAGGTCTTGATCTCCGCGACGGACGGAATCGTGTAGGCGATCAACACGGCGGCGAGCAGAACGACGGCATCCAGCAACGCAGCCGTGCCGTGAATTGCAGCAAGCACGATGCGCAGCAACATCAAGGCCACGCCGACGGCGAACCAGTAATGCAGGCCGAACTGTCCATCCCATCCGATCGAGAAGCGCAGAAAGCCGACCCAAAAGCTTTCGCCTGTGGTCCAGAGATCGCGCTGGCCGACGAACACATTCAGGATGTAGGTGATGGTCTCGACCAAGGCGGGTCCAATCAGCGCGGCCGTCGTCGCGATCAGCGGCAGCACGAACCACAGGAGCGCGCTCGGTGCCGAGCCGATCGAATTGCGCAATCCGCCGGCTTCGATGCAATCGACCAACAGCCTAATCGCAAATGCACCGCCAATCAGGGCCAGCGCGGCCGGAAACGATGTCGGCTTGATGCTGACGGCCAGCGCACAGGCAACACCCAGAGCGGCCAAGGCACGCGCGCTGCGGGCGAGCACGCCGCGGTGAACGATGGCTCCCGCGGCAAGACCAATGGCAAGTCCGGAGGGCAGATCCGGTCGCGCTTCGGTGACCGTGTGCCACACCACCGGCACGCAGGGCACCACAAGCAAGCACGCCGCGATCTCGAGCACAGGCCGCCGCCAGACCAGCCAGATGATTCCGAGCAGGAAAGCAAAAACGACCACGGCGTGGACGAGATAGGGCCCGATGAAGCTGCCCGGAAAAAGCCCGAGCCCGATGATCGCCACGAGAGTCGAGAACGGCGCATGCTGACGCAGCAGATCCCAGAGGCTGGCGAAGATGCTTTGATCCCGTGCGGCGTTCATCCACCGCGCGGCGTCGAGGAAATAGGAGATGTCGTCGTAGAGCGGCGGAACCGACAACCGGCTGTGCAGCCGTGAGACTTCAATCGATCGCGAGGCGACGATGATGGTGACGCACGCGGCAAGAACGACGAGAGCCGAGAGTCGCAACCATGCGTTCTGATCCGTCCCGGCCTTACTCTCCGCACCCACCACTTGCCCCGTCACGCAGCTGTCTCGGCCGCGCATCCTAGTGACACACGCGCGGAGCGCAACGCGCGCGCCTGCCGGTTTCCTGAGGAAAGAAGTTAGCTTGTGATGAGCTGATGGATCGGGGCGCTGGTGCCGCAAGAGGGACTCGAACCCCCGACCCCGTCATTACGAATGACGTGCTCTACCAACTGAGCTATTGCGGCGAACCCTGCCGGAGGCCTGGGCGATGCCGGCCCCGATATGCGCGCTTCTGATATCGGGCATGGCCCGAATTGGCAAGGACAAGCGGGATTGGAAATGTGGCTCAGGCGCCCCAGCGGGACCAGAATCCACGCCAACCGCCGGCCTGGGCTCTTGTTTGGTCCCTGGACGTGCCGATTTGTTCCGTAAATTCATCGCTGGGCCCGTCGTCGTCGATCCCGGGATCGTCCGGAGCGCGGATGATCGGGATGACGGCTGGAATCGGGGACGGCACCGGCTTGCCGTCGGCACGGGTCCGGAACACCGGAGTTGCTGGCACCGGCGATGATTCGGACGCCTCCGAGGCCGGTTTGACCGGCTCAGCGGGCGTCACCACCAGCTCTTCCTTGGCCGCCGGGGGTGCGTTGTCCTGCGCGGCCGGGGCGGGGGCGATCACGACTGGTTCCGCCGGCGGGTCGCTTGCCATCGTCACCCGCTTCGGCGGCGGGGCGGCGAGCATGGCTTCCTCGAAGGCCGAGGACTCGATCGTGGTACCCTTGTCCGAGGGCAGGCTCGCCACCGGCGTCTGCCACTGGAAGGCGTCGAGACGGCCAGTGACCGGGGAAATCGGACGCCAGCGGTCGCTGACATAGCCGTCCGCGGTCCAGGCCGGATCGTGGCGGGCGCGCACCGCCCGCAAGGTCCAGGCGCGGGCACGGCCGCCATCGCCATGCTCGGTGCGCTCGAGATCGGCCATCAGCAGCGCGACGCGCTGGGTCGGATCGTTGACGTAAGCTGCGAGCACCTCGCGCGCACGGGCGAATTCGGAGGCGTCGATCGCGGCGCGCGCGATCGCAAGCTGGCCCTCGACATAACCGGCCTTGTCGGCGGGCGTCTTGGCCGCGAGCGTCTCGATCCGCTGCAAGCGCTGCCGCGCGGAATCGCCGAGCTTCACATGCGCATAGGCGTCGGCAAGATCGGGATGCGGGTTGGCGAGCCAGGCGGCTTCAACGAGCTTCATGGCGCGGCGCACCTGATGCGCCTCGCTCTCGAATTTCGCGGCGAGCACGGCGGCCGGCACCAAAGTCGGCGCGAGCTTGACGGCTTCCATCACACTCTCGCGCGCGACGTCGCGGTCCATCGTCTCCAATTCCAGCGCGCGCGCCGTGAGCAGCACGCCACGCTGCCGGCGGTAGCCCTGTTTGTCGATCAGGCCCGCGGACAGATTCGAATCGAGGATTGCGAGCGCACCGCTCCAATCGCCGCGCGCGCAGCGGAAGCCGAGCACCGCATGCGAGGCCCAGGTCGAGGACGGCGACAGCTTGATCGCCTCCTCCGCGATCATCACGGCACCGACTGCGTCGTCGGCGCGTTGCGCCTCGATGAACAGGCCGCGCAGACCAAGCAGCCGCGTATCCTCGCGCTCGGCCATGGCGCGGAAGGCGCGCTGCGCCTCGTCGCGATTGCCGTCGAGCTGCGCCGACTGCGCATGCAAGAGAAGCGCGAGCGGATCGTCGGGCGCATGGCGCCGTGCCGCTTCCGCATGCCGGCGGGCGAGGGCCGTATCGCCATGGCCGATCGCGAGCAGGCCGTGGGTGATGGCGTGGCGGCCGCGGGCATGACGCTTCTCATGCCGGCGGCGGCGCATCCGTCCGGGCGTGCGCCAGATCACGGTCAGGACGCTCCAGAGCAACACGATCAGGACCGCAAACATGCCAAGGCAGAGCACGAACACCGGAATGCTCGGTGAGGCGCGAAAACCGCCCCAGGTCATCACGACATCGCCGGGCTGATCGGCAACCCAGGCCGCGCCGGCGCCTGCGAGCGCAATCAGAACGAGGAAGAGGATGATGCGAAGCATGGCAATCCCTATACGCGCAGATTGTTGCGCGAATCTTATTGAGCAGGCTTGGCTGGAGCAGGCTTGGCTGGATCGGACTTGGCAAGACCAGCCATGGCATCATCGGCTAATCTGCGGGAGGCCGCGAGCGCGGCATCGCGGGCGTCGGCCTTGTCGAGCCAGGCCTGCGCAGGCGCGCGATCGGCCTCGGACAGCGTCTTCAACTCGCGCCGCGCCTCGACGAAATCGTTGCGCAGCGCCGCTGCCGTGACCCGCGTGACAATAGCGCCGCGGTCGCTGCCGACCCCGTCGGTGCGTTCGATGCGGACGAGCTTTGACGCTCCCGCCTGAAGGCGCTCGACGATGCCGGCATCGCTGCTCAGTGCTTCCGGCGGCGGCGACAGCTTCGGCACGATATTGAGGAGCTCGCGGCTCAACGCGACCGGCGTCGGAATGCCGCCGGCAGCGAACATATCGAGCGGTTTCAGCACTTCGGGCTTGGCTGCGAGCGACCGCGCGGCGGCGAGCTGTGCCTCATAGGGATCATTATGGCGAACGGCAACGTCGAGCAGGGTGGCGACCACCACATAGCGCAACGGCTTGTCGTCCAGCACCTTGGCATCGGCGATCTTTTCGCCCTGTTGCGCGAGCTCGGCGCGGGCGGTCGTGCTGGCGCGCTCGAGTTGGGAGATACGGTCGTCGAGGGCGGCGAGGCCGGGCGAGGCCGCTCCATCGCGCGGCGTGGATTTCACATCATTCAACGCGCTCGCGGTCTTGTCGGACTGCGCGCGCAAATTGGCGATGTCGCCGCGTAATGTGCCGACAGATTTCTCCAGCGCATCGAGCCGCGCGACCATGGCCGCATCGGCGGCGGGCTTGGCCGCCTTGGCTTCGACCGCGGCGAGGCGACCGCTCAGCGCATCGACTGTCGCGCTCGTCACTTGCGGTGGGGCCGGCGGCGCCTGCACCGCGGGCCAGCCCAGTACCCAGCCGACCGCGATCACGACCGCGGCTGCGACAGCACCGGAAAATGGCGCGATGACCCAAGGCGAAATGGCGGCCGATGCAACGGCGGCCTGCGCCTCGCTATGCTCCGGCTCGGCCTTGGCAGTTTCAGCCTCGGCTGTCTCGATCTTGGCTTCTTCGGTACTGGCCTGCCCGGAGTTTGCCTGCTCGGCCGATGGCTGCGCCTCGGGCTCACCCGCCAAATCCTGCGGCTGGGTGGAGACTTCGGTTGCCTCGAGGTCGATGGTCGGCGGGGTGCGGTTGGCACGGCCGGACTCGGGGGCCAATCCCGCGTCTTCAGGCTTGTCGTCGGCCATCGTGACGGTTCCTCACACTTTCATACCAGAGACGAGCCCGATTGCGTCGGATTCGGCCCGTCCTCTTACGCCAAACGGGTCCGCAAAGCACGCTCCAAGGCGTCAAATAGGGCATTTTCGTCCGGGGTCGCGGCCACCAGAACCTGCGACGCGCCGGCATCGCGCAGCACGGAAGCGACCGTCTCGGACAGGCAGCATTGCGGAATCGCCAGCGCCGAGATTTCGACGCCTTCGTCCCGCGCAGCATCCAGGAAGGCTCGCGCGCTGCGCCGGGAGTAATGCAGCACCGCCTCGATGCCATGCGCGGCAAAGCCCTCGCAGACGTCGCGCGGGAGGATCGTGACCGGAGCCATGCGATAGGTCGTCTGCGTGACCACGCTAAACCCTTGTGCGCCGAGTTCACCGCCGAGGTCCCGCGACAGATCCGCACCCGCAAGATAAAGCAGCGTACTTTTCTTCTTCAGTACCTTGTCGCGCGCACTCTGCACCACTTTATCGCGCAAGGCCGCGGCATCGCCGCCGGCGACGATCACCTCAGTGAACCCGGTATCGCGCGCGGCAGCCGCGGTATGCTCGCCGACTGCAAACAGCGGCAACCTCAACAGGCCGAGGTCCGGCAGCAGCGGTGCGACGGCGCGGATCGCATTGGCGGATGTGACGATGATGGCGCTGTAGCCCGCCTCGCTCTCATCATGAAAAGCGACCGGCTCGAACTTGAGCACCGGCGCGAGCAGCACCACATGCCCCCGCGCACGCAAATTTTTTGCCGTCGCCTCATTGTCGGGATGCGGCCGTGTGACAAGAATGGACATCGCTTGTGTTCCCGGACCACGTGGCGGTGACGCATTGACAGGGATGACGGCGCGTGACGATTGCGCAAGCCGAGCTCGGAATGCTACCGGACGTACCAGAACTCTGCTTTACGAATGAGCGCAAGGGCGCAAATTGGATAACAATTCGCCAATGCTGGTACTGGGCATCGAGACCACCTGCGATGAGACCGCAGCGGCCGTGATCGAGCGCGCGCCTGACGGCAGCGGCAAGATCCTGTCCAATATCGTGCGGTCGCAGGTCGAGGAACATGCCCGCTTCGGCGGCGTCGTTCCGGAGATTGCCGCGCGCGCCCACGTCGACGTGCTGGACGGGATCATCGACCAGGCCATGCACGGGGCCGGCATTGACTATGCCCAGCTCAACGGTGTCGCGGCCGCCGCGGGGCCCGGCTTGATCGGCGGCGTCATCGTCGGGCTCACCACCGCGAAGGCGATCGCGATGGTGCACGACACGCCGCTGGTCGCTGTGAACCATCTCGAGGCCCATGCGCTGACCCCGCGCCTGACCGACGGCATCGAATTTCCCTATTGCCTGTTCCTCGCCTCCGGCGGCCACACCCAAATCGTCGCTGTGACCGGCGTCGGCCAGTATGTACGGCTCGGCACCACCGTCGACGACGCGATCGGCGAGGCCTTCGACAAGGTCGCGAAGATGCTGGGCCTGCCCTATCCGGGCGGACCCCAGGTCGAGCGCGCGGCAGAAAGCGGCGACGCCACGCGCTTCGCTTTCCCGCGGCCGATGCAGGGACGCCCCGACGCAAATTTCTCGCTGTCGGGATTGAAGACCGCGGTTCGCACCGAAGCGAGCCGGCTCACCGAGATCACGCCGCAGGATTTGAGCGATCTCTGCGCGAGCTTTCAGGCCGCCGTGCTGGACTCGACGGCCGACCGGCTGAGCGTCGGCCTCCGACTTTTCCGCGAACAGTTCGGCGCGCCGCGCGCGCTGGTCGCGGCCGGCGGCGTCGCCGCCAATCAGACGATCCGCGGCGCGCTGGATGACGTTGCCAGGCAGGCGCAGACGCAGCTGATCTTGCCGCCGCCCGCGCTCTGCACCGACAATGGCGCGATGATCGCCTGGGCCGGCGCCGAACGCCTCGCGCTCGGCCTCACCGATACGATGGAGGCGCAGCCGCGCGCGCGCTGGCTGCTCGACGCCAACGCGGCCGCGCCGGCGGGCTACGGCAAGACGCGAGCGGGGTTCTGAATGCAGAAACGTCGCCACGAGCTTCCCTTCACCTCGCCCCGCTTGCGGGGAGAGGTCGAATTCGATCGCAGATCGAATTCGGGTGAGGGGGACTCTCCGCGAGCCTCTCTGTCACCGCCCTTGAGGAGACTCCCCCTCACCCCAACCCTCTCCCCGCAAGCGGGGAGAGGGAGTGGAGAGAGCACGCGATGACCACGTTTCGATCCGTCGCGGTGATCGGGGCCGGCGCCTGGGGCACGGCGCTGGCGACGGTGGCCGCGCGCGCCGGTCGGAACGTAACGCTGTGGGCGCGCAACGCCGACCATGCCGCGCGGATCGCATCGACCCGCGACAATCCGCGGCTGCCCGGCGTGCGGCTCGCGCCGGAGATCGTGGTAACGAGCGAGCTGTCGCTCGCCGCGCGTGCCGACATGCTGCTGATCGCAACGCCGGCGCAGCATCTGCGCGGCGCGGTCAACATGCTGGCCTCGCACGTCACGACGCCCGTGCCGATCATCGCCTGCGCCAAGGGTATCGAGCACGGCACCCACAAATTCATGACCGATGTGATCGCCGAGGCCGCGCCGCACGCGCAACCGGCGATCCTGTCGGGCCCGAGCTTCGCCGACGACGTCGCGCGCGGCCTGCCGACGGCGGTGACGTTGGCGGCAAAGGACGAGGCGCTGGCGAGCCACCTGGTGCAGGCGCTGGGCTCGGCGACCTTCCGGCCGTATCACACCACGGATGTCCGTGGCGTCGAGATCGGCGGCGCAGCCAAGAACGTGCTGGCGATTGCGGTTGGCATCGCGGTCGGACGTAAGCTCGGCGCGTCCGCCCAGGCGGCGCTCACGACCCGCGGCTTTGCCGAGTTGACACGCCTGGGCCGTGCGCTCGGCGCACGCGGCGAGACGCTCGCCGGCCTTTCAGGCCTCGGTGATCTGATCCTGACGTGCTCAAGTCTACAGTCACGCAATTTTGCACTCGGCCTTGCGCTCGGGCGCGGCGAGCAGCCACCGTCCGGCAAACTCGCCGAGGGCGAGTTCACCGCGCCGGTGCTGATTGAGCTCGCAGCTTCGCAAAACATCGAGATGCCCGTATCAGAAGCCGTCGCGGCGATCCTGAGCGGCAGGAGCACGGTCGACGCCGCGATCTCGGGGCTGTTGACGCGCCCCTTCAAGGCAGAGGAATGAACATGGCGTACTGGCTGGTGAAATCCGAACCATCGGTGTGGTCCTGGGACCAGCAGGTCGCGAAAGGCGCCAAGGGCGAGGCCTGGACCGGCGTGCGCAATTTCACCGCGCGCCAGAACCTCGTGAACATGAAGAAGGGCGACAAGGCGTTCTTCTATCATTCCAACGAGGGCAAGGAGATCGTCGGCATCGCGGAGATCATCAAGGAGGCCTATCGGGATCCGACCGACAAGACCGAGAAGTTCGTCTGCGTCGACATCAAGGCCGACAAGCCCCTGAAGACACCGGTGACGATGGCGGCGATCAAGGCCGACAAGAAGCTCGCCGACATGGCGCTGGTGAAATATTCGCGCCTGTCGGTGCAGCCGGTCACGGCCGAGGAGTGGAAGCTGGTCTGCAAGATGGGCGGGGTCTAGGCTCCGGTGCCGTAGCCTGGATGGAGCGAAGCGCAATCCGGGAAAGTCTCGATTGGGGCACGACCCCGGATTACGCTTCGCTCCATCCGGGCTACGATTCGGGCCTACGCCTCCGGCAGCGCGAAAACCTCGCATGGTGCGGCGATGCCGCGCAACGAATGCTGTCCGAGCGCGACCAGAGGCATGTTCGTCTCAGCGGCGAGCGCACCAGACACCAGCACGGTCCTGCCGAGCGGCTTGCACAATCCTTCGAGCCTGCTGGCAAGATTGACCGCGGGACCGATCGCCGTGAAGTCCAGCCGGTTGGCGGCGCCGATATTGCCCCAGAGCATCTCGCCGAGATGAAGCGCAGCACCGAACGCGAGTGGTGGCAACCCTTGAGCACCACGCTCCGCGTTGAGATACGCCATCCCGGCTTCGGCCGCACCGGCGGCCCGCAGAGCAGCTTCGCATGCGCGGCGCGGCGATGCCTCGACAACCGGAAAGATCGCGAGCACGCCGTCGCCGATGAATTTGAGCACCTCGCCACCGAATGCGTGAACGGCGCCGGCGATGCGATCGAACCAGGCGTCGAGCGCCGCGATGACGTCGGCCGCTGGACTGGTTTCCGACAGAGACGTGAAATTGCGCAGATCCGCATAGAGCAGCGCGGCCTGAATGGTCTCGCCGAGATCGCGCCGTAACGGCGCCGCCAGTACCCGCTCCGCGCTGCGCTTGCCGAGATAAGCATCCAGCGTCGCCCGCAACGTCGCGCGTGCCGCGAGCAGGGCAAGGGGTGTCGCGGCAAAACGCGCGGCCTGGCGCAATTGTGCAATTTCACCGGCAGTGAACGGACGCGGTCCGATCCAGCCGAGCAGTGGCCCATCGGGCCTTCCGACGATATCCTCGTGCACCTCGCCGCCGGCGATGTCACGCAGCCAGCGCCGACCGGCATCGTTCGGCGGATCTGGCGCCAGTCCTCCCGGTGCAAAGCCGAGCGCTTCGATCACCCGGCCGTTCTCCGCACGCCACAGCCAGGTCCGCTTCGCGATCAGGGGATGCGGCACCTCCAGCGTCAGGGCGCCGGCCGCGAGCGGCACGCCGTCGGCGACCAGACGTGCGCCGAGTTCCGCGAGCAGGCGATCGGCGCCGGGACTATCTGAGGCGGCATCGACAAGCCAGGCGAGGGTCGGAGAGAGTTGCATGATCCGATGATGGCGAAGGAGGACCGTCCTTGTCACGGGCAATCCTTGACGGGCTGCTTTGGCGCCGCCATGTGCCAGTATCAGCCCAGGGATGATCGCCGATGACCGAGCCATTCGTATTGCGACGCGAGACCCAAATTGCAGCCCCGCGCGCCACCGTCTTCGCCTATTTGACCGATCCCGAGAAAATCCTGAGCTGGATGGGCTCGGATGCGACCACCGAGCCGCATCCCGGCGGGCTCTATCTGCTCAAGGGCATCGGTCCACGTGGCGGTGTCGCCCGCGGCGCCTTCCGCGAGGTCGTGCCGGTGCATCGTCTGGCCTATACCTTTGGCTGGGATGGCGGCCAGGAAGTGCCGCCAGGATCGAGCCTGATCGAAATCGACCTGATCGAACGCGACGGCGGCACGCTGCTGCGCATGACTCATAGTGGGCTGCCGACGGAGGAACAGATGGCTGCGCACGCGAAAGGGTGGGCGCATTATCTGGGTCGGCTCACGACCGCAGCTGCTGGCGCCGATCCCGGTCCCGACAAGGGTGTTTCAAACTAATGTAGCGATGTGGCCGGTCAAACGGCTGCGGTCGCCACCACCTGCTGCAAGAGCTGCTCGCGTCGGGCCTGCGAACGCTGTCCCTTCATGGTCGCCGCAAAACGCTCGAGGATGCCGTCCTCGAAGGCGGTGACGATGGTGTCGTGGACATAGCTCTTGCGGCAAATCGCCGGCGTATTGGAGAGCTTGTCGGCCGCGGCGCGGATCGCGTCCAGCACCTGCTTCTTGCGGCCGCGCTGGCTGCTCGCCGGCGTGATCCGCGACAGCGATTCCACGACGACGGCCGAGGCCATCAGCGTGCGGAAATCCTTCAGCGAAATCTTGATGCCGGCGATCTCGCGCAGAAACGCGTTCACCTGCGTGGTGCTGACGGCGCGCACGATGCCGTAGGCGTCGCGATACTGGAACATGCGCTTACCCGGAACACTCTGCAAAATGCCGATGGCACGCACCAGCTTGGCTGCGTCGCATTCCTTCCGCACCGCCTTGCCGCCCTTGGCTTTGAAGGTCAGCACGAAGCAATCGTCTTCCAGCGTGACGTTCGACTTCAGCAGCGTGGTGGCGCCACGGGTGCCGTTGAGGCGGGCGTAGGATTCATTGCCCGGACGGATCGCGGTGCGCGCGATCAATTCGATCACCGCCGAGAGTGCGAATTCGCGCGTCGGCTCGTCGCCCGACAGGAACGCCGAGACCTTGCGACGGATCTTTGGCAGCGCGCCGACGAGCTTTTCCAGCCGATGCGCCTTGCGGTGCTCGCGGACCTTTTCCCAATCGGCGTGATAGCGATATTGCAGTCGGCCCGCAGCATCGCGACCCACCGCCTGGAGATGCGTGCTCGGATCGGCCGAGTAGCGCACGTCGCGATAGGCCGGTGGCACCGCCATGGCGTGCAGCCGGCGGATGGTGCGGGCGTCGCGGATATGCGCGCCATTGGGGCGAACGAAGGAATAGCCCTTGCCGCGCTTGATGCGGCGGATGGTCAGCTCGTTCTGGTCGCCAAGCCGCAGGCCCAGCTCCCTGGCGAGGGCCTCGACCGTCGCCGCGGGCGCCGTGTCGAACATTTTTTTCGGGCTGGGACGTCCGGAAACGGCCGGCTTCGGCCATTGTCCGAGGGCTTTGGCCAAGGCGACGGCAGCAGGATCGGCCGAAGCGGGCCGTATCGTCCCGAGATTCTGCTGATCCATCATAGTGTTATGCCTTGGCCTGCCTGTTATCGCTCAATGCCGCTGTTCTGATTTTTGTTCCAAGCGTCGCTTGGAAGGTCTCTTGGGACCCGGGTTAGCCACTTAGGGTGTTCCGAACCGCATTGCGAGTCCCGAATCAGTGAAAAACGGTTTCTAAATACCGCTTGCGACGCATGGGCGCCCTGCGCGGGCCCATTCCGAAGATTTGGGTAAAGACCCCCGAAGGCCGCACCTCGGCCTGTTTCAGATTTGCGACAGCCCGCCGACGCGGCTTGATCCTTCGCATGGCCGGCCAACCACCGAAGGTCCAGCTTGTGCACCTTGTCGGGCCCGGTTAGCCCGACGCATAATCGGTCCAATGATCAAGTCGGCTCGCCTCATCGCTTAGGCTGGGCTGGCCGTATGTGGAGGGAAACATGCCCGAGAAGATCTACGACGTCCCCGCGGAATGGTCCAAGCGCGCCTGGGTCGACCAGGCCAAGTACAAGGACATGTACGCTCGCTCGATCGCGGACCCGAACGCCTTCTGGGCCGAGCAGGCCAAGCGCATCGACTGGATGCACGCGCCGACTAGAATCGAAAACGTCTCGTTCGCACCCGGCAACATCTCGATCAAATGGTTCGAGGACGGAATCCTCAACGTCGCCCATAACTGCATCGACCGGCATCTCGCCAAGCGTGCCAACCAGACCGCAATCATCTGGGAAGGCGACGATCCCGCGCAGTCCAGGCACATCACCTACAAGGAGCTGCACGACGAGGTCTGTCGGATGGCCAACATCCTGCGCACCCGCAACGTCAAGAAGGGCGACCGCGTCACCATCTACCTGCCGATGATTCCGGAAGCGGCTTACGCGATGCTGGCCTGCGCGAGGATCGGCGCGATCCACTCCGTGGTGTTCGCCGGCTTCTCGCCTGACTCACTCGCCCAGCGCATCAACGACTGCAAATCCAAGGTCATCATTACCGCGGATGAAGGCCTGCGCGGCGGCAAGAAGGTGCCGCTGAAGGCCAACGTCGACGCCGCGCTCGCCAAGGCCGACGACATCGACTGGGTCGTCGTGGTCAAGCGCACCGGCGGCAAGATCGACATGAATCCGACCCGCGACCTCTGGTATCACGAGGCGGCTGCGATGGTGACGACGGAATGCCCGGTCGAGCACATGCACGCCGAGGATCCGCTGTTCATCCTCTACACCTCAGGTTCGACCGGCCAGCCCAAGGGGGTGCTGCACACATCAGCCGGCTATCTCGTGTTCGCGGCGATGACGCATCAATACGTCTTCGACTATCACGACGGCGATATCTACTGGTGCACCGCCGACGTTGGCTGGGTCACTGGCCACAGCTACATTCTGTATGGACCACTGGCGAACGGCGCGACCACGCTGATGTTCGAGGGCGTGCCGAATTATCCGGACAATTCGCGGTTCTGGAACGTCATCGACAAGCACAAGGTCAACATCTTCTACACCGCGCCGACCGCGATCCGCGCACTGATGCAGTCCGGCGACGAGCCCGTAACCAAGACCTCGCGCGCTTCGCTCCGCCTGCTCGGTTCGGTCGGCGAGCCCATCAATCCGGAAGCCTGGGAATGGTATCACCGGGTCGTCGGTGGCGATCGCTGCCCGATCGTCGACACCTGGTGGCAGACCGAGACCGGCGGCATCTTGATCACGCCGCTGCCGGGCGCGACAAAACTCAAGCCGGGTTCGGCGACACAACCCTTCTTCGGCGTTGTGCCCGAGATCGTCGATGCCGACGGCAAGGTGCTGGAGGGCGAGACATCGGGCAATCTCTGTCTGACCCGGTCATGGCCCGGCCAGATGCGCACGGTCTATGGCGACCATGCCCGCTTCGAGCAGACCTATTTCTCGACCTACAAGGGCAAGTACTTCACCGGCGACGGCTGCCGCCGCGACGCCGACGGCTATTACTGGATCACCGGCCGCGTCGACGACGTCATCAACGTCTCCGGTCATCGCATGGGCACGGCGGAAGTCGAGAGCGCGCTGGTGGCGCATGAGAAGGTGTCGGAAGCCGCCGTGGTCGGTTACCCGCACGACATCAAAGGCCAGGGCATCTATGCCTATGTGACGCTGATGGCCGGCGTCGAGCCGAGCGACGAGCTGCGCAAGGAACTCGTCACCTGGGTGCGCAAGGAGATCGGCCCGATCGCTGCGCCCGACCAGATCCAGTTCTCGCCCGGCCTGCCCAAGACCCGCTCGGGCAAGATCATGCGCCGCATCCTCCGCAAGATCGCCGAGGACGAGCCGGGCAGCCTGGGCGACACTTCGACTCTTGCCGATCCCGCCGTGGTCGATGATCTCGTGAACAACCGGCAGAACAAGAAGTCGGCGTAAGCCACAAATCTCGTCCCCCGGACGCAGCGCAGCGCGCACTTCGCGGTGCGCTGCAGAGCCGGGGTCCATACAACGTCAGAACGCGTAACCTCCTGGATCCCGGCTCTGCGCAGCAGCGCCATAGCGTATCGAAGACGCGCGTGAACGCGCTTGTGCGCGCTGCAGCTCGTCCGGGACACGGAGACAATCTGCCCCTCCTGAAACAACCGCCGTTCACACTCCTCACGCACTTGTCAGGGGCGCACCCCGCCACGCCCGCATCTTTCCCGGCGAGTGTTGTTTTCAGGTCATTTACTTTATTTCGAACATTTCCTTTGCTTCCCCTGCTGGCTGGCCCTTGCCGGCCGCGCGTGGAAACCATCCGGTTAACGGGTGCGGTTAAGAATCTCTGGGCGAGCCGGCGATTGCCGGTGCTGCGTGAATTTTGGACGATCCGTTTGGGGCAAGGGGAAGCATCGATGTCGATGAAGATTGCACTGGCGCTGGCAGCCACCTTCGGAGCCGGGGTCTTGATGTCGGGAACCGCCGAGGCAAGGCCGGAAATGGTCGGGGCGCACCTGGCCGACTATTCGCCGGGGACCATCGTGGTCAAAACCAACGAGCGCCGGCTCTATCTCATTCTCGATGACGGCCACGCCGTGCGCTATCCAGTCGGCGTCGGCAAGTCCGGCAAGCAGTGGGCCGGCACCACCCGCATTGACGGCAAGTATCGCAATCCCGCCTGGTCGCCGCCCGCGGAAGTGAAGCGCGACAAGCCGAGCATACCGGACGTCATTCCGGGCGGCTCTCCGCGCAATCCGATGGGCGTCGCGGCGATGACGCTGGCCGGCGGCGAATACGCAATCCATGGCACCAACGTGCCGGGCTCGGTCGGCGGCTTCGTCTCCTACGGCTGCATCCGCATGCTCAACGACGACATCACCGATCTCTACAGCCGCGTCTCGGTCGGCACCACGGTGGTCGTGACGCGCTGATCGTCGAGATCCGAAGAGGACGGCGAAGCCGCGTCGCTCGACGCGGCTTTTTGTTACCAGAAGCGCCAGCCCCGCGCGCACCAGCCGTCGCGATGACCGCCGTTGTAGCTGCGCGCGTAACCGCCCGCGAGCATCACCGCCGACACGTTGGGCGTGCGCCTGGTCGCGACATCGGCGAGGACACGTCCATATTTTTCCGAGCCGAGATTGTAGATCGTGACGCCGCCCTGGCCGAGCAGATTGCGCAGCGCTTCGGTGGCCGCTTCCGCCTTGTCCAGCTCCTGCTGACAGGACGCCTTCATCTCAGGCGCGTCGATGCCGCGCAGGCGGACCCGCGCGACAAGATCGCGTCCATCGCGCTGATGCACACGGGCGAGGAAGGTGTCGCCGTCAATGGTGCGAATGACATCGACCGGCTGGCGGCTGGCGGGATTGCCAGACTGCTGGAGGATAATCTCGGCATCTCGCGATTGACTATCAGCCGCGTGCGGGATGGGCCAGTTTGTCCCGTGCCGGAAGACCAGCACGACCACCACCATGACGCCGACCACGAAAATCCACGGCAGCAATCCGGAGAAGCGGCGGCCAAACGGCGCGCCGCCGAACTGCGGCCGATAGGCGTTGGGACGATCCTGGAAGCGCATCAAGTCAGGCTAGGACTGAGTCGGGGAACTCGGCAAGGCGGGGACAGGCACCGGAAAATCGCAGCTATGCGCTGCACGCCGTTCCAGACACTCTCCATTCGATACCTCCTGTAGTTGTACGGGGTTTGATATTCACGCGGTATTTAGTAATAGTACGGCGTACTCGGTTTGCGTGTGGGGGCGGTAAGCATGGCTTCGTTCAGGTTTCGCATCGGTACAAAGTTGGGACTGACCGCGAGTGCGGGGGTCCTTCTCGTCGGCGGCATGCTCGCCAACCAGCTCGTTCGCAACGAGCAGATCGCGGACCTGAGCCGACTGGTGGTCATCAACACCGCCAACAAGGCCAATGCCCAGGGCGCCGAGCTCGCAGTGACGCGTGCACGCCTGGCCATGGCGGAAATCGGATCTGCATTCTCCGCCGACGGCCTCGCCAAACATCTCGTCGTGCTGCGCAGCTCCATCGCCGGCGCCATGACCGAAATAAGCGCCGCATTGGAGCGGTCCAAGCGCGCCGAGGCCAAAGAGCTCTGTCGCGAGGTCAAGGTCCTGCTCGACGCCTCTCTGAAGGCCGGCAGCGATCTTGGTGAGGCTCGTGGTACCGCCGTCGCCGAGTTCGCCGCGGCAAGCCAGATCGAGGAGGCCTGGAACAAAACGCTCGAGAAACTGCTGGCGTCGCCCGCAATCGCCGCATCGCAGAACCGGCTCAACATCGGGGTCGAGTTGCGCGAAGCCGACGCGTTATTCAAGGCGGTCAGCGCTGCCGATTGGCGTTTCACGGCAACGGGCGACGTCGAGCAGAAGGACCGTGTCTTCGGACGCGCCGACGCCACGATCCGCGTCTTGAAACAGGTCCGTCAGTCCGCCGGCGACAAGGACATCGCGGACGGTATCGACGCGCTCGCCGCACTCGCCGGACGCTACAAGTCGGCAACCGGCGCAGCCGTGAAGGCGGAGGAAACCAAGAGACGCATTCTCGACGAGCGGGTGCTTCCGGCCGCCAAGGAAATCACTACGCGCATCGACAAGCTGGTCTCAGCCAACAACGAATACACGGCGCTGCGGCAGAGTCAGCTCATGGCCGCGCTGGAACAGGCGACCCAGATCAGCCTGGCCGTCGGCGTCCTCGTCATCCTGGTTCTGGCCGGCTCCGCGTTGTTTTCGGTGCTGAGCATCGCCCGGCCGATCCGGCGCATCGGCGAAGTGCTGCTGCAACTCGCCGGCGGCAACAAGGCCGTCGAGATTCCCTACACCGCGCGCGGCGACGAGGTCGGCGACAATGCCCGCGCGGCCCGCACCTTCCGGGACAATCTGATCCGCATCGAGCAGATGGAAGCCGAGCAGAAGGATCAGGAGGCCGCAGCCGCCGCGCGGCGCAAGCAGGAGATGATGCAGCTCGCCGGCGCGTTCGAGGACGCGGTTGGCGGCATTATCAACTCGGTTTCGTCGGCCTCCCAGCAGCTCGAATCCGCCGCCGGCACGCTGTCGGGGACCGCAGAGGAGACCGAGCAGCTCTCCGGAATGGTGGCCGCAGCCTCCGAGGAGGCGTCCGCCAATGTCGGAGCCGTGGCATCCGCCGCTGAGGAAATGAGCGCGTCGGTCGTCGAGATCGGCCGCCAGGTCCACGATTCCAGCCGCATCGCCGGCGAGGCGGTGATGCAGGCCGAACGTACCGACGTCCGGATCAACGAGTTGCTCAAGGCTGCGGGCCGGATCGGCGACGTCGTCAAATTGATCACCGCGATTGCGGAGCAGACCAACCTGCTGGCGTTGAACGCCACCATCGAAGCGGCGCGCGCCGGCGAGTCCGGTCGCGGATTCGCCGTGGTGGCGAGCGAGGTCAAGGCGCTCGCGGCCCAAACCGCGCGGGCGACCGACGAGATCAGTGCACAGATCGCCGGCATGCAGACTGCGACTGAAGATTCCGTCGGCGCGATCAAGGAGATCGGCGCGACCATCGCCAGGATTTCAGACATCTCGACCACGATTGCGGCCACCATCGAGGAGCAGGGCACCGCGACCGCCGAGATCGCACGTAACGTCAGTGAAGCCGCCAAGGGCACGGTCGAAGTCGCAGACAAGATCGCCCAGGTCAGTCACGGCGCCAGCGCCACCGGCTCGGCTTCGACGCAGGTGCTGGCATCCGCGCGTTCACTCTCGACCGAGAGTGGCCGCCTCAAGAACGAGGTCGCGAAATTCCTCGATACGGTGCGGGCCGCCTGACGCGCCGCGCCTCGTGCGGCCGACCTGAGGCCGGCCGCAAGCCTTCTTTCTGATGCTTCGAATTCAACAACGGCTTGGGGACGCCCCCCATGCCGAGCCCTTGCACGCGCCTGGGTCGAACAGGGAGTGGAGCGATGATCATCAGCATTGTCGGCGGCGGCGCCACCGGCATCACGGCATTGCGTCATCTGGCGGAGCTCATCGCATCAGAGCGCTACCAAGGCGCCATCAGCGGCATCCAGCTCTTCGATAAATCCGGCTTCGACGGGGGCGTCGCCTACCGCACGCAGAGCGACCGTCATCTGCTCAACATGAAGGCGTCGACGATGTCGATCCGCCCGGGCGATGCGGAGGAATTTCTGCGCTGGGCCCAGGCCCGCGGTCTCAACTGCCGCGCCCACGATCATCTGCCACGCATGGTCTATCGGGACTATCTCGACGCCATACGGTCGGCAGCGATCGCCCGATGCTACAGCGCCGGAGTGCCGGTTCATGTCGAACATGCCGAGGTGGTCCGCATGCGGTTCTCGCCGGATCGCGACGTGCTGCTGACGACCGACCGCAACGTCACGCATATCTCGTCCGTGCTGATCCTCTGTACCGGCCACAATGCGCCCGATGATCACTACGGCCTTGACGGCTGTCCAAATTACATTCGCGATCCTTACGGCACGTTCTCCTTCGCGGACCGCGACGACATGGCGGTCGGCATCCTCGGAAGCGGACTGAGCGCGGTCGACACCGCGACCGCGCTGGCCAAGACCCACCGGGCGGTGAGGATGACCTGCTTCTCCAGAAGCGGCCTGTTCCCCACGGTTCAGCCGGTCACCGCTCCCGCAATCTCGAACAACTTTCGCGACGCTCTGCATCGCTATGTGATCGGTCGGCAACGGGTCGAGGCGGACGCCTTTGCCGCCCGCCTCTCCGAATTGCTGCTGGAGGTCACCGGCATTCGCTGCGATTTATCGTGCCATGACATCGAGCGCGATGCGCTGACCGATCTCGAGCGCAACATCGCGCAGGCCGAGACCGGCGGGCCCAACGTCTACTCTTACCTCGTCAGCGTCATCAACGTCATGTGCGACGCCTGGAGCCGGATGAGCGACGTCGAAAAGACGCGGTTCATGGCGGTCTACAATTCCGGCTGGCTTCGCAACCGGTCAGCGATGCCCCGCGACAACGCAATACGGATTCGCGACCTGATGCGATCGGGGAGGCTGTCGGCCTGCGGCAGGCTGCGCAACGTGACCGAGATCGACGGCCGGTTTCGCGTGATCCTGGGCGGAGGTCGACATCGCGAGATCGACTACGTCATCGACGCGACGGGGCCATCCTACCGGCTGGACGCCAGCCCGCTCTATGTCGACATGCAGCGGCAGGGACTGGTGACGCTCGACGCGCTTGGGGGCGTTCGCTGCGGCTACGACGACAGCCGCGTCCACGACCGGCACGGCACCCCCTATCCGAACGTCTATGCGGTCGGCGGTCCCACCAAGGGCGCGCACTTCTACGCCGCCGCCGTCGACATCAACATGCACCGCGCCCAGGCCGTGATCGATTCGATCCTCAACCCGAAAGGTTCGCAGATGAGCACCATCACGACGTCCATCGATGAAACCGACCGCCTCGCCGATCTCGTGCGCCGCGACCATCCCTCACTCGACACGATGGTACTCGCAGCGGACGGCAAATATCAGACCAGGCCGGCAGCGCTGGACGAATTGATGTGGGAGGTGAGGGACTGCGTCGGCGAGGCATTCCGGAACCGGGCGCCTGAAGACTTCCCGACACTCTATTGCGCATGGGGGCGCTGCCGCGTCGGCTCGACCGCACTCACCAATCTGTTCGGCGTCGCCGGTATGCCCTCCTACTTCCAGCCGGTGAAGGTGGTCCTGCGCCATCGCCTGGTCGGACATGCAGGCGAACCCTGGGCCGTGCCGCAGGCGTCGGAGCAGCCGCATATCTTCAGCAAGGAAATGGCGGGGCCTTACGTGCTGGCCGAGAGCCTGTTCCTGCCGCTGGAGCCGCTGATCGAAGCTGGTTGGCCTGCCGACAAGCTCCACATGATCATGCTCGACCGCGATCCCGCGTGCTCGCTCGCATCGTGGCTCGAGAAATGGTCGGACCGCGTTCCCGAGGACCGGCTGATCCAGAACTACGTCATCTCCACACTCAACGCCCTTCGCGTCGAGGGCTATGCAAGGCGGCACGGCGTACCGGTGACCCGTTACGTCTACGAAGCCAGCAAGGATGCGACCGGCTCGGTGCGAAAGCTGTTCGACCGGCTCGGCCTTGGCGCACGCTTCACGGAAAGCGCAGTCACCGACTGGAATGAACGCGGGCACATCGAATCGAAAAGCTCGGGCGTCACCTTCCTCAGCGAGCCCAAGATCTACACCGTTACCGGTCTTCACGGATCGGACACCGCCTACCGCTACCGCAGCCGCAAGACGACGTCGCTGACCGATGCGCAGCTGGAGGTCATCGAGCGCTATGGCATCGACGACATGTACCGCGCCTCGGTCGCGGCCTGCATGCGCGATCTCTCGCTGGATACCGACACCGCCGCCCACTTGTTCGGCGATTGCCTGGGCACAGCCGCATGACCGCAAAGATCCAGCTCGTCGTGGAGGCCTCGCCGGCGCGCAATGCGCCGGACGAGGCCCCGGTGCACCACGGCGCCACCAGCCATCTCCGGCGCCTGGAAGCGGAGAGCATCCACATCCTGCGCGAGACGGCCGCCGAATTCCGCAAACCGGTGTTGCTCTATTCCATCGGCAAGGATTCGTCGGTCCTGCTGCATCTGACGATGAAGGCGTTTCATCCCGGCAAGCCCCCGTTTCCGCTGCTGCACGTCGACACGACCTGGAAGTTCCGGGAGATGATCGCGTTTCGCGACCGCCGTGCGCGTGAACTCGGCCTCGATCTGATCGTCCACACCAACCATGACGGCCTGAACCAGGGCATCACTCCCTTCACCCACGGCTCGGCCCGCTACACCGACGTCATGAAGACGCAGGCGTTGCGTCAGGCGCTGGACCTGCACGGTTTCGACGCCGCAATCGGCGGTGCGCGGCGCGACGAGGAGAAATCGCGCGCCAAGGAGCGCGTGTTCTCGCACCGGAGTGCGGCGCATCGCTGGGATCCGAAGAACCAGCGGCCGGAACTATGGGGCCTGTACAACACGATGCTTGCGCCCGGCGAGAGCATGCGGGTGTTTCCGCTGTCGAACTGGACCGAGCTCGACGTCTGGGACTACATCCTGCTCGAGAACATCCCGATCGTCCCGCTCTATCTCGCAGCCCCGCGCCCGGTGATCGAGCGCGACGGCGCGCTGATCATGGTCGACGATGAGCGTATGCCCCTGCATTCGGGTGAAGAGCCGCGTCGGCGCTCCGTCAGGTTTCGCACCCTCGGCTGCTATCCCCTCAGCGGCGCAACGGTCTCGACGGCGGTAACGCTGCCCGAGATCGTCCGGGAGATGATGGCGTCACGCACGTCCGAGCGACAGGGACGCATGATCGACCGCGACAGTCCCGCGTCGATGGAGCGCAAGAAGGCGGAAGGGTATTTCTGATGTCCTATCACGAGGCCCCCGCGATTGCTGCCGCCGATGCGCCGCGGCTCGGCCAGGACGATCGCCCGACGCTGCGCTTCGTCACCTGCGGCAGCGTCGATGACGGCAAGAGCACGCTGGTCGGCCGCCTGCTCTACGATTCCAAGACGCTGCTCGACGACCAGCTCGACGCGCTGGCGTCGGAGAGCAAGGCGGTCGGCACCACCGGCGGCGATCTCGATTTCGCGCTGCTGGTCGACGGTTTGCAGGCCGAGCGCGAGCAGGGCATCACGATCGACGTCGCCTACCGGTTTTTCGCAACGAAGCTGCGCCGCTACGTCGTCGCCGACACGCCGGGACACACGCAGTATACGCGCAACATGGCCACCGGCGCCTCCAATGCCGAACTCGCCGTGGTGCTGGTCGATGCCCGCAAGGGCGTGATCACGCAGACCCGGCGCCACAGCCACATCCTGTCGCTGCTCGGCATCCGCCACGTCGTGCTCGCCGTGAACAAGATGGATCTGGTCGGCTTCGACGGCGACCGATTCGCGGCCATCACCGCCGAATATCTGACTCTGGCCGGCCAGCTCGGAATCTCCCAGGTCCAATGCATTCCGGTCGTGGCGCCCGACGGCGACAACATCGCCGTCGCCAGCGCGCGTATGCCCTGGTACACGGGGCCAACGGTCACGGCCTATCTGGAAACGGTCGACGTCGCCGGTGACATCTCACAACGGCCGTTCCGGCTGCCGGTGCAGTGGGTCAACCGGCCGCATGCGGAGTTTCGCGGCTTCTGCGGACGGATCACGAGCGGAACGATCGCAGCCGGTGAGGCCATCACCGTGCAGCCGTCGGGCCGTCGTACCCAGATCGCGCGCATTCTCACGCCGGGGGGCGAGCGCGACCGGGCTGCGGCAGGCGAATCCGTGACGCTGATATTGTCCGACGAGATCGACGTCAGCCGGGGCGACGTGCTGACATCAGGATCTGCACCGCTTGTCTCGGATCAGCTGGCGGCACATCTGGTCTGGTTCGATGACGAGGCCATGGTCCCAGGCCGGCGTTACGCGCTCAAATGCGGCACCTTCTCGACCGGCGCGGTGATCACGACGCTCGAGCACAATATTGCCATCGACACCATGGCACGGGAGAGCGCCACCACACTCGACGCCAACCAGATCGGCTACGTCCATCTCAGCCTCGACCGCGCGCTGGTGTTCGAGGCCTACCGCGACGATCGCGAGATGGGCAGCTTCATTCTGGTCGACCCGATCAGCCATCGCACGGCCGCAGCGGGAATGATCGACCTGTCACTGCGCCGCGCCACCAACATTCACTGGCAACAGCTTGCCGTCGACAAATCCATGCGCGCGCGGCTCAAGCAGCAGCGGCCCTGCGTGCTCTGGTTCACGGGGCTGAGCGGCGCGGGCAAATCGACGATCGCCGATCTGGTCGACCGGCGGCTTGCCGAACTCGGACGCCATGCCGCGCTGCTCGACGGCGACAATCTCCGTCACGGCATCAACCGCGACCTCGGCTTTTCCAGCGCGGACAGGATGGAGAACGTCCGGCGCGTCGCCGAGATCGCGGCGCTGTTCGTCAATGCCGGCATCATCGCGCTGGTCGCTCTGATCTCACCGTTCCGCAGCGAGCGCGACATGGCGCGGCACCGGGTCGAGGCGGGCGAGTTCATCGAGATCCATGTCGCAACCCCGCTCGCCGAATGCGAACGGCGCGATCCCAAGGGCCTCTATCGCAAGGCGCGCGCCGGCGAGCTGCCGGCCTTCACCGGCATCGACCATCCCTACGAGACGCCGCAGGCGCCCGAGATCACGGTCGACACCTCGGAATTGACGACGGAGGCGGCCTGCGAGCGCATCATCCGCTACTTGCGGGAGCATCATTATCTGTAAGGGCTGGTGGTGGAGTACCCTGGAGAGGCCACCGGCCTCAAAAGTCCGAGGCGATGCCCTTGGTCTCCCAATCGCCGTAGCGGGTGGGCTCGAGCCCCTTCGGTCCCTGAAGCTCTTTCGGCCTCGCTTTGGCATTGGCCGCGGCGGCTTGCCGGCGCGCCTCGGCCTCGGCCAGCGCGCGCTGGGCGGCCGGCGACAGCGGTTTGCGATCGGGAACGGTGGTCTGGTCACTCATCGTCGAGCGTCCTAGCGCAGGATCAAACGCCGCGCGACGTCCAATAACGCATTGCTGAAATGGCCGCGACGGGCTGAAATGGCCAGAGGTCATTCTTACATTTGGCATATTCGCATGCCACAGCTGCGGCTCTCAAGGCATGCGCCCATATCGGCGGAACTGCCGCTCGCTCAGAACCTTACTTTCGCATGCCATCTCAACGTTTCGCCCCTCCATCCGAAGTGCCCGGTCTCGCGGCGCGGCGGATCGCTGCCGACATCGTCGACGGTGTCCTGCACAAGCACCGCACGCTCGACGACCAGCTCGATGGCTCCGGCGCCCATCCCGGACTGAAGACGCTCGCCGACCGTGACCGCGCGCTGATGCGGCGCCTGGTGGCAACCATTTTGCGCCGCCTCGGCACGCTCGGCCATGTGCTGTCGCGCCTGCTCGACAAGGGCATTCCCTCCGACGCGCCGCGCGCGCAGAGCGCGCTGCTGATCGGCGCCGCCCAGATCCTCTGGATGGACGTGCCCGATCACGCTGCGGTCGATCTCTCCGTTCGCCTGGTGCAATCCGACCGGCGCGCTGCGCGCTATGCCGGCCTCGTCAACGCCGTGCTGCGCCGCTGCGCGCGCGAGGGCCAGGCGCTGGTCGAGGAGGTCGCCGCGCAATCGCTGGACCTGCCGCCTTGGCTGCTGGCGCGCTGGAGCGCGCATTACGGCGAGGCGACCGCACGGGACATGGCGCTCGCGCTCGGCCACGAACCCTCGCTCGACCTGACCGTGAAATCCGACGCCGCGCAATGGGCGAGCCGGCTGCATGGGGAAGTGTTGCCGACCGGATCGGTCCGCACGGTCCTGCACGGTGCGGTGACCATGCTGCCCGGTTTCGCCGAAGGACAATGGTGGGTGCAGGACGCCGCCGCCGCACTGCCGGTCCGTCTGTTCGGCGATATTGCCGGCAAATCCATCGCCGATCTCTGTGCGGCGCCCGGCGGCAAGACCGCGCAATTGGCGCAGGCCGGCGCGCATGTCACGGCGATCGACCGCTCACCCGCGCGGGTCGCGCGCCTGCGCGAAAATCTCAGCCGGCTGTCGCTCCAGGCCGAGACTGTCGTCGCCGACGCCGTGGAATGGGCGGGTCCGGCGGACGGCTTCGAGGGTATTCTGATCGACGCGCCCTGCACCTCGACCGGGACGATCCGCCGCCACCCCGACGTCGCGTGGTTGCGGCAGGATTCCGACGTTGCCGCGATGACCGTCCTCCAGCAACGGCTGCTGCGCAAATCCGTCTCGCTGCTCAAGCCCGGCGGGATGCTGGTCTACTGCACCTGTTCGCTGGAACCCGAGGAGGGCGAGCAGGCCGTCGCCGCGCTGCTCTCCGCAGAGCCCGCGCTTCGCCGCGTGCCGATCGAGGCCAGTGAGGTTTTCGGACTGAGCGAGATCATCACCACCGACGGCGACCTCCGGACCCTGCCGAGCCACCTGCCGCACGCCGACCCGAAGCTCGGCGGGCTCGACGGATTTTTCGCCGCCCGGCTCGTTAAATCCTGATTTTGCACCGGATTTTGCTACCACTGGACTGATTCGGGGGCTTTCAAGGTGGTGTCAGAAGGCCGATTTTGGGATTAATAAGGATTCGTCGGAATCCTCTCCCCCTTCAAGGCAAGGCGTGTCGGTCGCTCAACGCAGACGTATCTCGACGCTGGTGATGAACCGCTTCGCGCGGAACATGCTCGCGCGCGCGAGCGGGGGTTCCGTTGCGCTGTCGCGGGTCTGGCCCGGCCGTACCGACCGGCTGATCATTGCGCCGCATGATCTGCGCACGGCGGACGCGACCCGCGCCGCCGAAATCTATGCCGGGCGCTTCGTCTTCGCCGGCAAGATCGTCAACTGCCACGGCCGCTCGATTTTCGATCTCGATCCGCCGTCAGAGGACTGGGAGGTCGCACTGCTCGGCTTCGGCTGGCTGCGACACCTGCGCGCCGCCGACACGGCGCTGACCCGGGCGAATGCGCGCGCATTGGTCGAGGACTGGATCAGCAACCCCGCCAACAAGCGCCGGCCTGTCGCCCGCCGTGCCGACGTGCTGGCGCGGCGCGTGATCTCGCTGCTGTCGCAGGCGCCGCTGGTGCTCAACGACACCGATAACAAATTCTACCGACGATACTTGCGCGCGCTGGCACGCGAGATCCGCTTCCTGCGCTACACCATGGTCAACATTCCCGACGGAGTGCCGAAGCTCCAGGTGCTGATCGCGGTGTGCTACACGACGCTCTGCCTCGCCAACCAGGCAAGTCATATCCGCAGCGCATCGAAAAAACTCTCCGACGAGTTGCAGCGGCAGATTCTCCCCGACGGCGGCCACATCTCGCGCAACCCAGGCGCGCTGATCGAGCTCCTGATCGACCTGTTGCCGCTGCGGCAGACCTTTGCCGCGCGCAACATCGCGCCGCCGCCGGCGCTGCTCAATGCGATCGATCGCATGATGCCGATGCTGCGCTTCTTTCGGCACGGCGACGGCAATTTCGCGCTGTTCAACGGCATGAGCGCGACGTCGTCGGACCTGCTCGCCACGCTGCTCGCCTATGACGACGCCCATGGCGCGCCGATGGCGAACATGCCGCACACCGGATTCCAGCGCCTCGATGCCGGCCCGACCACCCTGATCATCGACACCGGACCGCCGCCGCCGCCCGGCGTCAGCCATGACGCGCATGCCGGCTGCCTGTCGTTCGAGCTGTCCTCCGGCATCAGCCGTATCGTCACCAATTGCGGCATGCCGACCACGGGGCGCGACAATTGGCGGCCGTTTGCGCGCGGGACGGCGGCGCATTCGACGTTGACCTATCACGACACGTCGACCTGCCAGTTCGTCGAGATGTCGGCGATGAAACGATTGCTGCGCGGCGCGCCGATCATCAGCGGCCCGGTCGAGGTCGAGAGCTATCGCGAGATCGTGCAGGACGGCACGCTGCTCACGACCTCGCATGACGGCTATCTCGCCAAATTCGGCGTCGTTCATCGCCGCGTGCTGATGATCGCCAATGACGGCGGACGTATCGACGGCGAGGACACGTTGTCGCCGCCGCAGGGGGCGCGGCTCAAGGGCGCTGACGCCGATTTCGCGTTGCGCTTTCATCTGCATCCCGCAGTGAAGGCGAGCCGGCTGTCGGATGCCCGCGGCGTGATGCTGGTGCTGCCGAACCGCGACGTCTGGACCTTCGAAGCGCTCGACGACAAGGTCGACCTCGAGGACAGCGTGTTCCTGGCCGGCAATGACGGCCCCCGGCGCACCGCCCAGATCGTGATTCGCCAGGATGCCCGCCAGGCGCCCTCGATCCGCTGGAGTTTTGTGCGTTCCTCGGCCTCACCTGCGGTCACCAATGCTCGCCGAAATGCGCGGCGCGAGCCGGAACTGCCGCTGTAAAGAGCTGCGATTCGGCCCTATCTGATCGTTGTGAAGGGCGTTGAAAACTGCTATCGAGCGCTCGTTCGCGCGACTGGCGACCTTGGATGGAGCACCATCGGGAAGCGCGAGACATATGAGCCGCGCGCCTGGGCATAGACACTCCTTAAGACAGAGGATCTTGCTCATGACTGACCATCCCCGCCGCGTCACCCGCGCCCTGCTTTCCGTCTCCGACAAAACCGGCCTGATCGAGTTCGCGAAGGCGCTTGCCACCCATGGCGTCGAGCTGGTCTCGACCGGCGGCACCGCCAAGGCGATCGCGAGCGCCGGCCTCAAGGTGAAAGACGTCTCCGAGCTGACCGGCTTCCCTGAGATGATGGACGGCCGCGTCAAGACGCTGCATCCCAAGGTGCATGGCGGCCTGCTCGCGATCCGCGACAACAAGGACCATGCGGACGCGATGAAGGCGCACGGCATTGCGCCGATCGACCTTCTCGTCGTCAACCTCTATCCGTTCGAGGCGACGGTCGAGAACGGCGCGGGCTTCGAAGACTGCATCGAGAACATCGACATCGGCGGCCCCGCGATGATCCGCGCCGCCGCGAAGAACCATGACGACGTCGCCGTCGTGGTCGAGGCGGACGACTACAAGGCCGTGCTCGACGAGCTCGCCGCCAACAACGGCGCGACCACGCTCAAGCTGCGCCGGCGGTTGGCCGCAAAGGCCTATGCACGCACCGCGGCCTATGACGCTGCGATCTCGAACTGGTTCAACCGGCAGCTCGAAATCGACGCACCCGATTTCCGCGCCTTCGGCGGCAGATTGATTCAGTCGCTGCGCTACGGCGAGAACCCGCACCAGACCGCCGCGTTCTACGCCACGCCCGACAAGCGTCCGGGCGTCTCGACTGCGCGACAGCTGCAGGGCAAGGAGCTCTCCTACAACAACATCAACGACACCGATGCGGCCTATGAATGCATCGGCGAATTCGATACTTCGCGCACCGCGGCCTGCGTCATCGTCAAGCATGCCAATCCCTGCGGCGTCGCAGAAGGCTCGAACCTCGTCGAGGCCTATCGCAAGGCACTCGCCTGCGATTCGACCTCGGCCTATGGCGGCATCATCGCGATGAACCGCGCGCTCGACGCCGACACCGCGCGCGAGATCACGAAAATCTTCACCGAGGTGATCATCGCACCCGGCGCCAGCGAAGAGGCGATCGCCATCATCGGCGCGCGCAAGAATCTGCGCCTGCTGCTCGCCGGCAGCCTGCCCGATCCGCGCGCACCGGGCCTCACCGCCAAGACGGTGGCCGGTGGCCTCCTCGTGCAGAGCCGCGACAATGCCGTCGTCGACGACATGACGTTCAAGATTGTCACCAAGCGCGCACCCGATGATTCCGAGATGCGCGACCTGAAGTTCGCCTTCCGCGTGGCAAAACACGTCAAGTCCAACACCATCATCTACGCCAAGGATCTCGCCACCGTCGGCATCGGCGCCGGTCAGATGAGCCGGGTGGATTCAGCCCGCATCGCGGCGCGGAAAGCCCAGGATGCAGCCAATGAACTGAAGCTCGCGGAGCCACTGACCAAGGGCTCGGTGGTGGCGTCGGATGCGTTCTTCCCGTTCGCCGATGGCATGCTCGCCTGCATCGAAGCCGGCGCCACCGCCGTGGTGCAGCCCGGCGGCTCGATGCGCGACGACGAAGTGATCAAGGCCGCCGACGAGCACGGCATCGCCATGGTGTTCACGGGGAGGCGGCATTTCAGGCACTAGCTAGCGATTCGCGTCAGGCAAAACAGGCATCTGCAGGGGCACGCGTTGCACAACCTTGACCCAAGCCAAATCTAGCACCCGCAAGATGCCTGGATCGCCTGCGTATTTCCCACGCAGTGATCTCTCGCTGTTCGTGACTTCGCCGCAATGCAGAGATTGCAAAATGCTCCCGATGTCCGCGAGCTGAGCCTTGCGTTCGGGATCGAATGCTCTTTTCGACCACTCGGCGCATGCATAGCTTCGACCAACGAGTTCCAACACGTCGGATGGAATATCGGTAGGGGCAAACTGCGAGTAGGCTGCCGAAGCAAGCCAGATCGAACCCACATAGATGCCCGCCACCAGAAGCCTAGGTATTGTGGGGACGATTCTTGACCAATTTAACAGATGCGTCTGGGCCATGGCGGTCGATCGATCCGTGTTAATCCATCAAGGTGCAAGCGCGGTCAGTCCCGCACCCTCATCAGCAGCGCGAGCCCCGCGACGAAGAACACCACCAGCACGGCCATGCCGGCCTTCTGGCTGGCGGTTACCGCGGTGATAACACCTATCAGAAGCGGACCGATGAAGGACGTCACCTTTCCGGTCAGCGCGAACAAGCCAAAATACTGCGCGATGCGATCCTTCGGCGCGAGGTGGATCAGCAGCGTGCGCGAGGCGGCCTGGAGCGGGCCACCGGCCGCGCCGATCAGGCAGCCCAACACGACATAGGCACGCTCGGCGGCGGCAGCGAACATCGGGCCCCCCGGCACCGGCGGCGCGACCTTGACGAACAGCACGCTGTCCTTGTCGACGAGCAGGATGGCCGCCACCGAGAGCAGCAGGATCAGCATGCTGCCGGCGATGACGCGCTTTGGCCCGAGGAAATCATCGAGCTTGCCGCCGATCCACGCGCCGAAGGTACCAGCGATGGCGAGGATGATTCCGAACGTGCCGATCTGGATCGTGTGCCAGCCAAAGGTGCCGGCGGCATAGATGCCACCGAACGCAAACAGCGACACCAGGCCGTCCGTGTAGATCATGTTGGCGAGCAGAAACGCCGCCAGCGATTTCTGCTGCGGCAGGTCCTTCAGCGATTGCTTCAGGTCGGCCAGGCCTTCATGCAACGCCTCGCGCACCGGTAGCTTCGCTGGATAATCCGGCGTGAACAGGAACATCGGCGTCACGAAGATGATGAACCACAGCCCGGTCAACGGCCCGGCCGCACGGTCACCCTGATGGGTTGCGGGATCGAGCCCGAACAGCGGCGTGAAGCCGAGCAGTGTGCGGCCGGTCTCGGGATTGGCGGCGAGGAAGCCGAGCACGATGATCAGGCTGACGATGCCGCCGATGTAACCCGTGGCCCAGCCGGTGCCGGAGAGCCGGCCAATCCGCTCCGGCGGCACCAGGGTCGGCATCATCGCATTATTGAAGACGGTGGCGAACTCCGCGCCGACGCTGGCGAGCGCGACCGCGGTGAGCAGCGGCGGAATGATGGCGTGGTCGCCGGGCTTGCCGATCCACAATGCGCAGGAGGCCACCACCAGGAGCGCACCGAATGCGGCGATCCAGGGCTTTCGCCGGCCGGAGGCATCCGCGATGGCCCCTAGCACCGGCGACAGCAGCGCGATCGCCAGGCCCGCAGCTGCCATCGCAAAGCCCCACAGCGATTGGCCGGTGGCAGCATCTGGCGCGATGCTGGTGGCGAAATAGGGCGCGAACACGAAGGTCGTGATCAGCGTGAA
Source organism: Bradyrhizobium diazoefficiens (assembly GCF_016612535.1). Lineage (NCBI taxonomy): Bacteria > Pseudomonadati > Pseudomonadota > Alphaproteobacteria > Hyphomicrobiales > Nitrobacteraceae > Bradyrhizobium > Bradyrhizobium diazoefficiens. Next base: position 2,357,221 of record NZ_JAENXS010000001.1, read on the forward strand.
ATACGGCTGCGCAGCCCAGTCGAAGAAGATCCAGCTGATGACGGCGGCGCGCGGCGGATAGGTCCGCTGCGCGCCGGCCATGCGCACATCCGGGGCGATCGTCGTCATCACGCGGTCCTCATCACAAACAGTTTTGCCTCTCTTAGCGCAAACCGTATAGCATTACAGCGACGCGTTTGAACTGGGCTGAAGCCTCGGCGGCAATTTGATGATGGCGTCATTTTCGACACGGCGGACTTTTTTCGCACTCATCGCCACTCTGGCGTTTGGTCTTGCATCCGCAACCGCGCAGGATGCGCGGCGGCTCTATGTCCCGCCTGCGCTCGACACAGTGCACGCTGTTCCTGCCGAGCACGGCATGGTGGTGGCGCAGGAGAAGATCGCTGCGCAAGTCGGCGCCGACATCCTGCGGCGCGGCGGCAATGCCGTCGATGCCGCGGTCGCAACCGGCTTTGCCATGGCCGTGACCTATCCGCGTGCCGGCAATATCGGCGGCGGCGGCTTCATGGTGATCCACGCCGCCGAACGCAAGGAGGACATCGCGATTGATTATCGCGAGACCGCGCCGGCGGCGACGACCGCGCAGATATTCCTTGGGCCCGATGGCAAGCCTGATGCCGCCAAGTCGCGCGATTCCGGACTTGGCATCGGCGTGCCCGGCACGGTCGCAGGCCTCGCGCTGGCGCTCGAGAAATACGGCTCGGGCCAGTTCACGCTGGCGCAATTGCTCGAGCCGGCAATCGCGCTTGCCCGTGACGGGTTTATCGTCACGGACGACATCGCCGACACGCTTCCGGGCTTATATCCGCGGCTGGCGCACTGGCCATCTTCGGCAAAAATTTTCGCGAAGCCCAATGGCACGCCGTTCGGCGAAGGCGACCGGCTGGTGCAGAGCGATCTCGCCGACACGCTGGCGAGCGTCGCGGCGCAGGGACCGCGTGGCTTCTATGAGGGTCCGGTCGCGGAGAAGCTCGCCAAGGCGGTGTCCGACGCTGGCGGCATCATGACGCCGGCCGATCTGAAAGCCTATCGGGCCGTGATCCGCGCACCGGTGCGCGGCACCTATCGTGGCTACGACGTCGTTTCGATGCCGCTGCCGTCCTCCGGCGGCGTGGTGCTGGTGGAGACGCTCAACATCCTCGAAGGCTTTCAGCTCGCAGACCTGAAGCAGGGCTCGCCGGCCTCGCTGCATCTCCTTATCGAAGCGATGAAGCGCGCGTATGCCGACCGGGCGCGCTATCTCGGCGATCCCGCCTTCGTCAACGCACCGATCGAAACCCTCATTGCGAAGGACTACGCCGCCAAACTGCGCGCCGGCATCTCCACCGATCGCGCCACGCCGTCCAAGGATCTCGTTTCCAACGCGAGCTCGCCGCGCGAGGGCAGCAACACGACGCATTATTCCGTCGTCGACAGCCGCGGCAACGCCGTCAGCAACACCTATACGCTGAACTTCAGCTACGGCGTCGGCCTCGTCGCCGACGGCACCGGCGTGCTGCTGAACAACGAGCTCGACGATTTCACCGCGGCAGTCGGCGCCTCCAATGCCTATGGCCTGGTCGGCTACGAGGCCAATTTGCCTGGGCCCGGCAAGCGGCCGCTGTCCTCGATGTCGCCGACCATCGTGCTGAAGGATGGCAAACCGGTGCTGGTGACGGGCTCGCCCGGCGGCAGCCGCATCATCTCCACCGTGCTCCAGGTGATCGTGAACGTGCTCGACTACAAAATGGACGTGGCGGCAGCCGTAGCCGCGCCGCGGCTGCATCATCAATGGCTGCCGGACGAGGTGCGCGTTGAGCGCGGTTTTCCCAACGACGTGCTGTTCGAACTGAAGGCGATGGACCATCTCATCGTCGAGCCGATGGGACAGACCTCGGCCAATTCGATTCTCGTGACGCCGAACGGGCCGCTTGGTGCGCCTGATCCACGCACGCGCGGTGCGGAAGCAGCAGGACAGTAACCCAGCCCTTGCATGGCGCGACCGCACGCCCCGGCTTGCGCCGGCCGTCGCGCGTGCTACCACCGCCCGGCCAGAAGAAAATGCCGGGGAAACGCACATGACCGCAGCCGATCCGCTCCAGCGCATCGAGCGCGCCGAGATCGAGGACACCAGCCTTCTCGCCTTCTACCGTGACATGAATGCACCGGAGCGGCGGACGTTCTGGGCCTGCGCGGCGGGCTGGGCGCTCGACGGCATGGACTTCATGATCTATCCGCTGGTGATCGGAACCATTGTCGCACTGTGGAAGGTCGATGCGGCGTCGGCCGGTCTTGCCGGCACGGTGACGCTGCTGGCATCCGCCATCGGCGGCTGGCTCGGCGGTTATCTCTCCGATCATATCGGCCGGGTCAGGACACTCCAGATCACCATCATCTGGTTCTCCATCTTCTCGCTGGTCTGCGCCGTGGTGCAGAATTTCGAACAGCTCCTGATCGCGCGCGCCGTGCTGGGCCTCGGCTTCGGCGGCGAGTGGGCCGCAGGCGCCGTGCTGATGGGCGAGGCGATCCGGCCGCAATATCGCGGACGCGCGGTCGGCTCGGTGCAATCGGGCTGGGCCGTCGGTTGGGGCCTCGCTGTGCTGTCGCAGGCGATTCTGTTTTCGCTGATGCCGGCGGAGACGGCGTGGCGCTGGATGTTCGTGATCGGCGCGGTGCCGGCGCTCCTGGTGTTCTACATCCGCCGCTCCGTCACCGAGCCGGAGATCGCTGCCGAGGCCCGCGCGAAGCAGGCCGCCAGCGGTGATCGTCCGGCGCTCTGGGAAATCTTCTCGGGCCCGATCCTGAAGACCACGATTCTCGCGTCACTCGCCGCGACGGGTTGCCAGGGCGGCTACTACGCCATCACCTTCTGGGTGCCGCAGTTTCTGACCAAGGAGCGGCATCTGTCGATCGTCGGCTCGACCGGCTATCTCTCGACGCTGATCATCGGCTCCTTCATCGGCTATCTCGTCGGCGCCTGGCTCGCCGACCGGATCGGACGACGCAATCTATTCCTGACCTTCTCCATCGGCGCCATCGCGGTGGTGCTGCTCTACACGCAGCTGCCGCTGACCAACGAAATCCTGTGGGTGCTGGGATTTCCGCTCGGCTTCTTCGCCTCGGGCTATTTCTCAGGGGTCGGCGCGTTCCTGACCGAACTCTATCCGACGCGGCTGCGTGGCTCCGGCCAGGGCTTCTGCTACAATTTCGGCCGCGGCATCGGTGCGCTGTTTCCGTTCCTCGTCGGTGCGCTGTCGGCATCGACGTCGCTTGCGAATGCGATCGCCATCTTCGCGGTCGTGGCTTACGCGCTGTTCTTCATCGCTGCGTTCGCGTTGCCGGAGACGCGCGGCCGCGTGCTGCATGCGGACTAGCGGCCCCCATCATCCGGGGCGGTGAGAAAACTTACCGCCCCACCTGATACGGTCCGCCCTTCTCCAGCGCGCGCGCATAGGCCGGCCGCGCGTGGATGCGCTCCAGGAGCGCTATCGCCTTGGGATGGCCCTGCTCCAGTCCACCGCGCGCTTGCGCGGCTTCGAGCGGAAAGCTCATCTGGATGTCGGCTGCGGTGAACTCATTGCCTGCGAACCATTCGCTCTTGCCGAGCTCGCCTTCCCAATAATCCATGTGCTGCTTGAGCTGCGGATTGACCAGCGCGGTGAGGGCCTGGTTCGAGACCTTGCGCACCAACGGGCGAAGCAGCGCCGGTGCGCGCTTCGGCATCAGCGTGAACAGCAGCTTCAACAGCAACGGCGACATCGCGGACCCCTCGGCATAGTGAAGCCAATAGGTGAAGCGCAGCCGCTCCGGGGTGTTCGGCGGCGGGATCAGCCGGCCGTTGCCGTAGGTCGCGATCAGATATTCGATGATCGCGCCGGACTCGGCGATGGTGTTGCCGTTGTCGGTGATGACGGGCGATTTGCCGAGCGGATGAATCGCGCGCAGCTCTTTCGGTGCCCGCATGTCGGGCTGGCGCTCGTAGCGCACGATCTCGTAGGGCACGCCCAACTCCTCGAGCAGCCACAGCACCCGTTGCGATCGGGAATTGTTGAGGTGATGGACGGTCAGCATCGCGAAATCCCCAGGCTAGGCGTGATCTGTCGGCCGCGTACCTGCCAGCCCGGGATCGCAATGTCGAGCCATCCGGATGGATATTTTCATCCGGGTATATTGACGTCGATAATTTACCCGGGTATTAAATGCCCCAACGTCATCAATTATGGCAATGATTCCAATGCAGCGAACTTTTACGGCCTTCCAGGGTCAATGCCGCCTGGCATCGGGCCCGGCGGGAGAGATCGCGTTGGTCGTCAAGCGGATCGCGACAAGGCCGGACGAGCCCATCATCATCTTCGAGGACGCCACGGGCCGATCGATCGACTTCGATCTGCGCGGCGGGGATCGCGAGGTGTTGGCGCGGTTGGCGAAGCTCATCCCGCCTCCGGTTGAGGAGACCGCACCACCACCCGAGCCGCGCGGTCGCGGGCGGCCAAAGCTCGGCGTGGTCGCGCGCGAGGTGACGCTGCTGCCGCGGCACTGGGAGTGGCTCAATGCGCAACCCGGCGGCGCCTCGGTCGCGCTGCGGAAACTCGTCGACGAGGCGCGGCGCGCGAGCGGCGACAAGGACCGCGAACGGCAGGCACGCGACGCGGCCTATCACTTCATGTCGACCATGGCCGGCAATCTGCCGCAGTTCGAGGAGGCCTCGCGCGCGCTGTTTGCGGATGACCGGCGACGCTTCGCCGGACTGATCGCCGACTGGCCGGCTGACATCCGCGACCACATCGTCAAGCTCGCCTATAGCGACCGCGCCTAGGCGCAGAACTTCTCACAACCCCATCAACGGTCGAGCCGCGCATTGCGCGGCAACGGCTTCGCACGTCCTGATGAAAGGTACATCCATGTCTGCTGCCAAGCCACTCTGGCTCAATTTCCTGCGCTTCCTCGCACCGCTCTTGCTGAGCAACGCGCTGCAATCGCTGTTCGGCACCGTCAGCAATGTCTATCTCGGCCAGATGATCGGCGTCGACGCGCTCGCGGCGGTCTCGGTGTTCTTCCCGGTGATGTTCTTCCTGTTCGCCTTCGTCATGGGCCTGAGCACCGGCGCCACCGTGCTGATCGGGCAGGCCTTTGGCGCTGGCGAGTCCGGCAGAATCAAGATCGTTGTCGGCACGACACTCGCGGTTGGCCTGCTGCTTTCGATATCGGTGGCGCTGGTTGGCGGTCTGTTCAGCCGGCAATTGATGATGGCTCTCGCCACGCCCACAGACATTCTCGACCAGGCCAGCGCTTACGCGCGCGTCATGCTGCTCACCATGCCGCTTGGCTTCGTCTTCCTGCTGATGACGGCGATGATCCGCGGCGTCGGCGACGCGCTGACGCCGCTACTGGCGCTGGCGTTGTCGACCACGATCGGTTTGATCCTGACGCCGATGCTGATCCGCGGCGCGCTCGGCCTGCCGGCGGCCGGCATCACCAGCCCGGCCTGGGCGGCTGCGATTGCCAATGCGCTCACGCTGGTCGCGCTGGGTGCCTATCTGCGACGGAAGAAGCATGCACTGGCACCGGACGCCGCGCTGCTACATCATCTGCGGCTCAACCGTGCGGTACTGGGAAAGATCCTCGGCATAGGCTTACCAAGTGCGATCGGCATGGTGGTGATGGCGATCGCCGAGCTTGTGCTGCTCGGCCTCGTCAATGGCTTTGGATCGGATGCGACCGCCGCCTATGGCGCCGTCAACCAGGTGATGGGCTACACCCAGTTCACGGCGATATCGATCTCGATCGCGGTTTCGATCCTCGGCGCGCAAGCCATCGGCGGCGGCGATCGCGCGCGACTCGATGGCATCGTCCGCACCGGTCTCGCGTTCAACCTCGTGCTGACCGGCGGACTGGTGGCGTTGATCTATCTGGTGCCGCGTGCCGCGCTCGGCATTTTCATCACCGATGGCTCCGTGCTCGACCTGGCGAACGGACTGCTCTTCATCGCCTTGTGGAGCTCGGTGCCGTTCGGGCTAGCCACGGTGTTCTCCGGCGCGATGCGCGCAGCCGGCGTGGCGTTGATGCCAATGCTGCTGTCGATCTTCGCCATTGTCGCGATCGAGCTGCCGTCCGCGGTGATCCTAAGCCGCATCGTCGGCCTGAAGGGCGTGTGGGCCGCCTATCCGATCGTGTTCTGCGCCATGTTTATTTTGCAGGCGGGCTATTTCCTTCTGGTGTGGCGCAAGCGTGCGATCCGGCGTCTGATCTGAGGGGATGATCAAGATATTATGACCGTCATTAAACGGTGGACCTGTGGCGCGCCCTGCGCCACAATGGATGAAAAGCCAGGTCAAAAGTCAGGTCAGGGAGAATGAATTTGACCCGCACAGCCCCGCAATTCCTGTTCGATTTCGGCAGCCCGAACGCCTATCTCAGCCATCTCGCGATCCCGGCGATCGAACAGCGCATCGGCGTCAAATTCGAGTATGTGCCGATCCTGCTCGGCGGCATCTTCAAGTCGACCAACAACAAGTCGCCGGCCGAGACGCTGGCCGGCGTCAGGAACAAGCGCGAATTCCACCAGGTCGAGACCGAGCGCTTCGTCAAGCGCTTCAAGGTCCAGCCCTACGTCTTCAATCCCAATTTCCCCGTCAATACGCTGAACCTGATGCGCACAGCAATCGCGGCGCAGCTCGAAGGCGTGTTCGAGAAGTATGTCGATGCCGCCTTTCACCACATGTGGCGCGAGCCAAAGAAGATGGACGACCCCGAGGTCGCGGCGAAGGCGCTGGCATCCTCCGGGCTCGATGCCCAAAAACTGTTCGCCCGCGCCCAGGAGCCCGAGGTGAAGGGCAAGCTGATCAAGAACACCGAGGAGGCGGTCGCCCGCGGCGCCTTCGGCTCGCCGACCTTCTTCGTCGGCAACGAGATGTTCTTCGGCAAGGAGCAGCTGCGCGAGGTCGAGGAGATGGTGTCGGGCGAATAGTCCCGTCATTCTCGGGCGACAGAATGTGATCGCGGCAACATTCTGGATTGCTTCGCTTCGCGCGCAATGACGACTATAGATAGACGGCCAATAGCAATAACAAGGAAGATCCCATGCGTATCCTCGTGGTAGGCGCCGGCGCCATCGGCGGCTATTTCGGTGGCAGGCTGTTGCAGGCCGGCCGCGACGTCACTTTCCTGGTCCGGCCGCGCCGCGCCAGCGAGCTCGCAAGCGCAGGTCTCGTCATCAAGAGCCCGAATGGCGATGTGACCTTGGAGAATCCGCCGACCGTGCAAGCGGACAAGCTCGCGGAAAAAGTCGACGTCGTGCTGCTCAGCTGCAAGGCGTTCGACCTCGACGATGCCATCAAATCGTTCGCCCCTGCAGTCGGCCCGAACACCGCGATCATCCCGATGCTCAACGGCATGAAGCATCTCGATACGCTGGATGCCAAGTTCGGCAAGGAGCGCGTGCTCGGTGGTCTCTGCGCCATCGCCGCGACCTTGAACGAGAAGCGCGAGGTGGTGCAGCTGCAGCCGATGCAGTCGATCAATTACGGCGAGCGCGACGGCAAGCTGTCGGACCGGGTCAAGGCGATCGACGAGGCCTTCAAGAGCGGTATCGTTGGGGCCACCGCCAGCCAGAACATCATGCAGGACATGTGGGAGAAATGGGTGTTCCTGTCCTCGCTCGCGGCCTCCACCAGCCTGATGCGCACCTCGGTCGGCAACATCCTTGCCGCTCCCGGCGGGCGGGACTTTTTGCTCGGCATATTGGACGAGACCAGCGCGATCGCCACCGCGTCGGGCTATACGCCGGGCGGACCGTTCTTCGAGCGCGTCAAAGGCATGCTCACCACCGAGGGCTCACCGATGACGGCCTCGATGTTCCGCGACGTCAAGGCGGGCTTCCCGGTCGAGGCCGATCACGTCATCGGCGACCTCATCGCGCGCGGCGACGCGGCCAAGGTCCCGGTGCCGAAGCTGCGCATCGCGTACACGCATCTGAAGGCATATGAGAAGCAGCGGGCGGGGTAACACTCGGCGGTCGTCCGGCCCCGTGCGCAATTGCGCACTTGGCCGGGACGACGAGCGGAGATTGCGACGAAATCATCCCTCGCACGAACGCTCCCGCACATAGTTTCACGCATCACGATAAATTATTGTTCGAAACCACTTCGCCGAGCCTCCCGTAGCTCGGGCCAACGACGTCACTGCTGCCGCACGTCAAACTGTCGCAGCCGCCGTTGTTGCTCAGGTTAATCACCGGTGATCGCCGGTCACAATCCAATCGGGAGTCTCTCCATGTCGAAGCGCATTGCCTATCTCACCGCCGCAGCCTTCAGTGCCCTGGCAATCACCGCGACCGTCGTTGCGCCCGCCTGTGCCGAAGAGAAGACCGTCATGGTCGGCGGCGCCGCGATGTTCCCGTCGAAGAACATCGTCCAGAACGCGGTCAATTCGAAGGATCACACCACGCTGGTGGCGGCGGTGAAGGCCGCCGGTCTGGTGCCGACGCTGGAAGGCAAGGGCCCGTTCACGGTGTTCGCGCCGACCAATGCCGCCTTCGGCAAGCTGCCGGCCGGCACCGTCGACACCCTGGTCAAGCCCGAGAACAAGGCGACCCTGACCAAGATCCTCACCTACCATGTTGTGGCCGGCAAGCTCGAAGCCTCCGACCTCACCGACGGCAAGAAGCTCAAGACCGTCGAGGGTGAGGAACTGACCGTCAAGAAGCAGGACGGCAAGACCTGGATCGTCGACGCCAAGGGCGGCACCTCGATGGTGACGATTGCCAACGTCAACCAGTCCAACGGCGTGATCCATGTGGTCGACACCGTGCTGATGCCGGCGACGTAACACCACGCAAACCCTGTTTCATCCCCCTGACAGGATGCGCGGAGCGGCGAGCCGGGGCCCCCCGGCTCGCATTATTGTGAGCAGGATAGCCCACGGGCATCGATTCGATGGCCGGGAGGGCGTAACGAAAGCGGAAGCATCCGCGTATAATCATCGACACACGATCCCCAGGACGGAACCACGATGTCGAGCCTCACCGTAACCGACGATCAGATCGCCACCCCGGCCAAAGTGATCCAGCCGGCCTGGGTCAGGGTCATGCACTGGACCAACGCCGTCGCCATGATCCTGATGATCATGTCGGGCTGGCAGATCTACAACGCCTCGCCGCTGTTCGATTTCCGTTTCTCGCACGACATCACGCTCGGCGGCTGGCTCGGCGGCGCGCTGCTCTGGCATTTCGCGGCGATGTGGCTGTTGATGATCAACGGCCTCGCTTATCTCGTCACCGGTTTTGCGACCGGTCGCTTCCGGAAAAAACTGCTGCCGATCACGCCGTCAGGCGTGCTCCACGACGTCAGGGCGGCGCTGACCTTCAAGCTCGGCCACGACGACCTCAGCGTCTACAATTACGTGCAGCGCACGCTCTATGCCGGCATCATATTGGTCGGTGTGCTCATCGTACTGTCCGGCCTGTCGATGTGGAAGCCGGTGCAGCTGCATTGGCTGGTGACGCTGTTCGGCGATTATCCGACGGCGCGCTACATCCATTTCTTCTGCATGGCGGCGATCTGCGCGTTCCTCGTCATCCACGTCCTGCTTGCGCTGCTGGTGCCGAAGAGCCTGCGCGCGATGATCATCGGTCGCTGAGGGAGGATTATCATGGCCAAGCGTTCATTCCTGATCCCCGGCGTCGACAAGCGGTTGCTGATCAAGGACTCCATCAAGGTGATGCCGGATATCGCCCGCCGCCGCTTCATCGCGGGCGGCGCCAGTCTCGGCGCATTGACGCTGCTCGCCGGCTGCGACGTGATCGACTCGTCCTCGGCCGACAATTTGCTGGCGAAGGTCTCGAAATTCAACGACGCGGTGCAGGATTTCATTTTCAATCCCGATGCGCTGGCGCCGACCTTCCCCGAGAGCGCGATTACAAAGCCATTTCCGTTCAACGCCTATTATGATCTCGACGACGCGCCGGAAGTCGATGGCGACAACTGGAAGCTCGAGGTGCGCGGCCTCGTCGACAACAAGAAGTCGTGGACGTTGCCCGAGCTCACCAAGCTGCCGCAGTTTACGCAAGTGACCCGCCATATCTGCGTCGAAGGCTGGAGCGCGATCGGCAGCTGGACCGGCACTCCGCTCCGCGATTTCCTCAAGCTGATCGGCGCTGACACGCGCGCGAAATACGTCTGGTTCCAGTGCGCCGACAAGGACGGCTACAACTCGCCTTTGGACATGCGCACCGCGCTGCATCCGCAGACCCAGATGACGTTCAAATACGCCAACGAAACGTTGCCGCGCGCCTACGGCTTCCCGATGAAGATCCGCGTGCCGACCAAGCTCGGCTTCAAGAACCCGAAATACGTGGTCTCGATGGAAGTCACCAACGAGTACAAGGGCGGCTATTGGGAAGACCAGGGCTATAATTCGTTCAGCGGGAGCTAACTCCGAACTCGTAGGGTGGGTTAGCCCTGCGACTGCGCGAAGCGCAGTTCGCACGGCGTAACCCACCACCTTTGTCACCGCACGAGAAGCGGTGGGTTACGCCGAACAGATGCGCTTCGCGCATCTGCAGGGCTAACCCACCCTACGGCACCGAGTTCTTCGGCCCCACCTTCCGCTGGCACAGCGCCAGCACTGCCCCTAGCGCCAACAACCCCGCCGACACATTGAGCGCGTAACTCAAACTCCCCAGCGCATCCGTGATGGCGCCGACCACGATCGGCCCCAGCGTCTGCCCGACGCCGAACGAGATCGTCATCGCCGCGATCGCGCGCGGCCAGGTCTCGGGCGGATAATTGAAGCGGACGAAGGCGGTGGTCGAGCCGACCACGGCGAAGAAGGCGACGCCGAACACCACTGCCGAGGTCGCAAGCCATGCGGTCGAATGTCCCAGCATCGGCAAGCCGGCGCCGATCGCGTTGGTGCCGAGGATGATCGCGGTGGCGAGGCCGCCGCGATCGAGCGCGAGCACGCGACGCCAGACCCAGGGCGTCACGAAGGCACTCATGCCGATCAAGCCCCAGAAACCCGCCTGCGCCGCGGCTCCGCCGCCGCTGTCGCGCACATAGGCAATCATGAAGGTCATGTAGGCGATGTAGCCGGCGCCGAACAGGAAGTAGCTCGCGAGATAAATCAGCACGGGGCGAAGCGCGAAGGAAGCATGGCTGGCTTCGGTGAAGCGCGCCTCGCTCTCGATGCGGACCAGGAACAGCGGCACGGTCATCACGGCCGAGAGCAGCGTCAACGCCCACCACACGATCCACCACGAGCCCGGCCCGAAATGCTGCAGCGTGAACGGCGCGATCAATCCGGATGCGAGAATGCCGACGCCGGGACCGGCATAGAACAGGCTGAGCAGGAAATTGGCGCGGTCCGGGCGCGACTGCGCGATGGTTGCAGCCAGCGCGCCGCCGGCGACGAAGCCGGCTGCGGCACCCAGGCCGAGCACCAGGCGTGCGAGGCTGAGCGCGACGAAATTCCCGGTCAGCGCGCAGGTCGCGAGCGCGGCGAGGCAGGCCACGGTTCCGCCGCGGATCGCCGCCGACCAGCCGACGCGCTGGATCAGCCGGGATGCGACAAGCGCGCCCACGAGGTAGCCGACGGCGTTGATGGTGTTCATGAAACCGGCGGCCGAGTAGGACCAGCCGAGGTCCTCGCGCATATCAGGCAGCACCAGCGCGTAGGCAAAACGGCCGATGCCGAGCCCGACGGTCGCCGCCAGCGACAGGGTCAGGATCAGCCGCGCGGGATGGGCCTCTAACGGGGGACGGTCTGGGGCGAGCAAAGGGGTACTCCGGCGGGCCGCAGTGTGGCAGGCCCCGCCCGCCTTGCACAGCCGCGGCGCGGCAATGGTGTCTTGCCAAGCGCGCAACGCCGCTCTAGCACTCCGGCGAAATTCACGAGATGCCGTCATGCCCGGCCTTGTGCCGGGCATCCACGTCTTTTGCGCGAGTGAGGCGAAACGTGGATGGCCGGGACATAGGCGAGCGGCAGCGACGCCGTCCTTTGGCCGGCTATGCCGGCCATGACGAATGGAGGAAGAACGACCATGGCGACCCACAAATTGCTGCTGCTCCCCGGCGACGGTATCGGCCCCGAGGTGATGGGCGAGGTGAAGCGGCTGATCGATTGGCTCAATTCGGCCGGGATCGCCAAATTCGAGACCGACACCGGCCTGGTCGGCGGCTCGGCCTATGACGCCCACAAGGTCTCGATCTCCGAGGGCGACATGGCCAAGGCGATGGAAGCTGACGCCATCATCTTCGGCGCGGTCGGCGGCCCGAAGTGGGATGCAGTGCCCTACGAGGTGCGCCCCGAAGCCGGTCTGCTGCGCCTGCGCAAGGATCTCGCTTTGTTCGCCAACCTCCGCCCCGCCGTCTGCTATCCGGCGCTCGCGGATGCCTCCAGCCTGAAGCGCGAAGCGGTCGAGGGGCTCGACATCGTCATCGTGCGCGAGCTCACCGGCGGCGTCTATTTCGGCGAGCCCAAGACCATCACCGATCTCGGCAACGGCCAGAAGCGCGCCATCGATACCCAGGTCTACGACACCTATGAGATCGAACGCATCGGCCGCGTCGCCTTCGAGCTGGCCCGAAAGCGCAAGAACAAGGTGACGTCGATGGAGAAGCGCAACGTCATGAAGTCGGGCGTGCTTTGGAACGAGGTGATGACCCAAATCCACAAGCGCGAATATCCCGACGTCACGCTTGAGCATCAGCTTGCCGATTCCGGCGGCATGATGCTGGTGAAGGCGCCGAAGCAGTTCGACGTCATCGTCACCGACAATCTGTTCGGCGACATGCTGTCCGACATCGCGGCGATGCTGACCGGATCGCTCGGCATGCTGCCCTCGGCCTCGCTCGGCGAGGTCGACGTCAAGAGCAAGAAGCGCAAGGCGCTCTATGAGCCCGTGCACGGCTCGGCGCCTGATATCGCAGGCCAGGGCCTCGCCAATCCGATCGCGATGATCTCGTCCTTCGGCATGGCGCTGCGTTATTCCTTCGACATGGGCGCGCTCGCCGACAAGGTCGACGCCGCGATCGCCGCGGTGCTCGCCAGTGGCCTGCGCACCGCCGACATCAAGTCGGAAGGCGCCACGGCCGCCTCGACCACGCGGATGGGCGAAGCGATTCTGAAGGAATTGCAGAAGCTGCACGCGTAACGGCAAGCACCGCCATCGTGGGGTGGGTTAGCCCTGCAGATGCGCGAAGCGCATCTGCTCGGCGTAACCCACCTCTTCTGTCTCCGCGGAAATTAAAGTGGTGGGTTACGCCTTCGGCTAACCCACCCTACGAAATCTCAGGAGCCGCTCCATGGACACCTCACCCCGCCCCAAGATCGCGGAAACCATCATCCATGAGACGGTGCGCCGGCGCGAGGCGCAGATCGGGCGCCGCTGCGAGATCCTCGGCCATACCCGCATCGAATATGCCTCGCTCGGCGACTACTCCTATCTCGGTGAGAACTGCGACGTCGCCGACGCCGTCATTGGCAAGTTCACCGCCATCGCCAATTCGGTGCGGATTGGCGCGCCGAACCATCCGATGGGCCGGCCGTCGCAGCATCGCTTCACCTATGTCCCCGAATATTACGACGCGACGGCGAGCCGCGACCGCGATTTCTTCGCCGATCGCCGTGGTGATCGCGTCGTCGTCGGCAATGACGTCTGGATCGGCCACGCCGCCATCCTGCTGCCGGGCGTCACCGTCGGCGACGGCGCGGTGATCGCCGCGGGCGCGGTCGTCAGCCGCGATGTCGAGCCCTACACCATCGTCGGCGGCGTTCCCGCGCGCGCCATCCGCAAGCGCTTCGATGAGTCCGTCACGGAAAGCCTGCGCCGCATCGCCTGGTGGGATTGGTCGGATGAGCTCATCTTCGAGCGCCTCGCCGATTTTCGCTCCGAGGCGATCGAGGACTTTTGCAGGCGCTATGACCCGGCTTTTGCGGCGGGCCGCTGAATCGTAGGGTGGGTTAGCCATGCGGGTTGCGCGAAGCGCAGACCGCTTGGCGTAACCCACCTCTTCTATCTCCGCGGAAACGAAAGTGGTGGGTTACGCCTTCGGCTAACCCACCCTACGACACCTCGCACAAGCAAAAAGGCCGGGCGTGAGCCCGGCCTTTGATTCGGTCGATACCGTCCGCCTCAGTACAGCGGGAAATTCTGCGGATAGCCGCCGACATCGGCCGGCGTGGCGAGCGGCTGGCGATCGATCGGGCGGTTGTTGTTCTCGCGCGCGAAGGATGGATAGCCGACGGCCGGCGGGAAGGCGTAGTCGGTGAACTTGCGATCGCCCGGATTGACCTCCGTGCCGCCATCGAGCCACGAGCGCTTGCTCACATAGATACGGGTTCGTCCCTGCTGGTAGACCGCATTGGGGCCGCTCGGGCCGTAATAGTGCCGGCCGCGATCATCATAGCGTGGCTTGGTCTTGGTGTCGGCCGAAGCCGGCGCAGCGAAGGCCACAGCAACCACGGCGCCCGCCGCAACCCAGGCAGCCAATGTGTTCGCGGCAGAGAATTTCGTCATCACGTCCCCTTCAGGCGGCAAGCCGCCAGTCGATTTCGACCCCATACTAGCCCGGACGGGGCAGCCGCAACTAGGTCAATTCAGTCACACCAGCCCGGAATAATCGTGTGCGCCGGCAAAAGTTGCATGAATACCAGCCACTTGAGCTTGATGCGCCTCAAAGCGCGCCGCGCAATTGCGCGTTCGCGGCGCCCAGCAGCCAGTCCGCCGAGCCGCCTGCGTCGCAGGAGCGGCGCTTCAGCTCCGCATGGGCGAAGAATTCCGCCAGCTTCGGCTCGTTGCCGGACGTCAGCAGCGTCAGCCGGTTCAGCGTGCAGGCGATCGCCGCACGCCGGGCCGGCATGGTGTCGCTCTGGCAGGAGAAGCCGGAGATCTGCAAGCCGGGCTCCTCGTTGCGCTTGAGGTAGCCGAGGCAGGCCAGTGTCCCCTCTGCCGTGCCGGTCGGCCGGAACAGGGCGACGGGGCCAAATTTGGTGTCGATCATGCCGGCCTGTTCGAGCGAGGCGGTCGGGTCGAGGCGCATCCGGACAGCCAGGTCTGCGGTCGCCGGACGCGTCACGTCGAACTCGCTGCCTTCCCGGTAGATTTCGAGCTCAGCCACCGGCTTGTCGGCGTCGCCGGTCCAGCGCATCACGTCGCGGCGGCCTCCTTCGGGATGCCGGAAGATCGTGTAAGGCGCTGTTTTTTCTGATGATTCAGGCCGACTGAGGGCGAAGGCCGGATGCGAGCGGGAGGCCTCGGCCCAGCCCGGCCTCGAAACGGACTCATCGTCGCGCAAATCCGGTAGCTGGTCGAGACCCGCGAGCGCGAGGATGGCAAACAGGACCAGCGCCCCCACATAGGCAAACAGGTGCGCCAGCGTGCCGACGATTTCGTCGGCGAAATTGGCGAGCGCCAGATGGATCTGGGTGGAAGTTGCGGCCGTGCCGGCCTCAGGCGACTGCATCCACGGCCTTCACGCATGGTCCAACGTTGTCTTGAGGCCGGTTCTCGCATAGAAGCGCTGCTCTTCCTGTTTAAGCGTCAGCTCGAGGGAAGGCCTTTTTCATCGGAGAGTGAACGATGGGTTACAAAGTCGCAGTCGTCGGCGCGACCGGCAATGTCGGACGGGAAATGCTGGGCATCCTCGATGAGCGCAAATTCCCCGCGGACGAGGTCGTGGCGCTGGCGTCGCGCCGCAGCGTCGGCGTCGAGGTCTCCTATGGCGACCGCACCCTGAAGTGCAAGGCGCTCGAGCACTATGATTTCTCCGATGTCGACATCTGCCTGATGTCGGCGGGCGGCGAAGTGTCGAAGGAATGGTCGCCGAAGATCGGCGCCGCCGGCGCGGTCGTGATCGATAATTCCTCGGCCTTCCGCATGGATCCGGACGTCCCGCTGATCGTGCCGGAAGTGAACGCGGATGCGACCGCCGGCTTCAAGAAGAAGAACATCATCGCCAACCCGAACTGCTCGACCGCGCAGCTCGTGGTCGCGCTGAAGCCGCTGCACGACAAGGCGACCATCAAGCGCGTCGTGGTCTCGACCTATCAATCGGTGTCGGGTGCCGGCAAGGATGCGATGGACGAATTGTTCTCGCAGACCAAGGCCGTCTACACCAACCAGGAACTGGTCAACAAGAAATTCCCCGCGCGCATCGCCTTCAACGTCATCCCCCAGATCGACGTCTTCATGGAGGACGGCTACACCAAGGAAGAGTGGAAGATGATGATGGAGACCAAGAAGATTCTTGATCCCAAGATCAAGCTCTCCGCGACCTGCGTACGCGTGCCGGTGTTCGTCGGCCACTCCGAAGCCGTCAACATCGAGTTCGAGGACCCGATCAGCGCCGACGAAGCGCGCGACATCCTGCGCAAGGCGCCCGGCTGTCTCGTCATCGACAAGCACGAACCCGGCGGCTACGCCACGCCGTATGAGGCGGCCGGCGAGGACGCGACCTATATCAGCCGTATCCGGGAGGACGCGACGGTGGAGAACGGCCTCGTTCTCTGGTGCGTGTCCGACAATCTGCGCAAGGGCGCCGCCCTCAACGCGATTCAGATCGCGGAAGTGCTGATCAACCGCAAGCTGATAGCCGCGAAGAAGAAGGCGGCGTAAAGAAGGTCTCGTAGGGTGGGTTAGCCCTGCGGACTGCGCGAAGCGCAGACCGCTCGGCGTAACCCACCACTTCTGCGACCGCGGAGATTAAAGAGGTGGGTTACGCCTTCGGCTAACCCACCCTACGCAGCCGAGCTATGCCGCGTCCCTGACGCTGCGAAATTCCTTCGCGTCCTTGTCCAGCACGAACAGCGATCCCTCCGCGACGCCGAAATAGGCGCCGTGGGTCTGCATCTGGCCGCTGTCGACCGCTTTCTGCACGAACGGGAACGTCATCAGGTTTTCCAGGCTGCGGAACACCGCGGCCTTCTCGATGCGCTCGACGAATTGCGCCATGGTCTCGTGGTCGCGCTGCTCGACCACTTCGCCCGGCTTGATGAACATCTGCATCCATTTGCCGATAAAGTCGCCCGGCGTGAGCGGCTCGATCTTGTCGACGAAGGCGCGGATGCCACCGCATTGCGCGTGCCCGAGCACCACGATGTGCTTTACCTTGAGCACGGTCACCGCATATTCGAGCGCAGCCGAAACGCCATGCGCATTGGCATCGGGCTGATACACCGGCACCAAATTGGCGATGTTGCGCATCACGAACAACTCGCCGGGCCCGACGTCGAAGATCACCTCGGGCGAGACGCGGGAATCGCAGCAGCCGATCACCATCACTTCCGGGAACTGCCCCTTCACCGACAGCTCGCGGTAGCGGCTCTGCTCGGTCGGCAGCCGCTGCGTGGCGAAGGCCTTGTAGCCGTCCAGCAATTGCTTCGGGAATGTCATCATGGCCTATGCCTAATCATATACCGCTGGTGCGAACAAGCCTTTCGAATAGGCAGCCCAGATGCTATCGGCTTCGGTCATCATGGAGACGAGGAAACCGGAAGGAACGTAGCATGACCCGCCCCCGCCGCAGCCATCTGTTCATGCCGGGCTCCAACCCGCGCGCGCTGGAGAAGGCGCGGAATCTCGCCGCCGACGGCCTGATCCTGGACCTCGAAGATTCCGTCGCCCCCGACGCCAAGACGGTGGCGCGCGACGGCATCGCCGCCGCGATCGCGGACAAGGGGTTCGGCAAACGCGAGATCCTGATCCGGACCAACGCTCTCGATACGCAATGGTGGGCCGATGACGTCGCGATGGCGGCCAAGGCGTCGCCGGATGGAATCCTGGTTCCGAAAGTTTCAAGCATCGAGGATCTTCAGGCGATCGGCAGCCGCCTTGCGGAGCTCGGCGCGGCGCCATCAGTGAAGGTCTGGGCCATGATCGAGACCGCGCGCGCCGTGCTGCATGCCGAGGAGCTGGCCGAGGCCGGTCGCGATCCCAAGACGCGCCTCTCCGGTTTCGTGTTCGGCCCGAATGACATCTCACGCGAGACACGGATCAAGATGCTGCCCGGCCGCGCCGCGATGATCCCGATGATCACCCATTGCATCCTGGCGACGCGCGCCCATGGCCTCGAGATCCTCGACGGTCCCTACAGTGACATCGCCAACCCCGATGGCTTCGCCACCGAATGCGCGCAAGGCCGAGACCTCGGCTTCGACGGCAAGACGCTGATCCATCCGTCGCAGATCGATGCCTGCAACGCCATCTTCACCCCGCCCGAAGAAGACGTCGCGCGCGCGCGAAAAATCATCGCGGCGTTCGAGCTGCCGGAAAACGTGTCGCGCGGCGCGATCCGCCTCGACGGCGCGATGGTGGAGCGCCTGCATGCCGACATGGCAAGGCGCACGATCGAGATCGCGGATGCGATTGCCGCGATGGGGAAGGGCTGAGGGCGGACTCCATCAGCTAATCGCGGTACCGGCAGAACTCGTCCCCGTTCTCGTATTCGATACACGTCTTTACGCGAGCACGAGGCGGGAGCTCATAGGAATAGCGGCCCTCGCTCCGGTCCATAGAGCCATATCGGCGGCCGCGATCCATATCATCATCGTCGCGCCGCCAATTTCGGCCGGTGGTCTGATGGTCCTCATCCTGGTCCATCATGCGCCCCATCTGGCGCTGACGCATGCGATCCGTGTCCATGCGGTCCTCGCCACGCTGCCGCGTCGTCCAATCTCGATTGATCCGCGTGTCTTCGGCGCTGCGGCGGTCTCGGTCGCGGGTTTGGTCCGACTGCTGCGGGGTGCGTTCCGGCTGAGTTGGGGTGTTTTGGGTTTGGGATTGGCCTGACTGTTGTTGGGTGCGCTCGGGGCCAATTTGACTTGAAGATTGGTTAGTGTCCGGCGTCATCTGCTGAGCAGACGCGCTGACGGGAATGAACCCGGAAGCTAGGAACAGGATGGCTGCTAAGTCTGATCGACGCATGAGTTCACCTCGCGGGTTTGCTGTGTAACCGCGTGGCTCAGCGTTGGTTCTTAAGAATCTTTGCTTTTCGAGGCACCGTAACAAGGCGCTGGGTGTCAGGCGAAAAAGGCTGCCGCTTCGGGCAAGCGTCAATGCACCCCCGAGTGTGCTGCTCCACAGCCGTGCTTAACCTTGTAAACCGTCAGGATCGGTGACCCTGCTGAGGAACCTGAGCAGCTGCGAGCCGCCTCAGCGCGGCGCCACGTCAGCGCGGTCGAGCGACTCCAGGGTCGAGGCGTTGCCGCAATAGCCGTGGTAGTTTTCCACGGCGGTGCCGTGGGCGAGATCGCGGTCGCATTGTGCCTTGTGGCTGCAGAGCGAGCAGACCCGCTCCATGTCGCGCAGCAACAGCGGCTGCGCTTGCCCGAGGCGCTCTGTGCTGATGCCGAGTTGCTCCAGCATTTTCGGCAGCTCGTCGGCAGAGTGCTTTCCGTGGCGGACCAGTTCCTCAAGATCATCAGGTGCGATCCTGAGATCGTTGGCGATCCGGTCGAAATCGGAGCGATCAAGCTGCCGCAACTCGCTCAGCTCGCGGCGATGCTTGAGCCAGTTCGCGAAGGATTCGATGAGGTCCTGGACGATGGGATAAGGCCTGCTTGCGGTGCTCATGCGAGGCTCCATTCGGGTCGTGGAATTGGAGCGACACTAGGCACAATGGTGCAGACGCGCGTTGCGCTGGATCAAATTGAGAATGAGGCCGCGGTCTCCGCTGCACCTCTCCCGCTTGCGGGAGAGGTCGCGCCGAAGGCGCGGGTGAGGGTTCTCTCCTCTAGGGGATTGTCCCGACGTGGAGACACCCTCTCCCCCGCCCTCTCCCGCGAGCGAGAGAGGGGGCGCACCGCCTGCGCGTCGTGCTACGCGAACCGCTCCGTCGCCCACGCATACAAACTCCCCGGGATCGGCTTCTCGCCGCCTCGCCCCTTGGGCGAGATGTGCAGGCCGATGATGTCGGGGTTGGTGACGAGGCCAAGATAGCTCGAGGGATCGAAGAACAGTTTTGGCTCGGCGTGCACGGCGTAGAACGACTGCTTCGGCAGCGCATTTTGCAACTCACCGGTGCGGCGGGCGAGCGCGCTGAGCGCGGCGGGCCCGAAGATCGCGACGCGAATATCAGAGAGGCGGTTCGAGCCGCCGCGCAGGCGGCGCATCGCAAAGGCGATGCGATGGCGCAGCGACAGCCAATCCGGCGTCAGCTCCTCCTGCTCCATCAGCTCTTCGAACGCCGTGACGATGCCGTGCTGTGGCGGCAGATAAATCACGGAGTTGCCGAGCTGGCGCGGCCGCTCCCAGGCGAAATAGGGCTTTGCCGGATCGATTGTGGCGGGCCTGAGCAGCAGCACATCGGCATCGAGCCAGAGGCCAAGACCCTTCGCCATCAGCTTCATGCGGAAGAAGTCGCTGAACTGGAGCGTGGTCCAGTCGCGCCAGCTGCCGTCCGGCTGCGGCGGCCGCAACCGTTCGGAGAAGGCGTGCGGCAGGATCGCTTCGGCGTCCGCATTGCCGACGCCGGCGGGAAGGCCTGGAATGGCGTCGAAGCTATAGACCGTGACCTTGTGGCCGGCCGCCAGCTGCGAGCGCAGACAGGTCTGGCGCAGCGCGTCCATCGGGCCATGCCAGAAGGTGACAATCTCGGGCAGCATGGGCGGGAGCTATACGGGATAATCGGGGCAAAGAAAAAGCCCCGGCGCGCGTCGCGCACCGGGGCTCGAAACAGAAAGCGATCTCAGGCCCAGGCGCGTTCGGTCTTGAGCTTCGCTTCATACGTATCGATCGAGGACTTCTTCTCCATCGTCAGACCGATGTCGTCGAGGCCGTTGATCAGGCAGTGCTTGCGGAACGGATCGATCTCGAACTTGACCTTGCCACCGTCGGGACCGCGGATCTCCTGGTTCGGCAGGTCGATCGTCAGCGTCGCGTTGGCGCCGCGCTCGGCATCGTCGAACAGCTTGTCGAGGTCTTCCTGGCTGACGCGGATCGGCAGAATGCCGTTCTTGAAGCAGTTGTTGTAGAAGATGTCGCCGAAAGAGGTCGAGATCACGCAGCGGATGCCGAAGTCGAGCAGCGCCCAGGGCGCGTGCTCGCGGCTCGAGCCGCAGCCGAAATTGTCGCCGGCGACCAGCACCTTGGTGTTGCGATAGGCCGGCTGGTTCAGCACGAAATCCGGGTTCTCGCTGCCGTCGTCCTTGTAGCGCTGCTCGGAGAAGAGCCCCTTGCCGAGGCCGGTGCGCTTGATGGTCTTGAGGTACTGCTTCGGAATGATCATGTCGGTGTCGACATTGATGATCTTCAGCGGCGCCGCGACGCCTTCCAGCGTGGTGAACTTGTCCATGGTTGCGCTTCCCGGGAATGGTTAGGGACCGCGTATTTATCGCGATCGGGGCCCGAATCCTAGGCCGATTTCGGCAGATCTACTCTGCTTGAGCCTCAATATCAGCCATATCGTCGTCCGAGAGGCCGAAATGGTGGCCGATCTCGTGGATCAGGACGTGGCGGACGATGTGGCCGAGGCTTTCGTCGTGCTCGGCCCAGTAATCCAGGATCGGCCGGCGGTAGAGCCAGACCATGTTGGGCAGCCGTGCCACATCGCCAAGACTTTGCTGGGGCAGGCCGACGCCCTGGAACAGGCCGAGCAGGTCGAACTCGCTCTCGCATTCCATCTCATCCAGGACCTCCTCGGTCGGGAAGTCTTCGACGCGGATGATCAGGCCCTCACAGAGGCCGCGAAATTCCGCCGGCAGGCGCTCGAAAATGTCGTGCGCCGTCACTTCCATCTCGGCCAGCGAGGGCGCTTTCAGGTCCGTCCACATGCGCTTGTCTTAGCGCGGGTTCCGCGCCGATGCATCCGGCTTTATAAGCGCGTGAGGTTGACGGGCGCCGCCAAAACGGGGAGCTTGGGGCCTCGATGGGGAACGGTTCAGGTGGGCAGTAAAATGCGAGCAAAAACAGCACTGACGCTACTGTGCATGGGGTTGTTTTCGCAGTTGGGCGTGAGTAGTGCCCAAGCGCAGACGGCTGGCACAGAACTCCGTGTCGCCCAGGCCGCCTCGTCCGACGACGTCCCGCCGCCACGCAGGCGGCCCCAGACGCGTCTGCGCGTCACGCCCTACTACACGCCGGACGGCGTCTATCCGCGCTACAACCCAGGCCCGGACGCGGTCCGTGAGTGCAACGTCGCCTATGTGCAGGAACACAGGCCGAGTGGCACCGTGATCACGCCGCATATGAGCTGCTATTGGCGTCGCGGCTGACGCGCTCTCATGTCCGGGTAGCGCGCCGATCAGTCCGGCGCCGACGATGAGCGCACAGTGTCGGGCGGAGGTCGTCATGACGAGATGGATCGCATTGGCTGTTATTGTCGGGCTTGCCGCCAGCCTGCCGCATGTGTCCGCGAGGCAGAGGGTGACGAAGCTGCCCGATGCATCGGCCGGGCGCGCGGTGTTCGATGCGCGACGTCATGTGCGTGACGGCGACATGACCCGGTACTCTCCGCGTCCTGATCCGCACTATTATGCACGGCCCATCTATTATCGTCCCTATCCTTACGGCGTGCCCGCGCCGTTCGTGTTCGGCTACGGACCGTGGTGGTGACGCGAGGAACGCGTTCATTCATGGGACGTTCAACTCGCTGTTCCTAGTTTAATCCCGGGAGCGACCGCAATGAACAGCGATGGCGCGCGACGCTGCGCCGCAATGTCGCTGTTCACATTCAGGGAGAAATTCCATGCTGAGGATGTTGAATCCCGGGACAAGCCCGTTGCGCTTGCTCGGGCTTGCGGCCGTTGCCACGCTGATGATGGCGGCCGGGACTGCGCGTCGCGCTGAAGCGATGACGCCGATCAACCCGACGGCGTTGCCGGCAGCGAAGGCTGCGGGCGACGACATGATCACGCAGGTCCGTCATGGCGGCGGCGGAGGTGGCGGAGGACATGGTGGAGGTGGAGGTTTCCACGGCGGTGGCGGTGGCTTCCACGGTGGTGGAGGACACGTTGGCGGCTTCCATGGTGGTGGCTTTCGTGGTGGTGGTTTTCATGGCGGCGGCTTCCGCGCCGCGCCGGCCTTCCATGGTGGCGGCTATCGCTACGGCGGCTTCCATCGCTATGGCGGATATCACCGCTTTGGAGTCTATCGGCCCCATTATGGCTATCGCCATTTCCACCGGCGCTATTACGGTGGCTACTATCCCTACTACCACCATCCGCGTCGCTGCCGGATCATCTGGACCTATTACGGCCCGCGCCGCATCTGCCACTGGCACCATTGGCACCGCTGGCACCATCCGTATCGCTATTGGTAAGTACGGTCGACATGAAAAGGGCGCCCCAGCGGCGCCCTTTGTTCATCCCGCGGCTTAGAGCCAATCCTTCAGCTTCCGCGACGCAGATTTCCACGGCATCAGATTCTCGATCTTCCACTGCCTGAAGATCGCGGGCGGCCAGCGGCTGAGCCTTGACGTCTCCTCGACCTCGGGCTTGGCGACGATGCGCAGCGGCGTTGTACGCCGCCGGTGCTGGCGGGTCGCATCGCTGATCAGATCGACATAGTCGGGCTTGTTGGCCATGAGATGCGTCCCCGCGAAACCGCCGCGAGGATGCAATGTGGGCGAAGCGGCTTAACGGCCGTTTGTCGCTTTAGGTCAAATTGCAGGGAGCGGCTTAGCGCCACTCCCGGACGTCGACGAAGTGACCCGCGATCGCAGCCGCCGCCGCCATAGCCGGCGACACCAGATGCGTGCGGCCCTTAAAACCCTGGCGTCCCTCGAAGTTGCGGTTCGAGGTCGAGGCGCAGCGCTCCTCCGGCTTCAGTTTGTCCGGGTTCATCGCGAGGCACATCGAGCAGCCCGGCTCGCGCCATTCGAAGCCGGCCTTGATGAAGATCTTGTCCAGGCCTTCAGCCTCCGCCTGCTCCTTCACGATGCCGGAGCCGGGCACGACCATGGCGTTGACGGTGCCTGCGACCTGCTTGCCTTCCGCAATCTTGGCGGCGGCGCGTAAGTCTTCGATGCGGCCGTTGGTGCAGGAGCCGATGAAGATACGGTCGAGCTTGATGTCGGTGATCTTCGTTCCCGCCGTCAGGCCCATATATTTCAGGGCGCGATGCTTGGAGAGACGCTTGGCCTCGTCCGCGATCTTGTCCGGATCGGGCACGAAGCCGGTCACCGAGATCACGTCCTCAGGGCTCGTGCCCCAGGTCACGATCGGCGGCAGCTTGGCGGCATCGAGGCGCAGCTCGTGATCGAAATGCGCGCCTTCGTCGGAACGCAGTTTTTCCCAATAGCGCATCGCCGCGTCCCAGGCCGCGCCCTTCGGCGATTTCGGCCGATCACGCAGGAAGTCGAACGCCTTCTGGTCCGGTGCGACCAGACCGGCGCGCGCGCCGCCTTCGATCGACATGTTGCAGACCGTCATGCGGCCTTCCATCGACAGCGCGCGGATGGCGTCGCCGGCATATTCCAGCACGTAGCCGGTGCCGCCCGCGGTGCCGATCTCGCCGATGATGGCCAGGATGATGTCCTTGCCCGTCACGCCGTCCGGCAATTTGCCGTCGACGCTGACGCGCATGTTCTTGGCCTTCTTCTGGATCAGCGTCTGCGTCGCCAGCACATGCTCGACCTCGCTGGTGCCGATGCCGTGCGCGAGCGCGCCGAACGCCCCATGCGTCGAGGTGTGGCTGTCACCACAGACGATGGTGGTGCCGGGCAGCGTAAAGCCCTGTTCGGGACCGATGACGTGGACGATGCCCTGGCGCTTGTCGAACTCGTTGTAATATTCGATGCCGAATTCCTTGGCGTTGTCGGCTAGCGCCTTGATCTGCTCGATGCTCTCCGGATCGGGATTGGGCTTGCTGCGATCGGTGGTCGGCACGTTGTGGTCGACCACGGCGAGCGTCTTCTCGGGCGCATGCACCTTGCGGCCCGTGGCGCGCAGGCCTTCGAACGCCTGCGGCGAGGTCACCTCGTGCACCAGATGGCGGTCGATATAGAGCAGGCAGGTGCCGTCGTCGGCTTCATGCACCAGATGGTCGTTCCAGATCTTGTCGTACAATGTGGTCGGCTTGGACATGAGCTTAGGCTCCGAACAATGTGTGTCAGCGATGAGCGCGGGTGGCGCGCGGGGCAACAAAATCGTCTTCAGCGCAGCCTTTAAGCTGCGGGACTAAGCTCTGACGTTGCCGAGGTCGCGAAGCGCCCGAAGAACCGGCCAGGCAGCCGCGAGCGATCGTCGATGACGACGCGCTGGGGGGTTACGAAGCTGGTCGGATCTGGAAACATTCCAGGAATATATAGCAGGGAGATTTGGAAGCGCGAGGGCTTTGACGCGCACGGCTGAGGCAACAAAAAAGCGCGGGGTGTTTGGCCCCGCGCTTTCTAGAAACTTGCCTGGTAGCGAAGCTTACTCGTTGACGGCCTTGGCGTGCTCAGTCTTCTCGACGATGCGGGCCGACTTGCCGCGGAGATTGCGGAGGTAATAGAGCTTGGCGCGACGCACCTTGCCGCGACGCACCACCTTGATCGAATCAATCATCGGCGACATCACCGGGAACACGCGCTCCACGCCCTCGCCATAGGAGATCTTGCGGACGGTGAAGCTCTCGTTGAGGCCACCGCCGGAACGGCCGATGCAGACGCCTTCATAGGCCTGCACGCGGGTGCGGTCGCCTTCGACGACCTTCACGTTGACGATCACGGTATCGCCGGGACCGAACTCCGGAATGACCTTGCCGGCGGACAGCTTGTCGAATTGCTCTTTTTCGAGCTGTTGGATCAGGTTCATGGGGTAATCTCCATCGGCGCGCCCAGCCTTGCGAAACGGGGGCCGCGCGAAATTCGTTTATCCAGCCATTGCGGATGTGGCCGCTCCTATAAGGCAAGCCGGAGCGTTTGTCACCCGTCTGTCTTGTTTTTTGGCGTTTTTTGGCGTCCGGGCCGATTCGGGGCTTTGGCCGGGATTTGGGCCCACAGATCCGGCCGCCGGGCGGCCGTCAGAGCCTCGGATTCGGCCCGCCGCCAAGCCGCGACCTTGGCATGGTCGCCGGAGGTCAGGATCTCCGGGATCGGAACCCCTTCGAACAGCTGCGGACGGGTGTATTGGGGATATTCGAGCAGGCCGTCCGAAAAACTCTCCTCGGTTCCCGAGGCCTCCTTGCCCATGACGCCCGGCAGCAGCCGCACGCAGGCGTCGATCAGGGCCAAAGCGGCGATTTCGCCCCCGGAGAGCACGTAGTCGCCGATCGAGACCTCCTCCAGGCCGCGCCCGTCAATCACCCGCTGGTCGATCCCCTCGAACCGCCCACAGACGATCAGGGGGCCAGGTCCCTGGGCAAGCTCCACGACGCGGGCCTGGGTCAATGGCCGACCGCGCGGGCTCATCAGCAGGCGGGGCCGGTCGGGCCGAATATCAGCGACATCGATCGCGGCCGCCAAGACATCCGCCCGTAGCACCATGCCCGGGCCGCCGCCTGCCGGGGTGTCATCGACGCTGCGGTGGCGGTCGGTCGCGGAAGCCCGGATGTCGCAGGCCTCGATCTCCCACAGCCCGGTGGCCAGCGCCCGGCCGGCCAGGCTCACGCCGAGTGGCCCCGGAAACATCTCCGGAAACAGCGTCAGCACCGTCGCGCGCCAGGGCGTTGTCATCGTATCCAAAACGTCTCGTCGTCCGGCGAAGGCCGCGACCCATAGCCACCGCAGGCAATTTTGCGATGATCGGAGCCACCAGCTTAGCCAAAAACCACGGCCTGTGGTTATGGGTCCCGGCCTTCGCCGGGACGACTCGGGGAAAGGTCTTCGTCTCCGTCCTTGTCGCCCTCGATCTCCTGCGGCAGCGCGATCACGACGCGGCCGCCGGCGATGTCGACCTCCGGCACAACTGCGTTGGTGAACGGCAACAACATCGTCGCGCCCTTGAGCGGCGCGATCTCGATGATGTCGCCGGCACCGAAATTATGGATCGCCAGCACGCGGCCGAGCGCATCGCCATCCGTGGTGACGGCGTCGAGCCCGATCAGATCGGCGTGGTAATATTCGTCCTCATCCGTCGCCGGCAGTTTTTCGCGCGCGACATAGAGTTCGATTCCGTTGAGACGCTCGGCGTCATCGCGGGTCGTGACGCCCTTGAACGTCGCGACCAGATGATCCTTGGCTTCGCGAGCCTGCGCCAGTTCGAACTGGCGCTTGCCGTCCTTGGAAACAAGCGGCCCGTAGCTGCGTACGGCAAAGGGATCTTCCGTAAAAGTCCACAATTTGACCGCACCGCGCACCCCATGCGCGGCGCCGATCCGCGCGACGCAGATCAGCGCCGACATGATCGAACCTTAACTCTTCGCGGCGGCTTCGGCCTGCGCCTTGCGCTCCTTGCGCGGCACGGCCTTCTCCGGGTTGCTGCGCGCTTCGCGCTTCTTGACGCCGGCGGCGTCGAGGAAGCGCGAGACGCGGTCCGAGGGCTGCGCGCCCTTGGCGAGCCAGGCCTTGACCTTGTCCATGTCGAGCTTCAGCCGGGTCTCGTTGTCCTTCGGCAGCAGCGGGTTGAAATAGCCGAGACGCTCGATGAAGCGGCCATCGCGGGGGAAGCGCGAGTCGGCGACGACGACGTGATAGACGGGACGCTTCTTGGTGCCTGCGCGGGCGAGGCGGATAACGACGGACATTTGGTTCTCCTTTAAAGTACAGTCTGTTCGGTTGATTGGTATTCCGCGTTGCGCGGGACGCTTATCGATCCCGCGCGACGAATTCCTCATTTCTTCTTGCCTGGAAAACCGCCGAGACCCGGCAAGGTCGGCTTGCCGCTCAGCCCGGTCAGTCCAGGAACGTTCGGCAGGCCGGTACGCAGACCGGCCGGCAAATCCTTCGGCAGGCTGGGCAAACCCTGTCCGCCGCCTTGCATCTTTTCCTGAAGAGCCTTCATCTCTTCCGGCGAAGGCGGCTTCATGCCGCCGCCAAAGCCCATCGCCTGCGCGATGCCGGCGAGCGGGCCGCGCTTGCCCGAGCCCATGGCCTTCATCATGTCGGCCATGTTCCGGTGCATCTTCAGCAGCTTGTTGACTTGCTCGACGCTCTGGCCGCTGCCTGCGGCAATGCGCTTCTTGCGGCTCGCCTTCAGGAGGTCCGGATGACGGCGCTCGTCGCGCGTCATCGAATCGATCACCGCGACCTGGCGCTTCAAAATCTTGTCGTCGATGCCGGCGGCCGCGATCTGGTTCTTCATCTTGGCGATGCCGGGCATCATGCCCATCAGCCCGCTGATGCCGCCCATGTTTGCCATCTGCGAGAGCTGCTCGCGCATGTCGTTGAGGTCGAACTGACCCTTGCGCATGCGCTCGGCGGTGCGCGCGGCCTTTTCGGCGTCGATGTTGGCGGCGGCACGTTCAACCAGCGACACCACGTCGCCCATGCCGAGGATGCGGCCGGCGATACGATCGGGATGAAAATCTTCCAGCGCATCGGTCTTTTCGCCGGTGCCGATCAGCTTGATCGGCTTGCCGGTGACCGCGCGCATCGACAGCGCGGCGCCGCCGCGGCCGTCGCCGTCGACGCGCGTCAGCACGATGCCGGTGAGGCCGACGCGCTCGTCGAACGCGCGGGCAAGATTGACGGCGTCCTGGCCGGTGAGGCTGTCGGCGACCAGCAGCACTTCATGCGGATTGGCGGCAGCCTTGATGCTTGCTGCTTCCGCCATCATCTCTTCGTCGAGTGTGGTGCGGCCGGCGGTGTCGAGCAGCACGATGTCGTAGCCGCCGAGCTTGCCGGCTTCCAGCGCGCGCTTGGCGATCTGCGCCGGCTGTTGTCCCGCCACGATCGGCAGGGTCGGAATGTCGAGGTCGCGGCCGAGCACGGCCAGCTGTTCCATCGCCGCCGGCCGATAGATGTCGAGCGAGGCCATCAGCACCTTGCGCTTGTCGCGCTGGACCATGCGGCGGGCGAGTTTTGCGGTGGTGGTGGTTTTACCCGAGCCTTGCAGACCGACCATCATGATCGGCACCGGCGGCACGGAATTGACGTCGATGGTCTGGCTTTCGGCGCCGAGCGTGTTGATCAGCTCGTCGTGGACGATTTTGACCACCATCTGGCCGGGCGTGACCGACTTGACGACGGTGGCGCCGATCGCCTGCTCGCGGACGCGTTCAGTGAAGCTGCGTACCACTTCGAGCGCGACGTCGGCTTCCAGCAGCGCCCGGCGCACCTCGCGCATCGCGGCGTCGACGTCCTTTTCGGTCAGCGCACCGCGCCCCGTCAGACGATCGAGAATGCCGCCAAGCCGTTCCGACAGATTGTCGAACAATGCCGTTGTCCTTTTTAACCTCTCCCCGCAAGAGCGGAGCGAGGGAGCAGAAAATCCAAACACTTTTGCGCCCGAGGGCGCATAGCGCTGTCGGGCGTTGACCGCTGGCCTCCAGGGCCAGTCGGCGGGTCGAAAAGAAAGCCTTTCCGAGAAAGTGGCGGGGTTAAACGCCGCTCACGCCCAAAAGTCAAGGAAAGTTAGGGTGCCGGGGGCCGTCCGGTAGGGCAAGAGCCTGAAAATATGACCGTTTTGGCGATGGGTTCCTTTTCTGCTGGCTCCGCCCATATAGGCGGTGATGTCTTACCGCCTTAACCATCCCTAAGTCCGCCCCGCGCCGGTCACCCGCTACTGCTCGCCGGGGCGCAGCAATGGTTGGTGTGCCATCCCCTTGGATCTCCCGCATGAAAACCTACGACGGACCCGTCTCCGACCACTTCAACGGCCTGCACTTCTTTGACCCGGACGGCGCGCCGCCGAGATCGCTCGGCGAGGTGTTCCGCTGGCAGTTCGGCGGTGGGCGGAAGCGCGAGACGTGGCCGGATTGGGTGCCGAACTCCCATGCCGACACCCCGCCGGAACGCGTCGATGGCGACAGGGTGCGGCTTTCCTTTGTCGGCCATGCCAGCTGGCTGATCCAGACCGGCGGCCTCAACATCCTTGTCGATCCCGTCTGGTCAATGCGGGTCTCGCCGGTGGGGTGGGCCGGGCCGAAGCGGCACAACGATCCCGGTATTGCCTTCGATCATTTGCCGAAGATCGATGTCGTGCTGGTCTCGCACGGGCATTACGATCATCTCGACGTCGCGACACTGGCGCGGCTCGCCAAGAATTTTGCACCGCGCGTGGTTACCCCGCTCGGCAACGACGTCACCATGCGCAGCGCTGATTCCGCGATCAAGGCGGAAGCCTTCGACTGGCACGATCGCGTCGAGCTCGGTGGTGGCGTGGCCGTGACGCTGGTGCCGACCCGGCACTGGACGGCACGCGGCATGTTCGATCGCAACAAGGCGCTGTGGGCGAGCTTCGTGCTGGAGACGCCGGCCGGGAAAATCTACGTGGTCTGCGATTCCGGCTATGGCGACGGCGGGCATTTCCGTCGCGTCGCCGAGCAGCACGGGCCGTTGCGGCTCGCGATCCTTCCCATCGGCGCCTACGAACCGCGCTGGTTCATGCGCGACCAGCACATGAATCCGGAGGATGCCGTGAAGGCGCTCGCCGATTGCGGCGCGCAAGCCGCGCTCGGGCACCATCACGGGACGTTCCAGCTGACGGATGAAGCGATCGATGCGCCGGCCAAGGCGCTGGTCGAGGCGCTCGATGCCGCCGAGATTTCGCAGGAGCGGTTCGTGGCGATGAAGCCGGGGCAGGTGGTGGAGATTTAGCGTCCTGGCAAACTGCTCGTGCCCCGGACGCATCGCAGCGTCTCTACGACGGTGCGATGCAGAGCCGGGGCCCATGTCGCCGTATAGTGCAGTGTTGCTTTCTGGGTCCCGGCTCAGCGCAGCAGCGTTTCACGCTGCAGCGCGTCCGGGACAAGAGAGCTATTGCTCTTTTGCCTTGATCGCCCAGCTCACATTCACCGTCACCGACAGCGTTTCCTCGCCGGGTGCGACGGCAGCGGGTGCGGCCATCGGCGCAGCGGCCATGCGGCCCTTGAACAACGGCATCGGAGCCCCGCCTTCGACAACGCTGAGCGGCGCGCCCAAGGTGACGCCGGTGGCCTTGGCGTAGATCTCGGCTTTGCGACGCGCGTCCACCACCGCCTGCTCGCGCGCGTCGTCGAGCAGCTTTGAGGCCTGCGTTACTTCGAAGGAGATGTTGCCGATGTCGTTCGCGCCGGCGCCGACCAGCGTGTCGATGATGCCGGCGACCTTGGTCACGTCGCGAATTTTGACGGTGACGCGGTTGGAGGCGCGGAAGCCGACCACGGGCGAGGCACCGGTGGATTTGTTCTGGCCGTATTGCGGCTGAAGCGACAGCCGCGAGGTCTGGTAGTCCTTCTCGGCAATGCCGATGCCCTTGAGAGCCAGCAGCACCTTGCCCATCGCGGCGTTGTTGGCGTCGGATGCTTCCTTCGCCGTCTTGGCGTCGTTGGCGACGCCGGCATCGATCTGCGCGAGGTCGGGCGCCGCCAAAACGGTCGCCTCGCCGCTCACGGAGATGGCGGAGGGGAAATCATCGGCGAGTGCGGGCGCTGCCAGCAGGGTGGCGGCAGCGAGGATAGCGGCGACGGCGACAGGCTTTTTCATCGGTCTCACTTCAGCGGTACGAACACGTTGATCACGAGCTTGTCCTCGGCCGTCTTGAGGGGATCGGTGAGGTACTCCTCGATGAAGGTGTCCTTGGCTTCGAGCTTCTTGTCGTCGAGGTGATTGGTGATCGCCTCATAGGTGTTGTCCATGTTGTCGTAGGAGCCGCGATGGACGAATTTCAGCGCCTTGCCCTCGGGCGATTTGCCGATGCTCATGTCCTTGGTCAGGTTCTTCGGATCCTGCTCGACCGGGATTTCGGCGAGGAAGGTGAAGCCGGTGTCGTCCGTGGAGGTGTAGACGATCATCGGATTGCCCGCGTGCTTGATGCCCTGCTTGTCGAGCAGCGCGTTCAGCGTCTTGAAGGCGTCGACCAGGGTGTCGAAGGCCGAGTCCCAATTGGCGGTACCCTTGATCATCACGACCTTCTTGGCCTCGAGCGTGGTCTCCAGGCCAAAGGGATCGGCGCTCTGCACCGGGGCGGGCGTGGCGGCAGCAGCGGGCGGCGGGACCGCCGGGCTGGGTGAGGCATTGGCTGCGGGGGATGGCGATGCTGCAGGTAAGGGCGAGGCACTGGCCGCCGGAGACGGCGTTGCCGCCGGTGCGGGCGAAGCGCCCGCGGCCGGGGAGGCTGAAGGCGCCGGCGCGGGACTTGTCGGAGAAGGACTTGTCGGAGAAGGACTTGCCGACGCGGCGGGCGCCGGGCTCGTCGTCTGCGCCAGAGCGCCGGACAGGCCAAACGACAAGACCGCTGTCGGGATCAGCGCGGCCAGAGCGAGACGGCAAAAGTGATTCATTCTATCTATTCTCCCCGAGGCCCTGATCCACCAAGGCCTTAATCCGACCGCGCGTCCCGGTTCGCGCGTCCCGCGCCGTTCTAACACGCGAGCGCCGAATTCGTCCCATGACAGATGCGTCATGGGTCCACGTTGGCTGCCGGCGCCAAATCACTGGCCAAGCCGCCAAGGATCGCCATATAACACGGGCGAAATTCGGGAATTTTCATGAGCGCGCTGGCCAACCACGCATTTGCCAAGATGAACGGCATCGGCAACGAGATCGTCGTTGTCGACATGCGCGATTCCGCGGGCCCGGTGACGCCGGGCGATGCGCGCGCGGTGGCGTCGGCCGAGGGCGGCGTGCCCTATGACCAGCTCATGGTGCTGCAGAAGCCGCGGCTCGACGGCACCGAAGCGTTCATCAGCATCTACAACAGTGACGGCTCGGAAGCCGGCGCCTGCGGCAACGGCATGCGCTGCGTGGTGCGGCGCATCTTCGAGAAGAGCGGGCAGACCACGGTGACCTTCGAGACTCGAGCCGGCCTGCTCAATGCCTGGCAGGGTCCGGCACCCGACCTCTACACCGTCGACATGGGCGCGCCGAAGTTCGGCTGGAAGGACATTCCGCTCGACCAGGAATTCCGCGACACCCGCTACATCGAATTGCAGATCGGGCCGATCGACAAGCCGATCCTGCATTCGCCCTCCGTGGTCAGCATGGGCAATCCGCACGCGATCTTCTGGGTCGATGACGTCAACGCCTATGATCTCGAGCGCTTTGGTCCGCTGCTGGAAAATCATCCGATCTTCCCTGACCGCGCTAACATCACGCTCGCCCATATCGTCGATCGCGACCACATCACGATGCGCACCTGGGAGCGCGGCGCCGGGCTGACCAGGGCGTGCGGCTCGGCGGCCTGTGCGACCGCGGTTGCGGCGGCGCGCTTGAAGCGCACCGAGCGCAAGGTCGAGATGACGCTACCCGGCGGCAAGCTCGGCATCGAATGGCGCGAGCGCGACGACCACGTGCTGATGACGGGCACGGCGACCTTCGAGTATGAAGGCAATTTCGATCCGGCGCTGTTCGCGCCGGTCGGCTGATGGCCGTCGACATCGTCACCTTCGGCTGCCGCCTCAACTCCTTCGAGGCCGAGGTGATCCGCCGTGAGGCGGAGGGGGCGGGACTCTCCGACACCATCGTCGTCAACAGCTGCGCCGTCACCAACGAGGCGGTGGCGCAGGCGCGGCAGTCGATCCGCAAGTTGAAGCGTGAGCGGCCAAGTGCGCGCATCGTCGTCACCGGCTGCGCGGCGCAGACGCAAAGTGGCATGTTCGCCGACATGACTGAGGTCGATCGCGTCGTCGGCAACGACGATAAAATGCGCGGTGATGCGTGGCGCCAGGCGCGCGACGCCTTCGATCTCGGCGCCAGCGAGAAGATCGCGGTGAGCGACATCATGGCCGTGAAGGAGATGGCGCCGCATCTCATCGCCGGCTACGCAAGTGGTTTGCCGCGCGTGTTCGTGCAGGTGCAGAACGGCTGCGACCATCGCTGCACCTTCTGCATCATCCCTTACGGCCGCGGCAATTCGCGCTCGGTGCCGATGGGCGCGGTGGTCGATCAGGTGCGGACGCTGGTCGCCCGCGGCCATGCCGAAATCGTGCTGACCGGCGTCGATCTCACCAGCTACGGCGCCGATCTGCCGGGTGCGCCAAAGCTCGGGATGTTGACCAGGCAGATTTTGCGGCATGTGCCGGAGTTGAGGCGGCTGCGCATCTCCTCGATCGATTCGATCGAGGCGGATGCCGATCTGCTCGATGCCATCGCCGACGATGCGCGGCTGATGCCGCATCTGCACCTGTCGCTGCAATCCGGCGACGACATGATCTTGAAGCGGATGAAGCGGCGGCATTCGCGACAGGATGCGATCGCATTGTGCGACCAGGTACGCCGCCTGCGTCCCGACATCGCCTTTGGCGCCGACATCATCGCGGGCTTTCCGACCGAAACGGAAGAGATGTTCTCGCGCTCGCTCGATCTGGTCGAGGAATGCGGCCTGACGTTTCTGCACGTCTTCCCGTATTCTCCACGCCCCGGCACGCCGGCCGCGCGGATGCCGCAGGTCGCGGGCGGTGCGATCAAGGAGCGCGCGAAGCGGCTGCGCGCGGCGGGCGAGGCAGCGTTGCGCCAGCGGCTGCAAGCCGAGATCGGCGTGACGCGCGATGTGCTGATCGAGAGCGAGGGGCAGGGGCGCACGGAGCACTATCTGCCGGTGGCGGTTGCGGGCGCGAGCGTCGGCAGCATCGTGCCGCTCAGGATCGCCGGCAACGATGGCGAACGGCTAACGACATAATCCGCCGCTACGACGCCCGCACCTGCCAGAACCGCAGCGTGCGCCGCGCATTCTCCGGCGTCATGCGCGCAAAATTGCTTTGCGCCCGGACAAGATCGGCCGGCTTCATCGCGCCGGTCGCAAAGCGGCTTTCGAGCACCGCGGCCGTGGTTTCCCATCTCAGCTGTGCCGCCTTGCAGGGCACCAGCAAGCCGTCTTCGCGCAGGCTCTGCATCAGCGGGCGAATGACTTCGACCGTTGAGCCGGATAACGCCGCCAAGGCGGCCACGGACTCCTCATAACGCCGCTGCCTGGCGAAGCCGAGCAGCGTCGCCTCGTTGAGCTGGCCGGATGCCTTGAGATTTGCGATCGCCCGCTTGGCGCCCTCGAAATCGCGGACGCCCGACATCTCGCGCTCGACGCCGACGGTGACAGCGGCGATCGCGCTGTGGATCTCCTCGAACAGATCCGGTGGCGCGCGCGACAACAGCCGCGTGCGAACCACATCCGTCGCCGAGCGCAGCAATTGCCGGCGCAGCTCCGATGGGAGGTCGAGGCGAACGCCCACGCTGACCGCGAGTTCGGGATCGGACTCGGCCTGCCCGACAATGACGGCAAATCCGTTACCCGAGAGGCGCGCGCCGGGATTGCCGGCAAGGCGGCGGCTGACGCTGGGATAGCGGCGCGCCAGCAACGCGTCGGTGACAATTTCCTTCAGCCACCAGCGGCCCGCGACCGCAAGCAGATGCGGCTCGCCCTTGGTCGAGGCGATCTTTACCAGTTCGCCCTCGTCGAGGCGGGCGGATTCCTGCAGCACGGGACCGGCGATGCGGATCTCGTCATTGTTGGCGAGGCGGCGGATCACGGAGGGCGGTGCTTGCGCGATCGGTGCGAGCTGGGCGCTGATTTCGGCCAGTGCGACGCGCGCACCCATGTCGGCGATGGCGCGCAGCTCGATGGTGCCGATCAGGCGCTCGAGCACGTCGTCGAACAGCGCGATCTGCTCGTCGTCAAAACTTCCGGCCGAGGACAGGAACAGGTCGGTGACGCGCCGGGCCGTTTCGAGGCCCTTTTCCGCCGAGCCTATCCGAATGGCGGATTCGACCTCGTCGATAATCGATAGTTCGGCCGTGGACATGACGCGTTGCTCGTCCTGAGCGGATGGGAGGCTTGTTCTAAGCAACCGCTATCATTAGAGACGAGCACTGAAGGTTTCGTAAACTATGGCCCTGAGCGTGTTGAGATCAGGTTCAATTGCGGCAGCGCCTTCGGCGCGACCGCTCCCGCGAGCGGGAGAGGTGAACGACAGCGGCACCTATTCCCCATTCCAGCCGCAGGCGCGGAGCTTCTCGTGCATGTGGAGCGGGGCCGGCGCCACCACGCGGATCGGCTCCTTGTTCCGAGAGATCGGCACCACGATCTCGCGGGAATGCAGGTGCAACCGCGGTTCGCCGAAGCGCGGCCCGTTGCCGTAAATGTTATCGCCGAAAATCGGCCATCCCGTCGCTGACGAATGCACCCGCAATTGATGGGTCCGGCCGGTCACCGGTTCCATGGCCAGCCAGGTCAGCCCGTCGCCCCGGCCCATCACCTTCCAGTTGGTGATCGCCTTTTGCCCCTCCGGGTCGGGCTTCTGCCACCAGCCGCGTTCGGCGTTGAGCCGGCCGAGCGGCATGTCGATGGTGCCTTCGTCCTCGGCCGGGCCGCCCTCGACCACGGTCCAGTAGGTCTTGCCGATCTTGCCATGCTTGAAGAGGAGGCCGAGCGAGGCGGTGGCTTTCCGATGGCGGCCGAGCACGAGGCAGCCGGAGGTGTCCTTGTCCAGCCGGTGGGCCAGCACCGGCGGCCGCGGCAGGCCGAAGCAGAGCGCGTCGAACGAGGTTTCCAGATTGGCGCCTCCCTTGGGGCCGCGATGCACCGGCAGGCCGCACGGCTTGTCGATGATCAGCATCAGCCCGTCGCGATGAAGCACGCGCGACTGGATCTCCTCGGCGGTCAATTCGGGAACATCGAGCAATTGCAAGACTTTCGTTCAAGACTTTCGTTTACGGGCCGGAACGGCTAACACACCGCCATCATGAACGATACCACCTCCGAGACCCCCAAGCTGAGCTGGTGGCGCCGGCTGTCCAACGGGCTGAAGCGTACCTCGTCCTCGCTCGGGACTGCGGTCGCCGACCTCGTCACCAAGCGCAAGCTCGACCGCGCCATGCTCGACGACATCGAGGATGTGCTGCTGCGTGCCGATCTCGGTACCTCGGTCGCGGTGCGGATCGCCGACGCCGTCGGCACGGGACGCTATGACAAGGCGATCTCGGCTGACGAGGTCAAGCACGTGGTCGCGACCGAGGTCGAGAAGGTGCTGGCGCCGGTCGCGAAGCCGCTCGAGATCGACGCCGCTCATAAGCCGTTCGTCATCCTCGTGGTCGGGGTCAACGGCTCCGGCAAGACCACCACCATCGGCAAGCTCTCGCAAAAATTCGCCTCAGAAGGCCGCAAGGTGATGCTGGCGGCCGGCGACACGTTTCGCGCAGCGGCCATCGAGCAGCTCAAGGTCTGGGGCGAGCGCACGAAGACGCCGGTGATCGCCGGCACGCAGGGGTCCGACTCGGCGAGCCTTGCTTTCAACGCGCTGACGGCGGCGAAAGAGCAGGCCATCGACGTGCTCCTGATCGACACCGCCGGCCGGCTGCAGAACAAGGCCGAGCTGATGAACGAGCTCGAGAAGGTCGTGCGCGTGATCCGAAAGGTGGACGTTTCGGCGCCGCACGCGGTGTTACTCGTGCTCGACGCCACCGTCGGCCAGAACGCCCTGTCGCAGGTCGAGGCCTTTCATCGCACCGCAGGGGTCACCGGCCTCGTGATGACCAAGCTCGACGGCACCGCCCGCGGCGGCATCCTGGTGGCGCTCGCGGAGAAATTCAAACTGCCGGTGCATTTCATCGGCGTCGGCGAAGGCGTCGACGATCTCGCGCCCTTCACCGCGCGCGACTTCGCCCGCGCGATTGCCGGAATCGAAAGTTGAGTATGGACAAGACCCAGCCGCACCCGCTGTTCAAGCTTGCAACCGAACTCGGTCCACTGCTCGTGTTCTTCTTCGTGAATGCGAAGTTCAATCTGTTCGCCGCGACCGGCGCCTTCATGGTCGCGATCGTGGCGGCGATGATCGCCTCCTATGTGGTGACGCGCCACATCCCGATCATGGCGATCGTGACCGGCGTCATCGTGCTGGTGTTCGGCACGCTGACCCTGGTTCTGCACGACGAGACCTTCATCAAGGTCAAGCCGACCATCATCTACGGCCTGTTCGCCGCGATTCTCGGCGGCGGCCTGTTGTTCGGCCGCTCCTTCATCGCCGTCATGTTCGACCAGATGTTCAATCTGACCCCGCAGGGCTGGCGCATCCTGACGCTGCGCTGGGCGCTGTTCTTCGCTGGCATGGCGGTGCTGAACGAGATCGTCTGGCGCACCCAGAGCACGGATTTCTGGGTGAACTTCAAGGTGTTCGGCGTGACGCCGCTGACCATGATCTTCGCCATCGCCCAGATGCCGCTGACCAAGCGCTATGGTGTCGAGCCGGTGTCGCTGGAGACCAGCGAGGCCGAGGCGGGGGACGTGCGGAAGGGCTGATTTTTCTCAGTTCGTCATTGCGAGCGAAGCGAAGCAATCCAAGCTGTCTCAGCGGACGGATTCTGGATTGCTTCGTCGCAAGGGCTCCTCGCAATGACGAGGATCACTTCAACGCCT
The DNA here is from genome assembly GCF_016612535.1 of Bradyrhizobium diazoefficiens. NCBI lineage: Bacteria > Pseudomonadati > Pseudomonadota > Alphaproteobacteria > Hyphomicrobiales > Nitrobacteraceae > Bradyrhizobium > Bradyrhizobium diazoefficiens. The sequence goes on from NZ_JAENXS010000001.1 coordinate 2,395,537, forward strand.
TCTCCATCTCCGGCAGCAGCACGCTCCGGTAATTATCTGGCGTGATCGGGCCGACCAGCTTGTAGACGATGGTGCCTTCGCGGTCGACGACAAACGTCTCCGGCACGCCATAGACACCCCACTCGATCGAGGCGCGGCCGTTGGCATCCAGGCCGACGCGACCGAACGGGTTGCCGTAGCGCCCCAGGAAGCGGCGGGCGTTGTCGGGCGCATCCTTGTAATTGATGCCGACGAGCTGGAAACGCTTGTCCTTGGCGAGCTCCGTCAGCAGCGGCGCCTCGTCGTGACACGGCACGCACCAGGAGGCCCAGACGTTGACGAGGCTGACCTTGCCCTTGAAGGCAGCCGGGTCGAGGCCCGGGATTTGTGCGCTGTCGGCCTGCAATCCTTCGAGCGGCGGCAGCGTGGTTTGCGGCGCGGGCCGGCCGATCAGCGCGGAGGGAATCCGCGAGGGATCGCCGCTACCGAGCCGGAACCAGAACAGCACGGCCAGTCCGATGAAGGCGAGCAGCGGCAGTACCATCAGGAAGGTGCGGCGCTGCGGGGTCGCGGAGGTCGATTGATCGCTCATGGTGTGTCCACGGCACTGCGGCCCGAGCGGCGGGTGACGCCGCTGCGCTCGAGCTCGCGCAAACGCTCCGTCTGGTTGCGATAATCGACGATCACCCAGCCGATCAGGAGCGCGACCACGATGGCTACTGCAACGTAAGATGTCACGATGAAGGATGCATAAGGACCGAGCGACATGATCATGCGGTTCCTTTTGACGCGTTTTCTTGACGCGAACCGGTACCCACTTCGCTCGAAAACGCGACGCGGCTCGCCTGCATCATTTGCAGCGAGCGCACGCGCCGGCGCAAAATCTCGTTGCGCATCGCCGCGATGTGCAGCGTGACGAACAGCAGCGTGAATGCGACCGCCATCACCAGCAGCGGAATCAGGAACGCCTTATCGAGCGTCGATCCGCCCATGCGCATCACCGAGGCCGGTTGGTGCAGCGTGTTCCACCAATCGACGGAGAATTTGATGATCGGCAGATTGATCGCGCCGACCAGCGTCAGCACCGCGGCGGCGCGCGCCGCGCGCGAGGGATCCTCGACCGCGCGCCACAGCGCCATCAGGCCGAGATACATCAGGAAAAGGATCAGCACCGAGGTCAGGCGCGCGTCCCATTCCCAATAGGTGCCCCACATCGGCCGGCCCCACAGCGAGCCCGTGAGCAGCGCCAGGAAGGTGAAGGCTGCGCCGATCGGTGCGGCCGCCTTGGCGGCGACGTCGGCGAGCGGATGCCGCCACACCAGCGTGCCGAGCGAGGCGATGCTCATCACGCCCCAGACGAACATCGACAGCCAGGCATTGGGCACGTGGATGAACATGATCTTCACCGTCGCGCCCTGCTGATAATCGTCGGGCGCGTACGCGGATTGATAGAGGCCGATCGTGAGCAGGATGACGGTCGCAGCCGCAAGCCACGGCAGCACCCGCGCGCTCAACGCAAGGAACCTTGTGGGGTTGGCGAGGTCGATCAGCGTCATGGTATCCTGATAATCACAGCTCAGCGCTCACGCAATCAGCATGAAAGCGCGCAGCGAAAGTTGATCGGGGTCAAGGCAGCCGGCCCATTTCAGTCCAGTCCATGTTTCAGGCTCGCCGCCGCCGCGAACGGGCCGATCACCATGCTGACCAGCGACAGCGCGCAAAGGATCGAGAACGGCGCGCCGAATGACGACGGCTCCGTGATCGCGGCCTGCGAGGCCGCAACCCCGAAAATCAGCACGGGGATCGACAACGGCAGCACCAGCACCGCCATCAGCAGTCCGCCCCGGTGAAGGGTCACCGCCAGCGCGGCGCCGATCATGCCGGTGAAGGTCAGGGCGGGGGTGCCGGCGAGCAGCGTCAGCGCCACCGCAGCCGTGGCGACCATGTCGAGGTTGAGCAGCAGGCCGAGCACGGGGGTTGCGACGATCAGCGGCAGGCCCGCGGCCAGCCAATGCGCCAGCGCCTTGGCGGCGCAGGCCAGTTCCAGCGGCGTCCGGCTCATCGTGATCAGGTCGAGCGAGCCGTCCTCATGATCGGCCATGAACAGCCGGTCCAGCGTCAGCAGGCTGGCCAGCAGCGCGCCGAGCCACAGGATCGCCGGCCCCAATCGCGCGAGCTGCGCCAGGTCCGGTCCCACCGCGAACGGCATCAGCACCACCACGGTCAGAAAAAACAGCACCCCGATCAGCGCCCCGCCGCCGACGCGGAGCGCGATCCGGATGTCCCGGCGGATGAGGGCGGACCAGGCGGTCATGGGGCGGCTCCGACAGGCGCGAAGGCGGCGCCCGGCCGATTGGAAAACTGAGGGTCCATCCACTTCATGCTGTCCCCCCGATCCGCAGCTCTCGCGATTCGATCCCGAGCGGCATGTGGGTGGCGGCCATGATCAGGCCGCCGCGCGCCAGATGGTCGCGCATCAGCGCGCCGAACATGTCCTGACCGGCCACATCCAGCGCATTGGTTGGCTCGTCCAGCAGCCAGACCGGGCGGCGAACCGTCAGCAGCCGGGCCAGCGACAGCCGGCGGCGCTGGCCGGCGGACAGGAAGGCCGCGGGAAGATCGGTGGCGTGGTCGAGGCCGACGGCCGCGAGGCTTGCCACCGCGTCAAAACGCTCTCCGCCCAGAAAATTGGCCCAGAATGACAGGTTTTCCGCCACGCTCAGCGCCGGTTTCAGCGCATCGCGGTGGCCGAGATAGTGGCATTGCTCGGGCAGCGTCAGCTCGGCATCGCCCCCGTCGAGCGCGATTGTGCCGCCAGCCGGAATGAGCAGACCTGCGACCAGCCGCAGCAGCGAGGTCTTGCCCGATCCGTTGCGCCCCACGACCGCCACGGCTTCGCCGGAGGCTGCCTCGAAATCGAGCCCGGAAAACACCTCGCGGCCGCCCCGCACGCAAATCACCCCGCGTCCGCACAGCTGCATCTGACCTCGGTCCAACCCGTTCAAAGCCGGGCCTCAGGAATTCTTGGGGTAGCGCATCAGAATTTTTGGCTCGCGACTTGCTGGGTTCGATTGTGGCTGTGGCGGCGCGGTTAGAAAGCTTCTATAAGCCCGGAACTACTTGATGCAGCAACTCAACCTGCCCCTGCAAGCGACCCAGCCTGCTACGCTGACGGTGTTAAAATACCCCTTGCCGGGTATAACTAACAATTGGGATTTCCTACATGACCTCGCTCGACAGCTTCAAATGCAAAAAGACCCTCAAGGTCGGCGCCAAGACCTATGTCTATTACAGCCTGCCCACGGCCGAGAAGAATGGTCTGAAGGGAATTTCGAAACTTCCCTATTCGATGAAGGTCCTGCTCGAGAACCTTCTCCGCAACGAGGACGGCCGCACGGTCAAGAAGGAAGACATCGTCGCAGTGTCGAAATGGCTGCGCAAGAGGTCGCTGGAACATGAGATCGCGTTCCGCCCGGCGCGCGTGCTGATGCAGGATTTTACCGGCGTGCCGGCCGTGGTCGATCTCGCCGCGATGCGCAACGCCATGCAGAAGCTCGGCGGCGATGCCGAGAAGATCAACCCGCTGGTCCCCGTCGATCTCGTCATCGACCACTCCGTGATCGTGAACTTCTTCGGTGACAACAAGGCCTTCGGCAAGAACGTCACCGAAGAGTACAAGCAGAACCAGGAGCGCTACGAGTTCCTGAAGTGGGGCCAGAAGGCGTTCTCGAATTTCTCCGTCGTGCCGCCCGGCACCGGCATCTGCCATCAGGTCAATCTCGAATATCTCTCCCAGACGGTCTGGACCAAGAAGGAGAAGATGACGGTCGGCAAGAAGACCGGCACCTTCGAGGTCGCCTATCCCGACTCGCTCGTCGGCACCGATTCCCACACCACCATGGTCAACGGTCTGGCCGTGCTCGGCTGGGGAGTCGGCGGCATCGAGGCGGAAGCCTGCATGCTCGGCCAGCCGCTGTCCATGCTGCTGCCCACCGTCGTCGGCTTCAAGCTGAAGGGCCAGCTCAAGGAAGGCGTCACCGCCACCGACCTCGTGCTGACCGTGACGCAGATGCTGCGCAAGCTCGGCGTGGTCGGCAAGTTCGTCGAGTTCTTCGGCCCCGGCCTCGACAATCTCTCGGTCGCGGACAAGGCGACCATCGGCAACATGGCGCCCGAATACGGCGCGACCTGCGGCTTCTTTCCAGTCGATGCGGCCACTATCGACTATCTGAAGACGTCAGGCCGCAAGGCCCACCGCGTCGCGCTGGTGGCGGCCTATGCCAAGGCGCAGGGCCTGTTCCGCACGGCCAAATCGGCTGATCCCGTGTTCACGGAAACGCTGACGCTCGACCTCGCCGACGTCGTGCCGTCGATGGCCGGTCCGAAGCGTCCCGAAGGCCGTATCGCGCTGCCGTCGGTCGCCGAAGGCTTCTCGCTTGCGCTCGGCACCGAGTACAAGAAGACCGAGGCGCCGACGAAGCGTTTTGCCGTCGAAGGCAAGAACTTCGAGATCGGTCATGGCGACGTCGTCATCGCCGCCATCACCTCCTGCACCAACACCTCGAACCCGAGCGTTCTGATCGGCGCCGGGCTCCTTGCCCGTAACGCTGCTGCGAAGGGCCTGAAGGCAAAACCGTGGGTGAAGACCTCGCTCGCGCCGGGCAGCCAGGTGGTTGCGGGCTATCTCGCCGATTCCGGTCTCCAGGCCGATCTCGACAAGGTCGGCTTCAACCTGGTCGGCTTCGGCTGCACCACCTGCATCGGCAATTCCGGTCCGCTGCCGGAAGAGATCTCGAAGTCGATCAACGACAACGGCATCGTCGCCGCGGCCGTGCTGTCCGGTAACCGCAACTTCGAAGGCCGCGTATCCCCGGACGTGCAGGCGAACTATCTCGCTTCGCCGCCGCTGGTCGTCGCGCATGCGCTCGCCGGCAGCGTGACCAAGAACCTCGCCGTCGAGCCGCTCGGCGAAGGCAAGGATGGCAAGCCGGTGTACCTGAAGGACATCTGGCCGACGACGAAGGAAATCAACGCCTTCATGAAGAAGTTCGTGACCGCGGCGATCTTCAAGAAGAAGTATGCCGACGTGTTCAAGGGCGACACCAACTGGCGCAAGATCAAGACGGTCGAGAGCGAGACCTATCGCTGGAACATGAGCTCGACCTATGTGCAGAACCCGCCCTATTTCGACGGCATGAAGAAGGAGCCGGAGCCGGTCACCGACATCGTCGAGGCGCGCATCCTCGCCATGTTCGGCGACAAGATCACCACCGACCACATCTCCCCGGCCGGGTCGATCAAGCTCACCTCGCCCGCTGGCAAATATCTCAGCGAGCACCAGGTGCGTCCTGCCGACTTCAACCAGTACGGCACGCGTCGCGGCAACCATGAAGTGATGATGCGCGGCACCTTCGCCAACATCCGCATCAAGAACTTCATGCTCAAGGGCGCGGATGGAAATATCCCTGAAGGTGGTCTCACCAAGCACTGGCCCGACGGCGAGCAGATGTCGATCTACGACGCCGCGATGAAGTACCAGCAGGAGCAGGTACCGCTGGTGGTGTTCGCCGGCGCCGAATACGGCAACGGCTCCTCGCGCGACTGGGCTGCGAAGGGCACCCGCCTGCTCGGCGTGCGCGCCGTGATCTGCCAGAGCTTCGAACGCATCCACCGCTCCAACCTGGTCGGCATGGGCGTGCTGCCGCTGACCTTCGAGGACGGCACCTCCTGGTCGTCGCTCGGTCTGAAGGGCGACGAGAAGGTCACGCTGCGTGGCCTCGTCGGTGATCTGAAGCCCCGCCAGAAGCTGACCGCGGAAATCGTCTCCGGCGACGGTTCGTTGCAGCGCGTTTCGCTGCTTTGCCGCATCGATACGCTGGACGAGCTCGATTACTACCGCAACGGCGGCATTCTGCACTATGTGCTGCGCAAGCTCGCGGCCTAAGCGCGAATTTGTGAACGGTGGCTCACTGCGACGTGAGTAGAAGGTTAAACAAAGGCGGCCTATCACAAGGCCGCCTTTCTGCGTTACGACACGCTTTGGATGGGCCCGTCCGGCAGAAGCGCGCCTTGGATGTTGCTTTGGCGTTTGCTCGGACGGTTGAATGTGCTGCGCCCGCAAGACTACGGTGACCATCAGGCGATAAGATCCCCCTCAACGAATGACCTAGTGTGACGTTCGATATGACTGGAATGATGGCTTCTAATCTCGTTTCGCGCTGGTCCGGGGCACTCTGGTCGGGAGCACTCGGCATTTGTGCGATCGTCGCCGTCATCCGTCCGGCCGAGGCCGATCCCCGCGCCGTGGTCGAACTCTTCACCTCCCAGGGCTGCTCGTCCTGCCCGCCGGCCGACAAGATTATCGGCGATCTCGCCAACGATCCTTCGGTCATCGCGCTGAGCATGCCGATCGACTATTGGGATTATCTCGGCTGGAAGGACACGCTGGCGGATTCCCGCTTCTCGGCGCGGCAGCGCGCTTATTCACGCATGCGCGGCGATCGCGAGGTCTATACGCCGCAGGTCGTCGTCAACGGTTCTGCGCATGTCATTGGCAGTGATCGCGCCGGCATCGAAAGTGCGATCGGTAAAACCGACAAGGGCACGGGCGTGATGAGCGTGCCGGTGACGATGTCGCTCGCAGGCAAGCAGATCAACGTGTCGGTGGCCGCGAGCAAGGAGCCGGCGGTCTCGCATGGCGAGGTTTGGATCTGCTCGATCGCGAAATCGGTGCCGATCGAGATCAGCCGCGGCGAGAATCGCGGGCAGCAGATCACCTACCACAACGTCGTGCGCAATTTGCTCAAGGTCGGCGACTGGAACGGACGTCCGGAAAGCTGGACGGTGCCGATCGAGAACCTCACGCGCGATGGCGTCGATGGCGCGGTGGTCTACGTCCAGGACGGCAGCCGCGAGAAGCCCGGCCCGATGCTCGGCGCGGCGTACACGTCGCTGCACTGAAGCGGGCGAAGATCGTCTCAGGAAATTTGGTCTCCGTCATTCAGGGACGCGCCTCTTGGCGCGGGCCCGGAATCCATTTCGCGATTTGGATTGGGTTCGATGGATTCCGGGTTCGCACTTCGCGCGCCCCGGAATGACGACAAACAGAAAGATCCCGCCACAAACAAAAAAGGACCAACTCGCGTTGGCCCTCCTTGTCGTGCGTACAGACCCGATCCTAACGACCCCGGGGGGCTGGGGGCTGAGGAATCCGGAACCGAAAGGACCGGGTCAACGCACACAATTCTTTTGGCAATGCAGGGCGGCAGGCGGTGGGCGGAAAAGCGGCGATACTATGATTCCTGCTAACGATCCCGTGACGGTTTGCCGCTGAGAAGTTCCACCGTTGCGTGTGTCATGAGTCGTGACCGACTCAGCGGGTGAGTCAGGACCGTTCAAGGGCTCTTAAGAGCCTCTTGCAGCGGGGAACAGTTGGCGCGATCATGCAATTGTCATGATCCGCAGCTCCGGGGACGGTCTTCGCTGACGGAGGGTCATGCTGGAGCGACATGAGGTGCTGCATGAGTTTGACGCCGGAGGACGCCGATCCGAGCGAGCAGCGCGCAGGGGCGCGCTCCGCCGCTGCGAATACCCAACTGAGCCGGGTGACATTCAATCGGCTCGAGCTGAACCGAATTCTCAATCTCTACGGCCGCATGGTCGCGGACGGAGAGTGGCGCGACTATGCCATCGACTTCCTGAAGGACCGCGCAGTGTTCTCGGTCTTCCGCCGCGCCTCCGAAGTGCCGATCTATCGCATCGAGAAGGATCCCCGGCTCGCGCGCAAGCAGGGCATGTACAGCGTGATCTCGGCGACTGGTCTGATCCTGCGCCGCGGCCATGAGCTCGACCGGGTGCTGCTGGTGATCGATAGGAAACTGGCGGTGGTCTGACGCTTCGTAGCCCGATGGAGCGCAGCGCAATCCGGGGCGGTCGTATCAGCGGATGAACCTGTCCTGGATTGCGCTGCGCTCCATCCCGGCTACAAGGTTTTACGTCCCCGGCAACGTGCTCGCGCCCTCGCCGAGGTCGCGCTGCATCATTACCGTATCGAGCCAGCGGCCGAATTTCAGGCCGACATTGGGATGCGTACCGATCATCTTGAAGCCGCCTCTGGTGTGCACGCCGATCGAGCCGGCATTGGCGGAATCACCGATCACCGCGATCATCTGGCGGTAGCCCCGCGCTTCGCACTCGCTGATCAGCCGCTCCAGCAGCAGCGAGCCGATGCCGCGGCGGTGGAAGGCGGGATCGAGATAGATCGAGTTCTCGACCGTGAAGCGATAGGCGGGGCGGGGCCGGTAGGCGCCGGCATAGGCGTATCCGGCGACGCGGCCGTCGATGAGGGCGACGAAATAGGGATAGCCGCCGTCGACCAGCGCGCGATAGCGGCGCGTCATCTCCGTGAGGTCGGGCGGCTCCAGCTCGAACGTCGCGGTGCCCTCGCGGACGGCCTGCTGATAGATGGCGGTGATGGCGGGAAGGTCGGCCTCGGTGGTGAGCCTGATTTCGGGTGCTGACATGGGGCGAGATTAGAGCCTTCCCGCGAGCGCTGGAAGGGGAGATGAGTCCTGGGATTGCGCTCCGCTCCATCCGGGCTACGAGGCATTCATTGCCAAACAAAAACCCCGGCCTCTCGGCCGGGGTTCGTGTCCGTTCTCTCGGATCGAACGCTTAGTCGCGCTGGCCGAGGAGCTGCAGCAGCAGCGTGAACAGGTTGATGAAGTTCAAGTACAGCGACAGCGCACCGGAGATCGCCGCACGCTCGGCGATGTCACCGCCGGCCGAGGCGTAGCCGTAGATGTAGTCGTTCTTCAGCCGCTGGGTGTCCCAGGCGGTGAGGCCCGCGAACACCAGCACGCCGACCACCGATACGACGAACTGCAGCACCGAACTCGCCAGGAACAAATTCACCAGGCTCGCGATGATGATGCCGATCAGGCCCATGAACAGGAACGAGCCCATGCCGCTCATGTCACGCTTGGTGGTGTAGCCGTAGAGGCTGAGCGCACCGAAGGTGGCCGCGGTGATGAAGAACACCCGCACGATCGAGGTGTGGGTGTACACCAGGAAGATCGAGGACAGCGAGATGCCCATCAGCGCGGAGAACACCCAGAACAGGATCTGAGCGGTCGAGGGGGCAAGACGGTTGATGCCGGCCGAGATCACGAACACCATGGCGAGCGGCGCCAGCATGAACAGATATTTCAGCGGGCTCACGAACATCGCGTAGCCGAACGGCGTCAGGAACATCTTGCCGACGCGGATGGCCTCGGCCGTCGGGACGTCGGTCACGGCAGCCATGTAGACACCGAGCGCGGCCAAGCCGGTGATGGCGAGGCCAATGCTCATGTAATTGTAGATGCGCAGCATGTAGGCGCGCAGGCCGGCGTCGACCGTCGCGGCGTCAACACGCCCGGCGGCCCTGCCGAAAGGAGAAGCGTAATTGCGGTCTAGGTCCGACATGGTCGAATTCCCGTTGGTTGCCCGGTCCGGCATGAGGGGTCGCCATGCCGCCGGTTCGTCAATTCTATCTCGGATACCGATGTCGGCCGACATTAAATTTGGCTAACGATCGGGACTCCGAACCCATCCGATATGTGGGAAACTAACACATTCCCTGCAACCGTCCACGCGCGGCTGAATGTCGCCCCGGGCACGCAATCCTGACGAGAACCTGACGAGCCGACGTGGTTAATCGCAGGAAGCGTGCGATTTGGCTCCCACAACGCCACCCGCTACCTTTTGTCACAAATTGCGCAACACTGTGGCGGGCTTTTTGTTCAATGCCAGCAGCGTGCCGGCGAGCCCGAGCCCGACGGTGACGACCAGGGCGGCCGCAACGACGCCGGCCGCGCTGCCGGCCTGCCAGACGAATGACAGCGTCATCAGCCGCGTCACGATCATCCAGGCGGCGATGCTGCCGGCGATCACGCCGAACACCGCGGTGGCGAGCCCGATCAGCAGGTATTCGAGCGCATAGGCGCCGAGCAGCCGCAGCCGCGTCGCGCCCAGCGTCTTCAGGATCACCGCGTCATAGACCCGGTGGCGGTGACCGGCGGCAAGCGCACCGCCCAGCACCAGGATCGCGGAAATCAACGTCACGGCGCTGGCGCCGCGGATCGCAAGCGCCAGATTGGTCACGACCGCACCGACCGTCTCCATCACCTCGCGCACGCGCACGCTCGTCACCATCGGATAGGCGTCGGCAACCTGCTTGATGATCTTGCCGTCGCCGGCCGCGTCGCCGCCGGCTTCCGTCAGCGTCGCGATATGGGTGTGCGGCGCGCCCTTGAAGGCATTCGGCGAGAACACCAGCACGAAATTGATGCCGAGCCCCTGCCAGTCGATGGTGCGCAGATTGCCGATTTTGGCCGGAATGTCGCGGCCGAGCACGTTGACCACGATTTCGTCGCCGAGCTTCAATCCGAGCCCATCGGCGATCTTCTTCTCCATCGAGACCAGCGGCGGGCCGGAATAGCCGCCGCCCCACCATTCGCCCTCGACCACCTTGGAGCCCTTCGGCAGCTCGCCGGTATAGGTCAGGCCGCGGTCGCTCTGCAGCACCCATTCGGAATCGGTGGTGGGCTTGAGGTCCTCGGCGCGGACGCCGCGGGCGGCGACGATGCGCCCGCGCAGCATCGGCACGTCCTCGACCTTGGCGCCCGGCGCAATCTGGCGCAGATAATCGTCGAACGGGGCGGCCTGCGTGCTCGGAATGTCGATGAAGAAGAACGATGGCGCACGATCGGGCAGCGCGGCAAGGAACTGCCGGCGCAGATTGCCGTCGATCTGGATGATGGTGACGAGCACGGCGAGCCCCAGCCCGAGCGACAGCACGACCGAGGGCGTCAGCGCGCCCGGCCGGTGGATGTTGGCGATCGCAAGCCGCAGCATGGTGAAGCGCGTGCGCGGCAGTTTTCGCGCGATTGCCATTAGTAGTGCGGCAACACCGCGCAACACTGCGAACACGACGACGGAGGAGACCACGAACACCGCGGCGATGCGCTTGTCGAAGGACAGCCCGATCACCACGGCGACCAGAAGCGCGACGACAACGCCCATGAAGGCGAGATAGCTCCAGCGCGGCCGGTGCCATTCGGCAGCAATGGTGTCGCGGAACAGCGCCGCCACCGGCACGTCGTGGACGCGCCCGAGCGGCCACAGGCCGAAGGCGAGCGCGGTCAAGAGGCCATAGACGAAGGACAGCGCCAGCTCGTCGGCATGCACGGCCGGCACCACCGGTAGCGGCAACAGTTTTCCGAACAGGCCGACGATGGCGAATGGCATCGCGGCGCCGAGCGCGAGGCCAATCAGCGAGCCGATCGCAGCCAGCAGGACGACTTGCGCCAGATAAATGCCGAACACGTCGCGCCCTGTGGCGCCGACGGCCTTGAGGGCCGCGATCACTTCGAGCCTTCGATCGATATGGCTCTTCACGGCATTGGCGACGCCGACGCCGCCGACCAGCAGCGCGGCGAGGCCCACGAGGGTCAGGAACTGGGTGAAGCGGCTGATATTGCGTTCGAGCTGCGGCGAGGCGTTGGAGCGGCTGCGGACCTCCCAGCCCGCTTGCGGCGCCGCGTTGCGGGCATCCGCGATGAAGGCATCGGTGGCGCGGTCGCTGTTGGCCGCGTCAGGCAGCTTCACGCGGTAGACCCAGCGCACTAGGCTGCCGGGCTGGATCAGGCCGGTGGCGCGCAACGCCGCCTCGCTGATCAGGAAGCGCGGGCCGAAGCCGATGCCGCCAGCGAGCTTGTCGGGTTCGGCCTCGACGGTGCTGCGGATCTGGAAGGTCGCAGAGCCGATGGTGACGCGGTCGCCGACCCTGAGGGAGAGACGCGCCAGCAGCGTCGGATCGGCGGCGGCGCCGAACGCGCCGTCACGCTCCGCGAGCAGGTCGGCCAGCGGCAGCGGCGGCGCCAGCGTCAGCTGTCCGAGGATCGGATAGGTGTCGTCGACCGCCTTCATCTCGACCAGGGCCAGCTTGCCGTCGGCCGCACGGGCCATGCCGCGCAAGGTCGCGGCGACGGAGAGGGTGCCGCGCGAGCGCAGGAAGGCAACTTCTTCGGGCTTGGCCTCGCGCTGGAACAGCACGAAGGAGACGTCGCCGCCGAGCAGCGTGCGCCCCTCTCGCGCGAGCCCGTCGCTGAGGCTCGCCGACACCGAGCCGACGCCGGCGATCGCCATCACGCCGAGCGCGATGCAGGCGATGAAGACGTAGAAGCCGCGCAGGCCTCCGCGCAGTTCGCGGAGCGCATAACGCAACGACAGCGCGATGCCGTTGGGCTTCGCAAACGGTTCGACAGCTATGCTCATGCTTTCGTCGTCTGGGTGTCAATGCGGCCCGAGCGCAGGCGGATCACGCGATCGCAGCGATGCGCCAGCGAGGAATCGTGCGTCACCAGCACCAGCGTCATGCCGCGCTCGGCATGTTTGGTGAACAGCAGGTCGACGATCTGCTTGCCGGTGGTCTCGTCGAGATTGCCGGTCGGCTCGTCGGCGACGAGGATGGCGGGATCGGGCGCCAGCGCGCGGGCAAGCGCCACGCGCTGCTGCTCGCCGCCGGAGAGCTGGGTCGGATAATGATGCAGACGGTCGCCGAGCCCGACCGATTGCAGCTCCTGCGCCGCGCGCTTGTTGGCATCGGGATTGCCGGCGAGCTCGAGCGGGACGGCGACGTTTTCCAGCGCCGTCATGGTCGGGATCAGATGGAAGGATTGGAAGACGATGCCGACCTGGCGGCCGCGGAAGCGGGCCAGCGCATCCTCGTCGAGGGCATTGAAAGGCGTGCCTGACACCACCACCTCTCCGCTATCAGGACGCTCCAGCCCCGCCATCACCATCAGCAGCGTGGATTTGCCCGAGCCTGACGGGCCGATCAGGCCGACCGTCTCCCCCGAGCCGACGCGCAAGCTGATATCCTTGAGGATGTGAACGCGTGCCGCCCCCGAACCCAATGAGAGATTGACGTTGGAGATGGCGATGGTGTCCGGCGCAGTGCCGGCGAGCGAAGAGGATTCGATGCGAGTGTCCATGGTCCGGTCATATGGCAACTCCGCTAGCGCGGTCGAGAGGCGTTACGGAATGTTCATGCACATAGCCGTGTTGATGCTCGCTTTGATGACGGTCACCAATCCCGCTTCCGCGGAGGCGACAAAACCGATCAAGCTCGTCGTTCTCGGCGATTCCCTGAGCGCCGGCCTCGGCCTTCCGGCCCAGGAGGCGTTTCCCGCAAAACTTCAAAAAGCCTTGCAAGCCAAAGGCATAGAGGTCGACATGATCAATGCGGGGGTGTCGGGCGACACCTCCTCCGGCGGCCGCGACCGGCTCGACTGGTCGGTGCCTGAGGGAACCGAGGGGGTCATCCTCGAGCTCGGCGCCAACGACGCGATGCGCGGCATCGATCCCGACTTGACGCGCGCGGCGCTGACCGACATCGTTCAGCGTCTCAAGGCGCGCAAGATCGCCGTGATGCTGTGTGGCATGCTGGCGCCGCCGAATTTCGGCGCGGACTATGGCGCGCGCTTCAATTCGATTTATCCGGATCTGGCGAAACAGTTCGACGTGCCGCTCTATCCGTTCTTCCTCGACGGCGTCGCCGCCGACGCGAAGCTCAATCAGGCCGACGGCATTCATCCGACCGCTGAAGGCGTCGACATCATCGTCAACAACATGCTGCCCACGGTGGAGGCATTCCTGCGCACGATCGGCGAGCAACGCCGTTGAAAAGCAGGCAACGCTAACCCTAACACCCAGGGTTTTCCCGGTGTAGCCTTGGCAACACTTCGCAGAGTCACACAACTGCGATAGGAATCAGAGTACCGGTGATTCGTCGCTGGCTCTAAAATTTGGATATGATCTTTCCTAGGGATCATGCCCAAGCATCGGGAGTGCGAAACGATGCCGCGTTTGTTCACTGGTCTGGAAATTCCGGCCGAGATCGGCCAGTCGCTTTCCAATCTGAGGGGCGGCCTTCCCGGCGCCCGGTGGATCGATCCCGAAAATTATCACGTCACTCTGCGCTTCATCGGCGATATCGATGGCATGTCTGCCAACGAAATCGCCTCGATGCTGTTTCGCGTCGACCGCAAGCCGTTCGAGGTCAAGGTGCAGGGGCTGACGAGCTTCGGCGGCCGCAAGCCGCGCGCGGTGGTCGCTACCATCACACCGAGCAAGCCGCTGATGGACTTGCAGGCCGAGCTCGAGCGCATGATGCAGCGGATCGGCCTCAACCCGGAGGGACGCAAGTTTATCCCGCATGTCACGCTGGCCCGGCTGCACGACGCCACCGACCGTGACGTCGCCGACTATCTCTCGCTCCGCGGCTACTTCCCGAGCAAGGCGTTCACAGCCGAACGCTTCGTGCTGTTCTCGTCCCGCGCATCGACCGGCGGCGGTCCGTATGTGGTCGAAGACGCCTACGAGCTGTGTGAGTAAGGTCTTTACTTTGGTACGCTATCGCAGCGGCGCCACGCCTGATCGAATGATGTCGGTCTTTGCAAAGTCCTTGCCTTTGAACAGCAGGGGTTCGGTGCGGGTCATAGCCAGCGCGTACGAGAAGCAATCACTGTAGTTGAGCGACGCGACGTGACGTCCCTTGCCGTAGCGCCGCCACGCGCGCCGTGCTGCATCGGCCTGTCCCGCATCGACCGCCACGACCTCGGCGCCGATCTTGACGAGCCAGAGATCGAACTCGCGCCCACCCGCATCGCCTAGCCGTGTCTCGATCACCATCGTTGCTTCAAGCACCGTTGCCGCAGAGATCAGGCGGATCGGATCGTCTGCGATCAGTCGCTCAATATCCGCTGCATCGTCTTCGTTGAGCGCGATTGCCACGATCGCCGATGTGTCGATCACCATCAGCGCGGCAATCCATGCTCGTCGTATCCGAGAATTTCCTCAGGCGTACGGTCATCCACGATTCGCATTTCGCTCCAGCGTCGCCTGATCTCGGCCATGTCGTGCAGCAGTGCGTCTTTGCGAGGTTGACCGCCGAGCCGACGCAATCGCTCTTCAATGGCGCGCTTGGTCGCTGTCGTAATGTTCTCTCCGGTCAATTGCGCCAGACTCCGCGCTAATTGCTCCGTCTCCGGGTCCTTGATGCTAAGCGCCATGTTGAGGTTCCTTGGTTCCTCAATAGGTATATTCTAGCCCGGCTGAGCGCAAGAATAGATCCGTTCGGCTGACCCCAACACCTACGCGTCGGTTCTTATCCACCCTGCGCCATCTGCCCGCGAAGAACCGGACGCATAAGCCGTTGCGCCAATACGCAGTTGCAATTTCCGCCGGTCTCTGGCGGTAAAGAGCGATGCTCTCCACCCAAAATTCCTCCTTCAGCGAAGCCTATCAGGCCCAGATCGCGTCCGGCGCGATCGAACCCGATGCCGCGCAAGCCGAAATCGCAGAGGCCTATGCGGCGCTCGACCTGCGGCTCGCGAACTACAAGCCACCGCGCAAGCAGGGGCTGCTCGCCCGCCTGTTCAGCAACGGCGACAAGGATGAGGCGCCACGCGGGCTCTATGTCCATGGCGAGGTCGGCCGCGGCAAGACCATGCTGATGGATCTGTTCTTCCAGCACTGCACCATCGACCACAAGCGGCGCGCGCATTTCCACGAATTCATGGCCGACGTACACGAGCGCATCTACGATTATCGCCAGAGCATCGCGCGGGGCGAGACGGCCGATGGCGACGTCATCGCGCTGACGGCGCACGCGATCTTCGAGGAGAGCTGGCTGCTCTGCTTCGACGAATTCCACGTCACCGACATCGCGGACGCGATGATCCTGGGACGCCTGTTCGCAAAGCTGTTCGAGCTCGGCACCGTCGTGGTCGCGACCTCCAACGTCGCGCCCGACGATCTCTACAAGGGCGGCTTGAACCGCGCGCTATTCCTGCCCTTCATCAAGCAGATCACCGACCACATGGACGTGCTGCGGCTGGACGCGCGCACCGATTTCCGGCTGGAGAAACTTCAGGGCGTGCCGATGTGGCTGACGCCGGCCGACGGAGACGCCGACACCGCGCTCGATCGCGCCTGGTCGAAGATGACCGGCGGTGCCAAATGCAAGTCGCGCGATATTTCGATCAAGGGCCGCATCCTGCACGTGCCGTGCTCGGCCCATGGCGTGGCGCGCTTCTCGTTCGTCGATCTCTGCGAGAAGCCGTTAGGTGCATCCGACTACCTCAGGCTGGCGCACGACTATCACACCGTCCTGGTCGACCGTATTCCAGTGATGGACCTCTCCCAGCGCAACGCCGCCAAGCGTTTCATCACGCTGATCGACACGCTCTATGACAATGCCGTGAAGTTGATGGCCTCGGCCGATGCCAACCCGATCTCGCTCTATCTCGCCCACGAAGGCAACGAGGCCAACGAGTTCAAGCGGACGTCGTCGCGCCTGATCGAAATGAGCTCGGAATCCTATCTGGCGCTGCCTCACGGCCGCAAGGATTCCACCGCCAGCGGCTCCACCAAGGGCCTGGTGGAGACTTAAGTCCTAGTCTCGCCGCTCTTGCCGGTGCCATTCCGGGCGCGACAAAGTCGCGAGCCCGGAATCCATCGCGCAACCAACTCTGCCGCCCGATGGATTCCGGCCCTGCGCCTGTCGGCGCATCCCGGAATGACGGAGGGGGCATGCTGGCTCCCATCTCGCCAAGCCCGACAATTGAGCATCCCCCGACTTGAACGGGGGAAGCGAAAGGGATAACCACCCATCCAGTTTTCCCCTCCTCACGTGTCTAAAGGACAGGTTCACATGGCGCGCGACAAGATTGCTTTGATTGGCTCCGGCCAGATCGGCGGAACGCTGGCTCACCTCATCGGCCTGAAAGAACTGGGCGACGTCGTGATGTTCGACATCGCCGAGGGGGTGCCGCAGGGCAAGGCGCTCGACATCGCGCAGTCCTCGCCGGTCGACGGCTTTGACGCGCACTACACCGGCGCCAACTCCTACGAGGCGCTCGATAACGCGAAAGTCTGTATCGTCACCGCTGGCGTGCCGCGCAAGCCCGGCATGAGCCGCGACGACCTCCTCTCCATCAACCTCAAGGTCATGGAGCAGGTTGGCGCAGGCATCAAGAAGTATGCCCCCGACGCTTTCGTCATCTGCATCACCAACCCGCTCGATGCGATGGTGTGGGCGCTCCAGAAGGCTTCGGGCCTGCCGCACAAGAAGGTTGTCGGCATGGCCGGCGTGCTGGATTCCTCGCGCTTCCGCTACTTCCTGGCCGACGAGTTCAACGTCTCGGTCGAAGACGTCACCGCCTTCGTGCTCGGCGGTCACGGCGACACCATGGTGCCGCTGGTGAAGTACTCCACCGTTGCCGGCATCCCGCTGCCCGACCTCGTCAAGATGGGCTGGACCTCGCAGGCACGCCTCGACGAGATCGTCGACCGCACCCGCAACGGCGGCGCCGAGATCGTCAATCTGCTTAAGACGGGCTCGGCCTTCTACGCCCCGGCCGCCTCCGCGATCGCGATGGCCGAGAGCTATCTGCGCGACAAGAAGCGCGTGCTGGCCTCGGCCGCCTATCTCAACGGCGAATACGGCGTGAAGGACATGTATGTCGGCGTGCCCGTCGTGATCGGCTCCAAGGGCGTCGAGCGCGTCGTCGAAATCGAGCTTGCCGGCAAGGACCGCGAGGCCTTCGACAAGTCGGTCGGCGCGGTGCAGGGTCTGGTTGACGCCTGCAAGAAGATCGCACCTGATCTTCTCGGCCGCTAAGCGAGAGCAATCCCCGCCGAAGATCGAAACCCGGTCTTCGGCGGTTTCATTTCCGGGGCTCGCGTCGGGCGAGTTCCGGGTCGGCAGTCCAGAGATTTCGATGTCAGAGAATCCGGGTTGTAGTTCCTGTGGTATGTGGTATGCCAGCCACAAGACTGAGGTGGGCCTGAGAGGCCATCGCCCGCGGATTCAGGGAGCGACTACATGAATATCCATGAATATCAGGCCAAAGCGCTGCTGAACGAGTTCGGCGTGGCGATCTCGAAGGGCGTTCCGGTCCTGAAGGCGGCCGACGCGGAAGCCGCTACCAAGGCCTTGCCCGGCCCGGTCTGGGTGGTGAAGAGCCAGATCCATGCCGGCGGCCGCGGCAAGGGCAAGTTCAAGGAAGCCTCGGCCGGCGACAAGGGCGGTGTCCGCATCGCCAAGTCGGCAGCCGAAGTCACCGAATTCGCCAAGCAGATGCTCGGCGCCACGCTGGTGACGATCCAGACCGGCCCCGCCGGCAAGCAGGTCAACCGCCTCTACATCGAGGACGGCTCCGACATCGACAAGGAATTCTATCTGTCGATCCTGGTCGACCGCGAGACCTCGCGCGTCTCCTTCGTCGTCTCGACCGAAGGCGGCGTCAACATCGAGGACGTTGCGCACAACAGCCCCGAGAAGATCGTGACCTTCTCGGTCGATCCCGCCACCGGCATCATGGGCCATCACGGCCGCACCGTGGCGAACGCGCTGAAGCTCTCCGGCGATCTCGCCAAGCAGGCCGAGAAGCTCACCGCGCAGCTCTACGCCGCCTTCGTCGCCAAGGACATGTCGATGCTGGAGATCAATCCGCTGGTCGTGACCAAGCAGGGGCAGCTCCGCGTGCTCGACGCCAAGGTGTCGTTCGACGACAACGCGCTGTTCCGTCATCCCGAAGTGCTCGCGCTGCGCGACGAGACCGAGGAAGACGCCAAGGAAATCGAGGCGTCGAAATACGACCTCAACTACGTCACGCTCGACGGCAATATCGGCTGCATGGTCAACGGCGCCGGTCTCGCCATGGCGACGATGGACATCATCAAGCTCTACGGCATGGCGCCGGCGAACTTCCTCGACGTCGGCGGCAGCGCCAGCAAGGAGAAGGTCGCAGCCGCCTTCAAGATCATCACCGCCGATCCCAACGTGAAGGGCATCCTGGTCAACATCTTCGGTGGCATCATGAAGTGCGACGTGATCGCCGAGGGCGTCACCGCCGCGGTGCGTGAAGTCGGTCTCAGCGTGCCGCTAGTGGTTCGCCTCGAAGGCACCAATGTCGAACTCGGCAAGAAGATCATCCGTGAGTCCGGCCTGAACGTGGTGCCGGCCGACAATCTCGACGACGCCGCGCAGAAGATCGTGAAGGCCGTCAAGGGAGGCTAAGGCCATGACCCAGGACCATCTCGCCGCATCATCTCCGCTTGCAGAGCATACGCGCCTCGCCGCGTTCGCCGGCGAATGGAATGGCGAAGAGATGGTCTTCCCGTCGCGCTGGACTGCCGGCGGGCCGGCCACCTCGCATACCGTCGCGCGCATGGATCTCAACGGGTTCTACCTGATCCAGGACTCGGTGCAGACGCGCGACGGCAAGCCGATCTTCGCGACCCATGGCCTCTTCACCTACGATCGCGAGGACCGGACCTATAAATTGTTCTGGTACGACTCGCTCGGCTACACGCCGCCCTCGCCCGCTTCCGGCGGGTGGGTCGGCAAGACCCTGACGCTGGTGCGCGGCTCGCTCCGCGGCAATGCGCGCCACGTCTACGGAATCATCGACGACAATTCCTATTCGTTGAAGATCCAGTTCTCGCCGGACGCGGAAGGCTGGGCCGACGTGCTCACCGGCGTCTACCGCCGCATCCACTGACCTCTCACTCGTTAGTTTCGCGAAAGCAGACCTCATGTCCATCCTGATCGACAAGAACACCAAGGTCATCTGCCAGGGCTTTACCGGCAAGAACGGCACCTTCCACTCGGAGGCCGCGATTGCCTATGGCACCAAGATGGTCGGCGGCACTTCGCCGGGCAAAGGCGGCGCGACGCATCTGGGACTGCCGGTGTTCGACACCGTGCGCGAAGCGCGTGAGAAGACCGGCGCCGATGCGTCCGTGATCTACGTGCCGCCGCCGGGTGCTGCGGACGCGATCTGCGAAGCCATCGACGCCGAGATCCCGCTGATCGTCTGCATCACCGAAGGCATTCCCGTGATCGACATGGTCCGCGTGAAGCGCTCGCTGGCTGCCTCCAAGTCGCGCCTGATCGGGCCGAACTGCCCGGGCGTCATGACCGCCGGCGAGTGCAAGATCGGCATCATGCCGGCCAATATCTTCAAGACCGGCAGCGTCGGCATCGTCTCCCGCTCCGGCACGCTGACCTATGAAGCGGTGTTCCAGACGTCCCAGGAAGGCCTCGGCCAGACCACCGCGGTCGGCATCGGCGGCGACCCGGTCAAGGGAACCGAGTTCATCGACGTGCTGGAAATGCTGCTCGGCGACCCCAAGACCGAGTCGATCATCATGATCGGCGAGATCGGCGGTTCCGCCGAGGAGGACGCCGCCCAGTTCCTCAAGGACGAGGCCAAGCGGGGCCGCACCAAGCCGATGGTCGGTTTCATCGCTGGTGTCACGGCGCCTCCCGGCCGCCGCATGGGTCATGCCGGCGCGATCATCTCGGGCGGCAAGGGCGACGCCGGTTCCAAGACCGACGCGATGAAATCGGCAGGAATTACAGTCTCGCCGTCTCCCGCCCGCCTCGGCCACACGCTTGCCGAAAAGTTGAAGGGCTAATTCACTCCTTCGTACTTTTCCGGGCGAAGTTTCGCAGCAAATAGGATAAATGGTGCCTGTCGCGCTGAGCCTCTGCCGGGGAGCTCAGCGCCAGCGCCGTTTGTTATGCGCGAACCGAAATCGCCAGGAACTCAAGTATGTCTCGCCAAGACGCGAACGCAGCCTTTGCCCTCTCTTCCTTTTTGCAGGGCACCAACGCCACCTACATCGACGAAATCTACGCCCGCTACGAAAAGGATCCGTCCTCGGTCGACGCCGAGTGGCAGGAGTTCTTCAAGAGCCTGAAGGACCAGCCGGACGACGTCCGCAAGAACGCCCAAGGCCCGTCCTGGGAGCGCGCCAACTGGCCGCCGACCCCGCAGGACGATTTGACCTCCGCCCTGGACGGCAACTGGGCCGAAGTCGAGAAGGTGGTCGGCAGCAAGATCGCCGCCAAGGCGCAGACCAAGGGCGGCGACAAAGGCGCCGACTTCTCCTCCGCCGACCTGCTCCAGGCCACGCGCGACTCCGTTCGCGCCCTGATGCTGATCCGCGCCTACCGCATGCGCGGCCATTTCCACGCCAAACTCGATCCGCTCGGCATCGAAGCTCCGCGCAACCGCGAAGAGCTCGATCCGCGCACCTACGGCTTCAGTGAGGCCGATTTCGACCGCAAGATCTTCCTCGATCACGTGCTCGGTCTCGAATACGCCAGCTTGCGCGAAATCACCGCGATCTGCGAGCGGACCTACTGCCAGACGCTCGGCGTCGAATTCATGCACATCAGCAATGCCGCGCAGAAGGCCTGGATCCAGGAGCGCATCGAGGGTCCGGACAAGGAGATCTCGTTCACCCGCGAAGGCCGGCGTGCCATCCTGATGAAGCTGGTCGAAGCCGAGGGCTTCGAGAAGTTCTGCGACACCAAATTCACCGGCACCAAGCGCTTCGGTCTCGACGGCGCTGAATCGCTGATCCCGGCGCTCGAGCAGATCATCAAGCGCGGCGGCAATCTCGGCGTGAAGGAAGTCGTGGTCGGCATGCCGCATCGCGGCCGCCTCAACGTGCTGACGCAGGTGATGGGCAAGCCGCATCGCGCCCTGTTCCACGAGTTCAAGGGCGGCTCGGCCAACCCGGACGCGGTCGAAGGCTCGGGCGACGTCAAGTATCACCTCGGCGCGTCCTCGGACCGCGAGTTCGACGGCAACCGCATCCATCTGTCGCTGACCGCGAACCCCTCGCATCTCGAGATCGTCGATCCCGTCGTGCTCGGAAAAGTCCGCGCCAAGCAGGATCAGCACGGCGATCCCCCGGACCAGCGCATCTCGGTGATGCCGCTTTTGATGCATGGCGACGCGGCGTTCGCCGGCCAGGGCGTAGTCGCGGAATGTTTTGGCCTGTCGGATCTGAAGGGCTACCGCACCGGCGGCTCCGTGCACTTCATCGTCAACAACCAGATCGGCTTCACCACCTATCCGCGTTACTCGCGCTCCTCGCCCTATCCGTCTGATGTGGCGAAGATGATCGACGCGCCGATCTTCCACGTGAACGGCGACGATCCGGAAGCCGTGGTGTTCGCGGCCAAGGTCGCGACCGAATTCCGGCAGAAGTTCCACAAGCCGGTCGTCATCGACATGTTCTGCTACCGCAGGCATGGCCATAACGAGGGTGACGAGCCGGCGTTCACCCAGCCGGTGATGTACAAGAAGATCGCGGCTCATCCGACGACGCTCGAGCTCTACTCCCGCCGCCTGATCGGCGAAGGCGTCTTGACCGAGGGCGAGGTCGAGAAGGCTAAGGCGGATTGGCGCGCGCGGCTCGATGCCGAGCTCGAAGCCGGCTCCGGCTACAAGCCCAACAAGGCCGACTGGCTGGACGGCAAATGGGCCGGCTTCAAGATCGCCGACCAGGAAGAGGATGCGCGGCGCGGCGTCACCGGCGTCGATGTCGCCGAGCTGAAGGATATCGGCCGCAAGATCACCAAGGTGCCGGACGGCTTCCGCGTCCACCGCACCATCCAGCGTTTCCTCGAGAACCGCTCGAAGGCGATCGACACCGGTGCGGGAATCGACTGGGCGACCGGCGAGGCGCTGGCGTTCTGCACACTGCTCAACGAAAACCATCACGTCCGCCTGTCCGGACAGGATTCGGAGCGCGGCACCTTCTCGCAGCGTCATTCGGTCCTGATCGACCAGGAGGACGAGAGCCGCTACACGCCGTACAACCATCTCGGCCATGAGCAGGGCCATTACGAGGTCATCAACTCGCTGCTGTCGGAAGAGGCCGTGCTCGGCTTCGAGTACGGCTATTCGCTCGCCGAGCCGAATACGCTGACCCTTTGGGAAGCCCAGTTCGGCGACTTCGCCAATGGCGCGCAGGTCGTGTTCGACCAGTTCATCTCCTCGGGCGAGCGCAAATGGCTGCGCATGTCCGGTCTCGTCTGCCTCTTGCCGCACGGCTATGAGGGCCAGGGACCGGAGCATTCCTCGGCGCGTCTGGAGCGTTATCTGCAGATGTGCGCGGAAGACAACATGCAGGTGGTCTATCCGACCACGCCGGCGAACTACTTCCACGTGCTGCGCCGCCAGCTCCATCGCGAAATCCGCAAGCCGCTGATCGTGATGACGCCGAAATCGCTGCTGCGCCACAAGCGCGCCGTGTCGCGTCTCGAGGAGCTCGCCAAGGGCACGACCTTCCACCGCATCCTCTATGATGACGCCCAGATGCTGCCGAACGAGGCGATCAAACTCGTTCCGGACGACAAGATCCGCCGCATCGTGCTGTGCTCGGGCAAGGTCTATTACGACCTCTACGAGGAGCGCGAGAAGCGCGGCATCGACGACATCTATTTGATGCGCGTCGAGCAGCTCTATCCCGTGCCGTTGAAGGCGCTGGTGGCCGAGCTGTCCCGCTTCAAGAAGGCCGAAGTGATCTGGTGCCAGGAAGAGCCGCGCAACATGGGTGCGTGGCACTTCATCGAGCCTTATCTGGAATGGGTGCTGAACCAGGTGAACGGCGTGAGCCGGCGTCCGCGTTATGTCGGCCGCGCCGCTTCCGCTGCGACCGCCACTGGTCTGATGTCCAAGCATCAGGCGCAGCTGAAGGCGTTCCTGGACGAAGCACTGAGCTGAACTTTTTCGAACTGCGTCATGCCCCGCTCCCAGTGCGCAATTGCGCACAAGAGCGGGGCATCCAGCAAGACGTGACGTTCTCGTACATGCGATGCGTCCCGGCTTGCTGGATGGCCTGCTTTTCGCCGGCCGATGCTTCCCCGATTTCACGACCGCATTGGCGATCTCCTTAAGGAAAAGACCATGACTGAAATTCGTGTGCCGACGCTCGGCGAATCCGTCACCGAGGCCACCATCGGCCGCTGGTTCAAGAAGGCCGGCGACGCCGTCGCCGTCGACGAGCCCTTGGTGGAGCTCGAGACCGACAAGGTCACCATCGAAGTCCCCGCACCCTCTGCCGGCACGCTGAGCGAGATCATCGCCGCTGATGGCACGACGGTTGCGGTCGGCGCGCTGCTCGGCCAGATCACCGACGGTGCCGCCGGCGCCAAGCCGGCCGCTGCGCCCGCCAAGCCCGCCGCTGCTGCGCCGGCCGCCGCGGCTTCGGCTGCTGCTGCGCCGAAGGTGCCGCCGGCCGATACGCCGCTCGCCCCGTCCGTGCGCAAGCTTTCCGCCGAGACCGGTATCGACGCTTCCACCGTTCCGGGCTCCGGCAAGGATGGCCGTGTCACCAAGGGCGACATGCTCGCCGCGATCGAGCGTGCGGCCTCCGCGCCGACCCCGGTCAACCAGCCCGCCGCCGCCGTGCAGGTTCGCGCGCCGTCGCCAGCCGATGACGCCGCCCGCGAAGAGCGCGTCAAGATGACCCGCCTGCGCCAGACCATCGCGCGCCGCCTCAAGGACGTGCAGAACACGGCCGCGATGCTCACGACCTTCAACGAGGTCGACATGACCAACGTGATGGCGCTGCGCGCCCACTACAAGGACGCGTTCGAGAAGAAGCACGGCTCGAAGCTCGGCTTCATGGGCTTCTTCACCAAGGCCGTCGTGCAGGGCCTGAAGGACATCCCGGCCGTCAACGCCGAGATCGACGGCACCGATTTGATCTACAAGAATTACTATCACATCGGCGTCGCCGTCGGCACCGACAAGGGCCTCGTCGTGCCGGTGGTGCGCGACTGCGACAACAAGTCGATCGCCGACATCGAGAAGGGCATCGCCGATTTCGGCCGCCGCGCCCGTGACGGCCAGCTCAAGATCGACGAGATGCAGGGCGGCACCTTCACCATCACCAATGGCGGCATCTACGGCTCGCTGATGTCGACCCCGATCCTGAACGCGCCGCAGTCCGGCATCCTCGGCATGCACAAGATCCAGGAGCGGCCGATGGTTGTCGGCGGCAAGGTCGAGGTTCGCCCGATGATGTATCTGGCGTTGTCCTACGATCACCGCGTGATCGACGGCAAGGAGGCCGTCACCTTCCTGGTTCGCGTCAAGGAAAGCCTGGAAGATCCGGCGCGCCTGGTGCTCGATCTCTGATCGCTGATGCTCTGCAAGCGCCGTCGCCGTTTTGCGCGACGGCGTGTGTCGAACCATGGAGGCGGGCATGACGGATAAAGTCGTAGTCATCACCGGCGGCAGTCGCGGCATCGGGCGGGCGACCGCGATTGCTGCGGCGGCGCGCGGCTTCCGCGTCGTCGTCGGCTATGCCAGCAACAAGACGGCCGCCGACGAGGTGGTCGCCGAGATCGAAGCCAGCAATGGCAAGGCGATTCCCGTGAAATGCGATGTCGCCCAGGAACGCGACATCCTCGATCTGTTCAAGCAAGCCGACAAGTTCGGCACGCTCGGCGCGCTCGTCAACAATGGCGGCATCGTCGGCCAGAGCGGCGTGCGCGTCGACGAGATGTCGGCGGAGCGCATCCAGCGCGTGATGGCAGTCAACGTCACCGGCTCGATCCTCTGCGCGCGCGAGGCCGTCAAACGGATGTCGACCAAGCATGGCGGCAAGGGCGGCGTCATCGTCAATCTGTCATCGGTTGCTGCCAAGCTCGGTGCGCCAAATACCTACGTCGATTACGCGGCGTCGAAGGGCGCGATCGATTCCTTCACCATCGGGCTCGGTTACGAGGTCGCGGCTGAAGGCATCCGCGTCGCCGCGATCCGTCCAGGCCTGATCGACACCGAAATCCACGCCTCCGGCGGTGAGCCCGATCGGCATCATCGCTTAGCCCATATGGTGCCGATGAAGCGCGTCGGCACCGCGGACGAAATCGCCAATGCCATCGTCTGGCTGATGTCGGACGATGCCTCCTACGTCACCTCAGCCATTCTCGATGTGTCCGGCGGACGCTGACGCACCGGCGGACGCTGACGCATCATTCCACGTTAAACTCACGGGACTTTCTCTCATGGCACCCTACGATCTCGTCGTCATCGGCACCGGACCTGGCGGTTATGTCTGCGCGGTGCGCGCCAGCCAGCTCGGCATGAAAGTCGCCGTGGTCGAAAAGAACTCCACGCTCGGCGGCACCTGTCTCAATGTCGGCTGCATGCCGTCGAAGGCGCTGCTGCACGCCTCCGAAATGTTCGAGGAAGCAGGCCATTCCTTCGCCAAGATGGGCGTCAGCGTCTCCGCGCCGAAGCTCGAATTGCCGGCGATGATGAACTTCAAGCAGCAGGGCATCGACGGCAACGTCAAGGGCGTCGAGTTCCTGATGAAGAAGAACAAGGTCGACGTGCTCAAGGGCACCGGCAAGATCCTGGGCACCGGCAAGGTCGAAGTCTCCGCCGACGGCAAGTCGCAGATCATCGAGACCAGGAACATCGTCATCGCCACCGGCTCGGACATCGCGCGCCTCAAGGGCATCGAGATCGACGAGAAGCGCATCGTGTCCTCGACCGGCGCGCTGTCGCTGGACAAGGTCCCCGGCAAGCTGCTGATCGTCGGTGCCGGCGTGATCGGCCTCGAGCTCGGCTCGGTGTGGAAGCGGCTCGGCGCCGAAGTCGTCGTCGTCGAATTTCTGGACCGCATCCTGCCCGGCATGGACGGCGAGATCGCCAAGCAATTCCAGCGCATCCTCGAGAAGCAGGGTTTTGCGTTCAAGTTAGGGGCCAAGGTCACCGCGGTCGACACCTCGGGCAAGTCGCTGAAGGCGACGATCGAGCCTGCCGCCGGCGGCGCTGCCGAGACGCTCGAAGCCGACGTCGTGCTGGTCTGCATCGGCCGCGTGCCGTACACGGATGGTCTCGGTCTGAAGGAAGCCGGCGTTGCGCTGGACAATCGGGGTCGCGTGCAGATCGATCCGCATTTCGCTACCAGCCTGAAGGGCGTCTACGCCATCGGCGACGTCGTCGCCGGCCCCATGCTCGCGCACAAGGCCGAGGATGAAGGCGTTGCGGTCGCGGAGATCATCGCGGGGCAGGCCGGCCACGTGAACTACGACGTGATCCCAGGCGTGGTGTATACCACACCGGAAGTGTCCTCCGTCGGCAAGACCGAGGAAGAGCTGAAGCAGGCCGGCGCGGCTTATACCGTCGGGAAGTTTCCCTTTACCGCCAACGGCCGCTCCAAGGTCAATCAGACCACTGACGGCTTTGTGAAGATTCTCGCAGATGCGAAGACCGATCGCGTGCTCGGCGTGCACATCATCGGCATTGAGGCCGGCGAAATGATCCACGAAGCCTGCGTCTTGATGGAGTTTGGCGGAAGTGCGGAAGATCTCGCCCGCACCTGCCATGCGCATCCGACCCGCTCGGAAGCCATCAAGGAAGCCGCGCTTGCAGTCGGCAAGCGGGCCATCCATATGTAGGTCCGCGCCCAGAGCCGAATCGGGCGGGAAACATATGCTGCGCCGCCTTCTTCAACCGGTCTGGGTCCTGCTGGCGATCATCTTCCTGATCGAAGCTTGGCTGTGGGATCACCTCGAACCGATCGTTGCGCGGGCTGTCGCACTCATCCCGCTCGCGCGCTTCAAGCAATGGCTGTCGGAGCGCGTCGATGCGCTCTCCCCGGCGATGACGTTGATCGTGTTCGTCGTCCCGATCATTCCGCTGTTTCCGCTCAAGCTGGTCGGCCTGTGGCTGCTCACGCATGAATACTGGACCAGTGCGCTCTTCACGATCCTGTTCGCAAAGATGCTCGGCGTCGGCGTCACCGCCTTCGTGTTCGACGTCACGCGCGACAAGCTTCTCGAGATGCACTGGTTCGAGCGGCTCTACGAGCTGGTGCTGAGGCTGCGCACCAAGGCCACCGAACTCGTCGAACCGATCAAGCAGCGCATCCGGGAGATGGTGAAAGGCAACGGCGAAGGCTGGTCCTCGCGCACGCTTCGCTTGATCCAGCGCTTTCGCAAGAGCGTCCACGAGGCGCGGTGAGCGCCAAACTCTCAGCTCTCGTCCCGGCGAAGGCCGGGACCCATACTCCCAGAGAGAAGTTTGGCGAAGACTCGGAGTTCGGTACTCCTACCAAACGCAATCGATACACCACGCGGTATGGGTCCCGGCCTTCGCCGGGACGACGATGGAGTATGACGCTCCCTCACCCGTGCAGATGCAACAGATGCGGCAACCAGGCGCCGAGCACGGTCATGCCTAACCCGGCGAGCGTCAAGAGGCCGGCGATCCAGGCGAGCGGCAGTATGCCGGTGATGATGGTGGCGGATGCCAGCACGATGCCGATCTGGAAGGCGGCCGACGCCAGCTCGAAGTGATGGTATTTCGCGGTGGCCTCGTCGCGCACGTGCTCGGCCTCCTTGGCTTTCTCGGCGAGCTGTTCGGTGCCTTCCCCGGTCTCGGGCTCGGAGCGGTAGCGCGCCGCGGTCTTCTGCCAGTCGTCGATCTGCTTCTGCACCGCGGCCTTCATGGCGTCGTCGGTGATGCTGCCCAGCGTCAGCTTGCCCTGGTCGGCGGCGGTCTGCACGACGGTGCGGCGGATGCTCTTGGCTTGGAAGAACGCCCAGAGATTAGAGGCCTCGACGTTCTTGCTGATCGACTCGGTCTGGGCGCCCTTGCCGAGCGTCTCGGAGATCGCCAGGAACAGCGCCAGCACCGCGATCAGAAGGGCGATCTTCTTGTTCTCGCCGGATGCGTGCTCGGCATGCTCGGCGTGCTCCATGCTTTCGTGTGCGCTCATGAATCCCCTCCTGTGTCGGTTCCGCACGATTGACCGAACCGCGCGGCCTGCGCAAGAGGCATGCGGGGCAGGAGCTGGCTATGACAGCCTGATGTCAGGAATCAACGAGCTCTTCAGCGGCTCTTTCAGCGCCTCTTTTAGCGTCTTGGATGCGCGCTCGCATAGACTTCCAGCAACCGCTCGGAATCGATACCGGTGTAGATCTGCGTGGTTGAGAGCGAGGAATGGCCAAGCAATTCCTGGATCGCGCGCAGATCGCCGCCGCGCGATAGCAAATGCGTGGCGAAGGAATGCCGCAGCGCGTGCGGCGTGGCGCTGTCGGGCAGCCCAAGCGCGCCGCGCAGCCGCTCCATCGCGAGCTGGATGATGCGCGGGCTCAACGGCCCGCCGCGCGCCCCGACGAAGATCGGTCCCTCCGGCGGCAGCGCATGCGGGCACATCCCGACATATTCCTGCACCAGCGCGAGCACGTTTTGCAGCACCGGCACCATGCGCGTCTTGTTGCCCTTGCCGGTGACGACGAGCACGTCGCCTTCGCCGGGCCTCGGCACCTCGCGGCGCTTCAGCCCGAGCGCCTCGGAGATGCGCAGGCCTGATCCATAGAGCAGCGCCATCACCGCGGCGTCGCGCGCCAGAATCCAGGTCTCGCGGTCCTCGCCGGCGCGTTCATCAGCATCGGCCAGGCGCTTTGCCGATGCCATCGGCAGAGGCTTCGGCAGCGTCTTTGCGACCTTCGGCGCGCGGATCGCCGAGAGTGCGCCGACCTTG
The DNA here is from genome assembly GCF_016612535.1 of Bradyrhizobium diazoefficiens. NCBI lineage: Bacteria > Pseudomonadati > Pseudomonadota > Alphaproteobacteria > Hyphomicrobiales > Nitrobacteraceae > Bradyrhizobium > Bradyrhizobium diazoefficiens. The sequence continues at coordinate 2,424,937 of NZ_JAENXS010000001.1, forward strand.
CCCTTGCCCTCGCGCTCGAGGAAGCGGCCGAACGAGCGCAGGCCCGCCAGCGCGCGCATCAGGGAACGGCCGGCAATATCGTCGGCGCGCCGCATCGCCATGAAGGCGCGGATGTCGGTGGCTTCCAGCGCGGCGAAGCGCTTCAGCGTCACGCGCTCGCCCCAATGCGCACAAAGGAAATCCAGGCACTGCCGCAAGTCGCGGCTGTACGCCTCCAGCGTCTTCGGCGACAGCCGCCGTTCGGCGCCGAGATGCGCCAGCCAGCGCGCCATCTCCTGCGCGATCGAGGGATCGGCGCTGGCGAGCTCGAGTGGTGGGGCGGCCGCTTTGCTCATGCGCTCTGGACGTAATGATTCCGCACAGTATATCGCATCACACTCGTTTATCGTTCGCTAAGGCCGCCTTGCGCGGCTAGCCTTGGGGCCCAAGGTTCCGATTCTCCGGTTCCGATTCTCCTCCCAAAGACCGTTGATGGATCATTCGTCGCGTAGCCAAACCGCCCCCGCCAACGCGACCCGCATGGTCGACGTGCTGGTGCCGGTCGCGCTCGACCAGACCTATTCCTACAAGGTGCCGCGCGGCATGGAGCTGAGGGCGGGCGATCTCATCGGTGTGCCGCTCGGGCCCCGCGAGGTGCTCGCCGTGGTCTGGGCAGAAAACGCCAATCCCGATCCGCGCCTGCACAACCGCCTCAAGGAGGTCAGTGAAAAGCTCGACCTCCCGCCCTTGAAACCCGAGCTGCGCGCGGTCGTCGACTGGGTCGCCAATTACACGCTGAGTCCGCGCGGCATGGTGCTGCGCATGTGCCTGCGCATGGGCGAGAACCTCGGCCCCGAGCGCGTCCGCGCCGGCGTGCGCCTGGTCGGCGATCTCCCGCGACGGCTGACGCCGGCAAGGCAGCGTCTGATCGAGGTGCTGTCGGACCGGCTGCTGCACGGCAAGTCCGAAGCGGCCAAGGAAGCCGGCGTCTCGGCCGGCGTGATCGACGGCCTCGTCGACGAAGGCACGCTCACGGTCGAGCCGATGCCGCCGCCGCCACCGCCGCCGGCACCCGATCCGGATTTCGGCCGGCCGGATTTCACGCCGCTCCAGCGCGCCGCGGTCGATACGATGCGCGCGCTTGCGGCCAACGGTACCTTTCACGTCGCGCTGCTCGACGGCGTCACCGGCTCGGGCAAGACCGAGGTCTATTTCGAGGCGATTGCCGAAGCCATCCGTCGCGGCAAGCAGTCGCTGATCCTGATGCCGGAGATCGCGCTGACCGGCCAGTTCCTCGACCGCTTCGCGCAGCGTTTTGGCGTGCGCCCGCTGGAATGGCACTCCGAGCTGACGCCGCGCACCCGCGCGCGCAATTGGGCGGCGATCTCCGAAGGCACCGCGCCGGTCGTGGTCGGCGCCCGCTCGGCGCTGTTTCTGCCTTACGCCAATCTCGGCCTGATCGTGGTCGATGAAGAGCACGACCAGGCCTACAAGCAGGACGAGGGCGTGCATTATCACGCCCGCGACATGGCGGTGGTGCGCGCGCATGTCGCCAAGATCCCGGTCGTGCTGGCGTCCGCGACGCCGTCGGTCGAGTCCGAGGTCAATGCGCGCAAGAACCGCTATCAGCGCATCGCGCTGCCCTCGCGCTTCGGCGGCCAGCACATGCCGCATATCGAGGCCATCGACATGCGCCGCGAGCCGCCCGCGCGCGGCCGCTTCATCTCGCCGCGCCTGGCCTCCGAGATCAGAACCGCGATCGAAAAGCGCGAGCAGGCGCTGCTGTTCCTCAATCGCCGCGGCTATGCGCCGCTGACGCTGTGTCGAGCCTGTGGTCATCGCTTCGCCTGCACCATCTGCGATGCTTGGCTGGTCGATCACCGCTTTCGCCAGCGCCTCGTCTGTCATCATTGCGGCTTCTCGATGCCGCGCCCGCAGATCTGTCCGAACTGCTCGGCTGAGGAGTCGCTGGTCGCGGTCGGTCCCGGCGTCGAGCGCTTGCAGGAGGAGGCGGCCGCGTTGTTTCCGGATGCGCGCACGATGGTGCTGTCGAGCGATCTCATCACGTCGGTCGAGACGATGCGCTCCGAGCTTGCCGAGATCGCCGAGGGCCGCGTCGACATCATCATTGGCACGCAGCTCGTGGCCAAAGGCCACAATTTTCCGCGGCTCAATCTGGTCGGGGTGGTCGATGCCGATCTCGGCCTCTCCAATGGCGATCCGCGTGCGTCGGAACGCACCTGGCAATTGCTCAACCAGGTGATCGGCCGTGCCGGACGCGAGCAGGGCCGCGGCGTCGGCTATCTCCAGACCCATCAGCCCGATCACCCCGTGATGAAGGCGCTGATCGCCTGCGACCGCGAGGCCTTCTACGACAGCGAGATCGATCTGCGCGAGCGCACGCTTTATCCGCCGTTCGGCCGGCTCGCGAGCCTGATCATCTCGGCGGGCGATCGTCCGAGCGCGGAAGGTCTCGGCCGCAAGCTCGTTGCGCTGGCGCCGCGCGACGAGCGCGTGGTGGTGCTGGGCCCTGCGGAAGCCCCGCTCGCCGTGATCAAGGGCCGCTACCGCTTCCGCATTCTGGTGAAGTCGGCGCGCGGTTTTGACCTCTCGGATTATTTGCGCAACTGGCTCGCCGTCTGCCCGAAACCGAAGGGCAATCAGAAGCTCGAAGTCGACGTCGATCCGCAAAGCTTTTTGTAAGGTCCCACCGCTCTCTCCCACGTCATTGCGAGCGAAGCGAAGCAATCCAGGGTCCCTCCGCGGGCAGATTCTGGATTGCTTCGCTACGCTCGCAGTGACGAAAAGAAATAAAAAGCCCGCTGTCCCCCAAGACAGCGGGCTTTGTTTACCCACGCAGCAAGCCGCTCACGTCCATGCGGACAATGACATTGCTGCGCTTATCAGGTGAGGCGCTGATGGCGCCGTTAGGAGACGACTTCCGCGGTGACGCGGCCGACGCCGGCACCGGTGAGGCCGATGGCGCGGGCAGCGCCCGTGGAGAGGTCGAGCACGCGGCCGCGCACGAACGGGCCGCGGTCATTGATGGTGACGATGACGCTCGAGCCGCCATGGGTGACGCGCAGCTTGGTGCCGAACGGCAGCGAACGGTGCGCCGCGGTCATGGCGTTCTGGTTGAAGCGCTGGCCCGACGCGGTCCGGCTGCCGGATTCGTTGCCGTAATAGGAGGCCATGCCCGAGAAGCTGTGGCCCGTCCCCGACGACGGCGTCATCGACGCATTGGCGTTGCGCCAATCGGAGCTGGAATCGTTCTGGGCGTGGTCGCGGTGATGATGGTGAGAGTACCGGTGGTGGTGATGCCGGGATTTGGCCGAAGCTTCGGTGGCAGTTCCACCGACGAGGAGAGTTGCAGCGACGAAAGCGATCGCCGTACGCGGCCGGGTCACAGAGCCCAGCGTCTTCAAAGACAGCATTTAGTGGTCCCTAAGCTAGTATTGCCACATATGTGGCTAGTGGAGCCCCCATCAGTTTGTGAGCGGGTTGGCGTTTCCTTTGGCAATGAGGCATGAATTGGGCAGTAGTTTCGCTATGTGTCGTGATGAAATATCTTGTGACCCCTGCGGATATTCCAAGGATGTTCCGTAATAGTTGGCTTTAACAATTCATTAACTAAGTTATTACTTGTTAATACTGTAAAACGAAGTCGTCGAATTTACTGTTTAGAATTGGGTAAGTATTCGGCAGGCCGACAGATTCACGACTCTGCGAGCTGTGTTCATGGCCGCTATGCGCTGAGGGCGGGAACGAATGCCGCGATTGCAGCCGTAACGCTCGCGGCAATTCCGTGACGTGGCAGGTCAAGGAGTGAGTATCGCGGCGTGCGACGAACGGGCGAGAAAGAGCCAGGCCTTTAAGTTGCCGTCATGTTGCACGTGCGCGCCTGCTATGTTAGCAAAGCCGCGATTTTAACGGGCCCGGCACTTCCTGTGTCGACCGAAAATCGAAGTCCCTCTTGAATTCCAAGGGCTTGGATCGCTAGGCGCCGCTTTGTGGCGACGGTTTTTCCCTTGCGAATTTGACAGCTATAAAGAGCGCGTCTGTGGCTGCAGAAGATACCTCCGTTTCCGGTGTGTCCGGCCGTTATGCAACGGCCTTGTTTGAACTGGCCCGCGACCAGAAAGCGGTCGACGAGGTCAAGGCCGATCTCGAGAGGTTCGAGGGCCTGCTGAACGAAAGCGCCGATCTCAAGCGCCTCGTCCGCAGTCCGGTGTTCGCGGCCGAGACCCAGTCCAGGGCCCTTTCGGCCGTGCTGGACAAGGCCGGCATCGCCGGCATCTCCGCCAATTTCCTCAAAGTGCTGACCGCCAACCGCCGCCTGTTTGCGGTGACGGACGTCATCCGCGCCTACCGCGCCCTCGTTGCCAAATTCAAGGGCGAGGCCACGGCGGACGTCACCGTGGCGGAGGCGCTCTCGGACAAGAATCTCGATGCCCTCAAGGTTGCCCTGAAGTCGGTGACCGGCAAGGACGTCGCGCTCAACGTGAATGTCGATCCCTCGATCATCGGTGGCCTCGTCGTCAAGCTTGGCAGCCGCATGATCGATAGCTCGCTTCGCACCAAACTCAATTCGATCAAGCACGCGATGAAAGAGGCAGGCTGATGGACATCCGCGCCGCGGAAATTTCCGCGATCCTCAAGGACCAGATCAAGAATTTCGGCCAGGAAGCTGAAGTCTCCGAAGTCGGACAGGTGCTGTCCGTCGGCGACGGTATCGCTCGCGTCTTCGGTCTGGACAACGTCCAGGCCGGTGAAATGGTCGAGTTCGAGAACGGCACGCGCGGCATGGCGCTGAACCTCGAGACCGACAACGTCGGTATCGTTATTTTCGGTGCCGACCGCGAGATCAAGGAAGGCCAGACCGTCAAGCGCACCCGCGCCATCGTGGACGCGCCGGTCGGCAAGGGTCTGCTCGGCCGCGTCGTCGACGCGCTCGGCAACCCGATCGACGGCAAGGGCCCGATCCAGGCCGACAAGCGCATGCGCGTCGACGTCAAGGCGCCCGGCATCATTCCGCGCAAGTCGGTGAACGAGCCGATGGCGACGGGCCTCAAGGCGATCGACGCCCTGATCCCGATCGGCCGCGGCCAGCGCGAGCTGATCATTGGCGACCGCCAGACCGGCAAGACCGCGATCGCGCTCGACACCATCCTGAACCAGAAGCCGCTCAACGCGCAGCCCGACGAGAACATCAAGCTGTATTGCGTCTACGTCGCGATCGGCCAGAAGCGCTCGACCGTCGCCCAGTTCGTGAAGGTGCTCGAAGAGCAGGGTGCGCTCGAGTACTCGATCATCATCGCCGCCACCGCTTCGGATCCAGCGCCGATGCAGTACATCGCGCCGTTCACCGGCTGCACCATGGGCGAGTACTTCCGCGACAACGGCATGCACGCCGTCATCATCTATGACGATCTGTCCAAGCAGGCCGTCGCTTACCGCCAGATGTCGCTGCTGCTGCGCCGCCCGCCGGGCCGCGAAGCCTATCCGGGCGACGTGTTCTATCTGCACTCCCGCCTGCTCGAGCGCGCGGCGAAGTTGAACAAGGACCAGGGTTCGGGCTCGCTGACGGCGCTGCCGGTTATCGAAACCCAGGCCAACGACGTGTCGGCCTACATTCCGACCAACGTCATCTCGATCACCGACGGTCAGATCTTCCTTGAAACCGACCTGTTCTTCCAGGGCATTCGCCCCGCGGTGAACGTCGGTCTGTCGGTGTCGCGCGTCGGCTCCTCGGCGCAGACCAAGGCCACCAAGAAGGTCGCCGGCAAGATCAAGGGCGAGCTGGCGCAGTACCGCGAAATGGCGGCGTTCGCGCAGTTCGGCTCCGATCTCGACGCCTCGACCCAGCGCCTGCTCAACCGCGGCTCGCGCCTCACCGAGCTCCTGAAGCAGCCGCAGTTCGCGCCGCTGAAGATGGAAGAGCAGGTCTGCGTGATCTGGGCCGGCACCAACGGCTATCTCGATCCGCTCCCGGTCAACAAGGTGCGCGCGTTCGAGGACGGTCTGTTGTCGCTGCTGCGCGGCAAGAACGTCGAGATCCTCAATGCGATCCGCGACAGCCGCGACCTCTCCGACGACAGCGCCGCCAAGCTGAAGTCGGTGGTCGAAGCCTTCGCCAAGACCTTCGCTTGATGCTGCATGGCCGGATCTTCCGGCCATGACCGCTTCGCGAGAGGCAATACAAGAATAGGCGTGCTCGGCACTCGGCCGGGCATCACGACTGGATAGGCTAGCGGTCTGATCCTAAGAGATCGAACCGTCGGGGTGAACGAAGAATGGCGTCACTTAAAGACATGCGCGTCCGCATCGCCTCGACCAAGGCGACGCAGAAGATCACCAAGGCCATGCAGATGGTTGCAGCGTCCAGATTGCGCCGCGCCCAGCAAGCCGCCGAGGCGGCGCGGCCCTATGCCGACAAGATGAGCGCGGTGATCTCCAATATCGCCGGCGCTGCCGCGGGCTCGCCCGGCGCGCCGGCGCTGCTGGCCGGCACCGGCAACGACCAGGTTCACCTGCTTCTCGTCTGCACCGGTGAGCGCGGTCTGTCCGGCGCGTTCAACTCCTCGATCGTGCGCCTCGCGCGCGAACGCGCGAACGCGCTGATTGCGCAGGGCAAGGAAGTCAAATTCTTCTGCGTCGGCCGCAAGGGCTATGAGCAGCTCCGCCGCCTGTTCGACAAGCAGATCGTCGAACATCTCGATCTGCGTAGCGTTCGCCAGCTCGGCTTCGTCAATGCCGAGGATATCGCGAAGAAAGTTCTGGCTCGTTTCGACGCCGGCGAGTTCGACGTCTGCACGCTGTTCTACGCGCAGTTCAAGTCGGTGATCGCCCAGATCCCGACCGCGCAGCAGATCATTCCGCTGGTCGTGGAAGAGAAGGCGGCGAACGCGCCGTCGACGTCCTACGACTACGAGCCGGAGGAAGACGAACTCCTCTCGGGCCTGTTGCCGCGCAACATCGCGGTGCAGATCTTCCGTGCGCTGCTGGAAAACAACGCTTCGTTCTACGGCGCGCAGATGAGCTCGATGGACAACGCCACCCGCAACGCCGGCGAAATGATCCGCAAGCAAACCCAGATCTACAACCGAACCCGTCAAGCCCAGATCACCAAGGAGCTGATCGAGATCATCTCCGGCGCCGAGGCGGTCTGACGCACGAACTCACGACGGTCGTTCAAGTACAGAATTTTCGAAGGAGAGCTTCATGGCTACAGCAGCTAACCCGGTCGGTCGCGTCACCCAGGTCATGGGCGCCGTCGTCGACGTTCAGTTCGAGGGCCACCTCCCGGCCATTCTCAATTCGCTGGAAACCAGGAACGGCAACATCCGCCTCGTGCTGGAAGTTGCGCAACATCTCGGTGAGTCCACCGTGCGCACGATCGCGATGGACGTGACCGAAGGTCTGGTGCGCGGCCAGGATGTGACCGACACCGGCCAGCCGATCGAGGTTCCGGTGGGCGCCGGCACGCTCGGACGCATCATGAACGTCATCGGCGAGCCGATCGACGAAGCGGGCCCGATCCCGTCCGAAGGCAAGCGCGCCATCCACCAGGAAGCGCCGACCTACACGGACCAGGCCACCGAGGCCGAGATTCTCGTCACCGGTATCAAGGTCGTCGACTTGCTCGCGCCTTACGCCAAGGGCGGCAAGATCGGCCTGTTCGGCGGCGCGGGCGTCGGCAAGACCGTGCTGATTCAGGAATTGATCAACAACGTCGCTAAGGCGCACGGCGGCAATTCGGTGTTCGCCGGCGTCGGCGAGCGCACCCGCGAAGGCAATGATCTCTATCACGAGTTCATCGAATCCAAGGTCAACGCCGACCCGCACAATCCCGACCCGAGCGTGAAGTCGAAGTGCGCGCTGGTGTTCGGCCAGATGAACGAGCCGCCCGGTGCTCGCATGCGCGTCGCGCTGTCCGGCCTGACGGTTGCCGAGCACTTCCGCGACCAGGGCCAGGACGTGCTGTTCTTCATCGACAATATCTTCCGCTTCACGCAGGCGGGCTCGGAAGTGTCGGCGTTGCTCGGCCGCATTCCGTCCGCGGTGGGTTATCAGCCGACGCTTGCTACCGACATGGGCGCGCTGCAGGAGCGTATTACCACCACGAACAAGGGCTCGATCACCTCGGTGCAGGCGATCTACGTGCCGGCTGACGACTTGACCGACCCGGCGCCGGCGACGTCGTTCGCGCATTTGGATGCGACCACGGTGCTGAACCGCGCGATCTCGGAAAAAGGCATCTATCCGGCGGTCGATCCGCTCGACTCCACCTCGCGCATGCTGCAGGCGAATATCGTCGGCGAAGAGCACTATACGACCGCGCGCATGGTCCAGCAGGTGCTGCAGCGCTACAAGTCGCTCCAGGACATCATCGCCATTCTCGGCATGGACGAGCTTTCGGAAGAGGACAAGCTGACGGTGGCCCGCGCCCGCAAGATCGAGCGCTTCCTGTCGCAGCCGTTCCACGTCGCCGAAATCTTCACCGGCTCGCCCGGCAAGTTCGTCGACCTCGCGGACACCATCAAGGGCTTCCGCGGCCTCTGCGAAGGCAAGTATGACCATTTGCCGGAAGCCGCCTTCTATATGGTCGGCACCATCGAAGAAGCCGTCGAGAAGGGCAAGAAGCTCGCCACTGAAGCTGCCTAACAGCGACCAGCTGCGCCGTCACTCTGAGGTGCGAGCGCAGCGAGCCTCGAAGGGTATTCTTTCTCATCCTTCGAGGGCCGCAAGCGCGGCCACCTCAGGATGACGACCGCCTTGTTCGCGCGAAACGGATTTTACGATGGCCACCTTCCACTTCGATCTCGTCTCTCCGGAAAAGCTCGCCTTCTCGGGCGAGGTCGACCAGGTCGACATTCCCGGCGTCGAAGGTGACTTCGGCGTGCTGGCGGGTCATGCGCCGCTCGTGGCTGCGATCCGTCCCGGCATCCTCACCATCACCAGCGGCGGCAAGCACGAGAAGATCATCGTGCTCGGCGGCCTCGCGGAAGTCTCCGAGAAGGGCCTGACCGTGCTCGCCGACGTCGCGACGGAGCTGGCCGAGCTCGATCGCGCCCGGTTCGCCGAGACCATCTCGGAGATGGAAGAGGGGCTGAAGGAGAAGGAAGGCACTGAACTGGATCAGGCGATCGAGCGCCTCGACCACTTCAAGAGCATCCAGCACGAGCTCGGCACGACGGCGATGCACTGATTCTTCACGCCTCGCCGGTCGTCTAAAAACCGTAACAATATCAGCGCTCGTCACGGAAGTGGCGGGCGCTGAAACTTTGTTGCACCGCGCCGCCGATAGCGGCATTCTGCCGCCGCGAGCGAGGTTCCAGGGCGGGTCACAGATGAAGCGCAAGATCGCGGCGATTTTCGCGGCCGATATTGCCGGCTATTCGAGGCTCGTTGCGGAAGACGAGGAAGAGACGCTGAGGCGTCTCGCGTCCTATCGATCGGTCGTCGACGATTTCATCGCCAGGGCGAACGGGCGCATCTTCAACACCGCTGGCGATGCCGTGCTCGCGGAATTCCCGAGCGCGGTGGACGCGGTGCGCTGCGCGATCGATATTCAGGAGAGCTTGCGAACCCGCAACATGGCTTATCCGCCGAGCCGGCAGATGTCGTTCCGCATCGGCATCACCATCGGCGACGTGGTCGAGCGCGACGGCGATCTCCTCGGCGACGGCGTCAACATCGCGGCAAGGCTCGAGGGGCTGGCCGAGGTCGGCGGCATTTGCGTCTCCCGGGCCGTGCACGAACAGGTCGCCAACAAGCTGTCGGTGCAGTTCGCCGATATCGGCGCGCAGGAGGTCAAGAACATCCCGACACCGGTGCACGCCTACATGGTGGCGATGCGGCGGGAGGACGGGACTTATGCCACGCCGCAGGTGAAGAAGGTCGCCAAGGCCACGCCCGGGCCGAACTGGATGTGGCCGCTGGTGGTCGGCGTGGTCTCCGTCGTCGCCATCGGCGTCGGCGGCTTCCTCTATTTCACCAAGCTCGAGACCGCGCAGGTCAAATCGACCGCGGCTGCGCCAGTACCGAGCCCGAGGCCGACGATCGCAACAAAGGCGCCGGAACCCTTGCCGACGCCGACGCAGATTGCCACGGCGGGCGCAACGCCGAGCTTGTCACCGCCGGCTGCATCGAGCGGCAAGCTCCCCGTCGACGCGGTGCCGTTCATCGGCGAACGCCTGCGCAGCTATCTCGGCAACGAATATGCCGCCGCCGGCGACTACAAGGCCTTCGCCCTGAACATCGCCGGCTTCACCGGCTCTGCGCTCAATCAACCGAACGAGGATACCGCAGGCAATGCCGCGCTCGACCAGTGCCAGAAGCGCGCGGACGCCGCGCAAGCGCCGCGGCGCTGCGAGCTCTATGCGGTCGGCAACGCCGTCGTCTACAGCCGTGGCATGCCGCCGATGCCGCCGCAGCCCTGGGTGCGACACGATACCATGACCGAGCGAGCCGTCGTGCCGAAGGACTTTCCGATGCTGCGCGACCAGGCCAAAGTCCGCGTCACGAACATGTATGTCCCGGCGGCAAAATCGCGCTCGGTCGCGCTCGGCCCGGGCGGACAATATTTCATGGTGATGGGGGCGTCGTCGGTCGACGAGACGACGCGGCGCTCGCTGGAGTCGTGTGGCGCTATCGCCGGTGCGGCCTGCATGATCGTGGCGGTCGACGACGTCTTCGTCGTGCCGATCCCGACCCTGCTCAGGGCCACAGGTTTCTTCCACGCCGCGACCAATCCCTCGATCGTGGCTGATGCGCGCGACGACGTGGTGCGCAAACTCGGCGACGGTATGGGCTGGAATGCGATCGCCGTCGGCACCGCAGGCCGCCCCGGCCTCGGCCTCAAAGCCGCGGACGAACAGACCGCCGTCAACGGCGCGCTGGCCGATTGCGTCAAACATGACAGCGACTGCCGCGTGATCGCGATCGGTCCGTTTACGGTCGGGCCGACGAATTAGCTACTGTGCATGGGGTTGTTTTCGCGATTTCAGTTCGCGAAGGGCGCGAACCGCTCGGCCACCGCGCGATAGACGTCACGGCGGAACGGCACCACGAGTTCGGCGACGCGGTCGAGACGCTCCCAGCGCCATGCATCGAATTCCGCGGGCTGGTCGTTGCGTGGCGTCAGCGGATCGATCTCGTCATCCTTGCCGGTGAAGCGCAGCGCAAACCATTTCTGGCGCTGGCCGCGAAACTTCGCCAGCCGATGCGTCGGCGGTCCGTCATAAGGCGGGAATTCGTAAGTGAGCCAGTCGCTCTCGCCGAGATAGTCGGCGCTGACGACGCTGGTCTCCTCCCAGAGCTCGCGCATCGCGGCGTCGCGCAGGTTCTCGCCCTCGTCGACGCCGCCCTGCGGCATCTGCCAGTCGAGCCCCGGCAAAATGATCTCGGGGCCGTCGCCCTTGAATCGGTGTCCGATCAGCACCCGTCCGTCGGCATTGAACAACGCGATCCCGACATTGGGACGGTAGGGCTTTTCGTTTGTCACGCCTGGATCTCTCATCGTCATTCCGGCGATGCATTAGCACCGAAGCCGGGATGACAATTTGATTTATTCATCCGCCAGCGCGGAAAATTCCTTCACCACGCGCTCGTAGACCGGGCGCTTGAACGGAATGATCAGCTCGGTCAGGTTCTTCATCGGTTCCCAGCGCCAGTTGACGAATTCGGCCTTGTGGCCGCCGCCACCGGGCTTCTCGACGTTGATCTCGCTGTCCTTGCCGGTGAAGCGCACCGCGAACCATTTCTGGCGCTGGCCGCGGTAGCGGCCCTTCCAGGCGCGCCCCGCAACCGTGCGCGGAATGTCGTAGATGAGCCAGTCCGGAACCTCGCCGAGCTTCTCGATCGAGCGCACGCTGGTCTCTTCATAGAGCTCGCGCTTGGCTGCGGCCCAATTGTCCTCGCCGGGATCGACGCCGCCCTGCGGCATCTGCCAGACATGGCCGTCGTCGACATGCTCGATACCGCCGGCGCGACGACCGATGAATACCAGTCCCTTCGTGTTGATCAGCATCACGCCGACGCAGGTTCGGTAGGGCAGATCCTCATAACGCGTCATTTCTGCCAAACCTCTCGCATGCTGCCGGCAGGCCAGTGTCGGGCGCTCGCGCCCGTGGCGTACCAATTCTTTGATTTAGCTGGATTTTGATTTCAGCATCGCGGTTGTCAATGGCACCAAAAGAATACCCCGGTCGCTCAATGTCTTGATCCAGGCGCCGACCCGCTCAATGGACACGGGGAGCGCCGAGGCGGTGCCGATGGCGACGCCGCGCTCCCGCGCGGTCGATTCCAGCTTGTTCAGGGCGCGGTCGATCTCGGTCGGGGTCGGCACCGCGTCGAGCGCGATGTCGCCCTTGCCGAACGGCACGGCGAGGCTCCCAGCCGCCTGAGGCGCAATGCTGCGGGGCGAGGAGCCGTCGTCGAAGAAGCCGAGTCCGCGCCTGGAGGCTTCGCGGATGATCGGCTGCATCGCCGCCTCGGTCGCCACGAAGCGGGCGCCCATGAAATTGGTGATGCCGGCATAGCCCTGCATCCGGCTCAGGTGCCAGTAGAGGCGGTCGGTATTCTGGTCGGTGGTGAGCGAGGTCAAGAGCGTCTGCGGCCCGGGATCGTTGTCCGGGAAGTCGTAGGGCTCCATCGGGATCTGGAGGAAGATCTCGTGGCGCTGGGCGCGGGCGCGCTCGGCGAGCTTGCCGGGGTCGGCGCCATAGGGCGTGAAGGCCAGGGTGACCGCGCCCGGCAGCTTCATGATGGCGTCGGTGGTCTTGGCGGCCCCGACGCCGAGGCCGCCGATCACGATCGCCACGACAGGCATTTTCGCCGCCTTGGCACGGTCGGCCTCGGCCGCATAGACGTTGAACGGCTTGAGATCACCCGACATCACGGGGATCATGCCGTAGCGGGACTTTTCCAGCAGTTTTGGGTCGATCCCGGCCATGACGGGAGGCGCTGCGGAGGCGGCCTCGCCCTTGTCGGCGGCGTCGGCGCCGATCACCACGTCGTGGCGGGCGCCGGTGGAGCCGTCGATCATGGTGACGGTCTTGTGCTCGCCGGAGGCGGCTTCCTTCGGCGCCTGCTTGCTCTCTTCGCCGTGGGCGGCAGGCTTCTCCTCGGCGGCCTTGTCAGCTCCCTTGATGTCGCGGATCGCGATTCGGGTCAGAGGCTCGCCGCCGAGCGGGTCCTTGTTGAAGATGGCGAAACCGGCAAAGGCGGCCAGGAATAGGCCGAGCATCACGGCCAGCGCCTGCATGGTCGTGAACGGCAGCCGCAGCCGCCGTTTCCGGCGCGGCTTGTCCTGTCCGAGCGGGGCGCTCAGATCATCGGCCGTTTCAGTCATGCGCGATCCCGAATCACTCCCGCCGACGATACCACGCCGGGGTCAAGCGGCGGCAGGCCGGGATAAGCCGGGGACGTCAGGAGTTCCAAGCAAAAAGGGCGGCTCGTGGAGCCGCCCTTTTCGTCAGGTTTGGTCGGTCGCGCTTAGTTCGCGGCCTTGGGCTTGTCGGCTGCCGCCTTGTCGGTGGTGGTGCCGGGCGCGGGCGCTGCGGAAGCGCTGTTCTTGATTCCGTGGAGCAGATCGTCGGCGAGCTTGAGCGCCTTGTCGTCCTTGGCGTCCGGCGGGACATAGGACTGCGAGCCGGTCTTCTCGTCGCCGTCGTTCTTGAGGTGGCCGCGCAGCGACGCCTCGCCCTTGGTGTCGGTGCGGGACTTCAGCTCGTCCGGCACGTCCTGGAGCACTTCGATGTCGGGCACGATGCCCTTGGCCTGGATCGACTTGCCCGACGGCGTGTAGTAGCGCGCGGTGGTCAGGCGCAGCGCGCCATTGCCCGAGCCGAGCGGGATGATGGTCTGCACCGAGCCCTTGCCGAACGAACGCGTGCCGACGATGGTCGCGCGCTTGTGGTCCTGCAGCGCGCCCGCGACGATCTCGGATGCCGAGGCCGAACCGCCGTTGACGAGCACGATGACCGGCTTGCCCTTGGTGAGGTCGCCCGCATGCGCGGTGCGGCGCTGGGTCTCCTCGGCATTGCGGCCGCGGGTCGACACGATTTCGCCCTTCTCCAGGAACGAGTCGGACACGGTGACCGCCTCTTCCAGCAGACCGCCGGGATTGTTGCGGAGGTCGATGACATAGCCCTTCAGCTTGTCGCCGATCTGGCTCGAGAGGTTGGCAACCTCCTTCTTCAGACCCTCGGTGGTCTGCTCGTTGAAGGTGGTGATGCGGATATAGGCGATGTCGTCGGCCTCGACGCGCGCGCGCACCGAGCGGACGCGGATGTTGTCACGCACCAGCGTCACGTCGATCGGATTGTCCTGGCCCTTGCGGATGATCTTGAGCTTGATCTTGGTGTTGACGGGTCCGCGCATCTTCTCGACCGCCTGGTTCAGGGTCAGGCCCTGCACCGCCTCATCGTCGAGATTGGTGATGATGTCGTTGGCCATGACGCCGGCGCGCGAGGCGGGCGTATCGTCGATCGGCGAGACCACCTTGATCAGGCCGTCTTCCATCGTGACCTCGATGCCGAGGCCGCCGAACTCGCCGCGGGTCTGCACCTGCATGTCGCGGAAGCTCTTGGCATCCATGTAGCTCGAATGCGGATCGAGACCGGTGAGCATGCCGCTGATGGCGGATTCGATCAGCTTGGTGTCATCGGGCTTCTCGACATAGTCGGAGCGCACGCGCTCGAAGACGTCGCCGAACAGATTGAGCTGGCGATAGGTGTCAGCGGTCGCGGCTCGCGCGCTGGAGCCCATGAACACCGCGCGCGGCTGCGTCACGAACAGCGTCAGCGCTGCACCGGTCGCCGCGCTGAGGAGGATAACTGAAGTCTTGCGCATCATCCGCGAACCTTCTCGCCTTCATTTGTGGCCCACCATGGGCCTGGATCGATTGGAGTGCCGTCTTTGCGGAACTCGACATACAGCACAGGTTGACTCGCGTTCGTGGCGAGAATGGAGGCGACTTGAGATGTCGACCCCATGGTCGCGACCGGCTCCCCCGTGAGCACAAACTGTCCGATGTTGACCGAAATGCGCTCCATCCCGGCGATCAGGACATGATACCCGCCACCGGCATTGAGGATCAAGAGTTGTCCATAGCTGCGGAACGGACCGGCATAGACCACCCAGCCGTCGCAGGGCGTTGTGACCTGGGAGCCGGGCCTGGTTGCCAGCGAAATGCCCTTCTGGACCCCGCCGACCCCGTCGGAACCGCCAAAGTCCCTGATCTTGTTACCGTTAACCGGCAAAGGCAGGAGGCCCCTCGCCGAGGCGAACAGGATCGCCGGCGTGGTCCGGGAGCGGTCCTTGAAAACGGCCGGACCCGGCTTGACGTTGGCGGCCGCGTTTGCCGCCGCCTTGGCCTCGGCCTGCTTTGCCGCCTCGGCCGCTTTCTCGGCCGCCTTGGCAGCACTTTGCAGGTCCTGCTCCATCTTGGCGATCAGCCCCTGGAGATCGCCGACCTGCTTTGACAGCGCGATGGCGCGCGTATTCTCGGTATCGAGGTCCTTTTCCCGCGCCGATTGCTGGCGCTGGCGCTCGTCGATCAGGGCGGTGAGCCGGGTCTGGTCGTTGCGGACCCTGTCGCGGTCGGAGGCAAGCTGATCGCGCTCGGCGGCGATGCTCTTGCGCAAAGCCACCAGCTCGCCGAGCTCGCCCGCGATCTTTTCGGCGCGGTTGCGCAATTCCGGCACGACGGCGCCGAGCAGTATTGCGGTGCGCAGGGACTGCAAAGCATCTTCGGGCCGTACCAAAAGCGCCGGCGGCGTCCGCCGGCCGGCGCGCTGCAGGGCCGCCAGCACCTCGACGATGTCGGCGCGGCGCGAATCGAGCGAGGCGCGCGTCGCCTGCTCGCGGCCGTTCAGGGCCTTCAGCCGCGCTTCGGCCTCGTCGATTTTGGTCTCGACGGTGCGGACATTGGCGGCGGTGTCGATCAATTGCTGATTGAGCTGGGTGCGGTCCTGGCCGAGCGAGGTGATCTCGGCCTTCAGCTTGGCTTGCGCCTCTTCCGCATTTTTTTTACTCGCGCGCGCGGCTTCCAGTTCCTGCTCGCGCTGCTTGATCGCGTCGGGCGAAATAGCTGCGGTCTGCGGCGCGGGCGTTGTCGTCGGAGCTTGCGCGAGGCTTTCTTCAGCGAACAGGCTTGCGCCCGCGACACTCGCCATCAGCAATAAATTGAGGAGCGGCGCTCGCATCGTGTCAGCAAAGGTGCTCGTTGAGGCGCGAATCACGCGCGATGATAGGGGTGGCCGGCCAGAATGGTGGCGGCCCGATAGAGCTGTTCCAGAAGCATGACGCGGACCATTTGATGCGGCCAGGTCGCAGAGCCGAACGCGATCGCGAGCTTGGCCTTACGGCGCAATTCGGGCGAAAGTCCGTCCGCCCCTCCGATCACGAAGATTGTATGACCGGCGCCCTCGTCGCGCCAGCGCCCGAGATGCCGTGCAAATACGGTGGAGTCGAGATTCTGGCCGCGCTCGTCCAGCGCAACCAATATCGATTTGTCCGGAATATGCGCGGAGATCGCCGCGGCCTCCTCAGTCATCCGCGTCGCGGTGTCGCGGGCGCGGCTTTCGGGGATTTCATGGATGGTGAGTTCGCGGAATCCGAGCTTGCGGCCGGCTTCGTCGAACCGCTCGAAATAGCGGTCGGCAAGCTCCCGTTCGGGGCCCTGCTTCAGCCGCCCCACCGCAATGACAGCAACACGCATGACGTCTTCAGGGCCGTGTTTTCAAGACCGCGCGCAATATGCGCGCGCACGACGCTAGCATGCGCGTCAGCCGATTCGAAATCGGCTCAGTGAGCCTAGATCGCCTTCGCCGCCCCTGGGCCCTGCGTGTACAATCTCTCGAGATTGTAGAACTCACGGACCTCGGGTCTGAACACGTGCACGATCACATCGCCGGAATCGATCAGCACCCAGTCGCAATTGGGCAAGCCCTCGACATGGATGTTCTTGATGCCGTTTTCCTTGAGGCTCTTCGCGACGTTCTCCGCGATCGCGCCAACGTGCCGGTTCACCCGGCCGGTGGTGACGATCATGTAGTCGGAGTATGCCGATTTGCCGCGAAGGTCGATGGTGACCGTCTCTTCCGCCTTCATGTCGTCGAGGCGGGAGAGGATCAGGCTCAGCGTCTTGTCGGCGTCGGGTTGCGCCTTCAAGGCCGCAGCTTTGGTCGATGTTTTACGCGCCGGTTTTGCCTTGGGTAAAACAGACTTGGACAATACAGATGTGGTCAGGGACCATTCCTTTCACTGTATCGCGAACGCCGAATCCAGCGCTCACTGGCTACACTACATCATGTGGGGTTAAGGGTTTCAATATGCCAGAGAGCCCGGAAGTCCCCACGACGTCCGCATATCCGTCTCACTTCGTACCTTTCCAGCTCCCGTCCGGGTTCCGCAGCCCCGTTGAGGAGAGATTCAGCTTCAATCCGGTCAGGAAGACCCACGCCGGCGCCGGCTGATCCGCAAGCAGGGCCGCCTTATTCTCCGGCAGGCGGTAGCGCGCGAGCGCCTTGGCCGCGGGAGAGGCGAGGGCACGAAAACTCTGCGGCGGACGATCGATGACCGCAATCGGCACCTGGCCGGCGATGCGCCGCCAGTCCTGCCAACGATGGAATTGAGCGAGGTTGTCGGCGCCCATAATCCAGACAAAGCGCAGGCCGTTGAAGCGGCGGCGCAGGGTGTTGATCGTGTCGATAGTGTAGCGCGTACGAATGACGGATTCGAGACAGCTCACCTCGATCCGAGGGTCATCAGCGACGTCGCGCGCGGCCTGCATGCGCTCGCCGAGCTCATGCAAATTTCCGTTCTCCTTCAGCGGATTGCCTGGCGTCACCAGCCACCAGACGCGATCGAGCTGCAATCGCTTGAGCGCGAATTGGCTGATCGCGCGATGCGCTTGATGCGGAGGATTGAACGAGCCGCCGAGCAGGCCGATGCGCATGCCCTGGGTGTGGGGCGGGACCGCTTGCGCCACGGAACGCGGCACGACGAATTTGTTACTCAATGCCCCCGCCTCGCGACGTTACTTACGGTCGCGTCTGCCCTGTGCCGTGGACGCGATACTTGAAGCTCGTCAACTGCTCGGCGCCGACAGGGCCGCGGGCGTGGAAGCGACCGGTGGCGATGCCGATCTCGGCGCCGAAGCCGAATTCGCCGCCATCGGCGAACTGCGTCGAGGCGTTATGCAGCACGATCGCGGAATCGACCTCGCTCAGGAATTTTTTCGCAACCACGTCATCCGCGCTCACGATCGCATCGGTGTGGTGCGAGCCGTGATCCTGGATGTGCGCGATCGCGCCGTCGACGCCGTCGACCACCTTCGCCGCGATGATCGCGTCGAGATATTCGGTGTCCCAATCGTCTTCGCTGGCAGGCTTTACACGTGCGTCGGTCTTCTGCACGGCGTCGTCGCCGCGCACTTCGCAGCCGGCCTCGATCAGCATCTCGACCAGCGGCTTGAGGTTCGATGCAGCAGCGGCGCGATCGACCAGCAGTGTCTCGGCCGCGCCACAGACGCCGGTGCGGCGCATCTTGGCGTTGAGCACGATCGACTTCGCCATGGCGAGGTCGGCGCTGCCGTCGACATAGACGTGGTTGACGCCTTCGAGGTGCGCAAACACCGGCACGCGGGCTTCGGCCTCGACGCGCGCGACGAGGCTTTTGCCCCCGCGCGGCACGATCACGTCGACGGCGCCGTTGAGGCCGGATAGCAGCATGCCGACCGCCGCGCGATCGCGCGTCGGCACCAGCGTGATGGCGGCCTCGGGCAGGCCGGCCTCACGCAGGCCCTGCACCAGGCATTCATGGATGGCGCGGCAGGAGCGGAAACTGTCGGAGCCGCCGCGCAGGATCACGGCATTGCCGGACTTCAGGCACAGCACGCCGGCATCGGCCGCGACGTTGGGCCGACTCTCGAAGATCACGCCGACGACGCCGAGCGGCACGCGCACCCGCTCGATGGTCATGCCGTTCGGCCGCTGCCAGCTCTCGGTGACGATGCCGATGGGATCGGCGATGCCGCGCACGATGCCGATGCCTTCGGCCATCGCCTCGACACGCGCCGGCGTCAGCGTCAGGCGATCAATGAAGGAAGAGGTCATGCTGCTCGAGGCGCGGGCTTCCGCGACATCCTCGGCATTGGCGGCGAGGATCGCTGCTGCGTTCGCGCGGATCGCCCGCTCCATGGCTTCCAGCGCCCGGTTTTTCTGCTCCGGCGACGCCAGCGCCAGCACGCGCGCGGCAGCGCGGGCACGGGTGCCAAGATCGGTCATCAGCGCCAGGAGATCGGCAGTTCGATCGGCATTGCCGTCAACGGCTTTGAGAGGGGCGGCCATGGAGAGTTCAACCTTCTGCTAAGGCAGTGTCCTAGCACGGAAATCCCGCTTTTGCGAAGGGCGGGGAGGGTATGGCAGGTCTCCCGGGCCGTGCCGCGGCTAGGCCTTTGGCCGAGCTGAGGTTCGAAAAAGAGGCCGCGGCAGCTCTTACCCGCCCACCACCAGATCGTCGCGGTGGATCATCTCCGACCTTCCATTGATGCCGAGGATGGCCATCACGTCCGGGGAGGAGCGGCCCTTGATCCGTTCGGCGACCTCGGCGTCATAGGCGATCAGGCCGCGGCCGACCTCGCTGGTGTCGGGGCCGCGGACGATCACGGCGTCGCCGCGGGCAAACTGGCCCTCGACCTTGATCACGCCGGCCGGCAGCAGGCTGGCACCGGCGCGCAGTGCCGTCACCGCGCCGGCGTCGATGGTCAGCGTCCCCTTCGGCTCCAGCGTGCCGGCGATCCAGCGCTTTCGCGAGGTGATGGGATTGGCCGGCGTCAGGAACCAGGTGCAGCGGCCGCCATCGGCGATCGCCTGCAAGGGGTGCTCGATCTTGCCGGACGCAATCAGCATATGCGTGCCGCCGGTGGTGGCGATCTTGGCCGCCTCGACCTTGGTGCGCATGCCGCCGCGCGAGAGCTCGGACTCGGCGTCGCCCGCCACCGCCTCGATCTCAGAGGAGATGCTCTCGACCACGGGAATGAGCTTGGCGTTAGGATTGTTCTTCGGCGGGGCGTCATAGAGCCCGTCGATATCGGAGAGCAGTACCAGCAAGTCGGCGCTCGCCATGGTGGCGACGCGCGCGGCGAGGCGGTCGTTGTCGCCGTAGCGGATCTCGTTGGTGGCGACCGTATCGTTCTCGTTGATGACAGGGATCGCACGCCATTCCAGCAGCTTGCCGATGGTGGAGCGTGCATTGAGGTAGCGGCGGCGCTCCTCGGTATCCTGGAGCGTGACCAGGATCTGGCCCGCGCCGATGCCGTGCGCGCCGAGCACCTCCGACCAGATCCGCGCCAGCGCGATCTGGCCGACGGCGGCGGCGGCCTGGCTCTCCTCCAGCTTCAGCGGGCCGCGCGGCAATTTGAGCCGGCTGCGGCCGAGCGCAATCGAGCCCGAGGAGACGACGAGGACGTCACGTCCCTCCTTGTGCAGCTTGGCCATGTCGTCGGCGAGCGCGGCGAGCCAGGACGCGCGCACCTCGCTCTTGTCGGAATCCACCAGCAGCGCGGAGCCGACTTTGACGACGATGCGGCGGAATTGATTGAGTTCAGGGCTGGCCATCTGCGTATATTTTGCCGCTTTGGTGCGAATTGCTCGGGAAACGGCGGAGCGACGGGCGGCGCCGATGGGGCCTGTTTTTGCAGCAGGACGATGGCCGGCGCAAGGCGGCCTGCACGGTAACCGCCACCAATGTCGGCCTTGTGTCGCACCGCCGCGTGGCTCTAATTGCCGCCAACGATAATGGGCTGGAGGAAACGAATGGATCGCCGCAACTTCATCGCCGGATGCCTCGGGCTGCCGCTGCTTGCACAGGCGGGCGAAGTGGAAGCCCAGGCCGGATTGACAAAGATCATCTTCCCGTTCGCGGCGGGGGCCGGCGGCGACACGCTGTGCCGGCTGATCGCGCAGGAGATGGCGCCGGTGCTGCAACGGACCATCGTGGTCGAGAACCGCACCGGCGGCGACGGCCTGATCGGCATCAAGGCGGTGAAGGGGGCAAGCCCCGACGGCAACATGGTGCTGGTGACGACAGGCCCCACCATGTATCTGCTGCCGATGGTGGAGACGACGCCGACCTTCGATACGGCCAAGGATTTCATGCCGGTGTCGCTGCTGGCGCGATTCGAGTTCGCGCTCGTGGTTGGACCTGCGATGGATGCCTCGGATTTCAAGGGATTCGTCGCGTGGCTGAAGGCGCATCCCGACAAGACGTCGTTCGGTGTGCCGAGCAACGGCACCATTCCGCATTTCATGGGCTCCAAGCTCGAGAAGGATCTTGGTATCCCGTTGACGCGCGTGCCCTATCGCGGCAGCGCGCCCATCCTCAACGACATCATCGGCGGCCATATTTCTTTTGGGATCACCACGCTGGCTGATGCGCTGCCCCAGCATCGCGCCAAGGGCGTGACGATCATCGGGGTGTCGAGCGCGGAACGCTCGCCCTTCGCGCCTGACGTTCCGACGCTGAAAGAGAACGGCATCGATCTCGTCGCAGATGCCTGGTACGGCATGTGGCTTCCCGCCGGCAGCCCGCCGGAATTCGCCAGCAAGCTCGGCGCAGCCGCGAGTGCCGCGCTCGCCAAGCCCGAGGTGAGGGAGAAGCTCACGGCGATCGGCCTGATCCCGGTTGGCAGCAGCGCGGATGGGCTCACCAGAGAGCTCGCCGCGAATACCGGGTTCTGGCAGCCGATCGTGAAGGCGACGGGATACAAGATCGAGAATTGAGGTCTTCTCCCTCTCGCCGTTCTTACGGGGAGAGGGTTGGGGTGAGCGGGAGTCTCCGCGGGGACGGTGACAGTTGGACTCGTGGAGAGTCCCCCTCACCCGGATCGCATCTGCGATGCGATCCGGCCTCTCCCCGCAAGCGGGGAGAGGCGAAGAACTCACATCTTCGCGCGCTCTGCGATCCCATCCTTGATCGCCGCCAGCTCGGCCTCGTCCCAGATGCCGATCAGAATCCCGCCCTTCACCTGGAGCTGATTGTCGGCGTAGTTCGCGATCTTTTCGCGCGGCGTGGTGATGTGGTCGTTGGGATGCAGTGCCCAGTCGAACAGCTCGGCCTGCAGCCGCGCGATGATTCCCGCGCATTCCGGATCGTCGCCGCGATCCAGAAACTCTTCCGGATCGGTTTCGAGATCGTACAGCATCGGGCGGAAGCCGGAGGCGTGGATGTATTTCCAGCGGCCGTCGAACACCATGAACAGGCGGCAGCGCTCGATCGGCTGGTTCAGCTTCAGCCGCACGTCCTGCATGGAATAGTCGTATTCGGAGAACGCCACCTTGCGCCAATCCGGTGGCGTCGGGCCGCGCAGCAGCGGCAGCAGCGAGCGCCCTTCGAGAATGTGGCCCGGCACCTTGCCACCGAAATAATCGACGAAGGTCGGCGCGAGATCGATGCCTTCGACCAGCGCGTCGCTGCGCGTGCCGCGCATGGCGTCGGCCTCCGCGGAGGGATCGATGATGATCAGCGGAATCTTCGCCGATTGTTCGTGGAACAGATCCTTCTCGCCCATCCAGTGGTCGCCGAGATAATCGCCGTGATCGGAGGTGAACACGATCATGGTTGTTTCGAGGAGGCCGCGCTCCTCCAGGAACTTCATCAGCACGCCCATCTGGTCGTCGATCTGGGTGATCAGGCCCATATAGGTCGGGATCACCTTCTCGCGGGCCTCGTCGCGCGCCATGTTGCGGGAGTAGCGCATGTCCATATAGGCGCCGAACACGGGATGCGGATTTTGCCGCTCGCGCTCGGAGCGGATCACCGGGATCATGTCCGCCGTCGAATACATGCTGGCATAGGGTTCGGGCGCGATGTAGGGCCAGTGCGGCTTGATGTAGGACAGATGCAGGCACCACGGCCGGCCGTCGGTCTCGGCCTCGCTGATGAAGTCCATCGCGCGCCGCGTCATGTAAGGTGTTTCGGAATGCTCGTCCGGCACGCGCGCGGCCTTGTCGGCGTGCACCAGCAGCCAGCCGTTCTGCAACGAGCCGTCGTCGGCCGCGCCTGAATTGGCCCAATGCTCCCACGGATTCGTCGCTTCGAATCCTTGCCGGCGCAGATAGTCGTCGTATTTCGGGCGTGGCCGTCCGGTCGGATGCAGGCCGTCGTCGCGCTCATAAGGCTCGAAACCACATTCGGCGACGTGGACGCCGATCATCGATTCCGGCGGGATGCCGAGCGCCTTCATGCCTTCGAGATCGGGCGCCATGTGGGTCTTGCCGACCAGCACGTTGCGGACGCCGATCTTTTTGAGATGATCGCCGAGCGTGGGCTCGCCGACGCGCAGCGGCCAGCCGTTCCAATGCGAGCCGTGCGAACGCATGTAGCGTCCCGTGTAGAACGACATCCGCGACGGTCCGCAGATCGGGGACTGCACGTAAGCTTTCGAGAACAGCACGCCGCGCCTGGCCATGGCGTCGATGTTGGGGGTCTTCAGCGAGGGATGACCGGTGCAGCCGAGGTAATCATAGCGAAGCTGGTCGCACATGATCCAGAGAACGTTCTTCGCGCGCGCCATGCCTGTCGCTCCACCCTGCGTTTGTCGGATATTGCGCTATTGATGACGCGAAGAAAACCTCTCCCCGCTGGGGAAAGAGCTTACGCCGACCACGGCTCCGCTTCGGCCGCGCTCTTGGCCTTGGCCGAGACCGGGCTTTCGCCGATCACGTCGACCAACGCACGGAGCGCTTCCTTGACGCCGTCGCCGGTGATGCCGGAGAGCAGCAGCGGCGTCTTCTTGGCGGCGCGCTTCAGCCGGTCCTTCTGCTTCTTGAGTTCGTCCGGACCGACCGCGTCGATCTTGTTCAGCGCGACGATCTCGATCTTGTCGGTGAGCAGCCCGCCATAGGCGTCGAGTTCCGTCCGTACGGTCTTGTACGCTTTGCCGGCATGCTCGCAGGTCGCGTCGATCAGATGCAGCAGCACGCGGCAGCGCTCGACATGACCGAGGAAGCGATCGCCGAGGCCGGTGCCTTCATGCGCGCCTTCGATCAGGCCGGGAATGTCGGCGAGCACGAATTCGCGGCCGTCGGCGTTCACGACCCCGAGCTGCGGATGCAGCGTGGTGAAGGGATAGTCGGCGATCTTCGGCCGCGCCGCGCTGACCTTGCTGAGGAAGGTCGACTTGCCGGCATTGGGCATGCCGACGAGACCGGCATCCGCAATCAGTTTCAGCCGCAGCCAGATCCAGCGTTCCTCGCCGGGCTGGCCGGGATTGGCGTTGCGCGGCGCGCGATTGGTCGAGGTCTTGAAATGCGCGTTGCCGAAGCCGCCATTGCCGCCCTCGGACAGCACGAATTTCTCGCCGACGTCGGTGAAGTCGTGGATCAGCGTCTCGCGGTCTTCGTCGAAGATCTGCGTACCCAGGGGGACCTTGAGCACGATCGACTTGCCGTTGGCGCCATGGCGGTCCGAGCCGGAGCCGTTTTCGCCCTTCTGGGCCTTGAAATGCTGCTGGTAGCGGTAGTCGATCAGCGTGTTGAGGCCGTCGGCGACCTCGATGATGACATTGCCGCCGCGGCCGCCATTGCCGCCGGAGGGACCGCCGAATTCGATGAACTTCTCGCGGCGGAACGCCACGCAGCCGTTCCCGCCGTCACCGGAGCGGATATAGACCTTTGCTTCGTCGAGGAATTTCATGGGCCATAGGTAGGCCAGCCGGTCCCGCGCGGCAACCCGGACTTATCCGCAAATCGGCCGATTTTCTCTCGATTTTGGGCCCTTGCTTAACCAGCGGGCCTGCGCCGGATCAGGAATTTCTGCATCCCCTCCAGCACCAGCTCCTTGCGCTGGTTGTACACGATGCTTTTGAGCGTCACCGCGCCGGTCGTGCGGCCCGGCACCAGCTCGGCGACCTCGAGCACGGGATAGATGGTGTCATCGGCGAACACGGGCTTGAGGAACCGGCTCGACTGCTCGAGGAAGCCGACCAGGGAGTCCTCGACCATGAACGGAAACAGGCCCGCGCCGGGCGCGGTGTGGATCAGCGTCTGGAAGCCGTGGGCGAGCAGGTTTGGCATGCCGCGGGCGCGGCAATATTCGACATCATAATGCACCGGGTGGGTGTCGCCGCTCGCGGTCTGGAACGCGGCGAACACCGCCGAGGTCTGGGTGCGGCTCGGCAG
This sequence comes from Bradyrhizobium diazoefficiens, assembly GCF_016612535.1. Taxonomy (NCBI): domain Bacteria; kingdom Pseudomonadati; phylum Pseudomonadota; class Alphaproteobacteria; order Hyphomicrobiales; family Nitrobacteraceae; genus Bradyrhizobium; species Bradyrhizobium diazoefficiens. The sequence goes on from NZ_JAENXS010000001.1 coordinate 2,450,106, forward strand.
CACGAAGCGCTCGCCGACCACGAAATCCTCGAACCAGCGTTGTGCCGCGATCATGCGATGCTGGGTCGGATCGAAATCGGTCATGCGCTGCACCATCGGGACGAATTCGGGAAGCCTGATCCGTATCGCGCCACGCGCAGTGCGACAATGCGTTCAATTCGCCAGAGGCGGGCTTGTCCCGCGCGCCCACGCGATTAAAACGGCGCCAATGCCCCTCTTCAAGAATCTCTCCGCCTATGACGATCGCTCCGCGCGCCTTGCCGGCATCGCGCTGATGGTGCTGTCGATCTTCATGTTCTCGTTCGGCGATGCCATGGGCAAGTTCCTGGTCGGGACTTATTCGGTGGGGCAGCTGCTGTTCCTGCGCGCCTGCGCCGCGCTGCTGCTGCTGGCGCCGATGATCTGGCGGCAGCGTCACGATTTCGTCCGTATGGAGCGCCCCTGGTTGCAGCTCCTCCGTGTCACGCTGTCGACGCTGGAGGTTGCGGCCTTCTTCGCCGCGACGGTCTATCTGCCGCTCGCCGACGTCATCACCTATTATCTCGCAGGCCCCATTTTCGTCACCGCGATGTCGGCGATCTTTTTGGGCGAGAATGTCGGCTGGCGGCGCTGGAGCGCGATCCTGATCGGCTTTTGCGGTGTGCTGATTGCGCTGCGGCCGTCGGCGCAGACGGTCAGCCTGCCGGCGCTGATCGCGCTCGGCGGCAGTCTTTCTTTTGCAACGCTGATGCTGATCACGCGCAGCCTGCGCAAGACGCCGGATATCGTGATGGCGTCCTCGCAATTCATCGGCACGTTTTCGCTGGGCGCCGCGTTGTCGGCGTTCCATTGGGTGCCGCCGACCCCGGGCAGCCTCGTGATCTTCGCGCTGGCGGGATGCATCTCCGTGACCGCGCTGTTCTGCGTGAATCGTTCGCTGAAGCTCGCGCCGGCGAGCGTGGTGGTGCCTTACCAATATTCGATGATCGTCTGGGCGGTGATCTTCGGCTTCGTGGTGTTCGGCGATGTGCCGCAGGTGGCGACGATTGTCGGCGCCGCGATCATCATCGGCGCCGGGTTCTACATTTACCTGCGCGAGCGCGATCTCGGGCGGGACGTCGCAGAGGTGAATCCGCCAGCATAACCACAATCCCGCTGTCGTCCCGGCGAAGGCCGGGACCCATACGCCGCAGCAATAGTTTTGCGAAGACTCGGAGTTGGTGCCTTCGCCCCACAACCAGTCGTGGTTATGGGTCCCGGCCTTCGCCGGGACGACGGCGGAGTGTGAGGCGCCGCCTCCGCCCTACCTCATCCTTCTCGCACTGCTCCAGCTCTTCAGCGACGACCACACGCCGCGCGAGAGGCGGAAGCAGTCGACCGGGGTGGACGAGCCCAACGCCAGGAAGCGGTGCAGCTGGACACCGCTCCACTGGAAGCCGCACTTCTCCAGCACCTTGCGCGAGGCCGGATTGGTGACGCGCGCGCCGGCATAGAGGTGGTCGTCCTCGAACTCCTCGAAGAAGAAGTCGATCGCGCCGCGCGCGGCCTCGGTGGCAAAGCCCTGGCCCCAATGCTCGACGCCGAGCCAGTAGCCGAGCTCGGCATGGTCTGGCGTGGAGCAGTCGATGCCGACCATGCCGACCGGTCCGCTGTCGTGCTCGATCAGGAACACGGTTTCGCTGCCGAGCGCGGAGGTGGCGCGGATGAATTCGACGGCGTGGTCCTGCGAATAGGGATGGGGGAGGCGGCGGGTGTTTTCCGCGACGCGGCGGTCGTTGGCGAGGCGGGCGATGGTCCTGACGTCGGCCAGCGTCGGCCGCCGTAAGGTCAGCCGCTCGGTGGCGACGACTTCGGGTCTCGCCTCCTGCAAGGTCACGCTCGAGAAATCCTGCAACATGTCCGGCTCCGTCAAAGTCACTAAGTGAAAAGTGAACTCGTCAAACGAAAAGGGGAGGCCGGTTTCCCGCCTCCCCTGGAGCCTTCTTGTGGACTCCGCCGGTTCGGTAGGACCCGGCGGACTCCAGATTTGGTCCACCGTCTATTCAGCCGCCTCTGCGATCGGGAGTACCGATACGAAGGTGCGGCCGTTGGCTTTAGCCTGGAACGTAACGCGACCCTCGATCTTGGCGAACAGAGTGTGGTCCGTGCCCATGCCGACATTAAGGCCGGGATGCCAGGTGGTGCCGCGCTGACGCGCAATGATGTTGCCGGGAATCACAACTTCCCCGCCGAACGCCTTGATACCGAGGCGCTTGCCTTTGGAATCGCGACCGTTGCGCGATGAACCGCCTGCCTTTTTGTGAGCCATGGCTCGTCTCCGAAATCCTGCGTATGTCTAGGTCAATTCCTTGACGGAATCATTTCAAAATGTCTCACGCATCAATTCGTGAATTGGCGTGATCGATTTTATGCGGCGGCTTCTTCGGTTGCCTCTTCCTTGACGACCTTTTCCCGCTTCGGGCGCGGGCCCTTGGTGGGCTTGGCGCCGTCGGTCAGGATCTCGCTGATGCGAAGAACCGTGATCTCGTCGCGATAGCCGCGCTTGCGGCGCGAATTCTTGCGGCGGCGCTTCTTGAACGCGATGACCTTCGGTCCGCGCTTGTGGTCGAGCACCTCGACGGCGACGGATGCGCCGGCAACGGTGGGGAGACCCACGACCGGCGTGTCGCCGCCGACCAACAGGACTTCGCTCAGCTGCACGATCGTGCCGACTTCGCCTTCGATCTTGCCTACTTCCAGGACATCATCCGGAACGACACGGTACTGCCGGCCGCCGGTTTTGATGACTGCGAACATCGTTGTTTTCCTTCGTGTTCAATCCCGGCCTCACGACGGATAGCGTCAGGGGCCGGCTTTTTGTCAGTCGCTATGGGTTTACTGAGTTTTGTGCGGGCGGGAGTTATCCCTTTGAAAACCCGCGCAAAAACAAGCGGCGCGAGAAACGCCCCGCGCCGGTTGTGGGACTTATAGCCGGGGATCGCCGAGAGTCAAGGAAAAGCGGGCGAAAAGGCCCGGATTGGAAGGATTTGGCCTGCTTCCACGCCACCGGCGAATCTGCGGGCGGTTTGCAACTAACGGGTTCCCGCGCCGTTGTCCCGGCGAATTTCCAGACGGGCAAGGGCTTTCATGGCAACGGACGAACTGGTCGCGACGACAGGCATCGCGCAGCACGGCGCGAGCCGGCTGCCGTCGGTGGACCTCGACAGTTTCAACATCGAGATCAAGGACGAGGACGGCTTTCTCGGCGACCGCGCCAGCAAGGGCGCATTCCGCGAGATTCTCGAGCGCTGGCGCAAGCCGTTGCGCAAATCCGGCGAGGATCCGTTCGGGAAGGAGGACACGGACAAGATCAGCAAGAAGACGTTGGACGACATCCTGGTCGGCGACGACACCGAGGCCTCGGCGGTGGTGCACAGCGCGATCGAGGAGTTCGCCCAGGAGCTTGCCCATGTCACGCGCCGTTTCCTCAAGACCAAGGCCTGGGCCAAGACCGAGCGCATTGTGGTCGGCGGCGGATTTCGCGATTCAAGGCTTGGCGAGCTCGCGATCGCGCGCGCCGAGATCATCCTGAAATCGGAGGATTTCAAGGTCGACATGCAGCCGATCCGCCATCATCCGGACGAGGCTGCCCTGATCGGCGCGCTGCACTTGGCGCCCTCCTGGATTTTCGAGGCTTACGACAGCATTCTCGCCGTCGACATCGGCGGCACCAACATCCGCTGCGGCGTGGTCGAGACCCGCTGGAAGAAGGCGGACGACCTCTCCAAGGCCTGCGTGTGGAAATCCGAGCTGTGGCGCCATGCCGACGACGAGCCGACCCGCGAGGGCGCGGTGAAGCGCCTCACAAAAATGCTGAAAGGATTGATTACGCTGGCCGATGCCGAAGGCCTCAAGCTCGCGCCCTTCATCGGCATCGCCTGTCCCGGCGTGATCAACGCGGACGGCTCCATCGAAAAAGGCGCGCAGAACCTGCCGGGCAATTGGGAGAGCAGCAAGTTCAACCTGCCGGCGAGCCTGATCGAAGGCATTCCTGAGATCGGCGAGCACGACACCGCGATCCTCATGCACAATGACGGCGTGGTGCAGGGCCTCTCGGAAGTGCCGTTCATGCAGGATATCGAGCGCTGGGGCGTGCTCACCATCGGCACCGGACTTGGCAACGCGCGCTTCACCAACCGCCGCAAGAACGGCGGCAACGGGAAAGACAAGGACCGGGATTCTACCGAGAACGGCAAGAAAAAGGGCAAGAACGACAAGGAGTAACCTTGACTGGTTAGGTTAAGGGACGGATTGCGTTGCGGGGAAGCCGCCGCACGCTACGGTCGAATCGTCGCCTCACGCAGGCCTGCGAAGCCGCCCTTCCTGGCCAGCATTTCGATGAGCGGCACGGGACCGCCAGTGTTTACCGCGTCTGGCGGTCCCACCCCTCTTTCAAAGCATGTTGGGATGAGACTGAACACCTGCCCCGATGCAGGTTCGTCCAGATATGGGTTCACGAGGATTGTCCGCGGGCTTGCTCGGCCTCTCCCGCTTGCGGGAGAGGCCGACGCGCCCCGGGCGATGCGAAGCATCGTCCCGCGCGCGGCGGGTGAGGGCTCTCGCCACGCAGGGACATCCTCGGCAATCCTCGACGTCGACGCGGAGACACCTCCACCCCAGCCCACCCCCGCAAGCGGGAGAGGGAGCCCAATGCCGATGCCGCTTAGTCTCATCCTGAGGAGACCGCGGAGCGGTCGTCTCGAAGGACGAGGCGCGCGCTCAGACCGCAGATGCGATTGCTCAGCCCCTTAGGGGGTGCCGAGTGACCAGATGATTCGGCCGCCAGCGCCGACCGGCGGCGTCACATCGAACCAAACCGAAGCGATCTCCGAAGGAAACGGCGCAGACTCCCCCCGAAATCAGCCATCGACGCCGCCGCAGCCGCAACATCCCCGTTGCCAAACCGAAAACGGACCCGATTTTCGTCCGGCGCGCCTTGTCTGGCCCGCCATCCTCGCCTATTAACGCCCCCAACCACAGGGGCCCTGCTCCTAATATGGCGCCTTCAGGAGAGGTGGCAGAGTGGTTGAATGCACCGCACTCGAAATGCGGCATAGGTGCAAGCCTATCGGGGGTTCGAATCCCTCCCTCTCCGCCATGATTCTTCCGGACTAGTTGATTTCATTGCAATATCCAGTTTTGCGTTCTTGGCCATCCCAGGTTGGTTCCTAACCTGAGTGAAACTGTCCGTGTTTGGTCTAGTTCGATGGACTCAATCTACGATCGAAAATAATATGCCCTGCTCAGCGGGGGGCTGAATGATGAAGATCACAATTCTGCGCGTTCGCAATCTTGCATTCGCTGTCGCCTTGTCGTCCATCGTTCCGTCGGCCCTTTCGGCAGCGACCTTCAAGAGCGTCGCGACGAAGGACGGCAAGACTATTATTCTTCTGTCGGGAGAAATCAGCGAGGGTGACGCCGACACTCTTAAGGCTGCGATCAAAAGCGCTAACGATGTCGGAAAGCTAGTCTCGGGAGTCCGATTGAATTCGCCAGGCGGGAATCTCTTAGAGAGCCTCAAACTTGCTGATGTGGTGCGTTTCGCAAAGGTGGCCACTAACGTTGCAGGAAATGCAATCTGTGCTTCGGCATGTTTTCTTGTCTACGCAGCTGGCGCTACCAAATTTGCGAACTACACGGCGCAAGTCGGCGTGCATGGCGCCTCAGACAAGCAAGGCGATGAAACGACGGCCTCAAATGCCGCCACTGTTTCCATGGCCCGGGCGGCAAAAGACCTAGGTGTACCCCCGGCGATTATAGGTCGAATGGTCGTTACGCCGCCGAACGCGATGGTGTGGCTTACTCCTCAGGATTTGCAGTCGATGGGGACGACCATGATCGGAAAGCCGGCTCAAACGCCCGTTTCCCCAACAGCGACAGCCACAGCTGAATCTTCGGTCGTACCCAAGCAGACCCAGCCGGATGAGCCAACGCAGTTGCAGCCACAGACCAAAAGTGCATCACAGCCTTCATGGCCAGAGTTCTTGGACAAGGTCATCAAGCGGTCAGCTGATCAAAACAATGGTAAGCCGTACTACACCCGCGGATGCCAGCCGGAATTCAAAACATGCTACGATGCTGTCACGGTCGTGGCGAGTGATGGCAAGCTGAGTATGGTGAAAGTCACCAAGGATATGAAAGACAAGATTATCCGCCGGGAAATCTGCTCGTTTAATACTTCCGCCGATATTCGGACTTGTTACGATTGGGATGACGGGACCACTCATCGCGATATGAAAGATTCCAACGGTAACTGGTACAAAATTGCAGATGAATAGCATTGGCGCGGTGACTTGGATTTCAAGCAGAAGGCTGACGTTGCGTCGGAAGAAGCTTGGTTTTGTGTGGATTCTAGTCTGAGAAGAGGCCCCGTCAGCCTTGCTGAGCTCAAACGAAACGCTCATCACAGTGCCGTACGCGGAGAAACGTGCGGCTGTAGGTTGGGGGACTAATTTTTATGCGTGTTTTAAGAGTCTGCGCGCTTAGCGTTGCATTGGCTGGTTGTGCAATTCAGCGCTCGCAAGTCGCTCAGGAAGCAAAAGCCTCGATAGTCGGCATGACCAAGGAGCAGTTTTTTACTTGCATGGGGCCAGCCGCATCAAAAGCTGCCGAGGGGGCAACAGAGATTTGGTCGTATCCATCTGGGAACGGTTACCGATCAACGACAGTGGTTGCGGGCACTGATGGCAATTTCAACGCAACGCGTTCAGGCAACAACGTGTCAGGGGCGGTCAACACGTTCGGCTCTGCAACCGGCGTTAGCACCGCGCGTTTCTGCACAGTTAATATCGTCATTCAGGGCGGAGTTGTTAGCCAAGTCAACTATTCCGGGCCGACTGGCGGGCTTCTAACCGGCGGTGAGCAGTGTGCGTACGCAGTTGAAGCTTGCGCGAAAAAGCAGGGATGACCGGATGCTACCAATAGCTTCCAAACTCCTCAGGTGGGTTTTTCCGCGTACGGTGACATCGCACTAAACGATGCGACGCGCCCGATCGTGAGCACGTTTGAACTTGGCATGTGGCCACATTAATCAAAGGGAGATATCGATCTGCGTCACGATCGCGGGTCGCTGAAATCGCACGGGACAAGGACACATGATTTAGCTAAGATTTAGCTCAGAGTAAGGTCCATGAAAACAGTCGCAATCCACACCGCAAAGACGACCCTGTCGCAACTTCTGGCGCGTGTTGAAGCTGGCGAGGAAATTGTCCTTGCTCGGGGCAAGCAGCCGATCGCCAAATTGGTGCCTTTCCATCCGCCATCGGTAAAGCGCAAGTTCGGCGCGTTGCACGGCATCGTCGGTGTTGGGCCTGAATTCTTCGAGCCCCTGTCCGAGCAGGAATTGGCGGCCTGGGAGTAGCGGCATGCAGTTGCTGCTGGATGCGCACGCCCTTCTCTGGTGGCTTTCCGGCGATGACGCGCTGTCCGCTGCGGCTCGATCGGCAATAGCGGATGAGAGCAACGGCATTTTCATCAGTGCTGCTTCTGCTTGGGAAATATCGGCGAAGCACCGGATCGGCAAATTGCCCGGCGTTGCCGCCATTGTTGCGGATATCGAGGGCGCGATCGCCGATCAGGGCTTCGCTGGCTTGCCGATCAGCCTTCGGCATGGGCAAGCGGCGGGCACCTTGCCCGGCCCTCACCGCGACCCATTCGACCGGATGCTGATCGCTCAGGCGATGCTGGAAAATCTCGTGCTTGTCTCCAATGAGCAAGCCTTCGACGCCTATGGCGTCGGAAGACTGTGGTGAGGCACGCGGTCATCGCTACGACTGTCTGCGCGACGACACGCTCCGGTCCACACTACGATCGATCGCCATCTCTTCCGCCCCTAAACGGATTGATCACCTTCGCACCCAGCCCCGCAACATCGCGATCGTTGCGCGTCACCAGCGTCAAATCATACGTCAACGCGGTCGCCGCGAGCAGGCCGTCGATGACCGGAACGGATCTGATGGCGCTCATGCGACCCCATTGATCGGACACGGCGTTGTCGATACCGAGCACGCGTCCATCGAATGCGGCCTCGACCTCCCGCAACCAGCGTTCGAGCGCCGCCGCCTTGCCCGCATCTCGTGGGCGCGCAAGTTCAACGCCCTTTCGTATTTCACCGAGGACGAGCGTGCTCAGGAAGATATCAACGTCAGCGATTGATGCATACCAGGCGGACACGTGGGTGTCGCAACGCGCGCCCTTCCGGATCTCGGAGATGATGGTGGTATCGATCAGGTAACTCACAGGTCGACGTCGCGTCCCGGATCAGGGCTGCGATCGAGGTCGATCCCGTCGAGCGGCGCGGACGCGAGCAGCGCCTTCAGGCTGACATGGGACGGCTCGGCAAAGCGCTGGCGAAGCAGCGCACGTGCCTCCGTCCGGCGCACGGGATCGGACAAGGCCGAAGCAACCCGTCGAACCAGGCTCGCATCTTCCTTGCGGACATTGACCTCGACCCGCACGAAGCCTTGGCGCTCCCGACGTGCGCGGTGGCTGGCGACGGGGGATTTCGTTTTCCTGGTCATCCTCTATTCCCATTTCCGGAAATATTACCGGAAATCGCTCCGAAGGCAAGCGACGGTGTCGGCCATGAGAGCATTGTGAGGCGGACAGGGCTCATCATCCTCCGGCGTCCGCCGCGAGCGGCATTTCTCCCAGCGCATCAGGCAGTTCGCTGGATGCGACGGGCGTCGCGCCGGTCATGACCGGCTACTGTGCATGGGGTTGTTTTCGCCTTTTTCTTGTCCGGTCACGGAAGCGCCGCCCGGGTGGCGCCCGATCTCGTCATGCGTCCGGTCGCTCACCCCTGTTCCATCACCGTCCGCGTCAGCGCGCTTCGCGCAAATTTCTTCAGCGGCATCGGCTTGCCGAACAAATAGCCCTGCACGAGGTCGAAGCCGAGTTCGGTGACGGCCATCAGGTCGCCGCGGCTTTCGACGCCTTCGGCCACCGTGCGCGCGCCGTAGCCCCGTGCGAGCTCGACGATGTGACGACACACCGTCCGCTTCAGCCGGTCATTGCCGCAGCCGGTGACGAATTGCCGGTCGGCCTTCAGCTCCATGAACGGGATTTTGTCCAGGCCCATCAGGTCCGGCCAGTTGGCGCCGAGATTGTCGACCGACAGGCCGATATTGTGGAAGCGCATTTCGCGCGCGACCTCGGTGAGGAATGCGAGATCGTGGATCGCCTCGTCGCTCGCGATCTCGATCGTCAGTCCGCCGAAGGCCGGATGCGTCGGCATCCGACGGCAGAGATCGCGCACGGCCTGCGGCTCCTTCAGATAAGGCGCGGGCAGGTTGATCGACAGATCGACCGCGCTTTGTCGCTCGAGGAGGTAGTGCCAGTCCTGCAGGGCGCGCTCGATCACGAAGTCCGAGAGCTCGCGGAAATGCGGATCGTGCGGCTCGGGGATGAAATAGGCCGGCGGCACCACGCCCCAGGTCGGATGCCGCATCCGCACCAGAGCCTCGGCGCCGCGGCGGACCAGCGAGCGTGCGTCGATCTTCGACTGGTACCAGAGCTCGAGCCAGCCCGCATGCAGGGCCTCGCCGACATGCACGGCAGGGCTCGGCGCGGGCTCGTCCGGCAGCAGCGTCGCGACGCGCTCGCGCAGCGTTTCCGCGGCAAAGGGCGTAGTGAGCGGCGGCAGCATCGCAAGCCCGTATTCCTCGCCGACCTGCCGCACCGCCTTGACGATGATCGAGTCGCGGGCGCCGACCGGGAGCACCTTGCCGTCGAAGGCCTCGCGCACCAGGATCTCCAGAAACCGCCCCGGCTCGATGCCATCGGCGGCGATGCCGAGCAGGATCAGGTCCGGCAGCTCGCCGGCGAGCACCGCCTGCAGCTCGTCCGCGCTGGCGCATTCGCTGGTGACGAAGCCGAGATCCTCGAGCACCTCGCTCATGAACGCGCGCAGATGGCGCTTGCTGTCGGCCACGCAAGCGCGCGGCATCACCTTCCGCCGTCCGAAGGTCCTTGGCCTCCGTCCGGCGAGCTCACCGATCCCATCGTCCATCGCAAACCACTCCCGTTCCGTGACGGTGTGTTAGCGCTGCGGACGGGCTTCAAATATGGAGAGCTTCAGCGCGATTGTTGGATTGTCCGGGTAACGTTAAAGCCCCCATCATTTGTAAAATTGTCCGGATCGTCTTGGCGAAGTGTTTACATCTGCCCGCACGTCGCGCGTGGGCTTCGCGGCAATCTCGGGAGATTTCGTCAGGACGCGGCGGGGGGCATGCATGCGGTCGGTGTCCCGCAATTGGACGAAGCTGTTTGCGCTTCGCCCAATTGAATAACGCCTGTGTCAATTCGTCGTGGCTTTGTCATGCCCGGACACTGGGCGGGCGAGTGTGAAGCACCTCACATGCGTATTGCTGCAGCTGCGCTATTGGACTGTGTAGCCGGTGGTGGGCTGTCAGGGATTGCAGCTATGACGACGCGGCGGATGATCTATTGGTGGTTCAGGTTCGTGATGTCAGGGCGATTTCTCGATCGCTTCCTGAGCCTGCCGCACACACCCGAATAAGAATCAGGTCGCGCCGATCAATTTGCGAAGCGCCGCCGCGCCATCCTGCACGGCGTCACGGCCTTTCCAGGCCAGATAGCTCAGTCTGCCGCCCAGCGTATCGTGACTGCGCAGCCGGCGAGAACCGAGAATGTGTCCGACATTGGCGGGGAAGCGGCTCACCTCCTCGGACACCAGCGCCGCGATCGCGTCCATCAATTGCTGGAGCCGGACGCCCCATTCGCAATGCTCGATGCCGTCGATCCGGACCTTGAGTGCATATTCGGTGTCGTAGATCTCGGTGAGCAGGTCCTTCGCGACGAGGAACCGGTTGTGCCGGAGCGCGATGCGTAGCGCCAGGCGCTTGTCGTCGAGCCGGTCCAGTACCATGGGAACGACGCAGGCATAGGGCGTGGCGGCGACGTCGGCCGCGCTCTTGCTCGCGGCGGCCTTGGTGGCGAGGCGCACCAGTTGCCAGGACGTCTTCAGGCGCCGCGCCACAAGCGTCAGCGCAAACGGCAGTGCCGCAGGCAGGGATTTCTTGAAAGCATCGAGGCGCGCGGTGATCTGGGCGACCTGGCCGTCGTCGAATTTCGCGATCTGCTCGGGCAGCTTTTCGTTGAACTTCGGCAATGCATCGCCGGCGCGCAGCACCTGCAGCATCTTCGTCACGTCATTGAAGGCGGTGCGCGAGGCGGTGTATTGCGCGAGCTTGCCGCGCGCGAACTCGGTGCTCTCCGCCGAAGCAAGCGTGTTTTCGAGCACCTTGACGACCTTGGTCTGAAAGATCGACGCGATCTTCAGCACTTCCTTCGGGTTGTTGGCGGTGACCTGGTCGTTGATCGCCTTGACGTAGTCGCGCGCCATGGTCGGCAGCAGGTCGCGGCAGATCCACTCCCAGATCGGGGTCAGCGTGTTGCGCGAGATCCGGCCCGCATTGGCGTGCTCGGGCGCTCCGTCAATCAGCAGCAGTTCGAGCGGTGCGAAGAAGTAGCGCGAAGGGCTGGTGGCGCGCGCCTGGCTCGATCCGTCCTTGCGGAACTCGGCACGCAGCTTGGCCTGGATCTCCGGCGAGCCCGGCATGTCGATGCCGCACAGCTCCAGCCGCTCGAGCTCGCTGAGCAGACAGCTGCGCGACAACGGCGTCAGCTTCTGCAAGAACTCCGATAGCTGGTCGATGTCGTTCATGGCACGCAATCTTCCGCAACGATTCCAGCAGGCCTACCGGGCCCAATGCATGGAGGCATTTGCGCGCTCTCAATTGTGACATAGAGAAGCAAGTCGCCGTTAATTTATCCGTAAAATCCTGGGGCCCGGACATCGGGAGTGGGGCGATCGTTAAGGAAGCGTTCGCCTGTCTGCCCGCGATTTGGGCAGATTTACCAACCCTGACATAGCTAACGGTCTTGGTATGCACGCAATAATTGTGCCGACGCCGGTATTTCTGCACGAAACTGACAAATTTACCGTAGTCTTACGGAGCAAAAAGTTAACCACAGAACGCCCCGGGTTCCGCTACACGAGTCACATGGGGTCACAGAACGATACGGTCACTGATTCGCGGCCGTCGGAATGGTTCGAAAGCAGCACTTCTGCGCCTGAAGAGCTCGATTTCGTCCGGCTGAATGCCGCCCGCGCCAAGGCGGCCGATGAGAGGGCCGCGGCGATCGCCCGCGAGCTCAATGGTCCCCTGACCGCGCTCCTGCTCTACATGGGCGAGATCAAGCATCACAGCGATCAGCTCGCGCCCGTCTCGGGCGACCGCGCCTATTTGCAGCAGGTCGTGGAGAACGCACTGGCGCAGACCGAGCGCGTCTGCGGCCTGGTCAAGCAGCTCGCCGGCCCGCACAAGGGCGGCCTGCCTGCGCCGTCCACGACTGAGGATACCGAGTCGAAGGCCGGCCGCGTGGCGCAGGCGCCGCGTGAGGCGGGCTCCGAGCTCTCGAGCCTGTCGGGCAAGCGACTGACCAAGCGCGAGCGTGAGGTGCTGCGGCTGATCAGCGAGGGTTTCTCGAACAAGCAGGGGGCGCTGCGCATGCAGATCAGCCCGCGTACCTTCGAGAGCCATCGGGCCGAAGCGATGCGCAAGCTCGGCGCGCGCAACACCGCCGACCTCGTCCGCGCGGCGTTGTTGCATTCGATCGATTGAGGCTGTCGTCTGGCGCCGCCTTCGCGGGGGCGCGGCCAAAGGCTCGAGATCGGTCGAGCGCCGCTGGAGCGACCCGATCGCGCTTACAAATAGTCTTCGGCGAAGGGGCGCACGCGCGAGGCAGGCCGCAGCATCTTCGGCTCTTCCTTTGGCGCAGTCGGAATGATCGTGATGGTCCAGCGAGGCGGGATGGTCGATTCCTGCTCGAGCACCGAGCGCACGAAACCCGTCACCGTCGACTCGCCGGCCTTCACTGTGGCCATCCGGCCGTTGAACTGTGCGATGCGGAAGCGACGGACTTCTTTCTGGTCCGCAGTCTCATAGGTGAACATGGAAACCCTCCTGGTTTCCGGCGAATATCGCCGCCTATGATTAGGCATATATGAAAATCGTAAACCGTATAAGTACGGCGCGGGCTGCACGCGAGATGGCTAGAGCGTTTTCCAGCGAAGTGGATACCGGTTCGCGTGAAGAAAACGCGTCAAAACGAGAATCTAGAGCTTCCGTTCCGATTCTATCGGAACGAAAAGCTCTAGAGCTTTGGATCCTGCTCTCGCGCGGCAGCGTAGGCTGCATCCATCCGCTCCACGAGATCGCTGAATTCGCGCTCGCCGAGCGCGTCCACGGTCCTCTCAAGCCGCAGCGCGAGCGCGGCGAGCCGGAGATACCCGAAAGTCTTGGCCACGCTCTTCAACGAATGCGACTCGCGCCCGATCCTGGCGCGATGCAGGCCGAGGTCGAGCGTGCGAAACAGTTTGAGCCGTGCCGATGTTTCGCTCCAGAACACGGCGCGCACCTCGCGGGCGCCGTCCTCGCCGATCTCGTGCACGAGCGCGCCGAACGCGCCCGGCTCGCGCAGCGGTTCGGTCTCGAGCGCGCCCGGCGCGGGCGCGTAGGTCGCTTCAAACATGGCTCCGTCCCGGTCCCAATTGTGCGCGTCGCAAGCTCTGGGCGCGAGGCGTCGTCGGAACATCTACCTTCATTCCGATTTCGGTTCTGGTCACGAGACGCGCGGTGTTTGCAGGCGGCCGTAAGCACTTGCTTTACCATAGGCCGCTCCGCGCGCGATCAGGACCCGAGCAGCCGGTCGTACTGGGCCTTGACCGTGGCGTAGCATTCGCACGCCGTCTGGCGCAGCCCGTCCAGATTGAGGATCTGGATGTGCCCGCGGCTGTAGTGGATGAAATTGGCCTGCTGCAAAGTATTGGCGACCAGCGACACGCTGTTGCGCCGCGCCCCGATCATCTGCGCCATGGCCTCCTGCGTCAGCAGCAGCCGGTAGTCGCCCGACAGATCATGGGTGTGCAGCAGGCAGCGCGAAAGCCGCGATTCCACCGGGTGCGCTGCGTTGCAGCCCGCGGTCTGCTGCACCTGCGCGTAGACCGCGAGCCCGTGGCGCGTCAACAACGTCCGCAGGGTGGTGCTCTGTTCCGCTGCGATCCGCAGTCGGTCGAGGTCCATCACCGATGCGACGCCGGGAACCAGCACGATCGCCGTGTTCAGCGCGCATGCGTCGCCCATGGTCGAGAGCGTCCCGAGTAGACTGTCGCGGCCGATCATGGCGACCTGCACATGCTCGCCCTTGGCGAGTTTCACGACCAGCGAGATCACGCCGCGATGCGGGAAGTAGGCGCGCTTGAGCGTCTCGCCGGCCTCGACCAGCACTGTGTCATGCGGCAGATCGACGGTGCGCAGATAGGCACGGATCAACTCATAGTCGTCTGCCGTAAGCGCCGACAGGAAACCGTTGGATGGGCGCACCATCGTTTCCAAAGCTGCCTCCAGCCGTCTTCACAGGCGAACGCCTGTCGGCGAATTCACCGTCCCTTGCACGGGTAAGTTCCATCATGTTCCCGTCGGGATATGTTGGCAATTGGTACATTGTTCACATGCAAGTGCCGGCAATCGCCTGATACCTCCTTGCGTGCGCACCAGCATGCAGCAGCCTGCATCGATCTGGCGTCATCGCCGGGCCTCCAGCAGGCGCGTGGTGCGCCTTCACCGCGGCATAACAGTCGCAGGCGGTCGCTTCCAGCGCGCGCAGATCGGTGATTTCGATCTGGCCCCGGCTGTAGCGGATGATGCCGGCACGTTGCAGCGCGTGTGCGATCAGCGAAATGGCGTTGCGCCGCACTCCCATCATCTGAGCCAGAGTCTCCTGCGTCAGCGGCAGGATTTCGCTGACGGACATATCCCGGGCACGCAGCAGCCAGCGCGCCAGTCGCGCCTCGACCGGCGATCGCCGCACCTCCGCCGATGATGCCGTCGCGGCCGAGCATTGCCACCTCGATCGTCTGTGCTTCGGACAGGCCCACCGTAAGCGAAACGGTACCGTCGTGTGGAAAGTAGACGTGCCGCATTGCCGCACCTGCTTCACCCAAGACAGTCGTCCTGACCAATTCAATCCTGGTGACGTGAGGGCGCAAAAGATCGAAGTTTGCCGCGTCCAGCATCTGCAGCAATCGGTTGGGCGATGGGCTGCTCGCGGTCATGCAAAATCAGTCCAGTATGCTCATGAGGCGTCGGCGCCGCGCTTCGACATCCAGTTGCGTGACAACATAAACATATTCTATGGGTTGTGTGCTGTCCATATACCTGTTGGGGGGCAGACAGCTCGCCGCATTTGCGGCGGAAGTAAGAACTGCGCGCTGATTCGCGCGCACGCCCGGCGAGCGAGTCCTGCGTCACCGGCCGGAAAAGGATGGCAGGAGCTTCATGCGCCGGAAACGGGCAATCGATCGCAGGCATTGCATCCGCAGTTCCATGGGACGTCCGCTGGTCCGCGCCACCTTGCTCGTTCGCCGGTTCTTTTCAGCCGTCGGCAATTGCTTCGCGCCATTGCGTAGCCTGGCCACAGATTTCGCATTGATCCCATTCGCATGTTGCGCCAGGCCGGCCGCGCGCGGTCATCATCAATTCAATGCAAGCGAGAGGAGCACGGCGTGCGCCACGGTTCGATGATTGAATCGCCGAAGCGGGACATTCAAACGAAGACAGAAAGTCGGCGGCATATTCTCGTTGTCGACGACGACCCGATGGTGTGCATGGCCATCGAGATCTATCTCCAGCGAAACAATTTCCGGGTCACGATCGCGGACGGGGGAGAAGCGGGACTTCGCGCTCTCAAAAACGAACAGCTCGACCTGATGATCATCGACATCTTCATGCCGCACATGCGTGGGTTCGAATCGGTCCGGCTGTTTCACGACCGTGCTCCCGCCGTTCCGTTGATCGCGATGTCCGGCTACGCCTTCGCGGATCTGAATTCGCCCGCGCCCGACTTCCTGAGGATGGCGCTGGAGCTCGGCGCTGCGCGCTGCCTGCGCAAGCCGTTCACGCCGGACGCGCTGCTGGCCTCCATCAGGGACTGTCTCGCCGAGCACCATGCCGCTGCCACGCGGCTGGGTTAGCGCATTATCGACCGCGACGCCCGCGCGGTAAGCGTTCGTTTACCGCAAGCACAGGTCTTGCGGATTTCATCGGCACATCGGCACACACTGGCAGCCTCGATTCCGATCGCGGGTGATTTGATTCAACTCGCGCGATACGTGCGTATCATTCGATATTCGCTGGATTTCTTTTCGCATGTCGCGAAGCCGTTATCCGCGCGTTTACCTGTCGCGCTCCGACCGGAAGCCGCATGCAGGATTTGCCGAAAGCCGTGGCGACATGCGCTCGAACGGCAAACTTCTCTTCAATATCCGTATTAGCACGGAGGCTGAAATTAACGGGACCGTGAAATGGGTTGTCTAACGATCTAGACCGCGGACTTCCGCCGATTCCAGGTGCGGCCCAGGCGTAGAGGTCCAGCTCAGTAAGGCGTAGCTCATGGATGATCTGTTGCGGGAGTTTCTGACGGAGACCAGCGAGAGCCTGGACACCGTCGACAATCAGCTGGTGAAGTTCGAGCAGGAGCCGAACAACGCCAAGATCCTGGATAACATCTTCCGCCTGGTTCACACCATCAAGGGTACGTGCGGCTTCCTCGGACTGCCGCGGCTTGAAGCGCTGGCGCATGCCGGCGAGACGCTGATGAGCAAGTTCCGCGACGGCATGCCGGTGACCGGACAGGCCGTGACGTTGATCCTGTCCTCGATCGACCGCATCAAGGAGATCCTGGCCGGCCTCGAGGCGACCGAAGCCGAGCCCGAAGGCACCGACCGCGACCTCATCGACAAGCTGGAAGCGATGGTCGAGCAGGGCATCGCCGCGATGTCAGCGTCGACTTCGCCGATCACGTCCGGCTCGGCGCAGCCGATGCCGGCAGGGGCCACTGTTCCCGTTGCCGAAGCCCCGCCGCTGGTGCCGGAAGCGCCGGCCCCTGTCGAAGCCAAAGCCGCACCGGCAAAAGAAATGACCCAGGGCTCGCTGATCGATCAGACCCTGGAGCGCCCGCTGCGTCCGGGCGAAGTGTCGCTCGACGAGCTCGAACGCGCCTTCCGCGAGACCGCGATCGAAGCGCCGGCTCCCGCACCCGTTGCCAAGGTTGACGTCAAGGCCGAGCCGGCTGCTGAAACCTCGGCGCCTGTCGCCAAGGAAGCGAACAAGGAAGCCGCGAAGCCTGCCAAGGACAAGGCCGCGCCGAAGAAGGCGATGGCCGACGAGGCCGCAGGCGAAGGTGCCAGCATCGCCAACCAGTCGATCCGCGTCAACGTGGATACGCTGGAGCATCTGATGACCATGGTCTCCGAGCTGGTGCTGACCCGCAACCAGCTCCTGGAGATCTCCCGCCGCAACGAGGACACCGAGTTCAAGGTGCCGTTGCAGCGCCTCTCCAACGTCACCGCCGAGCTGCAGGAAGGCGTCATGAAGACGCGCATGCAGCCGATCGGCAATGCCTGGCAGAAGCTGCCCCGCATCGTCCGCGATCTCTCGGGCGAACTCGGCAAGCAGATCGATCTGGAGATGCACGGCGCCGACACCGAGCTCGACCGCCAGGTGCTCGACCTGATCAAGGACCCGCTCACCCACATGGTGCGCAACTCCGCCGACCATGGCCTCGAGACCCCCGCCGAGCGCCTCGCGAGCGGCAAGGGCGAGCAGGGCACCATCCGGCTCTCCGCCTATCACGAGGGCGGCCACATCATCATCTGCATCGCCGACAACGGCCGTGGGCTGAACACCGAGAAGATCAAGGCCAAGGCGATCTCCTCAGGTCTCGTCACCGAGGCTGAGCTCGACAAGATGTCGGAAGCCCAGATCCACAAGTTCATCTTCGCACCCGGTTTCTCGACCGCGGCCGCCATCACCTCGGTGTCGGGGCGCGGCGTCGGCATGGACGTGGTCCGCACCAATATCGACCAGATCGGCGGCACCATCGACATCAAGTCGGTGGCCGGCGAGGGGTCTTCCGTCACCATCAAGATCCCGCTGACCTTGGCGATCGTCTCCGCGCTGATCGTGGAGGCCGCCGGTGACCGTTTTGCGATCCCGCAGCTCGCGGTGGTCGAGCTGGTGCGTGCCCGCGCCAACTCGGAGCACCGCATCGAGCGCATCAAGGACACCGCGGTCCTCAGGTTGCGCAACAAGCTGTTGCCGCTGATCCACCTCAAGAAGCTCTTGAAGATCGACGACGGCGCGGCCTCCGATCCCGAGAACGGTTTTATCGTGGTGACCCAGGTCGGCAGCCAGACCTTTGGCATCGTGGTCGACGGCGTGTTCCACACCGAAGAGATCGTCGTGAAGCCGATGTCGACGAAGCTGCGTCACATCGACATGTTCTCCGGCAATACCATTCTGGGCGACGGCGCGGTGATCATGATCATCGATCCCAACGGCATCGCCAAGGCCCTCGGCGCGTCCGGCTCCTCGGCCCATGACATGGCCGACGAGGCCTCCGGCCATCACGCCTCCTCGGGCGAGCAGACCACCTCGCTCTTGGTGTTCCGCGCCGGCTCCAGTCAGCCCAAGGCGGTCCCGCTCGGGCTCGTCACCCGCCTGGAAGAGCTGCCCTCCGACAAGATCGAGTTCTCCAACGGCCGCTACATGGTGCAGTACCGCGAGCAACTGATGCCGCTCGTCGCCATGGAGAGCGTCACCATTGCCAGCCAGGGCGCCCAGCCGATCCTGGTGTTCTCCGATGACGGCCGCTCCATGGGCCTCGTCGTCGACGAGATCATCGACATCGTCGAGGAACGGCTCAACATCGAGGTCGGCGGCTCGGCAAGCGGCATCCTGGGCTCGGCCGTGATCAAGGGCCAGGCCACCGAGGTGATCGACGTCGGCCACTTCCTGCCGATGGCGTTCGCCGACTGGTTCACCCGCAAGGAGATGAAGCCGTCGATGCACTCGCAGTCGGTGCTGCTGGTCGACGACTCGGCGTTCTTCCGCAACATGCTGGCGCCGGTGCTCAAGGCCGCCGGCTACCGCGTCCGCACCGCGCCGACCGCGCAGGAGGGCCTGGCTGCGCTGCGGGCGCAGAGCTTCGACGTGGTCCTGACCGACATCGAAATGCCCGACATGAACGGGTTCGAGTTCGCGGAAGTTATCCGCTCCGACAGCAATCTGGGCGCGATGCCGATCATTGGCCTCTCCGCGCTGGTGTCGCCGGCGGCGATCGAGCGCGGCCGTCAGGCCGGCTTCCACGATTATGTCGCCAAGTTCGACCGTCCCGGTCTGATCGCGGCGCTGAAGGAGCAGACCGCGGGTGCCGCTGGCGCCTCCGAGCTGAACCGGGCGGCGGCGTGAGCGGCGCGAGAGGAGAGGCCAAGATGAGCAAGAAGATGCAGACCGGCGAAGGCGCCATGGTCGAATACGTCACCGCGATGATCGGCGGCCAGCTGTTCGGCCTGCCGATCTCCCGCGTCCAGGACGTGTTCATGCCCGAACGCGTCACCCGCGTTCCGCTGTCCTCGCGCGAGATCGCGGGTGTCCTGAACCTGCGCGGCCGCATCGTCACCGTGGTCGACATGCGTGCCCGGCTCGGCCTGCCCAAGCCCGAGGACGGCAAGCCGCCGATGGCGGTCGGTGTCGACCTGCGCGGTGAATCCTATGGCCTCTTGATCGACCAGATCGGCGAAGTGCTGCGGCTGGCCGATGACGGCAAGGAAGACAACCCCGTCAACCTCGACCCCCGCATGGCCAAGCTCGCCGGCGGCGTCCACCGCCTCGACGGCCAGCTCATGGTCGTCCTCGACGTCGACCGCGTCCTCGAGCTCGCGCCCGAGATGATGGCGGCCTGAACTTTCACCAAAGACATTTAGCCGGAGAACCAAGATGAAGACCTGTTTGGTGGTTGACGATTCCAGCATCGTACGCAAGGTCGCCCGTCGCATCGTCGAAGCGCTGGGCTTTCAAGTCCTGGAAGCGGAAGATGGCGTTGAGGCGTTGGTTCATTGCAAGAAGGCGATGCCCGAAGCCGTCCTGCTCGACTGGAACATGCCCGTCATGGACGGCTTCCAGTTTCTGGGAACGCTGCGCCGCATGCCCGGCGGCGAAGAGCCCAAGGTCGTGTTCTGCACCACCGAGAACGGCATCGACCACATCACCAAGGCGATGGGCGGCGGTGCCAACGAGTACATCATGAAGCCGTTCGACAAGGAAATCGTGTTGGCGAAGTTCCAGGAGGTCGGACTGGTCGCGCGCGAAGAAGAAACAGCTGTCTGAAAATACACCCGCTAGCGTCAAGAGGCTTCCTGTGAACCCGCCCGACTACGAGTATCTGCGTAAGTTGCTGAAAGAGCGCTCCGGTCTCGACCTGTCCGCCGACAAGCAATATCTGATCGAAAGCCGCCTGCTGCCGCTGGCGCGCAAAGCCGGACTCTCCGGTATCAGCGAACTCGTGCAAAAGCTGCAAGGCGGCTCGAGCGCGCTGATCACCAGCGTGGTCGAAGCCATGACCACGAACGAGACCTTCTTCTTTCGCGACAAGGTCCCATTCGATCATTTCCGCGACACCATCATGCAGGACATCATCAAGGCCCGTTCCGCGCGCCGCAGCGTGCGGATCTGGTGTGCCGCAGGCTCGACCGGGCAGGAGCCCTATTCGCTTGCCATGACCTTGAAGGAGATGGGCGCGGCCCTGACCGGCTGGCGCATCGAGATCATCGCAACTGACCTTTCGCAAGAAGTGTTGGAGAAGGCCAAGGCCGGCGTCTATAGCCAGTTCGAGGTCCAGCGCGGCCTGCCGATCCAGATGCTGATGAAATATTTCAAGCAGACCGGCGAGACCTGGCAGATCAATCCCGAACTGCGGGCGATGATCCAGCATCGGCAGCTCAATTTGCTGCAGGATTTCTCCCACCTCGGCACGTTCGACGTCATCTTCTGCCGCAACGTCCTGATCTATTTCGATCAGGAGACCAAGATCAACATCTTCAACCGCCTTGCCCGCCAGATCGAGCCCGACGGCTTCCTGGTGTTGGGCGCGGCGGAAACCGTGGTCGGACTGACCGATACGTTCAGGCCGATCGCCGATCGGCGCGGCCTCTACAAGCCGAACGATCCGCGTGTCGCAGCGGCCAAGCCGGCCGAAGGTTTCGGCGCGCCGCGCATGGCGGTGATGGCAGGACGATAGGCATGGCCGAGGATGGCAAAGGCGCAGAGCGTGTCACGTTCAGTCGCGGCTATGATGTCTGCATCATGGCCATCGACGGCACCTGGCGCCGCGACTGCAAGCTGAACGCGATTTCCGACACCGACGCCATCCTCACGGTGGAGGGCTCGATCCAGGGGTTGAACCTGAAGGAGTTCTTCCTGCTGCTGTCGTCCACGGGCCTTGCCTACCGCCGCTGCGAGTTGGTGCGCGTCAACGGCGCCGAGATGGACATTCAGTTCCTGCGCGGCAAGAACCGCAAGAAGCGCGGCGCAGCCAGTGGCCATGACGCGGTGGCGTGATCGCCACGCGCATCGTGCCGCCCTTTCCTGACGCGTTGCTTCACATTTTCTGAAAACATCCAGACGAATTCGCAGAGCCGGCTTTACGTGGCCTAAGCGCGCACCGTGTATCAATGGCCGGTCGCAATTTCAGGGTCCGACCATGCCAAGAAGCTCTCTCTCCCCCATCCCGTCAAATCTGCCCGACAATTCCGAGCGGCGCGCGCTTCAGCTCCTGGTGGTCGACGACGACGCCACACAGCGCAGCCTGATCACGGTCGCCGCCAAGCAGGCTGGCCATGAAATCGCCGTTGCGCCGTCGGTTGCGGAAGCCATCGAAAAGCTGCGCGCCGCGCGCTTCGACTGCGTGACCCTCGATCTCGTGCTGGAGGACGGCGACGGCGTCGACGTGCTGCGCGAGATGGCGGCGGCGAAATTCTCAGGCTCCGTGATCGTGATCAGCGGTATGGACGGCAAGCGCCGCAGCGCCGCCCGCAGCTTCGCGCGTTCCGTCGGCATCGAGCTGCAGAGCCTGCCGAAGCCGCTGGATCTCGCGGCGCTCCGCATCAGCCTCGCCAATCTCGGCAAGACGGCGATGGGGCTGCCGACGATCCATACCTGGGGCGGTGTGGCCACCGATGCGATCGTGGAACGGCACCGCGCCTGAGGCGCGGAGCTGCCATGCAATCGGCTGCGGCAAATCAGCCGCGCTGATTGCGCCTACGCTGCATTGCCGGATTCCGCCAGATTCTGCAGGGCGCGGCCGAGCTCCGCCCGGCAGGTGTTGAGGGCGGCGGTCGCCGTGGCATAGCGGGGCGTGACGTCGTCGAGCACCACGACCTCGGTGGAACCCAAGATAGCGCTATCGTTTTCAGGCCCCACATCTTCCGAGGCCATGGCGGCGTCGATCAGACGCACGCTGATCTCGATGCGGGTGATCAGGGAGCGAAGTTCGGCCGCGATCAGCTGACGGCTGTCCGTTTCAGCCATTGCAGCGAGCGGGGGCGTGCCGGCGTAATTTAGCATGGATATTCTCCGTTCCCCGCAATAAGGCACCTCACCGCTACTTGTGCGTTAAGTTCATGTCCCGTACAAATGCGGGTGGGCCGAATCTGCGCCGAAAGCCATAATTTGAGGCGCGGACGCGAGTCCTTGGATGCCGAATAGACTTGGCGATCGACTTAGTGATCGACTTGGCGAATGGACATGGCACATGGTCGAACAACCCCCCCGTGGTGAGATCTTCGTGGTCGATGACGACCCTGCTGTTCGCGACACCCTGTCGATGGTGTTGAAGGCGGCGGGCTACGAGGTGATCTGTTTTGCGGACGGCGCAGCACTGCTCTCGGTCGCGCGAAACCGCACACCGGCTGCGATCCTGCTCGACGTGCACATTCCCGGAAAGTCGGGTCTCGACATTTTGAAGGAGCTGCACGGCGAGGACTATCCGGCCCCGATCTTCATGATCTCCGGCCAGGGGGACATTACGATGGCAGTGGGCGCCATCAAGAGCGGCGCGCTCGACTTCATCGAGAAGCCGTTCCGCGGCAGCGAGATCGTCGGCCGGCTGGACGAGGCGATCGGCGCTTATGCACGCAGGCAGGCGGAGAATGCGTCGCCGAAGTTCGGCTCGCTGCATTTCCCCGGACGCGAGCCGTTGACCCGCAGGGAGCGCGAGGTGCTCGAGCAGTTCGCTGCCGGTGCCTCCAACAAGGAAGCCGGCCGCACGCTCGGCATCAGCCCGCGAACCATCGAGGATCACCGCGCCAACATCATGAAGAAGCTCGGCGCACGCAACGCCGCCGATCTGATCCGCATCGTGATGACCGCGGCCCAGCGCGCGTCGTAACTTTATCCGTGAGATGCCGTAGCCCGGATGGAGCGAAGCGAAATCCGGGATTTGCGCTTGCGGCACGATCTCTCCCGGATTGCGCTTCGCTCCATCCGGGCTACGGGCCTCATTAGGTCGGCAGCACTCACCCGCCCAGCGCCTTGCGGATGATCCGCGCCAGATCCGACTTGCGATAGGGCTTTGCCAGCAGCAATACGCCTGAATCCAACCGACCGTGATGGATGATGGCGTTCTCGGTATAGCCGGAGGTGTACACCACCTTCAGGTCAGGCCTGGTCTTCAGGAGCTCGTCGGCGAGCTGCCGTCCGTTTATCTTGCCGGGCATGATCACGTCGGTGAACAACAGGTCGAACGGCTTTCCGCTCGTGACGATCGCGAGCGCCTCCGCGGCATTGGCGGCTTGCAGGGTGACGTAGCCCAGTGAATGCAATTGTGCCAGCACGTAGTCGCGCACCAGCCGGTCGTCCTCGACCACCAAAACGGTCTCGCATCCGCCGACGATCGGCGCCGGCGCTGCCACCTCGCTGCTCACGGCGGCGGGATTGCCAGGCGGCAGATACATCTTGACCGTGGTTCCGTGGCCCTGCTCGCTGTAGATCTTGATGTGTCCTGCGGACTGCTTGATGAAGCCATAGACCATGGACAGCCCGAGCCCGGTGCCCTTGCCCGGCTCCTTCGAGGTGAAGAAGGGTTCGAACACCCTGGCGAGCATGTGGGGCGGGATACCGGCACCGGTGTCGCTCACCGCTATCAGCATGTAATGGCCGGGCGGGATATCGTTGGCGCTGGCATAGACCTCGTCGAGATAGGCGGCGCCCGTCTCCACGATCAGCTTGCCGCCGTCAGGCATCGCGTCGCGGGCATTAAGTGCGAGGTTGAGGATCGCGGTGGTGAGCTGGTTGGGATCGACGGTGGCGACGCAGATCTCGTCCTCGAACGCGGATTCGATCTGGATATGTTCGCCAAGCGTCGGCCGCAGCAGCTTGGCCGTTTCGATGATCAACGAATTAACGTCGGTCTCGCGCGGTTGCAGCGGCTGCTTGCGCGCGAAGGCGAGCAGATGCTGCGTCAGCTCGGCGCCGCGGGCCGCAGCCTCGTCGATCATCCTGGCGATGACCGCAAGCTGTGGCTCCGTCGCCACCGCCTCCGCCAGGATCCCGATCGTGCCGGTGATGACGGTGAGAATGTTGTTGAAATCGTGCGCCACGCCGCCGGTCAGCTGGCCGACCGCTTCCATCTTCTCGGCGTGGCGGATGCGCTCATCGGCAGCGATCTTGTCGGTCAGATCACGATAGAACGAATTGAAGAGGATACCTCCATGTCGCCGGAGCGCCGTGACGCTGAGCTCGGCCCTGAACTCCTTGCCGTCGCGTCGCCGTGCGACAATTTCACGCCGCGGGTTGGTTAGCCTTTCTTCGCCGGAATGCAGGAAACGCTGCAGCGCGGCGTTGACGCTTTCGCGCTCGCCACCGGCAACGAACAGGTCGATGGCGTTTCTGCCGATCGCCTCCTCGCGCCGCCAGCCGAAGAGCTTTTCGGCCTGTGAATTCCAGCTCAGGATGGTACCGGTTTCATCGGTCTGGGTGAATGCATCGAGCGACGTCTCGACGATTTCGCGGGCGAGCCGCTCGCTCTCGCGCAGGGATTCTTGCGCAAGCCGAACCTCCTTCATGTCGCGCCCGATGAAGAAGAAGCGTTTGGTCTGCTCCGACCAGTTGCCGAGCCAGGACAGCCACACTTCGTGCCCGTCCTTGTGGAGACAGCGATTGTCCGAGAGTTTCGGCCGCTCGCCGCGCCGCAGCGCGCGCACCTCC
The DNA here is from genome assembly GCF_016612535.1 of Bradyrhizobium diazoefficiens. Classification (NCBI taxonomy): domain Bacteria; kingdom Pseudomonadati; phylum Pseudomonadota; class Alphaproteobacteria; order Hyphomicrobiales; family Nitrobacteraceae; genus Bradyrhizobium; species Bradyrhizobium diazoefficiens. The sequence continues at coordinate 2,475,251 of NZ_JAENXS010000001.1, forward strand.
TCGCGTGAGCCCTCCAGATAGTCGGGATGCATGAACATGGTGCAGAGATGGCCGATCATCTCCTCCGGCCGATAGCCGAGGATGGCTTGGCAGCTCGGGCTGATCTGCACCACATAGCCCCTCGCGTCCGTGATCATGATCAGGTCCTGCGAGGTATCGAAGAGCTGTTGCCGCTCCTCCAGCGAGCGTTCCGTTCGTCGCATCTCGGAGACGGCGCGCGCGACCTTGGTGGCGCCGATGGTCTCGCCGGTGGGCCCCCGGATCGGCAAGAGGCTCAGCAAAACCTCGACCGCGCCGCCGTCCTTGCGCAGGCGTAATGTCTCGTAGGGTGCGATCGACTCGCCCCGCGCGATCCGGCTCAGATTCGCTTCCGTCTCGGCGCTTCGATCGGCGGGGACGATCAGGGAAATGGACTGGCCGAGGACTTCGTCTGCGGCGTAGCCATACAAGCGGGCTGCCGCGTCGTTCCAGCCGATGATGGTGCCGTCCAGCAATTCCGAGACGATCGCATCATCCGGGGCTTCGACCATTGCGCTGAACAGGTGCTCGCGAGCGGCGTGAAGGTCAGGAGCAAAATGTTGCGCGGATTTTCGACAGTCTGCAAGCAGTTTGCGATTGAGCGGGCGCTCGTCCCGCCCATTGTCGATTGCAGATGCGGCTATGCACCCTCGCGTGCATATACAGACGTGCAGGCCTCAGCTGTCCAGCGCCTTGCGCAAGATCCTGGCCAGATCCGACTTGCGATAGGGCTTTGCCAGCAGCAATACGCCTGAATCCAACCGGCCGTGATGGATGATGGCGTTCTCGGTGTAGCCGGAGGTGTAGACCACCCTGAGTTCGGGCCTGGTCTTCAGGAGCTCGTCGGCGAGCTGCCGTCCATTCATCTTGCCGGGCATGATCACGTCGGTGAACAGCAGGTCGAACGGCTTTCCGCTCGTGACGATCGCGAGCGCCTCCGCGGCATTGGCGGCTTGCAGGGTGACGTAGCCGAGTGAATGCAATTGTGCCAGCACGTAGTCGCGCACCAGCCGGTCGTCCTCGACCACGAGGATAGTCTCGTGCCCGCCCTCGATCGACGCCGGCGTCACGCCTTCGCCGACGGCCGTCGGCGTCTTGCCGGGCGGCAGGTACATCTTGATCGTGGTGCCGTGGCCCTCCTCGCTGTAGATCTTGATGTGTCCTGCGGACTGCTTGATGAAGCCATAGACCATGGACAGCCCGAGCCCGGTGCCCTTGCCCGGCCCCTTCGAGGTGAAGAAGGGATCGAACACCCTGGTCAGCATGTTCGCGGCGATACCCGAGCCGGTGTCGCTCACGGCGATCAGCACGTAGTGTCCGGGCGCGACGTCGTTGGCGCTGGCATAGACCTCGTCGAGATAGGCGGCGCCCGTCTCCACGATCAGCTTGCCGCCGTCAGGCATCGCGTCGCGGGCGTTGAGCGCGAGGTTGAGGATCGCGGTGGTGAGCTGGTTGGGATCGACGATCGCAACGCAGCTCTCCTCCTCGAACACGGACTCGATCTGGATCTGCTCGCCCAGGGTGGGCCGCAGCAATTTTGCGGTGTCGATGACCAGCGAATTGATGTCGATTTCGCGCGGTTGCAGCGGCTGCTTGCGCGCAAAGGCGAGCAGGTGCTGGGTCAGCTCGGCGCCGCGTCCGGCAGCCTCGTCGATCATCTTCGTGATCGCCGCAAGCTCCGGCTCCTTCGCCACCGCGTCGGCCAAGATCTCGATCGTCCCGGTGATGACGGTGAGGATGTTGTTGAAATCGTGCGCCACGCCGCCGGTCAGCTGGCCGACCGCCTCCATCTTCTCGGCGTGGCGGATGCGCTCCTCGGAGGCGATCTTGTCGGTGAGGTCGCGGTAGAACACGTTGAACAGGACGCCCTCGCGGCGCCGCAGCGCCGTGACGCTCAGCTCGGCCTTGAATTCCTTGCCGTCGCGGCGGCGAACCATGAGATCGCGGCGGCGGCTGAGCGTCTGGCTGTCTCGGGAATCGAGGAAACGCGCAAGACCGGCCTTGACCCTCTCGCGCTCGCTCTCCGCGACGATCAGATCGACCGCGTTCCTGCCCAGCGCCTCCTCGCGCCGCCAGCCGAACAGCTCTTCGGCCCGCGAGCTCCAGTTCAGGATGGTGCTGCGGTCGTCAGTCTGGACGAAGGCATCAAGCGCGGTCTCGACGATGTTGCGCGCGAGCTGCTCGCTTTCGCGCAAGGACTCCTCGGCGTGCCTGGCCTCGGTCATGTCGCGCCCGACGAAGAAGTAGCGGTTGGCCTGATCCGACCAGCTGCCGAGCCAGGATAGCCAGACCTCCCGCCCGTCCTTGTGGATGCAGCGGGTGTCGGCAAGCTTCGGGTGCCCGCCGCGTCGGAGCGCGCGCATCTCCTCGCGGGATTGATCGAGGTGGGCGGGGTGAATGAAATCAGCACCGCTGCGGCCGATCATCTCGGCGGGCCGGTAGCCGAGAATGGCCTCGCAGCTCGGGCTGATCTGCACGACGGCGCCCTGCGAGTTCATGATCATGATCAGATCCTGCGAGGTGTCGAAGAGCTGCCGCCGCTCCTCGATCTGCTGTTGCAGTGCCCGCTCGGCCCGCCGCGCTTCGGTCAGGCTGCTTGCCGACCCGCAAACGCCGACGATCTCGCCCGAGGGGCCTCGGATCGGCGAAAGGCTGAGTGAGATCTCGACTGGCGTGCCATCCTTGCGCAGGCGAATCGTCTCGAAGCGTTCGATCGGCTCGCCGCGGGCGATCCGCTGTAGATAATCCTTTCCCTGCTCGCGGCGGTCGGGCGGAACGATGATCGAGGTGGATTTCCCGATCGCTTCTTCGGCCGAATGGCCATAGAGGCGTTCGGCGGCGGGATTCCAGCCCGTGATGATGGCATCGAGCGATTGCATCACGATCGCGTCGTCGGATGATTCGACAGCGGCGCTGAACAAGCGCTCGCGCGCGGCATGATGGCTTCGCGCGGCCTCGGTGCGGCGATGCTCCTGAACCTCGCGCTCGAGCGCGGCGGTCTTCGCCCGCGTCTCTTCCACCATCTGGGCAAAGGCCCGCGCCAGAACGCCGGTCTCGCCGCTGGCATCGACGGGAATATCGGCCGGGCGTCCGCTGCCGATCGCCTCCACCGCCGCGGTCAGACGCCCGATCGGACGAGTCAATGAGCGCGCCAGCAGCACAGCGAGCGAAGCCGCGGCGAGGACGGCAAGCAAGCCGACCAGCAAGGATGTTTTTTGGATCGCCGCCGGCACGCGGCCGAACACGGCAGGAGGAACGGTCTCGATGACCGCGACCCAATCCTTGCCCGCAAGCAGCGCCGGCGCGATCGCAGCGCCGCTTGGCCCCGATCGGTCGGCTACGAGCTGCGTGGACCCCTCCAGCTTGCCGGTCTGGGCCGCAAAAAATGGAAAATCATCGCGCCAGTTGGTGGGACGGCCTCGCGATGCCCCGAATTCTCGCGTGCGATCGGGATGGACGAGATAGTCGCCGCGCAGATTCACGACGTAAATCTCTCCCCCTCTGTCCGTGGTCGAGCGGATGCGGTCCAGTGCGGGACGCATGTCGATATTGGCGATGATGATACCGAATGGCTTGCCGTCCGGTGTGAACAGCGGCGTCGCCACCCGCAAGGTCGGGATGTGAGGGGCCGTGGTCCCCCCCTGGCGGGTGGCGAGATCAATCGGCGAAACGTAAATTTCGCCCGGCGCCAGTCGCATTGTGTCCTGGAAATAGGCTCGCTCGCTCTTGCGCTCCAATTCGCCGTTGGGGACGATTCGTGCTGTGCCGTTCGGACCGGCGCGATCGACGTGGACCAGCTCGCGCTCGTCATCGTCGACACCGATGATTCGAAACTGGCCGTAGCTGGGTTTGGCCTCGATCTCGGCCGCGAGTCGCGCCGCGATGCGCTCGCGCCAGGTTTGCTCCGAAACGCCGTCGACAGCGTCGATGCCACCACCGATGTGGGCGCGGATCAGACCGTTGATGGCTGCGGCGGAGCGATAGCCGAGCAGATCGCCGCGAGCTCCGGCAACGTAGGATTCGAGATTGGTCGCCAGCAGGCGTGACTGGGCTTCGACCCGTTCCAGGACCCGCGGAATGACGGCTTGGCTGATGTTGCGATAGCCCAGCCAGCCGACTGCGGCCACCGTAACCGCGACCAGCAGGATCATTGCGACGGCCAGCCGGGTTGCGAGCGTCATGTTGGCCTTCGCGCCGCGTCGAGAATGGACCCGAATGTTCCGCTACGGTGCGACATGGATGATCCCGTCATCGGCTTCCGGCGCCGGCATCGGGTTGCGGGCGGGATGATGGTTGCGCCGATTTCAGGCAGCCGTCGACCGCGGCCAGCAATACGTCGGCCCGGAACGGCTTCTGCAGGCTCGCGACGGCGCCGAGCTTGGTCGCCATCTTCAAAAAGTCCGGCTCGGCATAGGCGTCCGGCGTGATCGAGCGGCCGGAAATGACGATGATCGGAATGGTTGCTTGCAGCGCCCGGACATGGCGCATCGTCTCCAGCCCGTCCATGCCGGGCATGAAGATATCGAGGAATAGCAGGTCGAATTGATTGCCCTCGACCAGAGCGAGCCCCTTGCGGCCATCGCCGGCGACCGTCACGTGGTGACCGGCCCGCTCCAGGAGCAGCCGGATCGTGAGCTGAACGGCCGGGTCGTCATCCACGATCAGGATGTTGGCCACGTCATCAACCTCCGGGTCGGGCAGGAATGTTCCCCGCGACCCAAATCAAAGCTCCAATGCGAAATTGTTGCGCGGATTCCGCTCAGCCTGCAAGCACTTCGCGCTCCATCCGATCGTCGGCCGCCGCGCCTTTGTTCCGGCGCGAACCATATGCATGCTTGCGTGCAGATGGCTCCTCGGCGCGCGCACCTAGTCGGTGAGGTACTCGGGATAGCGGCTTCGGATCGCGTCCAGCTCGCTCAACGTGCCTGACAGGTGCTTGCGCAGATGCTGCTGTGCCGCATCGGCGTCTGCTGCTTCAATGGCGCGCGCGATCAGTCTGTGATGGCGCACGATGTTCTGGGCCTTGCCGGGCGAAGGCAGATGCAGCCGGCGCAGCCGGTCGATATGTCCGCTGCGGCTGCGCACCAGCATCCAGAGGTCCTGCTTTCCGGCGGCGGCATAGAGCTGAGCGTGGAAATCATTGTCGCCGGCCATGAAGGCCTCGAAGTCGCCGGCCTTGGCGAATTGCTGTTGCAGCGCGATGGCGTGGTCCAGACGAATGATCAGGGACGGATCTGGCTTGTCTGCAAGGAGCCGGACGATCTCCAGCTCCAGCGCCTGGCGCAGAAAATGTGCCTGTTGCGCGCGATCGACGTCGATCTGGCTGACCACGGTCGCATGCTGCGGGAACACATCGACCAGACCCTCTTCCTCGAGCCGCATCAGTGCGTCGCGCACCGGCGTCGAGCTGACGCCGAACTGGCCGGCCAATTCGGCGCGCGACAGCGGCGCACCGGGCGGAAGCTCCAGGGCGATGATCGCGTTGCGCAGCCGCTCGAACACCTGCGGCGCGGCCTGCCGGGCGCGGTCGAGCCGGGCAGTCGCGCGCGGCGCGGGATGGGCTGATTCCATGGCGACGGCTCCGGCGGACTTGCCTTTGATGCACTAATGCATTAGTGCATCAGCGCGGTCGCGCGTCAATGCCGACCGGAGGAAACGAACAACAATGATGAAGCTCTTCCAGATTGGCTTTGCCGCCATCGTCTTGACGGCCGCAACGGCCCTGCCGGTGAAGGCACAGCAGAAATCCGAGATCTCCCTGTCGCGGCAGCCCGGCATTTTCTACATGCCGAGCCACATCATGGAGAAGCAGAAGCTGATCGAGAAGCACGCGGCTTTGCTCGGCGTGCCGAATGTCACCACCAAATGGGTGACCTTCTCGGGCGGCGGTGCGCAGACCGATGCGCTGCTCGCAGGCGGCGTCGACATCCTCAACACCGGCACGGGCAATCTGCTGCTGCTGTGGGATCGCACCCGCGGCGGCGTGAAGGGGATCGTCGCGACCTCGGCGCAGCCGATGACGCTGATCAGCCGCGACGCCAACATCAAGTCGATCAGGGATTTTGGTCCGGGCGACAAGATCGCGGTGCCGACGGTGAAGATCTCGACGCAGGCGATCGTGCTTCAGATCGCGGCCGCCGAGGCCTTCGGTGCCGACCAATGGTCGAAGCTCGATGCCAACACCGTTCAGCTCGGCCATCCCGACGCCTATGCGGCACTCGCCAATCCCAAGCATGAGGTGCACAATCATTTCTCGATCCCGCCCTTCACGTTCCTGGAACTGAAGAACGTGCCGGGCGCGCATGTCGTGCTGAATTCACCCGATGTCATGGGCGGCCCGCTCAGCCAGGCGCAGTTCTTCACCACGACGAAATTCGCCGACGCCAATCCCAAGATCATCCAGGCGGTGCGTGATGCCACCAAGGAGGCGCAGGACCTGATCCGCAGCGACACCAAACAAGCGGTCGAGATCTACAAGGAGATCACCGGCGACAAGACCTCGCTGGAGGAGCTGCTCGATCTCCTCAAGCAGCCCGGCATGATGGAGTGGAATCTCGAGCCGCAGGGTACGATGAAATTCGCCGCCCATCTTTACAAGACCGGCACGCTGAAGACCCAGCCCAAGGCCTGGACGGACTATTATCTCCCCGTCGCGCACGACCTGAAAGGCAACTGATGGCGCTGCTCGACGTCAGCGGGGTGACGCTGCGCTACAAGACCTCCAGCGCTGTCGTCACCGCCACCGAGAGGGTGAGCTTCTCCGTCGACAAGTCCGACCGCTTCGTGCTGCTCGGCCCGTCCGGCTGCGGCAAGTCGACCCTGCTGAAGGCGGTCGGCGGCTACATGTCACCGAGCGAAGGCCGCATGACGATCGGCGATCGTGAGATCCGCGGCCCCGGTGCCGACCGCATGATGATCTTCCAGGAATTCGACCAGCTCTTGCCGTGGAAGAGCGTACTCGCCAACGTGATGTTTCCGCTGCTCACCGCGCGAAAGCTGTCGCGCAAGGACGCCGAAGCTCGCGCGCGGGCCTATATCGACAAGGTCGGTCTCACCCGCGTGGTCGACGCCTATCCGCACACGCTCTCCGGCGGCATGAAGCAGCGCGTCGCGATCGCGCGCGGCATGGCGATGGAGCCGGACATCCTGCTGATGGACGAGCCGTTCGCGGCGCTCGACGCGCTGACGCGGCGAACCTGCCAGGACGAGCTGCTCCAGCTCTGGAGCGAGACCAAATTCACCGTGCTGTTCGTGACACATTCGATTGCGGAAGCCATTCGCATCGGCAACCGCATCCTGCTGCTGTCGCCGCATCCCGGCCGGGTCAAGGCCGAAGTGGTTGATGTCGACAAGGTCACGAACGAGGACGGAAGTGCGGGCCGGCTGGAGAAGGAGATCCACGATTTCCTGTTCGCCGGCGAAGCCACCGCGCATTGAGGGAGCCGCTCATGGGCGAAGCGAGAATATTGCTGCGTGACGCGCCGATTGTGGCCACGAGTGGCGCAGCCGAAGTCGAGCGCAAGCTCAGCGCGCCTGAAATGTTGTGGAACGACGGCTTCGTCCGGAAGGCCGTCATCATCCTGTTCCTGGCAGCGGTCTGGGAGGCTTACGGCGTTTATCTCGACAATCCTTTGTTGTTTCCGACGCTGCACGATACGATCGTCACGCTGTGGGAGCGCGTGAAGGACGGCACCATTCCGCTGCGGGCCTGGGCCTCGCTGAAGGTGCTGTTCATGGGATACTCGGCCGGCATCGCGCTCGCCGCCATTTTCACGGTCCTCGCCATCTCGACCCGCATCGGCACCGATTTCCTGGAGACGGTGACGGCGATGTTCAATCCGTTGCCGGCGATTGCGCTGCTGCCGCTCGCCTTGATCTGGTTCGGGCTCGGCAATGGCAGCCTCGTTTTCGTGCTGATTCATTCGGTGCTGTGGCCGGTCGCGCTCAACACTCATTCCGGTTTCAAGAGCGTGTCCAACACGCTGCGTATGGTCGGGCGCAATTACGGCCTGCGCGGACTGCCCTATATCGCCAGGATCCTGATCCCCGCGGCCTTCGGCTCGATCCTCACCGGCCTCAAGATTGGCTGGGCCTTTGCTTGGCGCACGCTGATCGCGGCCGAGCTGGTGTTCGGTGTGTCCTCGGGGCAGGGCGGACTCGGCTGGTTCATCTTCGAGAACCGCAATCTCCTCGATATACCTGCAGTCTTCGCAGGCCTCTTGACGGTGATTATCATCGGGCTCTTTGTCGAGAACCTGATCTTCCGCGCCATCGAGCGGAACACCGTCCAGAAATGGGGCACGCAATCATGACCAAGAAAAAAACACCGGACCAGCTCCGCAGCGCGCGCTGGTTCGCGCCCGACGATCTCCGCTCGTTCGGCCACCGCTCCCGCGCCATGCAGATGGGCTACGCGCCCGAGGAGTGGAAGGACCGGCCGTGCATCGCGATCATCAATACCTGGTCGGACGCGCAGCCCTGCCACATGCACTTCAAGTCCCGCGTCGACGACGTCAAGCGCGGGATCCTGATGGCCGGCGGCCTGCCAATCGAGTTGCCGGCGCTGTCACTGTCGGAATCGCTCTTGAAGCCGACCACGATGCTCTATCGCAATCTCCTTGCGATGGAAGCCGAAGAGCTGCTGCGTAGCCATCCCGTTGACGGCGTGGTGCTGATGGGCGGCTGTGACAAGACCACGCCGGCGCTTTTGCTCGGCGCGACCTCGATGAACATCCCCGCGATCTATCTGCCGGCAGGCCCGATGCTGCGCGGCAACTGGAAGGGCAAGACGCTCGGCTCCGGCTCCGACGGCTGGAAATATTGGGACGAGCGGCGCGCCGGAAAAATCTCCGACAAGGACTGGCTCGACATCGAAGCCGGCATTGCCCGCAGCTACGGCACCTGCATGACCATGGGCACGGCCTCGACCATGACCGCGATCGCGGAAGCGATCGGCATGACGCTGCCCGGCGCCTCCTCGATTCCCGCCGCCGACGCCAATCACATCCGCATGGCCTCCGAATGCGGCCGCCGCATCGTCGAGATGGTGTGGGAAGATCTGACGCCGAAGACGATCCAGACCCGCAAAGCCTTCGAGAACGCAATCGCGGTGGCGATGGCGATGGGCTGCTCCACCAACGCGATTATCCATCTGATCGCGCAGGCCCGCCGCGCCGGCCAGGACATCGGGCTCGACGATTTCGAGATCGCGAGCCGCAAGGTGCCCGTGATCGCCAATGTGCGGCCGAGCGGCGATGCCTATCTGATGGAAGATTTTTTCTATGCCGGCGGCCTGCCGGCCCTGATGAGTCAGATCAAGCCTCATCTGCATCTCGACTGCATCACCGTAAGCGGAAAGACCCTTGGTGGGAACATCGCCTACGCCGAAGTTCACAATGACGACGTGATCCGCTCGGTCGACAATCCCATTTACAAGGAGGGCGCGCTCGCCGTGCTCAAGGGCAATCTCGCGCCCGACGGCTGCGTCATCAAGCCCTCCGCCTGCGCGCCGCGCTTTCTCAAGCACACCGGGCCCGCGCTGGTGTTCGACGACTATCCCGCGATGAAGAAGGCGGTCGACGATCCCAATTTGGACGTCACCGAGGATCACATCCTCATTCTGCGCAATGCGGGCCCGCAGGGCGGCCCGGGCATGCCCGAATGGGGCATGCTGCCGATCCCGACCAAGCTCGTGAAGCAGGGCGTGCGCGACATGGTGCGCATCTCGGACGCGCGCATGAGCGGCACCAGCTATGGCGCCTGCATCCTGCACGTCTCACCGGAATCCTACATCGGCGGCCCGCTGGCGCTGGTGCGGAATGGCGATCGCATCTCGCTCGACGTCGCCGCGCGCACCATCAATCTCGATGTCCCCGAGGCCGAACTCGACAAGCGCCGCTCCGCCTGGAAGCAGCCCGAGCGCCGCTTCGAGCGCGGCTATGGCTGGATGTTCACCAAGCACATCAAGCAGGCCAATGACGGCTGCGACTTCGACTTCCTGGAAACCGATTTCGGCGCGCCGATTGGCGAGCCGTCGATTTATTAAAGGATGCATATGACAAAACTCAGCGAAGCCACCCGCAACAAGCTCAAAGCCGTCTCCACCGCCACCGTCGCCACCGCCTTGTTCAAGCGTGGTCTGCGCATCCAGATGATCCAGGACGTGCACCCGTTGGGTCACGACCAGCCGACCATGGTCGGCGAGGCCTTCACGCTGCGCTACATGCCGGCGCGCGAGGACCTCAACACCATCGATGTTTTTAAGGATCGCTCGCATCCGCAGCGCAAGGCGGTCGAGGATTGTCCGGCAGGCAGCGTGCTGGTGATGGACAGCCGCAAGGACGCGCGCGCGGCCTCGGCCGGCGCGATCCTGGTGACGCGGCTGATGAAGCGTGGCGTCGCCGGCGTCGTCACCGATGGTGGCTTTCGCGATTCCGCCGAGATCGCGAAACTCGGCATCCCCGCCTACCATCATCGCCCCTCAGCGCCGACCAATCTGACGCTGCATCAGGCGATCGAGATCAATGTCCCGATCGGCTGCGGTGACGCGCCGGTGTTTCCCGGCGACGTCATTCTCGGCGATGCCGACGGCGTCATCGTCATCCCCGCGCATCTTGCGGACGAGATCGCCAACGAAACCTTCGAGATGACCGCGTTCGAGGATTTCGTCACCGAGGAAGTCGGCAAGGGCCGGGGCATCTTCGGTCTTTATCCCGCGACCGATCCGCAAACGCTCACCGATTTCGCGGAATGGCGGAAGAAGAACGGCCGCTAGCTCGTTCGCGCCAGCACCAAATCACGTCCAGAAACAGGCCCGCCTTATCGAGAGCCGGCCTTTGATCAAGCAGGGAGGACTTTCATGACTTTCACACGACGCAATCTTTTGGCCCGCGCTGGAGCAACCGCAGCTTCCGCATTGCTCGTCCGCGCTGCCGGCGCCCAGTCGTTTCCGTTCACGCCGGCTCAGCGCTATCCGGACCCGGCGGTCCAGATCCTCGATCCGAGCTTCGCCAAGTATCGGCTCTATTCGTCGACGCTCGAGCAGGTCGCGACCGGCCTGCGCTGGGCTGAAGGTCCGGTCTATTTCCCGGACGGCGGCTATTTGCTGTTCTCCGACATTCCCAACAACCGGATCATGAAGTTCGACGAGAAGACCGGGCAGACCAGCGTGTTCCGCGCCAACGCCAATTACGCCAACGGCAATGCGCGCGACCGCCAGGGCCGCCTCGTCACCTGCGAGCACTCCGTCACCCGCCGCATCACCCGGACCGAGAAGGACGGCAAGATCACCGTGCTCGCCGACAAATTCGAGGGCAAGCGGCTGAACGCGCCGAACGACATCGTGGTGAAGTCCGACGACAGCATCTGGTTCACCGATCCGACCTTCGGCATCGGCGGCGAGTGGGAGGGCAAGAAGGAGAAGCCCGAGCAGGCCACCACCAACGTCTACCGCATCGCCAAGGACGGCAAGCTCACAGCTGTTCTCACCGACCTCGTCAATCCGAACGGTATCGCGTTTTCGCCGGACGAGAAGAAGCTCTACATCGTCGAGTGGAAGGGCACGCCCAATCGCAGCATCTGGAGCTACAATGTCGGCGACGACGGTAGCCTGAGCGGCAAGACCAAGCTGATCGACGCCGCCGACCAGGGCTCGCTCGACGGTTTTCGCGTGGACCGCGACGGCAATCTCTGGTGTGGCTGGGGCTCGAATGGCGCGTTGGCATCCGAGCCGACCGATGTCGGTGGCCGCAAGGTCTACCAGCTCAAGGGCAGATCTGAGGATCTCGATGGCGTCATGGTGTTCAACCCCGAAGGCAAGCCGCTCGCCTTCATCAAGCTGCCCGAACGCTGCGAAAATCTCTGTTTCGGCGGGCCGAAGAACAACCGCCTCTATATGGCGAGCTGTCATTCCATCTACGCGCTCTATGTGGAGGCGCAGGGGGCGGTGTGAGGCTTGTTTGTGGGGCCGGTAACTCGCCCCACAGCTTCTGCCGTCGTCCCGGCGAAGGCCGGGACCCTTAACCCAGGGAGTAGTTTGGCGAAGACTGGTAGTTGCGCGCTACTGCTACCTTTATTTCACCGATGGATCACGCGGTATGGGTCCCGGCCCCCCATGCGCAATTGCGCACTAGGCCGGGGCGACGTTGTGGAGGCATTTGCGCGAAATGCTAAGCCTCCGCCATCCCCGCCGCCCACAGCGCAAACGCATACACGATCGCGACTTCATCCAGCCGGTTGAAGCGCCCCGACGCGCCGCCATGGCCGGCGCCCATGTTGGTGCGCAACAGAACCGGGCCGCCGCCGCTCATGGTGGCGCGCAGGCGCGCGATCCATTTGGCGGGCTCCCAATAGGTGACGCGCGGATCGGTCAAGCCGCCCATCGCCAGGATCGCAGGATAGTCCTTTGCCGCGACATTGTCGTAGGGCGAGTAGGACAGGATGGTGCGAAAATCCTTTTCGCTCTCGATCGGATTGCCCCATTCGGGCCATTCCGGCGGCGTCAGCGGCAGCGTGTCGTCGAGCATGGTGTTGAGCACGTCGACGAACGGCACTTCCGCGACGATGCCTGCGAACAATTCGCCGGCGCGGTTTGCGACCGCGCCCATCAGCATGCCGCCGGCCGAGCCGCCATGGCCGACGATGCGTTTTGCGCTGGTGTATTTCGCATCGATCAGCGCGCGGGCGCTGACGGCAAAATCGTCGAATGAATTCGTCTTCTTCTCGCGTTTGCCGTCGAGATACCAGCCCCAGCCCTTGTCGGCGCCGCCGCGGATATGGGCGATGGCGTAGACGAAGCCGCGGTCGACCAGCGACAGCCGGTTGGCGCTGAACGAGGCCGGCATCGCCATGCCGTAGGAGCCGTAGCCGTAAAGCAACAGCGGCGCCGCGCCGTCGAGCTTCAATCCGCGGCGATGAAGAATCGACACCGGCACCTCGGCACCATCTTGGGCCTTCGCCATGATGCGGGTGGTGACGTAGTCTGCCGCGTTGTGGCCGGACGGGATCTCCTGGCGCTTGCGTAGCGTGCGCGTGCGCTTCGCCATGTCGTAGTCATACACTTCCGACGGCGTCGTCATCGACGAATAGGCAAAGCGCAAATTGGTGGTCTCGAATTCGTAGGAGCCCATCGTGTCGAGCGAATAGGCGGCCTCGTCGAACGCGATGGCGTGCTCCTCCTTGGTCGCGAGGTCGCGGATCACGATCGCCGGCAGCGCATTGGCGCGCTCCAGCCGCACCAGATGACCGGCATAGAGATCGAGGTCGATGATGTAGATGCCGGGACGGTAGGGGATCAGATCACGCCAGTTCTTGCGCTCGGGCTGGCCAAGCGGCGCGGTGACGATCTTGAAGTCGATGGCGTCGTCGGCATTGGTCAGGATGAACAGTTCGTCGCCGCGGTCGGCAAGCGAATATTGCACGCCGTCCTCGCGCGCCGCGACGAGGCGCGGCGGCGCTTCGGGATGGGCGAGATCGATCAGCCGCTGCTCGCTGGTTTCATGGTCGCCGCCGGCGATCACGCAGAAGCGGCCGCTGGTGCTCTCGTGCAGATGGGTGAACCAGCCGGAATCCTGCTCTTCGTGGACCAGCGTGTCGTCGACCTGCTTCGTCCCCAGTCTGTGCCGCCACACCTGCATCGGCCGGTGATTGTCGTCGAGCTTCACATAGAAGAAGCTCTTGCCGTCCTTGCTCCAGACGATACCGCCGTCGGTCTCCTCGACGAGGTCGTCGAGGTCCGCGCCGGTCGCCCAGTCGCGCACGCGGATCGAGAAATATTCGGAGCCCTTGGTGTCGGCGCTCCAGGCTTGGAGTCTGTGATCGTCGGAGTGGCGGCTGCCACCGAATTTGAAATATTTGTGATCCTTTGCGAGCGCATCGCCGTCGAGCACGATATGGCCCTCGCCGCCGTCCCGCGGCATGCGGCCGAACAGCTCATGCTGGCCGCCCTCGCGGAACTTGCGGAAATAGGCGAAGGCACCATCCGGCGAGGGCACGCTGGAATCGTCCTCCTTGATGCGGGAGCGCATCTCGCCGACCAGCTTCTTCTGCAATGGTCCGGTGTGGCCGAGCAGGCTTTCGGTGTAGCCGTTCTCCTCATCGAGATATTTGCGGATGTCGGGATCGAGCACCTTGGGATCGCGCAGCACCTCCTGCCATTTCGCGTCCTTCAGCCAGGCGTAGTCGTCGGTCACGGTGATGCCGTGGCGGGTGAAGGAATGCGGCCGGCGCGGGGCGACGGGAGCGGTCGGGGCAGTGCTGGCGGATTTGGGCAAGTCGATCCTCGATATGGGGGCGTGTCCTGTCCCTATATCAGATCGAATGTGGGGAATTTAAAGAAGGCGAATATGGCTGTGAGCCACCGATGCTGCCTCATCCTTCGCCGGGACGACAGCGGAGTTTTACACCGCCACCTGCTCACCCAGATACGCCACCGCCGCCTCGAGCCCGCCTTTGCCATGCGGGATCTTCAGCGCATTCAACCCGACCTCGATCACGCCGAGCGTGCCGAGCAGCATCGGCGCGTTGACATGGCCCATATGGGCGATGCGGAAGGCTTGTCCCGAGAGATCGCCGATGCCGGTGCCGAGCACGACGCCGCACTTCTCCTTGCAATAGCGCTGCAGCACTGCGGGATCGTGGCCGGTGGTCATGGTCACCGTGGTCACGGTGTTGGAGCGCTCATGGGGTTCGGCCACGTTGAATCCGAGCACCTGGCCCTCCGACCATGCGCCGACAGCGCGTCGCGTGGCTTCGCCGAGCAGGCTGTGGCGGCGGAAGGCGTTCTCCAGCCCTTCCTCGTGGATCAGGTCAATCGCCTGGCGCAGCGCGAACAGCAGATGCACCGGCGCGGTGCCGGCATATTTGCGATAGTGCTCGCTGCCCTCGCGCTCGCTCCAGCTCCAATAGGGCGTCGACATGTTCGCGGTCTTGTGCGCTTCCAGCGCGCGCGCGTTGGCGGAAACGAAGCCGAGACCGGGCGGCGTCATCAGGCCCTTCTGCGAGCCGGACATCGCGACGTCGACGCCCCATTTGTCCATCTCGAATGGCATGCAGCCGAGCGAAGCCACGGTGTCGACCATGTACAGCGCGGGATGGCCGCTGGCCTTGATCGCCTTGCCGATCGCCTCGATGTCGTTCTGCACGCCCGAGGCCGTGTCGATTTGGACGACGACGACGGCCTTAATCTTGTGTTCGGTGTCGCGGCGCAGCCGTTCCTCGACCTCGTGCGGTCGCACCGCGCGGCGCCAGTCGCCCTTGAGCACCTCGACCTCGGCGCCCATCAGAGATGCCGCATTGCCCCATCCGATTGCGAAGCGTCCGCTCTCCAGCACCAGGATCTTGTCGCCGCGCGACAGCACGTTGCTCAGCGCGGCTTCCCAGGCGCCGTGGCCGTTGGCGATGTAGATGTAGGAGTTGCCTTTGGTCGCAAACAGTTTCGAGATGTCGCGGAGCAGGCTCTCGGTCAGATCAGTCATCTGTTTGGAGTAGATGTCGATCGCCGGACGATGCATCGCCTGGAGCACAGCGTCGGGCATCGTGGTGGGCCCAGGGATGGCCAGAAACTCCCGGCCCGCGCGAACGGTCATTGCTAACTTCCTCGTGTCATGAAGACTGTCTGGAGGGTTGCTTCGCCACGCTTTTACGCGCCGGAGGCCCGCAAGAAAAGCGCGTAAAACGCACGCCAGATGCGCCTATCGCTTGGTTTCGCGGCAGCCGGCAGCTTCCGCCTCCTCGACCGAGCAGAACCAGCGGGTGCCCTTGCTGATCTTCATCCTGATCTGGGCGTACCAGCGGCTGGTCGGAGTGTGGTAGATGCACTCGCCGGCGCTGTTGACGTTGCCCTTGATGGTGCAGTCCGGCGACGGCGCGACCGGCCCGGAGGCCGAGGCGAGCAGCACGGCATGAGCCCCCTCGGGCGGCTTGGTCGCACCCAATATGGTCGTCTTCTTGTTGCGCACGCGCCAGTCCCAGGGCGCGATGAAGGCGCCCTGCCACATCCCGGCTTT
The DNA here is from genome assembly GCF_016612535.1 of Bradyrhizobium diazoefficiens. Taxonomy (NCBI): domain Bacteria; kingdom Pseudomonadati; phylum Pseudomonadota; class Alphaproteobacteria; order Hyphomicrobiales; family Nitrobacteraceae; genus Bradyrhizobium; species Bradyrhizobium diazoefficiens. Next base: position 2,491,273 of record NZ_JAENXS010000001.1, read on the forward strand.
TGCCTCGCGCGCGGCGGCTTCGTCGGCGTCGTAATCGTGGGAGAGGCGGGCGTAGGCCAGCGCCCAGCCGTTGCGCACCAGCCATTTCTGGATGTCCTCGCCGCCAACCTCGCAGCGCGCCACGGTGCGGCCGCGCCGGTCGATCGAGCGGGCATGGCAGACCCAGCTCTTGCCCTCGGTGTATTTGGCGAGCGCGTCGCGCGCGGCGACACCGCAGGTCCAGCGCTCGGCTTTGGTGTTGAGGCAGAGCTGGTCGACCTGCGGCGCGTCGATGCCTCCGAGGCGGATCCGGGTATTGCCGATCGCGACGGAATCGCCGTCGCGGATCTTGGCGGTGCCCGTGACGTCGGCGGCCTGCGCCAGCGACGGGAGAGCGAGCAAAGACAGCGCAATCAGGATTTTTCGCAGCATGCCGGTCCGAAGGTTCAGGAAAATCTGGATAAGCCCCGCAATTGTGGTCGGCTTTGGGCCGTTCGGCCAGCGCTTGCCTAACGGATAGGCCTTCAACTTGCTGTCATTGTAGCGGGCGCTACTCACCGCGCGCCATCGCCTTCTTTGCCACCGCCAGCCCCATCAGCACGAAGGCCGACGTCACCTCCGGCCCGCCCACCAAAATCCGCGTCGGCGTCTTCATCTTGTTCCATTCATAGGCGCGGAACGGGCCGCGGCGGCCGCCTTCGCCGATGGCATCGACGATCACGTTCAGCGCCGGCGCAAAGGCGCGCGGGTCGGCGCCGAGATGGCCGAGCGCGATCAGCGCCAGTGCGGCGTCGAACACGTTCATTTCCGCGGCCATCAGCTCGCCCTTGACGTAGGCGAGCACGCGATGGCGGATGAAGTCGAAATCGCCGTTGGGATCGATCGCGGCCTGGGCTGCCAGCGGCAGCGCCAGGAAGGCCGCATAGCAGCGGCCGAAATAGGCGCTGTAGAGCTCCGGCAAATAGTAGATGTGCGAGCGCGGATTGGCGAAGGCGCCGCTGGCAGCCAGGCGTTTCTGGAAGCCGATGATGCGATGCACGGTGGCGAGCCGCGCCGGCGTTTCCAGAACGTTCCAGCGCGCCAGATTGCGAAAACTCACCTCGAGAATGTCGAGATTGAGCGTCGGATCGAGATCGTTGCCGTAGGGCCGCTCACCCCTGAGATTGTCGATCCAGGTGGCAACGCCGCCCTCGTAATCGATATGGTCGTTGATCGGCACCGTCACGCGCGGTTCGTTGACGCCCGCATGCACCTGGTAACCGCTGTAGAAATCGAGCAGCGGCTGGTCGATGATCGGATCGGTGCAGCCGGCCTGCGTTGCCGCGGAAATCGAGCACGCCGTGGTGTCGCAGTCGGGCACGTAGACGCCGAAGCCGAGGTCCTGCTTGATCTGGGCGAAGAAGCGCGAAAACCGCGGGTGCGGCGCCGGCGCCAGCGCCGTGATGACGTTGAAGCGCGCCCCGTCGATGCCCTCGACCTCCTCGCGGCTGATGTTGACGCAGAAATCGACCATGTCGGCGATCGCGCGCTCGGCCGCGATCTTGTCGGCCGGCCCGGCGAGCCCGGTCTCGACATAGCTCAGCAATGCCTCGATGAAGAACGCGTCGTAATAGGCCGAGCGGTGGCGGATCTGCACCGGCTCCCACATCGGCTCGGCGATGCCTTTCCAGGGCGGATTGACCACGGCGCGGGCCTCCGAGCGTGCGATGAAGACGCGCGCGAGGTTGAACAGCAGCGAGGAGTTCTTGTAGCCGCGCGCATTCAGGCCCGTGAGCGCCATGATCAGCTCGCGCCCGCGGAAATCGGGATCGCCGATCAGGTTGAAGGCGGCATAGGTCGGCAGAAACCCGTTCTTGCGGTACGAGCCGAGCAGATGCTGCGCGCAATCGCGGATCACGCCGTCGATCTGCGATTGTTCCGGCATGGCGGCTACGAACATGGCCGGCGGCGGCTTGGGATGGTCGAGCGCGATGCTGTCGACGAGTTCGGCCACGGGTTGGCCGACCGCAGCCCAGTCGGGCTCGGCATCGTCGCGGGCGCGGGCGAGCGCCTCGCGCAGCCGGGTCAGCTTGGCCTCGTTGCGCAGCTCGCTCAGGCCGGCGCGGCGCAGCAGCAGGCGCAATGCGGGATTGCCGAGCGCGGTCTTGTAGAATTTGGCCAGATGCGGATCGCCGCTGGCCTGGCCCGATAATACGGGATCGCAGACGTCATAAAGCGAGGGGCCGTCCTTCCGCGCCGTCAGCACCCGGCACGCGGCACCTGCGAAATAATGAAAGCTCATGAAATACCTGGTCGCGGGGACTTTCGCGGAGGCATCTCTCAGGGTTTGGGCCTGAGACCCGCCCCCGCAAGTCTTTGAAAAAGCTACCCGGATTCGCAGGAAATACAAATGTGACGGAGGTCACGGAAAAACCCGGCATAAGGGCTCCATGATCGCCCCCCGGAAGGTTACGGGGGAGTGAAAAACACGCAAGATCGGGTTGCGAAATTAACCAACATATTCAGTGGTTTAGATCAAATTTGGGGCAATCTATTGCTGGGGCGGCGATATCCGGTTAAAGGTTTGTTTGGTGCGGTGCCGCAAATTGCGCGCAATTCGGGGGCACTCCCCCGGCCAATCCCTCAAACCTAAAGCCGCCATCGCGCTACTCAACCAGTGTGCGTGCGCTTGGCCGGTCTTTGGCACTGACAGGAATGAAGCGAGATGGATGTAAAGCAGCTCGACATTTCCCGACGCACGATTGCTGTCGCCGCAGCACTGATCGGCACGGTGTCGCTCGCGATCGGCGCCCATGCTGCGCTCAACATGCGCGCGCTCGATGCCACCAAGGCCGTCTCGACCGACCAGGTCACGGGTTCGATCGGCCATGCCTCGCGCCTCGCCCTCGTCATCGGCAATGGTCACTATCCCGACGCCAACGCGCCGCTGACGCAGTCGATCAACGACGCGCGCGCGCTGTCCTCGTCGCTGCGCAAGAACGGTTTTGACGTCGACATGGTGGAAGACGCGAGCAAGGACGACATGGTCCGCGCCGTCAACCGCCTGAAGTCCCGCATCAAGCGCGACACAATCGTCATGCTGTTCTTCGGCGGCTATGGCGTCCAGGCCGGCCGCGAGAGCTACATGCTGCCAGTTGATGCCGTGATCTGGAAGGAGAGCGACGTCCGCCGCCAGGGCGTCTCGATCGAAGGCGTGCTCGACATGATGAAGCAGCAGGGCGCCAAGGCCAAGCTCGTCGTGGTCGATGCGTCCCGCCGCAATCCTTACGAGCGCCGCTTCCGCTCTTATTCGCACGGCCTCGCGCCGATCGGCACGCCCGACAATTCGCTGATCCTGTCCTCGGCCTCGCCCGGCAAGGTCGTCGACGACGGCAAGGGCGAGCACAGCACGCTGGTCAGCGAGCTCCTCACCAATCTCGATGCGAAGGGCAGCGCCGAAAGCGTCTTCAACAAGACCCGCGTCGCCATCTCCCGCGCCTCCGAAGGCGATCAGGTTCCAACGGTCTCCTCCTCGCTGCTCGAGGACGTCGATTTGAACGAAGCTGGCGGCTAGTTTCGCTCGGTTCGTAGGGTGGATTAGCCGAAGGCGTAATCCACCACCTTCTCTATCGCCGGCGCTGAAAGCAAAGAGGTGGGTTACGCCAGCGGACTGCGCTTCGCGCAGCCGCGAGCTAACCCACCCTACGAGACCGTCCGCTACTTCGCAGCTTCGCTCGCCATCACCGGGCGCACCGGGTCGCCTTCGCGCAACAGTGCGCCGGCGCGGGCGACGACGATATCGCCTTCGTTGAGGCCGTCGCGGACTTCGATATTGCCACCCGACATCAATCCGATCTCGACGCGCTTGGTCTCGACGCGGTTGCGCCGGATCACCTGCACCACGGTGCCGGCGGATGAATATTGCACCGACGTCAGCGGCACCGCGACGTTGCAGCTCTGCCCGGTCTTGATCAGCGCGCGCCCGCTCGCGTTCAGCAGCAGCCGCTTTTGCGATGAGATGCCGATATAGACCATGCCCTGCTGGATGTTCGGCTCGACGGTCGGACCGATGCGGCGCACCTTGCCGTCGAGATCGCCGGTGCCGGCAATGCGCACGGTCGCCGGCTGATTGACCGCGAGCTTCCGCACGTCGTTGGTTGCCACCAGGCCGACGAGGTCGTATTCGCTGCGCGCCACGATGGTGAACAGCGCCTCGCCCTTGGCCGAGGCGGGCGCACCGATCTGCGCGGTCGAGGTGGCGATAATTCCGGCCACGGGGGCGGTGACCTGCAGCGTGCCGCCTTCGGGCAGTGCCAGCCGCGCCATCACCTGGCCGGCCGTCGTGGTCTCGCCGGCTTCGGCCAGCACCTCGGTCACCTTCAGCCCCGGACGTTCGGGCCGCACCGAGGTTTCCTCGCGTGCGATGATGGAGCCGGTGGCCTCCACGATGTCGGAAAAGCAGGACTTTGCCGCCTTCAGCACCGTGACGGCCGGCCCCTTGGGCGCATCATCATCGGCCGCAAGACCGGGCTGGGCGGAGACCAGCACCAGTCCGGCGAAGGCAGCAAAGGTCCGGGAAAAGGAACGCGCAGGCAATGAACGCATCGGTCATTCCGGTTGGCCGCAAGGCTCTGGTCGATGAGGCCTCGATCGATAACAGAAGCGGCAGCACAGGGCCATGGGCTGACCAGATGAGAATGCCGCAGCGCCGGCGGCGCGAAGCCGCCCGTTGAATTGGTCTACCGGACCGGAGCTGAGGTTCGCTGGTGAACCCGCGAACTCGTCATGGCCGGGCTTGTCCCGGCCATCCACGCCTTGGCCACGCGGTGCGAAGAACGTGGATGCCCGGGACAAGCCCGGGCATGACGGCGTGGAGGCGACTACGCGCCCTCACTACAGCTTCAAAAACTCCACCCAGTTCGGCTTCTTGCCGGTGGGGTAGGATTTCAGCTTGCTGAGCGCGCCGGTGGTCTGGTCGATGGCGTAGACACTCATGCCGTCGGACAGCTCGCCGACCGCGGCGAGGTAGCGCCCCGTGGGATCGATGTTGAAGCCGCGCGGCTGCTTCTCGGTCGGCACGTTGCCGATCGTGGTCAGCTTGCCGCTGGTCGCATCGACCTTGTAGGCGGTGAGCGTGTTGGTGGTGCGTTCGGAGGCGTAGAGGAAACGGCCGTCCGGGGTGATGTGGATGTCGGCGGCCCAGGGTTTTCCCGTGAACCCTTCCGGCAGCGCGGTGGTGCGCTGGATCTCCCTCCAGGCTCCGCTCTTGGCGTCATAGCTGTACGCTGCGACGTCGCCGTTCAGCTCGTGGATGAGATAGACGAACTTGCCGTTGGGATGGAACACGAAGTGCCGCGGCCCCGATTTCAGCGGCGTCTTGATCGCCGGCGGATCGCTCGGCGTCAGCGTTCCCGCCGCGGCATCAAACGCAAAGCTCAGCACCTGGTCGGAGCCGAGATTGGTCGCGAACACGAAGCGGTTGTCGGCGAGGGCAGGAATGCGTGGGCGTTCAGCCCGGTCGGGATCACCTGCTTTGGCTCGCCGACGACGCCGTTGGCTTGAAGCGGATTCAGCGCGACCTTGTTGCCGCCATAGGAGGCGCTGAACAGCACCTTGCCGCTGCGGTCGGTCGCGATGTTGGCCATGCTGTCGGCGAGCGGTCCATTGCCGATGTGGCTGAGCTGCCCCGTCTTGGGATCGATGGCAAAGCTCACGGCCTGGAACGGCTGCGAGCGGACGCCGGCGATCAGCACGCGGTGGTCCGGCGTGATCGCGAGCGGGGTCGAGGCGCCGGGCTTTTCGACGCCGGTGAAGGCGGCCGTCTGCACGGGCGTCATCTCGCCGTTCTCGGCGATCTTGAACACGCTGATGTCGTTGGAGTCGGCATTGCCGACATAGGCGAAGGTTTCGGCCATGCCGGCGCGGACTCCGGAAACCAGGGCAAGACAAGTAACGAGACAGGTGAAGAGGGTGGTGGCGATTGCAGCGCGGGGTGCTGCGGATGCGATGGGGCGTGTCGGTGTGATCATGGGCGTCCTCCTGCCGGTGTGGCGTTGTCGTTTTGTGGGAGAGGATAGCGGCTCGTGTTCCGCTGTACCAAATTCCAGTTGGGATTGATCGATGCCGAAATTGTATCGGTTCGGGTGTACCCGCTACCGCACCGCGGCGGTCCGGTCGCGCGAGGGCAGATGCGGGCCGGCCGGATGGTCGGGCGGTCCGAGCACGGTCCACACGGCGACGGCGACCAGAGCCGAGGTCAGGAGGGTCCAGGCGACGAGTTGCTTCCGCATCAGGCCAAATCCGTCCGTCGAAAGTTTGAGCGCCCAAAGCGCGCCAACCATCGTGCACCGCAAAAGGTGGCGACCCTATGAACTCGTTCACAGCCGAATCGCGCGCGAGCAAATTACGAACCATTGCCGGCCGTGTGCATTGACCCGGCATGCCCGGCGAAAACGACCTTGAAGGTAAACCCGATATGGGGGGCAAGCACGGCGGCCAGTCCGGCCAGCCCAAGCCGCAGCCTCGTCCGCGAGAAGGCGGGCACGATGAAGATGAAGATGTCGTGGCAAAGCGCCACACCGGTCAATCTGATCAAACCGGTCGCAAGGTCTCGCCGACCAACCCCCGAAGGCGCTAAGCTTTGCCTGCTCGAGCCGCAGGCCGTGGGCCCATGATCATTCGGGAACGGCAGCCTCCTCCCGCCGTTACTCCGGTCTTGCGGGGTGGAGGACGCTGAAACAGAGGCTGGCAAAACGGAGGCTGGAAAGTGTTTTGGATTTATTGGGACACCGCCTGGTCGCTCATCATCAGCGGAATCATGTTCACCACCATCGTCGCCCATCCAGACGCCGAGTTCGTCGAGATCCAGGCCACAAGGCGGGCGAAATGAGCCTCAATTGACGGGAGCAGCCGCCGGCGAAGTGCTGGATTCGGCCAAGATGCTGGCGCGCTTGTCCGATGATCTCAAGCGCGACGTCGATCGCTTCGTCGGCGATCTCAGGGCGGCCTGATCCAATCTTGCGAGGCGGCGCGCGCTACCGCGCAAGCCGTGGGCATCGGTCTTTCCCAAACGAGCCGAGGCGGTCCGCCCAATCGAAGGTCAGCGCACTGTTGCGCATGTTTCGGATCGCGCAATTGCGAACGAGTGCGATCAACAAAATCAACGGCTTATTCGAGGTGTAAAAACGGCTTGTCCGTTTCGTCGAACGTGGTCCAGACTTGCAAGCGGCGAGTCTGTTGTTTCCGTGTGGCTCCGATCAGGAAAGCCCGTGATCATTCGTCCAGCGAACGTCACTGATCTGCCTGCGATCGAACGCATCGTGTCGGATGCATATAGCGTCTACATCGAGCGGATTGGAAAACCTCCGGGGCCCATGCTGGACGATTATTCTGCGCACGTTCAGAGCGGCGCTGCCTGGGTGGCGGACATGAGCGGCGAGATCGCAGGACTGTTGATCCTCATCGAGCAAACGGACCACCTTCTCCTCGACAACGTCGCCGTTGACCCGGGTCATCACGGTCGCGGTATCGGACGCGCGCTGTTGAATTTTGCCGAACAGGAAGCCGTTCGCCGCGGCTATCGCGAGATCATCTTGTATACGCACGAGAAGATGTCGGAAAATCTGGCGATGTATCCCGCTCTCGGATGGGTCGAGATAGATCGTCGCGAGCAGAACGGCTATCAGCGCGTGTTTTTCCGTAAATCTCTCCGCGCCTGATTGACGTGCCGTTGTTTGCTGCTCTGAAATAGGCGATGCCCGGATAGCTGTCTCGGATTTCGGCCGGCTCAATTGCCGGGTGGCGTGTCCTGTCCGGCTTCGCACAGCAAGACCTTGTTGGCGCTCTTGGCGGAGAGCCGGTGGGCCAGCACGGACCCCGCCGAGCCGCCGCCCAGGATGATGAAGTCGTACACGATTGGCGTTTCCTCTTGTTCGTGTCCCAAGCGGGTAGCGTGGTTTCATCGCGAGGTCATGCCGCAGTCATGTGAGTCCCGGACGTCGCCTCGTGGCGGCGTCCGGGGGGGCTGGCCCTAAGAGCCATCGTATGCGCGTTGCTGCGAGGATCAGATCGGCTTTGCCGCAGCCGCCGCGATCTGCGTCGCGAAGTTGCGGTAGGAATGCAGCGGGCGGCCAAGGATTTTGGTGAGGCGCGCCACGTCGCCAGCCTCGGGGATCATTCCGTCGCCGACAAAGCGCTCGGTCATCAGGCGCATCTCGTAGGCCATCCATCGCGGCATGAACGTCGCCAGATTCTGCTCGAAGCCGGTGGGATCATCGCCGCCATAGACGATCGGGCGGCCCAGGACGTCCGACCAGATCGCGGCCACGTCTGGACCGGTCAGCGTATCGGGGCCGACAAGATTGATGGTTTCGATCGGCAGCTTGCCCGCCGCCTGCTCGCGCCGGATCAGCTCGATCGCTGCGACCTCGCCGATGTCGCGGGCATCGACCATGGCGACACCCTTAGCTCCGATCGGCATCGGGTAGACGTCATGGTTGAAGATGACGTCCTTGATCGTGAGATCATTGTCGATGAAGTAGGACGGACGCAGGATCGTGGCACTGAAGCCCATCGATTCGAGCATCCGCTCGGCGCCGAACTTCACCGCGAAGTGCGGCACGTTCACGAAGCGATCGGCGTGGAGCACCGAGAGATAGACGACCCGGTCGACGCCCGACTCCCGCGCAATGTTCAGGGTGATGAGCGCCTGAGTGAATTCGTCTCCCGTCACAGCGTTGAGCAGGAACAGCGTGTTGACGCCGCTGAACGCCGCGCGCAGCGAAGCGATATCGAGCAAATCGCCTTTCACGACCTTCACGCCGGCCGGGAATTCGGCCTTCGCGGGATCGCGGGACAGCACGCGCACGTCGGCGCCGCGCGTAACGAGTTGCTGGACAACGTGGCGGCCGACACGGCCGGTAGCGCCGGTTACGAGGATGGTCATGGGGGTCACTCCTGTTTGGGGGTTAAGAGACACCACGCAAGTTAGTGATCCACATGCGGCCCGATAGACGCTATATCTAGACCTAGTGTCTCATTGGTGGAACAGATGGACCTTCTTGCCCTCTCCGATTTCAATCTGGTCGCCCGTCACGGAGGGTTTGGCCGGGCCGCACGGGCCACCGGCCGTCCAAAGGCGACGCTGTCCCGCCGGGTCTCGGAACTGGAGAACAGCCTCGATCTACGCCTGTTCGAGCGCGGAACGCGCGACCTGAAGCTCACCCAGGAAGGACGCGCGCTCCACGAACGGACGGGGGCGTTGCTTGCCGAACTCGACGAGACCGCAGCTGCGATCGCCTCGGGCGGAGACAGACCGCGCGGGACGCTGCGGATCAGTGCGCCGCTCCTCTTCTCGCAGACCGCGATGGGAAAGCTGGCCGCCGGCTTCGCGCTGAGATATCCGCAAGTCCGGCTCGAGGTCACTACGGAAGACCGTCCCGTCGACATGATCGAGGAAGGTTATGACCTGGTGATCCGCGTCAATCCGGATCCGGACGAAAGTCTCGTCGGACGAATCTTTCTGCGCGATCGGCTGGTGGTCGTGGCGAGCCCGAGCCTGGGTCGTCCTGCCGGCGATCGTGCCGTTCCAGCCGTGGTGCGCGAGACGGGTGATCCGACGTCCAGCTGGGATGTGGTCGCGCCGGGTGGAAACTTGCGGATCATGGTCCAACCAGTGCTTTGCCTGTCATCGCTAATCATGGTCCCCGATGCGGTCCGAGCCGGCGTCGGCGCCGCTCGGCTTCCCGTGTCGCTTGTGAGTCGCGATCTGGCGGCCGGAACGCTTGTGCACTGGGGTGATGTCGATGGACCTGAGATCACGCTCTGGACGCTCTACCCATCGCGCCGACTGCTGAGCGCCCGCGTGTCCGCCTTCTTCGACTATCTCAAGGAAGCGTTTCCCTCCGGAACACCCGACGAGCTTGCGGCCCTCATCGACTGAGCCAAGGAGATCGACACGCCTATTGCAGAACCTTTGGCATCACGACGACGACATCGACCTGTCGCTTCAACACGCGCGACGCGACCGCCGCGATATACATCGAATAGCCATCCTCGATGTCGGAGGCGATCTCTTCGTCCTTTGCGAAGGCGTAGAGCATCGTACCGTCGAGCTTGTCGAAACGGATGCCCGCGAAGAGTCGATCGAACGTTTCGGCGCCGACAGCGCCCGCCATGAGCGCCTGTATCGCCTGGTCCTGGATGAGCGTGAGCTTCGTCATGCCGAAGAGATATGGAACAACTTGGCGGATGCAAGGTGCGCAGCAACGACGTCGGCTTGCGCGCGAGGTCCGGTCGGAAGCCGGCTTTTCAGCCCGCGGGCCTGGCGGGGGCCTGCGGCAGCGGCGGCTTGCGCTCTGGAAGCTTCTTTTTCGGCGGCGCCGGCAGCAATCCTTCCCGGATCGCCTGCTTGCGTGCGAGCTTGCGGGCGCGGCGAATGGCCTCGGATTTTTCGCGCGCCTTTCGCTCCGAAGGCTTCTCATACGCGCGCCGCTCTTTCATTTCCCGAAAGACGCCCTCGCGTTGCATCTTCTTCTTCAGAACGCGGAGAGCCTGATCGACGTTGTTGTCGCGGACGAGTACCTGCATTTGGAAACTCCTCGCTGGGCTGCGAAACGTGGCAATCCTGCACGCAGCCAGTTGCGCAGGAGATTTGTTGCGATTGGGAGGATGAGCGTGACCGCGTATTTCGTCGCCGGCCTCGAACAAGCCGATCTTGTCACAGCGATACGGTTCGGTGGATGCGACGTGACCACTCTCGCGTGGCCGTGTCAATCGATAAGACCGGCAAGCAAGCCGTCAGCTCCCTTCGCAAGTATCTGAAGGGAAACGCGCATCTGGCGCGAGCGCGCCTTGCGGCAAGGCGCCAGGCTAGCCGGGAGCGTCTTTCGGGTTGACTTCGCGCGCCAAACGCTCGGCTTTCAATCGCTCGCGGTTGTCGTGGAAGGATTGCTGCGCTTTCGCGTAGTCGGTCATCGGTTTTGCGGTTTCGGTCGCCTTGAAAGCACGATTGGCCTCCCGCAGGAGGCGGGTATTCGCTTCGTCGCTGGTCATTTGATCTCCGGCTGCGCCTGCCTGGCCGATTCATCCGTCGTCAATTTATCCATAGAATGTCTCGCCTTGTGATGACAGCGGTCCAGAAAGTTCCACCCCATGGATTTTGACGGGGCTGCGGCTCAAGCCGCAACAGCCTGCTTCGACAGCAATAGCTTCAGCTTCGCCGCCGGCACGGCCGGGCTGAACAGCCAGCCCTGCATCTGGCTGCATCCGAGCTGCCGCAGCACCTCGCGCTGCGCTTCGGTCTCGACGCCTTCCGCCGTCGTCGCCATGTGGCGGGCGGCGGCCATGTGCACCACGGCCTGCACGATCGGAGACGAGTCCTCGGGCTCGCCGATGTCGCTGATGAAGCTGCGGTCGATCTTGATTTTGTCGAACGGGAAGCGGTGCAGATAGCTCAGCGACGAATAGCCGGTGCCGAAATCGTCGAGCGCGATGCGCACGCCGAGCTCGCGCAGTTGCTGCAGGATGGTCAGCGCCTCCTCGTCGTCGCGGATCAGCACGGTTTCGGTGATCTCGAGCTCGAGCCGTCCCGGCGCCAGGCCCGACTCGGCGAGCGCAGCGGCAACCTTCAGCGCCAGCGTCTTCGATCGGAACTGCACCGGCGAGACGTTGACCGCGATGTGGATGCCGCCGGGCCACGACGCGGCCTCGTTGCAGGCCTGCTTCAGCACCCATTCGCCGATCTCGCCGATCAGGCCGGTGTCTTCCGCGACCGGAATGAAGTCCGCGGGCGAAACCATGCCGCGCTCCGGATGGTGCCACCTGAGCAGCGCCTCGCAGCCGGTGACGACATTGGCGGACAGATCGACCAGCGGCTGGTAGTGCACCTCGAACTCGCCGCGGACGAGCGCCTGCCGCAGGTCGAGCTCGAGCTGGCGGCGCAGCCCGGCCTTGGCGTCGTATTCGGGCACGAAGATGCGGAAGGTGCCGCGGCCTTCCGATTTCGCCGCATACATCGCGAGATCGGCGCGCTTGAACAGATCGTCGAGATTGTCGCCGTGGTCGGGTGCGATCGCGATGCCGATGCTGGCGTCGGTCGCAATTTCCTGGCCCTTGCAGTCCACCGGCGTGCGCAGCGTCTTCAGGATCTGTTCGGCGAGCATAGTCAGCTCGGCCTGGTCAGTGGTGCCGGTCTTGACGATGGCGAATTCGTCGCCGCCGAGCCGCGCCACCAGATCGTTGCCGCTGACGCAGGCGCGCAGGCGGTTGGCGATCTGGCGCAGCAATTCGTCGCCGACCTCGTGGCCGAGCGAATCATTGACGCCCTTGAACTCGTCGACGTCGATATAGAGGATCGCGAACGGCTTACCCTCGGCGAGCTCCGCGACCCGGCGCTCCAGATGTCTGCGCATCAGCACGCGGTTGGGCAGATCGGTCAGCGCGTCGTAATGCGCCATGTGGGCGATCCGCTCGTCGGCGCGGATGCGCTCGGTGACGTCGTCATGGGTGGCGAGCCAGCCGCCGGCGGCGCCGGGCTGGTTCTTGATTTCGATCAGGCGTCCGTCGGAGGTCTCGATGATGTTGCTCTGAATGCGTCCGGCGCTGTTCAAGATGTCGTCGCAATAGGAATCGACGTCGCCCTCGAACGAGCCGGTGTCGTGGCGATGCTGGATCACGTCGCGGAAATGGGCGCCGGGTTTCACCACCGCGGTCGAAAGCCCGTACATGTCGATGTAGCGGCGGTTGCAGACGATCAGCCGCTCGTCCTGGTCGAACATCAACAGGCCCTGCGTCATCGTGTTCATTGCGGTGTCGAGCCGCTGCTTCTCCAGCGAGACGCGATGCGTCACCTGGCGGAAGATCAGGAACAGCGTGAGCACGAGCAGGCCGATCGACAGCACGGCGACAGTGACGAAGAATTTGGTTTGGGTGCGCCAGGTGGCGAGCGTCGCGTCCAGCGATTTGGTGGCGACCACGACCAGCGGCTCGCCGGTCAGCATGCGCGAGGCGACGATGCGGTCCTTGCCGTCGATCGGGCTTGTGAGCTCTGTCGTGACGAAGCTGCGCTCGAACACGGCCATCTGCTCGGGCGGGCCGGTGCGGTAGTTCTGCCCGATCATGGCGTCGACATGCGGAACGCGCGCCAGCAGCTGGCCGTTCTGGTGGTGCATCGCGATCGAGGAGTCCTCACCGATTCCGGTCGAGGCGAAGAACGATTCGAGCTGCTCCGGCGTGATGGCGCGTGACACCAGGCCGAGGAATTCGCTGTGCGGGCCGGAGACGCGCCGGGCGATCACGATCGCCGGACCTTTGCCGAACCGGCCGGGAACGACCTCGATCTCTTCCTGCGAGGCCGGATCGTTCTTCAGCCGGTTGAAATAGCCGCGATCGGACACCGAGATATCGGCGACCGGCCAGCGCCTCGACGAGTTGATCAGGATGCCGTTGGAATCGAACACGTTGGCGCCGGCAACGTCGGACCAGCCGCTCGCCTTGTTGCGCAGAACTTCGTGCATGGCGAGCGTGGCCATCTCGCTGCGGAACACGTCAGGGGACTCGATGCCGTGGCTTTCGAGTTCCGCGATGATGCTCTTCTGGAGCACCGCAAAATCCTCGAACTCGCGGTCGAAATGCCGGGCGAGCAGACGGACGGAGCTTTCCAGGCTGTCGCGGCCGCTCTCGATGGCATTCTGGCGGAAACGATCGACGGTGAGCCCGGTGCCGATGGCCATCGCCGCCATCAGCACGAAGCCGCCGACGATCAGCCACGTCAGCGGCGCGCCCCGCCAACGGCGAAGCAACGCGCGCAGTCGCGCGGTCCATCGAATTGATGCGCCCATCCCACTCTCCCGTCGGAGGCAAGATGCAGCAAAACCAAAAAGACCGCGTTACCAGCGAGGGTTAGGGAAGTGTGAATCGGAACAAAATCAGGGAGTTGGCGCGACGTATGGGGAGCGCAAAATAGCGACGCGATTCCGGGGCCGTTTTTACCGGCGCTTCACCTCCCATTTCATCGCCTCGGCATTCTCCTTGGCGAACATCGCCGGCACGTCGAACTTGCCGGTCTGGAGGTCATAGCGGCATTGCCAGCCGCCCAGCCCCTTCATGACGGTGTTTTTCGGATGCTTGTCGTATTCGCCCCCGAGCGAGAGCACGAGGTAGCGGTTGTCGGGCCAGTTCACGCCGAGCCAGCGATAGGCCTCTTCCGTGCCTTTCATCAGATTGGCCGAGATGTGGAAGTCGAGCCTGGCGAAATTCTTCGTCTCCGGCCGGCCGTAGAAATAGGCCCAGGCGAGATCGCTGAGCGATGTTTTCTTCGTCGCGCTGACGAAGACGCCATTCTCGAGATGGTAGAGAAACAGATCCTGCTCGCCAGAGCCGGTCTTTTGCATCCGCACCAGCCATTGCGAGTCGGGGGTGAAGCGGAAGCCGGCGCCATAGCCCTGTTCCGGCTTCAGCTCCGTCCTCTGCTCGCCGTGCCGCGCCCAGACCTGCCATTTGACGTCCCAATCGCCACCGTCCTTCATGTACTGCTCGAGCCTGGTGGCGCCGTCCGGCGAGGTGAAGGCGAGATCGGCATTGTCGGTGAGGATGAACCCCGGCGGCGGCCCGGCGGCGGCAGCCGCGGGAGAGGCGGCGAGCGTCAGGGCCAGCGCCAGCCATGGCGCGGTGCGGCAAAATGCGGTCACGGGGAAATTCCCTGAAAATGGTGGTCAGGCGGCCTCGCTGGTTTGACGCAGACGGGGCCGTGCCGGTTCATCCATCGACCGTCTTGCTGCCGTGGCCAAAACAGCGCAATTTGCCAAGGGGCGATTTGCGCCCCAAGGTTTGAGGACTGATGATCACCGCATCCAAGGCCGTCATTGCGTTCTGCCTGCTCGCGCTGGCCGGCACCGTGCTGGTGATCGGCCCGACCGGGCTGCGCCGCCTGCTGCCGGGCGGGGTGAACACCGAGGTCGCCGCGGTCGCGAAGCCTGAGGTGAAGGCTGAAGCCAAGGTCGAACCCAAGACCGAGAAGGCCGAAGAACCGAAACTCGCCGCGGTTGCACCACCCGCGCCAGCCGCGTCGCCGGCTCCCGCGCCCAAAGCGGATGTGAGGCCGGATGCGCTCGCCGAGACCCAGAAGCAGGTCACGGCGCTGGCCGATGTCGCGCCGGTCAAGCCGCAGCCGGCCATTGCGGACACCGGGCCGCGTTTCGACGTCGCTCGCGTCGACGATTTTGGCGAGGCGGCCGTGATCGCGGGCCAGGCCACGCCGGGCGCGAAGGTCGAACTGCTGCGCGACGGCCAGCCGCTCGACAGCGCGGTGGCCGATGCGTCCGGCCAGTTCGTGATGACCCCGCCCAAGCTTCCCGCCGGCAGCTACGAGCTGACGCTGCGCGCCAAGGCGCCGGATGGCAGCGTCATGCAATCCAGCCGCACCATGCCGGTGACAATCGCCGAAGCCGCGCCGCCGCCCGCGCGCGTTGCGGCGGCCGTGAAGCCGGAGGCCAAGCCGGGTGAAAAGCCGCAGGACAAATCGGACGTCGTTGCGTCGCTGCCGGCGCCGCGTCTGGCCGCGGCGCCGATACGCTCCAGAATGACGGGCACGCCCAAGCCGAGAGCCATGGCGAGGCTGCCGGCGGCGAGTGCCACGGTCGCATCGGCCTCGCCGACCGAGGTCTTCAACACGCCGCCGGCCGAGGCCGGCGGCAGCCGGGTGATTTCCCGCGGCGACAGCCTCTGGGCGCTGAGCCGTCTCGCTTACGGCGACGGCAACCGCTACGCGGTGATCGTCAACGCCAACCGCGACAAGATCCACAATCCCAACCTGATCTATCCCGGCCAGACTTTTGTGATGCCGCAAAAGGCGCAGTGAGGCGGTTTGGCCTTCTCCCTCACCCCATTCCTACGGGGTGAGGGGCCCTCGCCGCGAGCGAGATCGTCGAGAGACCTGTACCCCCTCACCCGGATTACATCTGCGATGTGATCCGACCTCTCTCCGCAAGCGGGGCGAGGTAAAGCGCACGCTCGCCGCGATGACGTCCCTCCGTCGTGCGACGCTTTGACCGTCTCGCCGCGGAACATTTGGTTCCCTGGCGCGTCTTCTTCATGCGACGTGATGCGCGTTTGGCGCTGGAGGAGGGCCAAAAGGTGGTCGGCTCGGTGGTCAACTCACGCTTGGCACTGGCGGGCGCAGCCCTTGTCGCTCTTCTGGCAGTGCTGTTGCCGAACAGGGCGGAGGCGCAATTCGGACTGCGTGGCGGGCCGCTCGGTGTTGCGCGCTTTGCCGTCGGCCACATCATCGGCCTGTCGCGATTGCGCCATGCCCGGATGGCGGTGCGGGGCGGTCGGACCCGCGACGCCGCCTTGAGATCGCAGGACCCTCGCGGGGCCGAGCGTGGCCAGCCCGCCAATCCCTACGTTTTGCGCGCGGCGCTGACGGCAGGAGCTGCGCTATCGGGCTGGCATGGCGGCCGCCGTCCGCAGGGCTGGTGGCGTCATCCCGACGGCAGCTATGGCTGGATCGGTCCCGTGTTCTGGCCGTTCGCGCATGACGATCTCACCAATGCGGTGATATCAGGCGATACGACCAGCCTCTCGCTCTATGGCTATGGCGATATCTATGCGGCGATCTTCGCGCCCTATGCGAGCCCGGAACTCGCCGCCTACACCGCGCCGCAGGGCCGTCGCGCGCGACGAGTCCCGTCGGTGGAGAATGTCTGCGATGCCAGCGACACCGGCGGCCTGCCCGTCGATCGCATCGCCGCCGCGGTGCAGCCGAACGAGATGCAGCGCACCGCCCTCGACGATCTCAGCGCCGCCTGGCTGGCCGCGCGCGAGACCATCCGCGCCTCGTGCCCGGCGCAGGCGGCAGCGACAGCGCCGGAGCGCCTCGGCGTGATGCAGGCCCGCCTCGACGCGATGATCAAGGCCACGGACGCCGTCGCAGCGCCGCTGGCCAAATTCGTCGATCTCCTCGATGATAGCCAGAAAGCAAAGCTCGATTCGCTGGCCAACGAACGCCGCGCGGCGCTTGCCGCGGCTCAGCACAAGGACGCGCAGGCGGTATCTGCCTGCGATCCGAACTACGATCCCCGCTACGATGTGCAGGCCCAGCGTCAATACGAGCAGTTCGTGCAGCAGCAATGGCCCTCTGCCGAGATCGTCAGCACGCTGAAGCTCGACGACACCGGAAGCGCCCGGCTCGACGTGCTCCAGGACACCACGCTGCGCACCATGGAGACGCTCAGTCCCTGCCCGTTAAAGCCAGCAGCGACACCGCAAGCCCGCCTCGCCGCCGTGAAGGCGCGGCTGCAGACGATGCTGCAGGCGGTCAACGGTGTCGCCGATGCGCTCGACGATTTCGAGGCCGATCTTAGCGATGAGCAGAAGGCGGGGTTCGAGGCGATCGGGCCGAAGCGCGGGATGTGAGCGGAGGCGACCGGAGAGCGCACTCAAGCGCTCTCCGGCGAGTTCGTCAGCTGAAGAAGTGCCCGCTGGATGCCTGCGAGTAGGCCTGCCATTGATGATCGAGCACGATGGTCTCGTGGCTGCCATTGCTCTGACTGATGTCGATGACGAGGTCGTTGCCGCCGCTGCGCTGGGCGGTGACGTCAGCCGAGTTCTTCACCAGATCGGCCAGTGACGCCATCGAGTTCACCACCACGCCGGAGCCCGCACCCTCGCCGGTATCGAGCACGGTCGCGGGATGTGCGCCGGATGAGGCGAAGGAGCCGGCCTCGTAATCATAGAACACCAGGCTGTCGCCCTTGCTAAAGTTGAGGTCGAACACGGTGTCGGTGGCGTGCTGGCCGGCCTTCTCGTCGGTGCCGTTGAAGCGGAACTGGTCGGCGCCGGCGCCGGCGTAGAGCAGATCGTTGCCGCCGCCGCCATTGAGCACGTCGGAATGCTGGCCGCCGATCAGGATGTCGTTGCCGCCCTTCCCGTCGAGGAAGCTGCCGACGGGGCTGAACAGGTTTGCGACCAGCAGATTGTTGCCGTCATTGCCCTCGACGAGATTGTCGGAGACGACGCTGATCTTGGTGCCGCCATGGCCGTCGGACGCCAGCTGGTAGTTCAGCCCCGAGGCATAGGCATGCGAGTCGAGCTGCAGCGTGATGGTGCCGGAATTGCCGCCGGTGATGCTGAGCACATTGTCGGCCGACAGCGTTGCTTTCGTGGCCTTGCCGATGCCGGCGAGATCGATGGTGTCGCCGACGCCAAAGCCGTCGATGGTGTTGTCGAGGTGGCCATGGTCCAGCGCCGCCTTGTCGATCGTCAGCGTCTGCGCGCCGCTCTCGAAGGTGATTGCGCCGGTGCCGGCCGCGTCGAGTGCGGCGAGCTCCAGCGTGCCGGCATGCAGCGTCGTGCCGCCGGTATAGCTGTCGGTCTGGCTCAGCACGGTGGTGCCGGTGCCGGCCTGGTCGAGCGAGCCGCTGCCGGAAATCGAGGCGTTGAACGTGAAGACGTCGGAATGCGTCGACACAAACACGCCATTGTCGGTGACATTGCCCACGAGCGCGCCGCCGTCGGTCACGGTCAGCTTGGCGCCGGTCTCGATGCTGATGCCGGAGGTGAAGCTTTCGGCGTCGGTCACGGACCAGTTGCCGCCCTGCACGTCGAGCACCTCGAAATTGACCGTGTGCGCCAGCGTGCCGGAGCTGGTGCCGAGCAGGTTGAAAGTGTCGGTGCCGGTGCCGCCGTCGACCGTGCCGGTGAAGGTCGCGCCGGTATAGTCGTTGACGATGTCGTCACCGCCACCGAGCGCGACGCTGCCCTCGATCGTGCCGTGGTTGGTGAGGGTGTCGGCGAAGGTGTCGGTGATGGAGATCGCCTCGCCATTGCCGCCGTGAATGAGGCCCCAGTTCACGATCGTCGTCGGCGCCCAGCCATTGCCGCCATTGCTGCCGTTGTTGTGATCGGGACCGCCGGTGCCGTCGCTGTCGTTGACGGTGATCGCGCGCTCAAAGCTGGTGATGACGCCGCCGGTCTCGTTGATGATGGTGCCGCCGCCGATGGTGACGGCCTCCTGGAGGTCGACCGTGCCGTCGGCCTCGACCACATGTACGCCGGCCGCCTGGATGGTGCCGAAATTGTCGAGCGTCAAAAGTCCGTCGACGTCGATGCCGTCGCCGTCCACCGCGACGCCGGCGAGGTAGCCGCCGGTGCCGATGATGGTGCCGTGATTGGTCACAGTGGTCATCGACAGGCTGGGCGTGTCGAGGTTGATGCCGCTGCCGAGATCGCCGGTGATGGTGCCGTCATTGTTGACCGTGACCGGCGCATCGCCGGTGATGCCGTGGCGCGTGCCCTCGATGGTGCCGCCGGTGTGGTTGTTGACGGTGCCGCCGGCATTGCCCTGGAAGTCGATGCCGTCGTTGTCGTCGCCACCCGAATTGCCGCCGAAGACTTTTCCGTAATTGTCGATCACCATGTTGACGCCGCCGCGGATCGCGTCGGCATCGGCGGCCTTGATCAGGCCGGTCGCCTCGTTGGTGAGATGGATGGTGCCATTGGTCGAGACCAGGTCGGTGAAATCGATCGCCTGGCCGTTGTTCGCGCCCGATCCCGTCGACTGGATGGTGCCGGCATTGTCGACTGAAACCGTGTAGGTTGCGGTCGTGGTCAGCGTCGAGGCTGTGATGCGAACCGCATCGCCCTGCGACTGGATCACGCCGTGCTGGTCGTTCTCCAGCGTGAACGAGGTGATGTTCGAGAGGCTGGAGGTCTTGAGGTTGATCGCGCGGCTGGCCGATGCGGTGGCGTCGATCAGCCCGTTATTGTCGATGGTGACGATGCCGGCGCCGGGGCGGATCGCGTCGTCGCCGGAGGCGCCGATCACGGCACCGGTGTGATTGGTGATGTTGATCACCTCGGTTGCCGACACGATGGCGGCGAAGTCGAGCGCCTGGCCGCTCGAGCCCGCAACGATGTTGCCCGACGCGTCAACCGTGCCCGACACGATGGTGCCGGAATTGTTGACATTGATGGTGCCGCCGGTCAGCGCGGTGTTGATGCGAAACGCGTCGTCGCCCGCAATCAGCTTGGCGCCGGCCTCGTTGACGAAGGTCAGGTTGCCCGAGGTGAACGAGCCCTTGGTGTCGATGCCGCGCGTGGTCGCGCTGATGGTGCCGGCATTGTCGATCACCACGGTCTGCCCGGCCGTCCCGCCGGTCCAGACGATGTCGGTGGTGTCGGACAGCGTGCCGCCTGCCTGAATGGTGCCGGTGTCGGCGCCGCTGACGGTCTTCGCGGACGTGACGGTAGCCCCGCTTGCCACGGTGAAAGCAGTCATGATCCCCCCAAGGATGTTCAGAAAATCGACGCTGGACGGCGTCTTCAGATGATCCAGTCGCGACCCGTATCGGGAGCCGATGACGGGGGAATGACCTGGCTGAGAAGGTCTGTGGACGCCCATCTCTCGTGCCCGGCCGAATTGCGGCTGAGCGGCCCTGCGATCAAAATGCGCAGTTGAACGGCTAGCATATCCTCTATATGATATACAAACCCGAAGCGTATATCTTCGAGGGTCCTATGCAGGTTTCCAAATGGGGCAACAGTCTCGCCGTCCGCTTGCCCAAGGCGCTGGTCGATCAGCTCGGCCTCAAGGAGGGTGATGAGCTGGAGGTCGTCGCCGCCGGCGAAGGCACGATCGAGGTTGAGACCAAAGAGCAGCGGCGGCAGCGCGCGATCGAAAACATGCGGGCGAGGAACTGGCCGGCCTTGCCGGCCGATTACAAGTTCGATCGTGACGAGGCGAACGAGCGGTGAGCGCGTTCCTCGATACCAACATTCTCGTCTACGCCCAGCAGACCGGCCCGAAAGCGACCATCTCGCAAGACCTCATCGCCCAAGGCGGGACGGTCAGCGCCCAGGTCCTGAACGAGCTGACGAATGTGCTGCGCAAGAAGGACCATCGAAGCTGGCGCGATATCGAGCTCGTCCTTGACGACATCGACAACGCGCTCGAACCCGCGGTGCCGCTGACCGCCGCGACCAGCCGCGCCGCCCTCGCGCTCGCCCGGGATCACGGCTTTTCCTTCTACGACGCGCTGATCATTGCCTCCGCGATCGAGGCCGGCTGCGACACGCTCTACAGCGAAGATTTGCAGCACGGCCGCAGCATCGGGGGACTCGCCGTCGTCAACCCGTTTCTGGCAAGTGCGCCGTGAGCGCGCAATGAAGCACTATTCTCCAAAGGTCGTTCGTCTGGTCCGCAAGATTCGCGAGATCAACCACAGCGCGGTCGCCCGAGCGCGACGATCTGGCGCGAGGCAAAAACCGGAGCTTGGTGAGACCCGGCGCAAACGACCGATGATGCCATCATGCCGGTGTTTTGCCCGACGTGTCAAAGGGAATTTCGCAAAATCCGCAGTGCTGACGAAAATCGCCATGCCGCTCAGGGCCTTCCCTACTGTGCATGGGGTTGTTTTCGACTTTTTGTTTGCGGCTACCCTCTCCGCCGCGCCGCCGACGCGTCGACCACGTCGGCCACGTCGTCCACCTCGTCGCGCAGCGACAGGATCTCCATCGCCAGCACGGGGTGGTTAAATCCCTTGAGCTGGAGATCGTCGAGCGCGCGGGCCTCGACCCAGGGCTCGACGATGCCGTAGACGCGGCGGCTGACCACGATCTGGCCGGCCTGGGCCTCGCTGCAGAGGCGGGAGGCGAGGTTGGTGACGCTGCCGATCGCGGCATATTCCAGCCGCTGCTCGAAGCCGACCTGGCCGAGCGTGGCATAGCCGAGCGCGATGCCGATGCCGAATCCCAGGCTATGCCCGCGGTTGCGCCAGCGCTCGGTCAGCGGGCCAATGGTGTCACGCATCTCCACCGCCATCTTCACGGCGCGCGCGGTGTGGTCCTCGAACTGGATCGGCGCGTTGAACAGGATCATCACGCCGTCGCCGGCATATTTGTCGAGCGTGCCTTCATATTTGAAGATCAGCTTGCCCAGCGCTGCGTGATATTCGCGCAGCACGTTCATCGCCTCCTCCGGCTCGGTCGCTTCCGTGAACGCGGTGAAGCCGCGCAGATCGCAGAACACCACGGTCACCTCGCGACGGTGGCTCGCGAGCAGCCCCTCGGGGCTGTCGGAGGAGGCGATCAGCTGCGCCACCTGCGGCGCCAGGAAACGCTCGAGCTTGCGGATGCGCTCGATCTCGCCGAGCTGGGTCGCGACGCGTTCTTCCAGCGACTTGTTCCAGTTCTTGAGTTGCTCGGTCTGCTCGCGCAGCTGGTCGGCCTGGGCGCGCACGGTCTCGTGCGCGGTCTCCAGCGCGTGGCTCTTGTGGTCGACCTCGGTGAACAGCCGCGCATTGCGCATCGCCAGCACCGCCTGGTTGGCGAAGGTGCGCATCAGCCCGGTGAGGCTGCCTTCGAACGCGCCGCCGGCGCGGCGCAGCACCACCAGCGAGCCGAGCGTGCCCTGCTGGTCGACCAGTGGCACCACCAGCACCGAATGGAAGCCGGCATTGACCGCGACGTCGCGCAGCGGCTG
Source organism: Bradyrhizobium diazoefficiens (assembly GCF_016612535.1). NCBI lineage: Bacteria > Pseudomonadati > Pseudomonadota > Alphaproteobacteria > Hyphomicrobiales > Nitrobacteraceae > Bradyrhizobium > Bradyrhizobium diazoefficiens. The sequence goes on from NZ_JAENXS010000001.1 coordinate 2,513,708, forward strand.
CTCGGTGGCGTGATCGAGATCGGCAAGCGCGATCGGTTCGCAGCGCGCGGCGGCTTCGCTCAAGATGTTGTCGCCTTCGTCGATCGTGACATGCGCGCCGTCGGCCGATTTGTCGATGCCGTCGGCTTCGACCAAGTTGAAGCAGCGTTTCTCGGCATCATAGCCGTAGATCAGCACCGCATCCGCGTGGCTGATCTCCAGCGCGCGGGCGGCAATGGTCGGCAGCACGGCGTTGAGGTCGAGCGAGGAGGCCACCGCACGGCCGACCTCCTCCAGCACCTTCAGCTCGTTGATCGACTGCGCGAGATCGCGGGTGCGCTCCTCGACTTTTGTTTCGAGGTCCGAATAGGTCTCCTGGAGCTGGCCCGCCATGCGGTTGAACTGGCCGGCGAGCTCTTCGAGCTCGTCGGAGGTGTGCACGTCGATGCGGTGGCTGAAATCGCCCTCGCCGAGCTTGTGCGCACCGTCGCGCAGCGCCGTGATCGGGATGATCATGCGGCGCGCCAGCAGCGTGCCGGCGAGGATCGCAACCAGCAGCCCCATGCCGATCAGCAGCGCGATGCGCACGAGCTGGTCGCGGATCGGCGTCAGCGCCTGCGCGGTCGGCTGCTCGAACAGCACGCTCCAGCCGAGCTTCGGCACCGTGCTCGCGGCTGATAGCACCGCATGGCCGTTGAAGTCGGTGCCCGACGTCTCCGGCTCGCGCGCGGGCGCGATCGCAGCCGCGACCTGTGGCAGTTTCGACAAATCCTTGCCGACATCGGGTCCCTTCGACGAGGACGCCAGCACACGGCCCCGTGCGTCGACCACATAGGCAAACGCCGCCTTGCCGACCTGGGCGTCGGACAGGAAGTCGGAGAGGAAGCTGAGATCGATCTCGGCCACGGTGACGCCGGCATTGAAGCCGGAATGCGCCACCGAGATCGACATCACCGGTCGCTGATCGACGAAGTTGGCTGGCGAGTAGCTCACGCCGCGCGCCACCGCATCAGTGAAGCGCATGTCGCGGACGAGGTCGGCATTGCCATTGGTCGTGGTCGATTGGCGCGAAACGCGCAGCACCTCGCGGCCGTCGCCGTTGAGCTGGAACAGCTGGGAAACGACCGAGACCTGCTGCAGCAGCTGGGCGTAGTCGGCGCGGCGTTTCTCGATCGTGTCCCGGCTTGCCGTCGTCACCCAGCTGATCTGGCGTTCGAGCTCGGAGACGGATTGCTCCACGCGCCGGGCGGTTCCTTGCGCCTTGTCCTCGAGGGCGTCGGTCAGTGAGATCTTGGTGGCGCGATAGGAGATCCAGGTCTCCATCGCGCCGTTGACGGCGAGCACGAACACGACGAGGCCGACGAGGGAGACGACATATTTGGCGAACAGGCCCTCGCGCAGAAACCAGGTCTTGTCTTTCGCTCCCGCCATCCGGATCCTCTCGCGCCGCGACTGACGCCGGCGCCATGGGCCGTACAGGCCTATGGCCCTTCTACCACAATTTGGGCCTTTGGACCGGCAAGGGGCCGGTGTGGTTACCCGCCCGGGAATTGCCGGGAGCTGGCAGGGCGGCGAATCGTCGCAGCCGTCTGCGGCGCGGCCTCATCCGTTCGGAGGAAGAAGTGGATGGGGAGCCGGTGTAAAGACCGCCCTCGGAGTTCAGCGCGTTGGTCCGCAAACTACCGATTAAAGAGTTGCCGCATCACGTCATTCATCGGCTGGCTGTCCTGCTGCGCCTCGGGCGGGTGCACCTCGGGCGGGTCTTGGGTGGGAGAGGTCGGCGAAGCCTGCGGTGCCGGTGTGGTCGGGGCGCCGGGCAGGCTGCGGCTTCGGCCGGTGCCGTTTCCCGCGCCGCTCGACAGCCCCTGCTGGATCAAATTGCCGATCGTCTCTCCGAGCTGTCCGCCGAGCAGATTGTTCTGCCCTTGTCCTTGCCCCGGCTGCTGCGTCTGCGGATTGGCATTGCCGGCCGCGTTGCCGCCACCCGGTGCTGCGGCGCCGCCGAGGCCAAAACTGTTCAGAATGTTGCCGAGCCCAGCGCCATCGGGACCGAACAGGCCCTTGCCCATCTCGCGCAGCTTGGCATAGGCGGCGTCCGGATTGTCGAGCACCCCGGCCATGTCCGGATAGATCCGCGGCTGCGACCACGGCCCTGTAATCATCACGGGAATGCCGAAGCCGACCGGATCGGAGGCGCGGCCCTGGCCCTCGGTCGTCATCACCAGCTTCGGCTCGACGCGAAACCCCATCATCTTGGTGTCGAGCGCAATGGTGCCGGCGCCGGTGACGCGCACGAGTGGCCCGATCAAATTGAGATCCGTCGTCACCGCCTGGCCCTTGTCGATGCGGAAGGAGGCGGAGAGCTGCGACAGGTCAGTGCTCTGCTCTTGGCTGTTGTTCTGGTTGTCCTGCCAGCCCGACAGCGTGCCCGACGTCAGCGAGCGGATCATCTGTGCGACATTGATGCCGCGGATGGCGCCGTCCTGGAAAGTGACGAAGGCCGTGCCCTGCATGTTCGCCATCAGCGCGCGCTGGCTGGTGCCGGCGCTGCGCAGCGCAAGCTTGGCCTGCAGTTTGCCGTCGATCCGGTCGAATTCGGCAAGGCCCTTCAGCAGCGGCAGCGCGCGCACGCCGACGAGATCGGAATGCATCGCAAAGCTCGGCGCGCCGCTGGTCGCGTCGAGAATCACCTCGCCCGAGATCTGGCCGCCATAGGCGCCGAGATTGGCGGTGCCCGCCTTCAAGATGCCGCCGGCGAGCTTCGCGTCGAGCGCGAGCGGCGCAAGACGGGCCTCGCCGATGACGGCTTCGTTGGCCGAGATCCTGATTTGCGCGTCGACATAGTTGAGCCCGGACACGTCGATCGGAGCATCGCTCCAGGGCCGTCCGGACGCGCCATCAGGCGATTTCGCCAGCGGGATCGCCAGCCGCTGGAAGTCGAGATCGACCTTCACCAGTGGCTTGCTCGCGATGTCGACCGAGGCCCAGCCGCTGAAGGCGCCATCGCCGAGCGTGCCGTTGACGCCGTTGACCATCACGATCGGGCCGTTGAGCCGCAACTCGGCATGGCCCGCGAGCTGCGACGTCAGCACGTCGGGCATGTCGATGACGAAATCCACCGGGATGGTCTGCCGCTCGATCGGCGGGGCCGGCGTGGTCGCCTTGATATCGAACTTGGTCGGGTGCTCGCCGACACGCGCGGTGCCCGTGACATTGATCTTGCGGTCGTGTCCCGCGGCTGCGTCGGCATTGATGGCGCTGATGCGGCCTTCGATGCGATCGCGCGCGCGAGAGAATGCGATCTCCCCGTTGGTAATCCTGATGCGGTCGATGCTGGCGCCATTGATGTCGAGCGCGAGCGGCTTCGGCGATGCGTCGGCGTTCGGCAGGCGGTCACGCAGCAACGGCTGGTACAGCACGGGATGGGTGACGACGATCTCGCGGATATTCGGGTGACCCGACCATGCGCTGGACAGCGACATCTCGGCCCGCACGCTCTCGATGGTCAGGCGGGTGATGCCGCTGCGGTCCTTGGGGTCGGCAAGCGTGAGGTCGTTCAGCGTGACGTCCAGCGTCGGCCAAACGCTGATCTTGGTGGTGCCGTCGATCGACAGGCGATAACCGGTCGCCTGCTCGACGCGCGAGGCGATCGTCGCGGTCAGGAAGCCCGAAGGGATCCCGATCACCAGCAGGAGTGCGATCACGATGATGATTGCGGCCACCGCGGCGCCGGCGAATTTCACTGCTCTCATGTGGACTTTCCAACGACGGACGAGCGGCGTCGAATCCGGCAGATGACCCGTCCTTCACGCCTGAGTTTATCCCGGGACGGGAAGCCGCTCCAAGCGACTAAAAATAGTCGGAAGGTGCTGCAAAGTTATGTGACTTATGACACACTTCCACGGCGCGGTTTTACGCGATTCTGACGTTGATGCTTCCAAGCGATTTGCCAAAACAAATTCACAAGGACGTTGAAATGAGCAAGCAGGCCGAATTTGCGGTCATTCTGAAAATGAATGCCATGTTCGCCGATCTCGGTGCGGACGAACTCCAGCGGCTGTCAAACCTCTGCCACACCCAGCATCTGGCGAACGGCGAGGTGCTGTTCCAGAAGGGTGACCCTGGCGACGCGCTGTTCGGCGTGCGCCGCGGCCAGGTCCGGATCGAGACCGGCGCCTCCGACGGCAGCCGGTTGACGCTGAATTTCATGGGATCGGGCGATCTGTTCGGCGAGGTCGCGGTGCTGGACGGTCAGAGTCGCACCGCGGATGCGACCGCCGGCGAGGCCAGCGAATTATTCGTGCTGCGGCGCGAAGACTTCCTCGCCTTCCTCGAGCGCGAGCCCAGGGTGGCGATCAAGATCATTGCACTCTTGTGCCAGCGCATCCGCTGGCAAAGCGAGCGCATGGAAGAATCCATGCTGCAACCTTTGCCGGTGCGGCTGGCGCGGCGGCTCTGCGCGCTCGCCGCCGATTTTGGCTCCGAGGTGCACATCTCCCAGGAGCAGCTCGGTGTCTTCGTCGGCGCCGCGCGCGAGAGCGTCAACCGGCAGCTTCAGGCCTGGCGGAAGGAGGCGATCCTGGACCTCCAGCGCGGGCGCATCCTCCTTAAGAACATGACAAAATTGACGACAATTGCCCGGAACGAATAGGGGCGCAGCCAGGCCGCGTCGCTTCCGTCGGTGCCGCGATTATTCCGCCGCCGGATGCACGATGTTCTTCGGCATGGCTTCCGCGTGCGCGGCGTCGGCGGGCGGAGTCGCGTGATGACCGGCGGTCTCCGCATCCTCGCTGTGCACGATCAGCCGCTTGCCGAAGCGCCAGATCAGGGCGCCGAGGTCGTCCATCACCATGAACATCGCGGGCACGAACACCAGCGACAGGATGGTCGAGAAGATTAAGCCGCCGATCACCGCGAGCGCCATCGGTGAGCGGAACTCGCCGCCGGCGCCGACCGCGAGCGCGCTCGGCATCATGCCGGCGGCCATCGCGATCGTGGTCATCACGATCGGGCGGGCGCGTTTCATGCCGGCGTCGATCATCGCCTCGTCGCGCGGCTTGCCGGCATGGATCGCTTCGATGGCGAATTCCACCAGCATGATGGCGTTCTTGGTGACGATGCCCATCAGCATCAGGATGCCGATCCACACCGGCGTCGTGAGCTGCTTGCCGGTGACGAGCAGGGCGGCGATCGCGCCGCCGATCGACAGCGGCAGTGAGAACAGGATGGTGATCGGTTGGAGGAAGGTGCCGAACAGCAGCACCAGCACCGCATAGACCATCATCAGGCCGGCCGTGATCGCGGTGGCAAAACCGTCGGATAGCTCGTTGAGGCTTTCGGCGTCGCCGGAGGGTGAGACCTTCACGCCCTTCGGCAGGCTCTTCATCACCGGGAGGTCGTAGATCTTCTTGGTGGCATCGCCGAGTGCCGCGGAGCCGACGAGGTCGGCGGCGACGGTTGCCTGCCGCTCGCGGTCGTAGCGGTTGATGCTGGTCGGGCCTTGGTCGAGCTTGACGTCGGCGATGACCGCGAGCGGCACGCCGCCCTTCTCGCCGTGCTCACCGAGCGGCACGCGCAGCTGCTCCAGCGTCTTGAGATTGCCGCGCGCGGCGTCCTCGAGCTGCACGCGGATCGGCACCAGGCGGTCGCCGACGTCGAACTTGGCGAGCGCCGGACCGACGTCGCCGATGGTCGCGACACGGATGGTCTGCGACAGGCTTTCGGTCGAGACGCCGAGCCGCGCGGCGAGATCGGCGCGCGGCTCGATGCGCAGTTCGGGACGTTCCAGCGATGTCTCCGAGATCACGTCGGAGATGGTTGGAATCCGCTTCATCTGCGTCGCAAGCTCGCTGGCGACGTTGTTGACGATATTGGGGTCGGCACCGGTCACGACCAGCGAGATCGCGCGCAGGCCGTTCTCATCCAGGAACCAGAAGCGGATATCGGGAACGTTCTCCAGCTCCTGGCTGATCGAGAATTCGAGCTCGCGCTGGGTGATGTTGCGGTCGTTCTTGGGCGTATAATTGATGATCAAGGCGGCGCGCCGGACCTCCTGGGTCCCCGGAGGAACGCGCCCGCCGTCGACGAAGATGCTCTTCACCTCGGGCCGCTTGCGCAGGCGTGCGACGATGTCCTCGGTGACTTTTTCGGTGTAGGCGAGCTGTGTGCCCGGCGGCAGTTCGAGGGCCAACAGGGAACGGGCGCTGTCCTGCGCCGGCAGGAAGCCCTGCGGCAGCAGCGTGATGCTCCAGATCGAGGCCGCGAAGATGCCGAAGCCGGCCAGCACGGTGATGAAATAGTGCCTCACCGACCATGTTACGACCTTATGGTAGGTCCGCAGCACGCGGCCGGGCGGGGGCTCTTCGTGATTGTGATGCTTGAGGAAGTAAGCCGCCAGCATCGGCGTCACGAAGCGTGCCGCGAGCAGCGAGAAGAACACCTGCACCGAGACGGTGATGCCGAATTGCTTGAAGAACTGTCCGGCGATGCCCGACATGAAGCTCGCGGGCGCGAAGATCGCGATGATGGTCAGCGAGATCGCGATCACGGCGAGGCCGATCTCGTCGGCGGCTTCCAGTGCGGCACGATAGGGCGATTTGCCCATGTTCATATGCCGCACGATGTTCTCGATCTCGACGATGGCGTCGTCGACGAGAATACCCGTCGATAGCGTGATCGCGAGGAAGCTGACGAGGTTGAGCGAGAAGCCGAGAATGTCCATCGCCCAGAAAGCCGGGAAGATCGACAGCGGCAGCGAGACCGCGGCAATGATGGTGGCGCGCAGGTCGCGCAGGAACAGCAGTACGATGACGACGGCCAGTATGGCGCCCTCGAACAGGGTCGAGATCGCCGCTTCGTAATTGCCGTTGGTGTATTCGACGGAGGTGTCGATCAGCTTGAGGTCGACATCGGGATAGGCGGCCTTGAGCGCGTCGATGCGCTTCTGCACCGCTTCGGCGACCTTCACGTCACTGGCGCCCTTGGAACGCTTGATGCCGAGCGCGACTACCGGCTCACCGTTGAAGCGGGCGAAGGTGCGGCGGTCGGCGATGGTGTCAGTGACGGTGCCGAGATCGTCGAGGCGGACTTCGCCGCCGCCGAACAGCGGGACCATGGTGCCGGCGAGATCGCTCAGTGTCTTGGCGCCGGCCAGTGTCCGGATCGCCTGGTCATTCTTGCCGATCTCGGCGCGGCCACCGGCGACGTCGACATTGGTGCCGCGCAGGCTTTGGCTGACATTGACGGCGGTCAGCCCCATCGCCTGCAGGCGGTCGGGATCGAGCGAGACCAGGATCTCGCGCTCGACACCGCCGATGCGCTCGACCTGGGCGACGCCGCGCACGCCTTGCAGCGCGCGCTTAACCACATCGTCGACGAAATAGGAGAGTTGCTCGGGCGTCTTGCCGGGCGAGATCGCGGCATAGGTGACGATCGGCAGGCCGATGACGTCGACGCGCTGGATCAACGGCTCGGTGACGTTCTGCGGCAGGTTCGAGCGCACGCGGGTCACCGCGTCCTTGACGTCATTGAGCGCGCGGTCGGTGTTGGTCTCCAGCGCGAACTGGATGGTGGTGACCGACAGGCCGTCGGTGATCGACGAGGTGATGTGGCGCACGCCCTCGACGCCCGAGACGGCATCTTCAACGGTCTTGGTGACCTGGGATTCGAGCTCCGCAGGTGCGGCACCGAATTGCGAGACTGCGACCGAGATCACGGGAATGTCGGCCGAAGGCAATCGCGTGATGGCGAGCTTGGTGAATGAGGTCCAGCCGAGGATCAGAAGGATGATCGAAAACACCACCGACGGCAGCGGATTGCGAATCGACCATGCCGAGATATTGAGAGCCATCAGCGTACCCGCGTGCGATCGAGTTCATCGGCGAACATGGTCTTGATCTGGTCGCCGTCATGGAGCGAAGAGCCGGCGTCGGCCACGACGATCTCGCCGACATCGACCCCTTCAAGGATTTCCATTTGGCTGTCGGATGTCAGCCCGACGCGCACCCGGCGTGTCTCGACGATGTTGCCTTTGACCACCTGCACGGTGAGATGGTCGATCGCAGTCTTGGGAACCGCAACGCCGCAGCTCCGCTTGGCGTCGATCGAGGCGCGGGCGAACACGCCCACCTTCAGCGAAGGATTGTTGGTGACGCTGATGCGGACGCGGCCGAGCTGCGTGGCGCGGTCGATCTCGGGGGCAACCAGCCGGACACGGCCGATCAGATCGGCGGCGTCATCCCGGCTGATCCGCACTGTCGCGCCGGGGCTGAGCTTCGGCATATGCACGGCCGGGACCTGCGCTTCCAGCTCGATCTCGTTGAGCACGGCGATGCGGAACATCGGGCCGGCCTGCGGCGAAGCGGGTGCGCCGACGATGGTGCGAACTTCGGTGATGAGGCCCGGCGCAGGCGCCTTCAGCGAGATCGGCCCTTGCGGTCCTGGCCGTTGCGGCTGACCTGGTATCTGCGGCGGCGCCGTCAGGCGGGCCAATTCCTGATTCTCGGTGACAACAGCGCCTTCGGTGACGAAGACGTCGGTGACCTTCGATCCTTCCTGGTCGGCCATGACGACGGCCTCGCGCCGCGGCACGAAGAAGCCGGTGACCCGCACCAGGTCGGAGAAGCAGGCATTGGTCGCCTTCGTCACGATGACCTGCGCCTCGCCCGGCGTTTCCTTCGCCTCGGGGCGATGCCGATGCTCGAACCAGTAATAGCCGACGCCGAGCGCGACGATGAGCGCCACGGTTCCCGCAGGCTTGAGATATTCGGAGATGTTCATCGCCGGATCATCCTGGCCTGGCGCACGGTTATGGGGAGCGTTTCCCTGAAACGAAGCGGCGTCCCGCAGGACTGCGGGACGCGCGCTGGGAGCAAGACTTTACACCACATCAGGACTTGTCACTGCAAAGGATTACGCTGTGGTCACTTCGATGCGGTGGTCTTGTTTTCCATATTCACGACCTGCACGCGACGGTTCACCTCCGCCATCGGCTGGCTCGGGTCCTTCAGCTTGCTCTTGCCGTAGCCGACGGTGACGAGGTCGCTCGCGGCGATGCTGTACTTGTCGACGAGGTAGCGCTTGATCGAATCCGCGCGGCGCTCCGACAGCTCCTGGTTGTAGGCTTCACCACCCGCAGCGTCGGTGTGGCCGGCAACGACGAAGGTGGAGCCCTTCAGGTCGGGGCTGGTCAGCGCACGGCCGAGCGCCTGAACGGAAGGCAGCGACTTGGCGCTGATATCGGCCGAGTTGTAGTCGAAGGTGATTTCGAGGTCGATATTCGGCTTGTCCTTGGCGGCGGACGCGATCTCCTCGCGCTCGGTCGACGAGAGCGAGCGCGTGGCGCGGCCGCGAACGGACTGAATCAGCTTGGTTTCCGCCGGGTTCGGTGTCGGATCGGTCTGCGGGGCGATCGAGAGGCCGCGGGTCAGGGGCTTTTTCGGCGGCGCCAGCGCGCGGACGATCTCGTCCTCGCTGACGTTCTTGCTGTTGCCGTCGTCGCCGGCGAAAGCGGGCGTCAGCGACAACGCGGCGCCGAGGGTGATGATGGACAGGATCGCAGTCAGTCCTTTTGCAGCCAATTTCATTGCCAGTCCCTCCTGCGCGAACCCGCGCGGTTCCAAAATCCTGCAACCAGCCCCCACGGCAAGGCCGCCTGCGGCATCCGTTCGGCTAGTCTTGCCAATTGGTCTTGGCCGGACCGCCGCGGGTTCGAGGCGCCTGGCGCGTCAAATCAAAAAAATATCAACGCACTCCGTAACTTGCGAATTCCCCAGCGATGTTCGGATCCATCGCCTTGGCATTGGCGATGTCGAGTGCGCCCTCCTGGGCCGAGCCGTTGCGCTGCTTCGCCACGCCCCGTCCATAGAGCGAGGAGGTCAGGCGCGGGTTGATCCTCAGCGCGGCGTCGAAATCGGCGATGGCGTTCTTCACCGCCCCGGATTTGAGGTTGACCAGCCCGCGGCTGTCCAGCGCATCGACGAAATTCGGCCGCAGCCGCAGGGCCTCGTTGCAATCCTTCAACGCGCCCTGGAGGTCGCCGACGACGGTGCGGGTCCAGCAGCGGTTGTTCAGCGCCTCGACGTCCTTCGAATTGATCCGGAGCGTGTCGTCGAAATCCTTGATGGCAAGGCTATAGGCCCCCTTGCTGGCATAGACCTGGCCTCGCCGGTACAGCGCATTGACGTCGTCAGGATTGGCCGCGATCTTGCCCGTCAGGCCCTTGATGGTGGGATCCTCGGCCAGCGCGGCCGCGCTCGGCCCGCTATCCATGCTGGGCGCGGGGGTCTCTGCCGGTTTGACCGGCGGTGGCGGCGGAGGCAGCGCGGCCTCCACCTGCGGTTTTGGCGACGGCGGCGGCGGATTGTTCGCGACCGCGGGTGGGGCGGGCGGAGCCGGAGGCGGGTTGTTCGCGACAGCAGGCGGCGGCGGTGTCGTCGGGCGCGATCCAGCGGCGCCGGGAATGAACGAAAAATCCTCGGCGAGCGAAGACGAGATCCACGGCACCTGCTCGCCGCGCGAGGCGCGGGTGACGCCCATCTTGGTACGGTTCAGCGTTTCCTCCGCCATCAGGTCGGGGACGCGGATTTCCTTCAAGAGTTCCTGGACGAACAGGCTATGATCGCCGCCGGCGTCCGACACCACCGAGGCAAGTGCTGCCGAATACATCACCAGCGTGCCGTTCGGCGCGATCACCGGCGTCAGGCCCGCCGAGAAGCTGCGGAACCGCCGTTCGAACGGGTTACGCCTCGAGGCATCGACCAGCGCGATCTTGACGCCGGCGCCGCGGGTGTTGAGCTCGCCCAGGACGGCCTCAAGGCTGAAACCGTCGCGGCGGACGTCCGACTCGGTCCAGATCTGGGCATCGATCGGGATCATGTAGCTCTGGCGCGCCGACTGGATGCCGAATCCGCTGTAAAACAACAGCGCCACGGAGCCCGGCTTGATCTTGCCGTAGAGCTTGTCGAAGGCACGGCGCATGCCGTCGCCGGTCAGGTTCTCGCCTACTTCCACCGAAAAGCCATCGCGCTTGAGCTCGTCGGCCATATCGCGCGCGTCGTTGATCGGCTCCTTCAGGGGGCTGTCCGCGTCCGGATATTTGGAATTGCCAATGACCAGCGCGTAGCGGTCGCCGGCCGCAAGCGACGGAGCGGCCGGGATCAGCGAGACGAGCAATGCCAGAAGAAAAAGGAAGCGAATTTTCATAATCAGCGCGGTCCAGCCAAAAAGGCGCCGTTCCCAGCTTGCGCCGCGGCGACCTTAACTTACGCAATGTGCATTATCAAACCGGGGAGTGGGGGCGTCAACCGCTTGGAGATTCGTCATTATCGCAACAATTGACCGCGACCCACGGGCCGGCTGCGAGGGAATAATTCGACTGTCACGGTTCTACTCGATGCTTTCTCGTTCAGGGCGCCGGCTCCCATGTTAGGCCGCCACAAGCGACGAAAATGTGATTGGTCTCACAGTGCTGACCGGGCTCCCTCGCAGCCCGCGGTATTTGACCTTTTCGGCGCACGATGGCTTGGTGCGCGGGATCGTTCCTTAAGATCCACTCAGAAGAAAAAGCAAAACCATGGGAAGCGCCTACGAAATCTACGCCCTGCGCTATGCGACGATGTCGCCACGCACCCCCAGCATGAACTTCCTTGCGCCCGATCCGCATGACAGCGCAGCGCAGGATCTCGACTATTTCGTCTGGCTGATCCGCGGCGGCGGGCGCGAGATTCTGGTCGATACCGGCTTCAATGCGGAGGAGGCAGGGCTCCGCGCCCGCAAGCTGACGCTCAATCCGGTCGATGCGCTGGAGCGCTTTGGCGTCGCGGCGTCGAGCATTCGCGACATCATCGTGACGCATCTGCATTACGACCATGCCGGCAATCTCGATCGCTTCCCGAGCGCGCGCTTCCATCTCCAGGAGCGTGAGATGGCTTATGCGACGGGCCGCTGCATGTGCAACGGACTGCTGCGACATCCATTCTCGGTCGAGCACGTCACCCAGATGGTGCGCCACGTCTATCGCGAGCGCGTCACTTTCTATTCCGGCGACGGCGAGGTCGCGCCCGGTGTCACCGTGCATCGCGTTGGTGGTCATTCGGATGGCTTGCAGGTGGTCAAGGTCGAGACCGCGCGCGGACCGGTGGTGCTCGCCTCCGACGCCACGCATTATTACGCCAATCTGCAGCGCAAGAGCCCATTCCCGATCGTCTTCAATGTCGGCGACATGGCCACCGGCTGGGAAACGATCGAGCGCCTCGCCGGCGATCCCGATCGCTACATTCCGGGTCACGATCCGATCGTGACGGAGATCTATCCGCGCGCCAGCGACAAGGTCGACGCCTGGGCGCTGCATCTGCCGCCGTCGCGGTCGTTTGCGAAATGACGGAATCGGGCGGCGTGTATTTGCAAGTCCTAAGCGCGGGTCAGATCAGGCGGGCCTGTGTCCTCCTCCTGAGAGCCGCGCGCAAAAGAGCATTGCCGGGGGGCGAGGAGGTCTAAAGGCGGACGCGAGCACTTGGCTCCGCTACCGCCTCGCCTTGGTCTGCCGGAGTCGTTGCAAACCTAGGTTCAGTTGCCCCTTGAGCTGCTTTATCGGCAAATCCTCACCGGCGACCCACAACTTGAAATCAATGTCCAGCATGTCCTCGTCGAGCGCGGCGGCGTCGCCCCCGATTCCTATCAAGAGCCGTCGCTTGCCTGGCTCGGCAACGATGGTGTGCAGGGTTTGGGCGTTGCCGTAGTTGTGGAAGGCCGGCGAGGCGGGGAAGTTCAGCGCCTTGAAGGTCTGTTCGGCGCTGAGCGCACGTGCGGCCCAGCCTTCCAGCGCCGGCAGCCGGTCAATCGAGTGCGCAACGCGGCGGTTCAGGCGTCTCAATTGCGGCGACTGGAAATGATTGGTGCAAGCGAGCCAGTCGCCGCCGCGCACCGCGACCGCCCCCGCCCCCGCTTCGACCACCGCGGCCACTCCGCCGGCATCGAGTAGCGAATAGTTATTCTGCGTGACGTGGGGCGTGCGACGCAGAAAGTGGATTGCCTCCGCCGTCGTCGCACAGCTATCGAGCACCCGTCTGACCAGCAACACGCTGGTGAGGCCGGGCGATCGCGGTCGCGCCTTCACGAGATGCAGGCCAATGGCGAGCCCATGCTCGTTCATGCCGTCCAGCCGTCCGGTCAACTGGTGGCTGCCGCCGACACTGGCGTAGCTGCCCGGCGCTTGCACGAGCGCGAACCGTGCCTCGTACTGCCGCGGCCGAAAATCATAGTTGCGGCCATATACGCCATCACTCATGACGGCTGAACAGCCGCCCGTCGGCATTCGCAAGCCGTCGTTGCCGAAACAAGCGACGGCCTGCTCCATCGGGATGTTGAGCCCCTCGGCGATCCCGCCGATCTCCTCCCACAGCGCCGGCGCATAAACCCTGAACGCGCGTTCCTCTGTGCGAATGTTGAACCACCATGGCAGCCGCACCCTCTTGCGGAGAAATGCCTGCCCCTTGCGCGTCGCCGCGAAGGCATCAGCCTGAGCGCGGCCGACCTCGTAAGGGGTGCCGCGACATTGCACAAAGCTGACGCGGAGCGTCTTGGGCGCGCATGCCATCGTGATGCCTAGGCGAGTCGAAATTCGAACGGCTGGAGTAGTGTCTCTATAGCGTAGAGCCCGGCGGTCGCAAGTCGGCCTCCCGAGCGTAACGCTCCTGCTTTCGCAGCAGGCGCAGGGCTGGGAGACGATCGAGCGCCTTGCCGGTTATCCCGACCGCTAAATTCCCGGTCACGATCCACTCGTCACCGAAATCTACCCGCGCGTGAGCGACAAGGTCGATGTCTGGGCGCTGCATCTGCCGCCGTCGGGGTCGTTTGCGAAATGACGGCTGAGTCCGACTAATATGCCTGTTTGGCGTCCGCCTCTTCGCTGGTCTGGACCAGGTCGAGACTCTCTTCGATCTTGCCGAGCAGCACGGAGAGCTGCTTGCGCTCCTGTGCCGAGAGGCACGCGAGAATCTCGTCTTCCCGCCGCAACAGCTGCGGGAACAGCTCTTCGTAAAGCGCGCGGCCCTTCTTCGTCAGTTGCAGGCGGAATTCGCGCCGGTCGGCCTCGTTCTCGACCCGTTCGATTAGGCCGCCTTGCAGCAGCGTGGTCACCGCGCGGCTGATGGTGGATTTGTGAGTGCGGGTGCATTGCGAGATGTATTGCGCGCTACAGGCGTCGTTGCGGAAGCCGAGCGTCGCAATCACGCGCCAAGCCGGAATGTCGAGACCGTGGCGCTCCTGATATTCGACCGCGAGTGCGGAACTGACTTCCGCCGCGAGCCGGTTGAAGCGGAACGGCACGAACTTGAACAAATCGAGCCGCGACTTTGACCGCGGTGAAACCTCGTCGGCTTCGCGTGTCTTTAGCGCGATCTCGCTGGATGTTCTCGCCAAAGCCTGCGCTCCGAATTCCAGTTGACGACCGGCTGGCTCCGGTCCAAAATAGTTGCATATGAGACTATCTAGCAGACCAGTCCTCTCCTGACCAGAGCCGAGGCTCGTGTATGGCACAGGCCAAGACCCAGTTCGGCTATCGCCGCCATCCCGACCAGGACCGTCCCGGCCAAAGCCCGGCCGAGCATCCGGTCGTGGTCGTCGGCGCGGGCCCGGTGGGGCTGTCGCTGGCGATCGATCTGGCCCAGCGCGGCCAGTGCGTCGTGCTTCTCGACGACGCCGATCGCATCGGTAAAGGATCGCGCGCGATCTGTTTCTCGAAGCGCTCGCTGGAATATTGGGACCGGCTCGGCGTCGGCGACCGCATGGTCGAGAAGGGCGTGGTCTGGAGCGTCGGCCGCATCTTTCATGGCGAGTCCCAGCTCTATCAGTTCAACCTGCTGCCCGAGGATGGCCACAAGCGGCCCGCCTTCATCAATCTCCAGCAATATTACGCCGAGGCCTATCTGGTCGATCGCGTCAGTGATCTCAACGGGATCGACCTGCGCTGGAGCAACAAGGTGACAGCGCTGGAGCAACGCAACGATTCCGTTGTGCTGACGATCGAGACGCCCGAGGGCGCCTATCGCCTGCATGCGCAATATGTCGTCGCTTGCGACGGCGCGCGCTCCTCGCTGCGGCAGATGGTCGGTGCCGATTTCGCGGGCCAGGTGTTCGAGGACCAGTTCCTGATCGCCGACGTCAAGATGACCGCGGAATTCCCGACCGAGCGCTGGTTCTGGTTCGATCCGCCGTTCCATGCCGGACGTTCGGCGCTGCTGCACAAGCAGCCCGACAACGTCTGGCGCATCGATCTCCAACTGAATCGTTACGCCGATCCCGTGGTCGAGAAAAAGCCGGACAATGTGCGGCCGCGGATCGCGCGCATGCTTGGCCACGACGAGTTCGAGTTCGAGTGGATTTCACTCTACAAATTCCAGTGCCGGCGGATGGATCGCTTCCTCCATGGCCGCGTGATTTTTGCGGGTGATTCGGCGCACCAGGTCTCGCCCTTCGGCGCGCGTGGCGCGAATTCGGGGCTTGAGGACGCCGAGAATCTCGCGTGGAAGCTCGACCGCGTGCTCCGCGGCAAATCGCCTGCGGGACTGCTCGAGAGCTATCATGTCGAGCGCAGCAGGGCTGCCGACGAGAACATCCGCGAATCCACCCGTTCGACCGATTTCATGGCGCCGAATTCACATCAGGAAGCGCGGCTGCGTCAGGCGGTGCTGTCACTGGCCAAGGAGACGGAATTCGGCAAGCGCATGGTCAATGGCGGCCGGCTCTCGGTGCCGTGCAGCTATGATACGCCTCTGTCATCGCGCGAAGCGGATCCGTGGCGCAGTGGACCATCTCCCGGCTGTTCCATGCTCGACGCGCCGGTTGCGACGCGTGCGGGGCAGCAGGCCTATTTGACGGATGCTTTCCTCAAGGGTGGAACGGACTTCACCTTGCTGTCGTTCAGCAATGGCGCGGCGATCGATGCGCCCGATGGCGTGAAGGACATTCGCATCGGCGGCGAGGACGGACTTGCCGATTCCCTGGGCCTCGTCGCCAAGCGCTATGATGCCGAGCCGGGCTCTGCCTATCTGCTCAGGCCTGACGGCTACGTCGCAGCGCGATTCCGCCATCCGACGCGTGAGGCGATCGCGACCGCACTGGCGCAGGCTACAGGCGTGAATTGAGGTTTCGTATGCCGCTTTCTACCAGTTCCAACTTCGCGCGACCCGACGACGCCTTTCGTGCCATCGTCGAGGCGCATCGCGGCCTCACCGACGAGCAGAGCGCCGATTTCGACGCGGCGCTGGTGCTGATCCTCGCCAACCATATCGGCGACATCGACGTGCTGCGCGAGGCCATCGTGCTTGCCAAGCGCCGCATGATCGACGGTCAGCAGCAACAACAGCAACAACAATAGCCCCAAGAACCTCGAGCAAAGACTTTAAGGATGAACTGATGGCGAAGAACTTCGCTTCTACCGGCGACCTCTCCGAGAAGAAGATCACTTTCTCCGAGATCGGCAGCGATCTCTATGCCTTCACCGCCGAGGGCGACCCGAACACTGCGATCATCGTCGGTGACGACGGTTGCCTCGTGTTCGACGCGCAATCGACGCCCGCGATGGCCAACAAGGTGATCGAGCGCGTGCGCACCGTCACCGACAAGCCGATCAAATACGTCGTGCTGTCGCACTATCACGCCGTGCGCGTGCTGGGGGCCTCCGCCTACAGGGCACAGGGCATCGTCGCATCGCAGGAGACTCATCGTCTCATCGAGGAGCGCGGCCAGCAGGATTGGGATTCCGAATATGGCCGTTTCCCCCGCCTGTTCCAGGACGCTTCGAGCATTCCCGGTCTGACCTGGCCGACACTGACCTTCGAAGGCGAGATGTCGATCTATCTAGGCAAGCGCGAGGTGCGGCTGATGCAGCTTGGCGCCGGCCACACCTCGGGCGACATCGTCGCCTGGGTGCCGGATGCGGAAGTCATGTTCTCCGGCGATCTCATCGAATATCACTCGGCCTGCTATTGCGGCGACGCGCATTTGCGCGAATGGCCGCTGACGCTGAACGAGATCCGCAACTTCAATCCCAAGGCGATCGCGCCGGGGCGCGGCGATGCGCTGAAGGGAACTGCCACGGTGCGCGAAGCCATCGCGATGACGCGCGACTTCGTCACCTCGCTCTACGGTGCGGCCGAAATCTCCGTTGCCAAGGGACGCACGCTGAAGGAATCGATGGCCGCGACGCGCGAGGTGATGGATCCGAAATTCCACAGTTTCGCCATCTACGAGCACTGCCTGCCGTTCAATGTGTCGCGCGCCTTCGACGAGGCGTCGGGGATCGACGATCCCGTGATCTGGACCGACAAGCGCGACCAGGAAATGTGGGCCGCCCTGCAAGGAGGAGGATCGTCATGAACATCAATACCTCGCCTGATCAGATCATCCGAAGCTCGGCGCAGGTCACGCCGGGCTACATGTCCGGCTTCGGCAACAGCTTTGAGACCGAGGCGTTGCCGGGCGCGCTGCCGATCGGGCGCAACTCGCCGCAGCGCTGCGCCTATGGCCTCTATGCCGAACAGCTCTCGGGTTCGCCCTTCACGGCGCCACGCGGCACCAATGAGCGCTCCTGGCTCTACCGTATCCGTCCGTCGGTGAAGCATTCCGGCCGTTTCGAGAAGGCCGATGCCGGCCTGTGGCGCTCGGCGCCCTGCCACGAGAATGACTTGCCGATCGCGCAGCTGCGCTGGGATCCGGCGCCGATCCCGAAGGAGGACAAGACCTTCCTTCAGGGCGTGCAGACCATGACGACCGCCGGCGATGTCAACACGCAGGCCGGCATGGCCGCGCATGTCTATCTCATCACCAAATCGATGGTGGACCAGCATTTCTACAATGCCGATGGCGAGATGATGTTCGTGCTCCAGCAGGGAAACTTGCGCCTCGTTACCGAGTTCGGCCGCATCGACGCCGAGCCCGGCGAGATCGTGGTGATCCCACGCGGCGTCAAGTTCCGCGTCGAGATCCCGAACGGTCCCGCGCGCGGCTACCTCTGCGAAAACTACGGCGGCGCCTTCACGCTGCCGGAGCGCGGGCCGATCGGCGCCAATTGCCTCGCCAACGCACGCGACTTCCTCACCCCGGTCTCGAACTACGAGGACAAGGACACGCCGACCGAATTGTTCGTGAAATGGGGCGGTTCGCTGTTCAAGACACAGCTCGCCCATTCGCCGATCGACGTCGTCGCCTGGCACGGCAATTACGCGCCCTACAAATACGATCTGCGCGCGTTCTCGCCAGTCGGCGCCATCGCCTTCGACCATCCCGATCCCTCGATCTTCACGGTGCTGACCTCGCCCTCGGAGACCGCAGGCACCGCGAATATCGACTTCGTCATCTTCCCCGAGCGCTGGATGGTCGCGGAAAATACCTTCCGGCCGCCCTGGTATCATATGAACATCATGAGCGAGTTCATGGGGCTGATCTACGGCGTCTACGACGCCAAGCCGCAGGGCTTTGTGCCTGGTGGTATCAGCCTGCACAATTGCATGCTGCCGCACGGCCCCGACCGCGACGCCTTCGAGCACGCCAGCAACGGCGAATTGAAACCGGTGAAGCTGACCGGCACCATGGCCTTCATGTTCGAGACCCGCTACCCGCAGCGCGTCACAGCGCATGCCGCCAACGCGGCGACGCTCCAGGACGACTACGCGGATTGCTGGAAGGGACTTGAGAAGCGCTTCGATCCGAACAGGCCGTAGCTTCCTGGTCCTCCACCTCCGTCATGCCCGGGCAGAAGCGCGAAGTGCGTCTTCGCGCTACATGTCCCGGGCATCCACGTGTTGACGTGCACTAGACAGATCGTCGATGGCCGGGACAAGCCCGGCCATGACGGTCTCAAGCTCGGAGAGTCATGTGCCCCACCCCAACGATCCCAGCCTTCGCTCCTTCATCGAAATCGATCCCGCCTCGGATTTCCCGATCCAGAACCTTCCCTACGGCGTGTTCTCGACCGCGGCCAATCCGACGCCGCGCGTCGGCGTTGCCATCGGCAGTTACGTGCTCGATCTCTGGGAACTCGAGCAGGACTCTCGGCTCGACGTTGGCCCGCTCGGCGTGTTCTCCGGACCCTCGCTCAATCCCTTCATGGCCCTTGGACCACAGGTCTGGAGCAGGACGCGGGCGCGGATCAGCGAGCTGCTGCGGCACGATCATCCGGAGCTGCGTGACAATGAGGAGCTGCGCAAGCAGGCGCTGGTGCCGATCCGGGATGCAAAACTGCATCTGCCGTTCGCGGTGTCTGGCTACACCGACTTCTATTCGTCCAAGGAGCACGCCACCAATGTCGGCGTGATGTTCCGCGGCAAGGACAATGCGCTGCAGCCGAACTGGCTGCATATGCCGATCGGCTATAACGGCCGTGCGTCCACCGTCGTCGTCTCCGGGACCAAGGTGAAGCGTCCGAGCGGGCAGTTGAAGCCGCCAAACGTGGAAGTGCCGAGCTTCGGCCCATGCAAACGGCTCGACTTCGAGCTGGAGATGGGTGTCGTGGTCGGCCAGCCTTCGCCGATGGGAGGGATGCTGACGGAGAGCCAGGCCGAGGAAATGATCTTCGGTTTCGTGCTGCTCAACGACTGGAGTGCGCGCGACATCCAGCAGTGGGAGTATGTGCCGTTGGGTCCGTTCCTCGCCAAGGCTTTCGCGACGTCGATCAGCCCGTGGGTGGTGATGCGCGAGGCGCTGGAGCCGTTCCGCTTGAAGGGGCCGGCGCAGGAGCCAGTGCCGCTGGATTACCTCAAGCAGGCCAAGCCGCAGAACTACGATCTCGAGCTCGACGTCTCCTTGCGCGCTGCCGGCGCCAATGCGCCCGCGGGCATCAGCCGCACCAATTTCAAGTACATGTACTGGTCGTCCGTGCAGCAGCTGATGCACCACGCCTCCAGCGGCTGTGCCATGAATGTCGGCGATCTGCTGGGGTCCGGCACCATCTCCGGTCCTGAGAAGAACCAGCGCGGCAGCCTTTTGGAGATCAGCTGGAACGGGACCGAGCCGGTCGAACTGCCCGGCGGCGCCAAGCGTTCGTTCCTGGAGGACGGCGACAGCCTCGTGATGCGCGGCTGGTGCCAGGGCAACGGCTATCGCGTCGGGTTTGGCGAGGTCGAGGGGACGATTTTTCCGGCGGGGTGATGTTCTCTCGTCATTGCGAGGAGCTCTTGCGACGAAGCAAATCCAGACTGTCACCGCGGAGAGATTCCGGATTGCTTCGCTGCGCTCGCAATGGCGGAGTCGAGGCAGTTCACCGCTTCTCCGGCGGCACCTCGCGTACTCTCGCGCAATGGGCAGCGACGTCGTCCACGCCGTACTTCAGATGCACCCGTTTGTCGGACGGCGCCTGCCTGCTCGTGCACACGCCTCGCCGCCATTCCTGCGTCGGCCTGATCGGGCGCGGCGCAAAACCACCGCCGCAGTTCGGGCAGACGTTGGAGAGTTTCGTCTCCACGCAATCCGCGCAGAACGTGCATTCATAGGAGCAGATCCGCGCATTCGTTGCGTTGGGCGGCAGGTCGCGGTCGCAATATTCGCAGTTCGGTCGAAGCTCGAGGGCCATGGCAGAATCTCCGCACATTAACGTGGATCATCGCAGACCGCGCGCGGGACGCGAATGGCGTAGTTCCCTCGATTTCAGCCAGCCTTGAGATCCCTAAGCGGCAGCTTTGAGCTTTCCTTGAGCCGATCGAGCACGATCGAGGAGCGCACATGCGCTACGCTCTGGTGCGGCATCAGCACGTCGTTGACGAGGTTGGACAGCCCTTTCAGATCGCGCAGCACGGCTTTTAAAACGTAATCGGCGTCGCCGGTGAGCGAATAGGCCTCCTGAATTTCGTCGATCCGGTTCACCAGCGCGCGAAAGCGTTTTGAGTTATCCGGCGAGTGGGTTGCAAGCCCGACCTGGATGAAGGCAATCACGCCGAAGCCGAGCGCCTCGCTGGAGAGGTCGGCGTGGTAGCCAGCGATGACTTTCTCTTCTTCCAGCCGCATCCGCCGGCGCGAGCATTGCGAGGCCGAGAGGCCGGCTAGCTCGGCAAGCTCCTGGTTGGTGAGGCGGCCATCATCCTGGAGTGCGCCCAGGATCTTGAGGTCGAAGGCATCCACGGAAATCATGCGTCTTTTGTCCATTTCGTGCACGGATCATGCATATGTTAGCCAAATTCCATCCCGTTTGCATGCTCCTTGCGCATCTTATGAAGGATAGTTCCCTCCAGCAGCAATTTGGGAGAGCGCCATGGGTCCGTTTCCGCACGATGCACCGCCGGCAACGATCACCGCCGACAATCCGATGGGCACCGACGGGTTCGAATTCGTCGAATATGCGCATCCCAATCCGGAAGAGTTGCACGCGTTGTTCAAGCTGATGGGCTACGCGCCCGTCGCGCGCCACAAGACCAAGACCATCACGGTCTATCGCCAGGGCGACATCAACTACCTCGTCAACGAGGAGCCCGGCACCCACGGTTACGACTTCGTCGCCGCGCATGGCCCTTGTGCGCCGTCGATGGCGTTCCGCGTGGTCGACGCGAAGGCGGCCTATGACCGCGCCATCTCGCTCGGCGCGGCGCCAGCCAATGTATCATCCGCGCAGAAGACGCTCGACGTGCCCGCGATCAAGGGCATCGGCGGGAGCCTGCTCTACTTCGTCGATCGCTACGGCGCCAACGGCTCGGCCTACGATGCCGAGTACGAATGGCTGGGTGCACGCGATCCGCGTCCCGCCGGCGCCGGTCTGTTCTATCTCGATCACCTTACCCATAACGTCCATCGCGGTCGCATGGACGTGTGGACTGGCTTCTACGAAAAGCTGTTCAACTTCCGCCAGATCCGCTTTTTCGACATCGAGGGCCGTGCGTCGGGCCTGTTCTCGCGCGCGCTGACGAGTCCCGACGGCAAGATCCGGATTCCGATCAACGAGGACGCCGGCGATTCCGGCCAGATCGAGGAATATCTGAAGATCTATCGCGGCGAGGGCATCCAGCACATCGCCTGCGGCTGCAGCGACATCTATCGCACCATCGAAGGCCTGCGCGAGGCCGGCCTGCCCTTCATGCCGGCGCCGCCCGAGACCTATTTCGAGCGGATCGATGCGCGCCTGCCCAAGCATGGCGAAGATCTCGCCCGCCTGCAGAAGAGCGGCATCCTGATCGACGGCGAAGGCGTGGTCGACGGCGGCCAGACCAAGGTGCTCTTGCAGATCTTCTCGGCCAACGCGATCGGCCCGATCTTCTTCGAGTTCATCCAGCGCAAGGGCGACGACGGCTTCGGCGAGGGCAATTTCAAGGCGCTGTTCGAGTCGATCGAGGAGGACCAGATTCGGCGCGGGGTGCTGAAGGTGGACACGGCGGCGTAGGCCGCGGC
Organism: Bradyrhizobium diazoefficiens; assembly: GCF_016612535.1. Taxonomy (NCBI): domain Bacteria; kingdom Pseudomonadati; phylum Pseudomonadota; class Alphaproteobacteria; order Hyphomicrobiales; family Nitrobacteraceae; genus Bradyrhizobium; species Bradyrhizobium diazoefficiens. Next base: position 2,536,055 of record NZ_JAENXS010000001.1, read on the forward strand.
TGTTGCCCTCACTGCTGCCTCACAACAGATGTCGCCCGGCGAAGGCCGCGACCCATAACCCCAGGCTTTTATTGCTGCGCGACAGCATTAACTCCGAATCCCCGTAACCACAACTTCCTGGGGGTATGGGTCCCGGCCTTCGCCCTAGGGCATGCACATATCTCTGAGGCTCCATCCGGCTGCGAGGGCATGGAAGTATTGGAGACCGTTTCTGAAGGTGATGGGACCCGGGGGCCTGGAAGATGGATAGCCATCCCAACCGCCGAGGCGGCCAATGATCCAGGCGGCCCAAGGCAAGCTGTCAGGCAGATACGGGTTCTTGAGCCGCTTACTTTTGGCTTCGTACTGCCGGTTCAGGGCGGCCAGCATTGCGATCTCGCTGGCGTTGAAGGCGATGTGGGCGGACTGCTTGCTGCCGTCACGCGCTTGTAGGAGCTGGATCGTGATCACAGCCGCTTTGGCAGCGATGGCCACCAGCTTCAGGAGCCGGTCGGCGGAACCGATTTGGCTGTCCTCAAGCTTGAGGCCTTGTGTCTTGAGAACGCGGAAGAACTGCTCGATGATCCAGCGCTGCTTGTACCATTCGACGATGCGCCAGGCGCCCTCTGCAGCTGCGACCTCATGAGAAGTGAGAAGACACCAATGTAGTGGCTCGACGTCGGAGCCGGCATTGATCTCGCGGACATCGACGATGGCCAGATGCAGGCTCTTCGGCAAATCGCGCAGGAACTTGCTTTGCGGCCGGGCCAGTTCGATTGCACCAAAGCGAAGTTCGAGGTCAGCCTGACGTGCCGGCCGTTGCGCACGCGCAGGCAATTGGATCGTACGCCGCTCTATCGGCACCATGGCGTCGATGGCCGCATACAAACCCGCCGAGTCGGCCAGCTTGCGGTCATGCATGCTGCGGGCGATGACGTGATAGCCATGCTCGGCCGCGCTGGCATAAAGAGCAAAGATGTCGCTCTCACGGTCGCCAAGCAGGGTCACCCCTGTGGCGCTCGCAAGCAGCGGCTTGGCTGCAAGAGCCGTGGCACTCCAGCGCTGCGATTCCTTGTCTGACAGCTCGCGGCTGTCATGCGAGAGGGTCCGACGGCCCTCACGCGTCCACACCTCGCCGGTCAAAAGCCCCAGGCAGGTGCCATTGTCTGCATCCACCGCCAGCAATGGGTGCAGCAGCACGCCGTGACTATTGCCATGGCCGATCTCCCCCAGCCCGCGACGGCGTTGCGGCGTGGTGTTGAAGTGGATCTCACTGGTGTCCTGGATCGCCAGAACGTGACGCCCCTCGACGGCTGCAACCGTGCTTTCACTCCAGCTTTCGATGATCCGCTCTGTTGTCACCTTGTCGTGGCCGAGAAAGCGGTTGAACCGTACCTCCAGGCTACGGTCCCCTCTGGAGAGCTGCCGCAGGCAGACATTCTTGCCAGCAACCATGCGTCCGACAAGCGCCGCCCCCCTTTATCGAGACGACGATCCCCGAACCGGCCCAACGTCCAGTCAATTCGTGACAACATGGCGGCACCTCCATTCGATCAGAAGTGCCGCAATAGAAATCACACGAATTCCCGATTCTGAAATCCCCCCGCCTCGACCTGAGTCAATCCGCCGCACCAGATATGTGCATGCCCTAGGGCCTTCGCCGGGACGACGGCGGAGTGCGTAGTGGAGATTACCTCTTCCACGCCTTCGTCACCGCCGCGATCTCTGCCCCCTCCGGCTCGCGCACCGCCGACGGCGTGCGCGAAAACCGAGGCGCAGGTGCCGGCTGTTTCACGCCGTGGCGCTCGACGAAGACGTTGCGGGCGATCATGTGCGGATGTTGCGTCGCTTCCGACATGGTCAGCACCGGCGCGAAGCAGATGTCGGTGCCTTCCATGATCTTGCACCAGTCCTCGCGCGTTTTGCTCTTGAACACGGCCTGCAGCTTCGCCTTCAGCGCAGGCCACGCCTTGCGGTCCATCTGCGCGTCGAAATCGGCGTCGGTCAGGCCGGCGTGCTCACGCAGCAGCGCGTAGAACTGCGGCTCGATTGAGCCGATCGAGACGAAATGCCCGCAGGCGCATTCATATACGCCGTAGAAATGCGCGCCGCCGTCGAGAAAGTTCTGGTTGCGGCCTTCGGTCCAGCGACCGAGCGTGGTCATGTCGAAGAAGAACGACATCAGAGATGCCGCGCCGTCGCACATTGCGGCATCGACAACCTGACCCTTGCCGGACTTTTGCGCTTCCAAAAGTGCAGCGAGCACCCCGACGACCATATAGAGCGCGCCGCCGCCGAAATCGCCGACCAGGTTGAGCGGCGGTACCGGTGCTTCCTTGGTGCCGATCGCGGCCAGCGCGCCGGTGATGGAGATATAGTTGATGTCGTGGCCGGCGGCGTTGGCCAACGGGCCTTCCTGGCCCCAACCGGTCATGCGGCCGTAGACCAATTTTGGATTGCGCGCGAGCACAACGTCCGGGCTGAGCCCGAGGCGTTCCATGACACCTGGACGGAAACCCTCAACCAGCGCATCGGCGGTGGCGAGGAGGTCGAGCACCTCGGCGATCGCCGCCGTGTCCTTGAGATCGAGCTCGACCACCTTGCGCCCGCGCCCCGCCACCGACTTCATGCTCTTCTTCGCGCCGACGCGGTCGAGCGTAACGACATCGGCGCCCATGTCGGCCAGCATCATGCAGGCGAACGGGCCGGGTCCGATGCCGGCGAATTCGACGATGCGGAAGCCCGACAGCGGGCCGGAGGTGCGGACGGAGGAATTTTGGGCTGATTTATCGAGCACGTTGTTGCTTCCTCGGGTCGCGGGCGGATGCCGATGGTCCGGCAATCGCCTCGGACGTTCCTCTGTGGGGAGTTAATTGGCTGATTAACTTTTCCCGCCTTCACGCCAGCGAGGCAAGCGGTTTTCGTGATGCACCTCCAAAATAAAAGCGGCGCGCATTCTGCGCGCCGCGAAAGGTTTGTGTTGAGGCGCTACTAACCTGCGGCAGTCACAGCGCGTTGCGCCATCACCTTGATCAAGTTGGCGCGATACTCCGCCGTGCCGTGAATGTCGGCCAGCAGATTGCTCGCCGAAATGCTGACGCCGTCGATCGCAGCCGGCGACCAGTTCGCCTTCAGCGCGGCCTCGATCGCGGGCACCCGCATCACGCCGCTCTGCGACGCGCCGGTCGCGGCGACGCGGATCTCGCCCGACTTCGTCTGCGCGACGAAGACGGCGGTCAGCGCGAAGCGCGAGGCCGGGTGCCGCATCTTGGCGTAGCCCGCCTTCGCCGGAACCGGGAACGACACGGCCGTGATGATCTCGCCGTCTTCAAGCACCGTCGTGAACAGGCCCTGGAAGAAGTCCTCCGCCGGGATCGACCGCTTGTTGGTCTTCACAGTGGCCCCGAGCGCGAGCAGCGCGGCCGGATAGTCCGCGGCGGGATCGTTGTTGGCGATCGAGCCGCCGATCGTGCCACGGTAGCGCACCGCGGGATCCCCGATCAGCGACGCCAGATAGGCGAGCGCGGGGATCGCCTTCTTGGCGGCCTCGCTGGTGGCGACATCGTAATGCGGCGTGGCGGCCTTGATGGTCACCGTGTCGCCGGAGGCTTCGACGCCGATCAACTCCTTGATCTTGCCGAGATCGATCACGTCGGAGGGGCTGGCGAGCCGCTGCTTCATCACCGGGAGCAGCGTTTGGCCGCCTGCGAGGAATTTCGCCTCGCTGCCTTTGGCGAAGAGGGAGGCGGCTTCGTCGACCGAGGAGGCGCGATGATAGGTGGTCTGGTACATCTTTGATGCTCCCTCTTAAGCCGCGTGGATCGTGCGCCACACCCGATCCGGGGTTGCGGGCATTTCCAGATTGTTCTTGCCGATCGCATCCGTAATCGCGTTGATCACGGCCGCAGAGGCGCCGATCGCGCCGGCTTCACCGCAACCCTTGATGCCCAAGGGATTGCCCGGGCACAGCGTCGTGGTGTGGGAGAGGTTGAACGAGGGCAGATCGTCGGCACGCGGCATGGAATAGTCCATGAACGAGGCCGTGACCGGCTGGCCGTTGGCATCGTAGATCGCGTGCTCGAGCAGCGCCTGCCCGATACCTTGGGCAAGTCCGCCATGGACCTGGCCCTCGACAATCATCGGGTTGATCAGCCGGCCGAAATCGTCGGCTGCGACGAAGTTGACGAAGCTGGTCTTTCCGGTGCCGGGATCGACCTCGAGCTCGCAGATATAGGCGCCGGCCGGGAAGGTGAAGTTGGTGGGGTCGTAGAAGGCGCTTTCCTTCAGACCCGGCTCCATCCCGTCGGGCAGATTGTGCGCGGTGTAGGCCGCGAGCGCGACCATCGGAAAGGCGATCGCCTTGTCGGTGCCTGCCACCTTGAACTCGCCGTTCTCGATGACGATGTCGCCCTCGGACGCCTCCAGCGCATGCGCTGCAATCTTCTTCGCCTTGGACTCCATCTTCTCCATCGCCTTCAGAATGGCGGTGAGACCGACGGCCGCCGAGCGCGAGCCGTAGGTGCCCATGCCGAACTGCACCTTGTCGGTGTCGCCATGCACGATCGAGACCTGGCTGATGGGAACGCCGAGGCGTTCCGCGACGAGCTGGCAGAAGGTGGTTTCGTGACCCTGGCCGTGGCTGTGCGAGCCGGTGAGGATCTCGATGGTGCCGACCGGGTTGACGCGCACCTCGGCGGATTCCCAAAGACCGACGCCGGCGCCCAGGCTACCGACTGCCTTCGACGGCGCGATGCCGCAGGCCTCGATGTAGCAGGATACGCCGATGCCGCGCAGCTTGCCTTCTGTCTTCGCCTTGGCCTTGCGCCCGGCAAAGCCGGCATAGTCGATCGCCTTCATCGCGGCGTCGAGCGAGGCGTTGAAGTCGCCGGTGTCATAGGCCATGATCACCGGCGTCTGGTGCGGGAACTGGGTAATGAAGTTGGTCCGGCGGAGCGCTGCCGGATCGACGTTGAGTTGCCGTGCCGCCGTTTCCATCAGCCGTTCGATCAGATAGCTCGCCTCAGGCCGGCCCGCGCCGCGATAGGCATCGACGGGCGTGGTGTTGGTGTAGACGCCCACCACTTCGGCATGGATCGCCGGGATGTTGTACTGGCCCGACAGCAGCGTCGCGTAGAGATAGGTCGGCACCGAGGACGAGAACAGCGACATGTAGGCGCCGAAATTGGCGTAGGTCTTCACCTTCAACCCGGTGATCTTGTTGTTGGCGTCGAACGCCATCTCGGCATGGGTGACGTGGTCACGGCCATGCGCGTCGGTGAGGAAGGCCTCGGTGCGGTCGCCGGTCCATTTCACCGGACGGCCGACCTTCTTCGAGGCCCACAGCGCCACCATCTCTTCGGGATAGATGAAGATTTTTGAGCCGAAGCCGCCGCCGACGTCGGGGGCGATCACGCGCAGCTTGTGCTCGGGAGCGATGTTGTAGAACGCTGACAGCACCAGGCGGGCGACGTGCGGGTTCTGCGAAGTCGTATAGAGCGTAAAGTGCTCTTCAGCCGCATCGTAATCGGCGATCGCCGCGCGGGGCTCCATCGCGTTCGGCGCGAGGCGATTGTTGGTGACGTCGAGCTTCACGACATTGGCGGCCTTGGCGAAGGCGGCATCCGTCGCGCCCTCGTCGCCGATCACCCAGTCATAGACCTGGTTGCCCGGCGCTTCGGGATGAAGCTGCGGCGCGCCGGCCTTGATGGCGGCGTGGACGTCAGCAACTGCCGGAAGCTCTTCATAGTCCACGACCACGGCCTCGGCGGCGTCGCGCGCCAGATTCTTGCTGTCGGCGATTACGACTGCGACGGCTTGTCCGACGAAGCGCACCGTCTCCGGCGCCATCGCCGGCCATGCGCCCATTTTCATCGGGCTGCCGTCCTTGGAGGTGATGGCCCAGCCGCAGATGAGGTTGCCGACCTTGTCGTCGACGATCTGCTGGCCCGTGAGAACCGCGACGACGCCGGGCATGCTAAGCGCGGCGGAGGAGTCGATCCCCTTCACCTTGGCGTGCGCATGCGGGCTTCTGATGAAATGGGCATGGGTCATGCCCTGCAGCTTGATGTCGTCGACGTACCGGCCCTTGCCGGTGATGAAACGCTTATCTTCCTTGCGCACGACGCGCGCGCCGATGCCTTCAACACCCATTGTCTGGTCCTCCCGACCGGAAATTCTTGTTCTGCGCTTTCCATCGAAAGCGACAGTGGTGGTCTTTGTCGTTCGAGGCGAGCCGCTTTACTCGGCCGCCTGCGAGACCTTCATGCGTCCGGCTGCATCCAGCACGGCTTTGACGATGTTGTGGTAGCCGGTGCAGCGGCAGATATTGCCTTCCAGCTCTTGGCGCACGGTCGCCTCGTCGAGCTCGCCACCATGGCGGTGCACGATGTCGATCGCCGACATGATCATGCCTGGGGTGCAATAGCCGCACTGGAGGCCGTGATTGTCGCGGAAGGCGGCCTGCATCGGGTGCAGCTCGTCGCCCTTGGCGATGCCTTCGATGGTGGTGACGTTGGCGCCATCGGCCTGTCCCGCCAGCATGGTGCAGGATTTTACGGCTTTGCCGTCCATGTGCACGACGCAGGCGCCGCACTGGCTGGTGTCGCAGCCGACATGGGTCCCGGTGAGGTTGAGGTGATCGCGCAAGAGATGGACCAGCAGCGTGCGGTCCTCGACGTCGACAGTAACGGCCTTGCCGTTCACTGTCAGTTTGACTGTAGACACGGTGAAGTCCTCCCGGGGATCGATTTTGATTGTTTCTAATTAGAGACCGCCGCCCCCCGACTTTGCAACTAGGATTTTGGTCGCCCCGGTCATGGAAAGGTCATTGATCCGGCTGCAGATGTAATGATTTGAGCAGCCAGATCGTCATTTCCAGCGCTGCGGCGGCTGGGGGCGGGATGCCAGCCGTCATGCCCATCCGGCCGGCCTCTGGCCGATAGGGCCCCCCCCGGATTGCACGGGCATGCCGAATTTACCGCCCTTTATCCATTCTGCCCTAGTTTTGCTCATCCGGGTCTGGAGGCGGGACGTCTCCGGATCACGGCCGAATGGAAAATGGGGGTGGGAATGTCCGGCCGTATCGCGTCGCCGTCGAAGCGTACAATATTTCCGACCCTCAGGTTCCGCGCCAAGATCATCCTCGGCTTTGCCGCGGTGCTGGTGATCTCTGCCGGCAGCATGGCCTTCGCCTATTTCGGTTTCGAGCGGGTCTCGTCCGGGGTCGGGTCATACCGCACCAGCGTGTCCGAGGCCGACCTCGCCCGTAACATCGACCGCGAGCTGCTCGCCTACCGTTCTGCCGCCAAATATTTCGTCGTCACGGGCAAGGAGGACGACGCCAAGGCGGCGCTGGATGCCGAGACCGGCCTGAAGAACGCTATCGACCAGGCGGTCACGAGCGCCAAGAAGTCGGTGCGGCAGGAGAGCCTCGGCAAGCTCGCCAAGGAATTTTCCAATTTCTCCGCGACGTTCGGAAAGGTCCTCCAGGCCAAGCGCGACAGCGCGCTGCTGGTGCAGAACCAGCTCATGCGGAATGCCAACCTCCTGAAGTACAAGCTCGACGACATCGGCAACAACGCCTCCGATTCCGAGGCGCAGGCGATCGAGTTCGGCACCAAGCAGGTCAATACCCAATTCCAGACCGCGAGCGCGGCCGCGACCAATTTCGTCCTGACGTCCGACCAGGCGATCGCCGCCAGCGCACTGGCTCGGCTGAAATTCGTCGAGAACTCACTCGGGGCGGTCTATTCCATGGACGACAAGGTCATCGCCGGCTTGAAGGACGCCAAGGGATTGCTTGGCGCCTATCGCGAAGCATTGGAGAAGCTGATCGCCAACGCCAAGTTGGTCGACGAGCTCGTCACCGAGATGACCGGTTCGGCAGGAGCAATCCTTCAGGGCGCCACCGCCATGAAGGCGGATCTGGTCGCCGAACAGCAGCGGCTGGATTCGGAATCCGCGGCCACCATCGGGAAGACCGAGCAGCTGGTACTCATGCTGGCCGTCGGCGGCACGCTGCTCGGCGCTGTTCTCGCCTTTCTTCTCGGCACCGGCATCTCGCGGCCGATGATCGCGATGTGCAAGGCGATGCGCGAGCTCGCATCGGGCAATTTCGACGTCGTGCTCCCGGGCCTCGGCCGCAAGGACGAGATCGGCGAGATGGCCGGCGCGGTCGAGGAGTTCAAGGTTCAGGCCGTGGCCAAGGCGGAGCGCGATGCTGCCGCCAGCGAAGCCCAGAACAAGGAGCAGGCGGCAAGCCGCCGCGGCGAGCTGATCCGCTTCGCCGATGATTTCGAGACCGCCGTCGGCGCCATCGTGTCGAACGTCTCGGCCTCCGCCGTGCAGCTCGAATCGTCGGCGTCCACGCTGACCCGCACCGCGGAGACCACGCAGACGCTGTCGAGCCAGGTCGCGGGCGTATCCGAGCAGGCATCGAGCAACATGCAGTCGGTGGCCACCGCCACAGAAGAGCTCTCGGCTTCGGTCGAGGAGATCGGCCGCCAGGTCCGCGACTCCACCCGGATCGCCGAGGCGGCCGTGGTGCAGGCCAAGGAAACCGACGGCCGTATCGGCAAGCTCTCGCATGCCGCCCAGCAGATCGGCGAGGTGGTCAAGCTGATCACCGCGATTGCCGAGCAGACCAACCTTCTCGCGCTGAACGCCACCATCGAGGCGGCCCGCGCTGGCGAGGCCGGCCGCGGCTTTGCGGTGGTCGCGAGCGAAGTGAAGTCGCTGGCGAGCCAGACGGCCAAGGCGACGGATGAGATTTCCTCGCACATCATGGGCATGCAGGGCGCGACCGCGGAATCGGTCGCCGCGATCAAGGAAATCGGTGCGACCATCGGTCAGATCTCCTCGATCTCGACCTCGATCGCGAGCGCCGTCGAGCAGCAGGGCGCGGCGACGCAAGAGATCGCACGCAGCGTCCAGACGGTTGCCCAGGGCACCCAGGCCGCCGCCACCGACATCGGTCAGGTCAACCGTGGCGCCGCCGAGACCGGCTCGGCTTCGGAAGAAGTATTGAACTCGGCCAAGACGCTGTCGAGCGAAAGCACCCGGCTGCGCGCCGAACTCGATCGCTTCATGGCCAATATCCGGGCGGCGTAAGGTTCTCTCGATTGTCGTCCTGGCGAAAGCCAGGACCGATTGCCCCAGGGAGAAGTTGTGGTGCGGGGCTGGTAACCCCGAGTCTTCGCCAAACTTCTCCCTGGGGTAATGGGTCCTGAATCTGCGCTTCGCTTGTCAGGACGACAAACGCCCCGCGTCACCTAACCGCAAGTTGCGGCGCCGCAAATTTACCGCAGCTTATCCTTTGCCATTTACCGTGCAGACGAGTCGGGGAGCGGGCTGCTTCCCGGCTGCGCCTGGTTTTCCGCGAATGGAATGGGGTGGGGGAATGTCCGCCAAGTCGAAACCGAACAACTCGAAGCCGAACACCTCGAAGCTGCTCACCTTGCGTTTTCGTGCAAAAATCATCCTCGGCTTCGTGGCGGTGCTGGCCATCCTCGCCGTCAGCATGGCTTTCGCCTATTTCGGCTTCGAGCGGATCGCGGGCGCCGTCGCCGCCTATCGGATCAGCGTGTCGGAAGCTAACCTGGCGCGAACCGTCGATCGTGAGCTGATCGCCTATCAGGGGCTGGCACGGGCCTATACGCTGACCGGCGCCGCGGACGACGAGACGGCGGCCAAGACGGCCGAAGAGAATTTGAGAGCGGCGATCGCCAAGTCGATGTCCGCCACGACCGGTGCGGAGCGCCGCGAGCAGGTCGGCAAGCTCGAAACCGAGTTCCAGCGTTTCACGAAAGTCTTCGGCGAAATCATCACGCTGACCCGCCAGAACAACAAGATCGCAGCCGATGAGTTGAACAGCGTCGGCAACAAGATCCGCTTCAAGTTCGACGATCTCGCCGATACCGCGGCGCTGGCGGGCCTGGACTCGGTCCAGACCACCGCCAAGGACATCACCTCGCAATATCTCGCGGTCTCCACCTCGGTCAGCGCCTTCGTCGCCAAGCCGGAGCCGAAGACCGCCGACGGCGTGATCGCACGCATCAAGTTCCTGGAGACGCTGCTGGTCTCGATCTACGCCAATGACCAGAAGATCACCGACCGCGTCACCGAGATCGGTGGTCTGCTGAAGCAGTACCGCGCATCGTTTGCAAAGCTCTCCGACAACGTGAAAATCATCGTCAAGTTGAATGGCGAGATGACCAAGACGGCTGCGGCCATCCTCAAGCTCTCCGGCGAGTTGCGGTCCGACCTGTCGGCCGATCAGCAGCGCATCGAGGCGAGCGCCAATACGACGATCGCGGAAACCGAGCAGCTGATGTTGATGCTGGCGCTGGGCGGCCTCGCGGTCGGCGCCGTGCTCGCGCTGATGCTCGGTAACGGCATCTCGCGGCCGATGATCGCGATGTGCAAGGCGATGCGCGAGCTCGCATCGGGCAATTTCGACGTCGTGCTCCCGGGCCTCGGCCGCAAGGACGAGATCGGCGAGATGGCCGGCGCGGTCGAGGAGTTCAAGGTTCAGGCCGTGGCCAAGGCGGAGCGCGATGCTGCCGCCAGCGAAGCCCAGAACAAGGAGCAGGCGGCAAGCCGCCGCGGCGAGCTGATCCGCTTCGCCGATGATTTCGAGACCGCCGTCGGCGCCATCGTGTCGAACGTCTCGGCCTCCGCCGTGCAGCTCGAATCGTCGGCGTCCACGCTGACCCGCACCGCGGAGACCACGCAGACGCTGTCGAGCCAGGTCGCGGGCGTATCCGAGCAGGCATCGAGCAACATGCAGTCGGTGGCCACCGCCACAGAAGAGCTCTCGGCTTCGGTCGAGGAGATCGGCCGCCAGGTCCGCGACTCCACCCGGATCGCCGAGGCGGCCGTGGTGCAGGCCAAGGAAACCGACGGCCGTATCGGCAAGCTCTCGCATGCCGCCCAGCAGATCGGCGAGGTGGTCAAGCTGATCACCGCGATTGCCGAGCAGACCAACCTTCTCGCGCTGAACGCCACCATCGAGGCGGCCCGCGCTGGCGAGGCCGGCCGCGGCTTTGCGGTGGTCGCAAGTGAAGTGAAGTCGCTGGCGAGCCAGACGGCCAAGGCGACGGATGAGATTTCCTCGCACATCATGGGAATGCAGGGCGCGACCGCGGAATCGGTCGCCGCGATCAAGGAAATTGGCGCGACTATCGGCAAGATCTCGTCGATCTCGACTTCCATTGCCAGCGCGGTGGAAGAGCAGGGCGCGGCGACGCAAGAGATCGCGCGCAGCGTCCAGACGGTTGCCCAGGGCACCCAGGCCGCAGCCACCGACATCGGTCAGGTCAACCGTGGCGCAGCTGAGACCGGCTCGGCCTCGGAAGAAGTATTGAACTCGGCCAAGACGCTGTCGAGCGAAAGCACCCGGCTGCGCGCCGAACTCGATCGCTTCATGGCCAATATCCGGGCGGCGTAAGGTTCTCTCGATTGTCGTCCTGAATCGGCGCTCACTCTGCTCGTTGTCCAGGACGACGGGACGAATAGTCTCACTCCTTCCCAAACGCCCGCTTCAGCTCCACCTTTGCTTTCTCCAGCCGCTCGCGCTGTGTCTTCGGCAACGTCTTGCCGGCACGGTTGATATAGAACGTCAGCATCGACAACGCTGAGCGATAGGCCCCGGTCTTGCGGCGCGCGCTGTGCTCGGCCGAGCGCTTCAGCGACGCTGCGATCCGCTTCGGGCTCGTGAGCGTGAACACGCCGCGCTTGAGGTCCAGTGCGTCGCTCTCCTTTGTCACACGCTGCGACCAGCGCTTTGGCGAGGCGCGCTTTGTGCTCTTGCGTGAGGTGCTGCGCCTCGCGCTGGTCTTCTTGCGCGCTGCGGTTTTGCGCGAATGTGTCGTCTTTCTGACATGAGCCATGCGTCAACTCCTTGGTTCCTTCGGAAACGGCCGGCATTCGCCGCCGTTCCTGGGGGGAACCTGCTGTTGCTGCAGACGTTGTCGCGGGTGGCAGGCGGAATGCCGCACCCCCATGACCCAGCAACGCGATGGAATTGCAGCAGAGCCCAGCGCTGAATTATGCACCCACGATCTCGGCCGCCGCGACCGATCGGATCGTCGAGACCAGCATACCCGCGCGGCTCGACGCACTGCCGTGGAGCGGATTTCACACCCGCGTGGTGCTGGCGCTCGGCATCACCTGGATTCTCGACGGGCTCGAGGTGACGCTGGCCGGCGCGCTCTCGGGCGCGCTGAAGCAGAGTCCGACGCTGCACTTCTCCAATCTCGATCTCGGCATCGCCAACTCCGCCTATCTCGCCGGTGCCGTGCTCGGCGCGCTCGGTTTCGGCTGGCTCACTGATCGTATCGGCCGCAAAAAGCTGTTCTTCATCACGCTCGCGCTCTATCTCTCTGCAACGGCCGCGACCGCACTGTCGTGGGATATCGCAAGCTACGCGCTGTTTCGCTTTCTGACCGGCGCCGGCATCGGCGGCGAATACACTGCGATCAACTCGACCATTCAGGAACTGGTGCCGGCGCGCTATCGCGGTTGGACCGATCTGGTCATTAATGGAAGCTTCTGGATCGGCGCGGCCATGGGCGCGGTGGCGGCCATCGTGCTGCTCGATCCTGCGGTGATCGGTCCCGATCTCGGCTGGCGTCTCGCTTATCTCATCGGTGCGACCATCGGCCTCGTCGTGCTCTTGATGCGGATGTGGATCCCAGAGAGCCCGCGCTGGCTGATGATCCACGGCCATCCGGAGCAGGCCCACAAGATTGTCGACGACATCGAGCGCTCGGTGATCGGACATGACCAGGAGGCAAGCGACGGACGTTTCGCCACGATGCGCCTGAAGATGCGCGATCACACCCCGATCAGCGAAGTCGTGCATACGCTGTTCTTCACCTATCGCCAGCGTGCGCTGGTCGGGCTCGCGCTGATGGCCGCGCAAGCCTTTTTCTACAACGCGATCTTCTTTACCTTCGCGCTGGTGCTGACCGACTTCTACGGCATCAGCGCCGATCATGTCGGCTGGTACCTGCTCCCCTTCGCCGCCGGTAACTTCCTCGGTCCGCTGCTGCTGGGCCGTCTCTTCGATACGCTCGGCCGCCGCGCCATGATCATGTTCACCTATGGCGTCTCGGGCCTGCTGCTGGCACTGTCGGGTTATCTGTTCTCGATCGGCGCGCTCAGTGCGCAAGGGCAAACCATTGCCTGGATGGTGATCTTCTTCTTTGCCTCGCCCGCCGCGAGCGCCGCCTATCTCACGGTGAGCGAGACCTTCCCGCTCGAAGTTCGCGCGCTGGCGATCGCGGTGTTCTATGCGGTCGGCACCGGCATCGGCGGCGTCGCGGGTCCCGCGCTGTTTGGGGCGCTGATCGACACGGGATCACGCAGCAGCGTGTTCGCCGGCTATTTGCTGGGCGCCTTCCTGATGATCGCGGCCGCGATCGTGGCCTGGCGCTATGCCGTCCCCGCGGAGCGCAAATCGCTCGAACAAATCGCGCGGCCGCTCGCTTCTATGGAGTAGACTATGAAATCGGAACTTGCTGATCTGGATCAGAAGCGCGCCATGATCGATGACGAAATGCCCGATTCGGTGCCGGTGCCGCATGCACTCGTGCCGCATCTCGATGAGACCGCGATCTTGCTCGACATCGACGGCACGCTGCTGGACCTGATGCCGACGCCGCGCGAGGTGTGGGTGCCGCCAGGCTTGTCGGAGACGCTCAACCGGTTGACGGAGCGCACGTCGGGCGCGCTGGCGATGGTCAGCGGACGTTCGCTCAACGACATCGACTTGATCTTCGCGCCCGACGTGTTTCGTGCCGTCGCCGGTCATGGCGCGGAGATGCGGCTGTCGGTGGGCAATGAGGCAGATGACGTTCATGCGCCGCCGATGGACAAGGAGCTGAAACGGCGCTTGGCCGCGATTGCGAAGCTCAGTCCCGGCATTCTGCTCGAGGACAAGGGCTATTCGTTGGCACTGCACTATCGCCTCGCGCCGCATGCGGAGAAGGCGATCTTCGAGGCCGTGTCGCTGATCCGGGCCGATCTGCCCAATGCGCCGATCGAAGTGTTGCCCGGCAAGTTCGTTTGCGAGATCAAGCATTCCGGTTTCACCAAGGCGACCGGCGTGCGCGAGCTGATGAAGCACGAGCCATTCAGGGGGCGCCGACCGATCTTCATCGGCGACGACGTCACCGATGAAACCGTGTTCGCGATCATGCCCGACATGAACGGTCTTTCTTTTTCGGTCGGTCGCCGCGCGATGGGCGTCAATGGTCACTTCGATGCGCCGGGCGATGTGCGCGCGTTCCTCGCGCGCCTGCTCGACGACACAAGGTTGGAATGAGGCATCGACATGTCAGAGCCACATTGTGGTCGCGGTGTTTCATCGCACGCGCAATTCACGCTGCGCGACATTTGGCGCCAAAACTCTCATTCCCAAATGAAATCGCCGGGTTCCCCTCAGGAGAACTGGTTCCAACGCGCGCGCCTGACTTTGGTTTCATTTCGTAGAAATGATGACAAGGAACCATATTGATGAACGGCAGTTAAACGGGGTGGAATGAACAGGAGGGGACGACCTGTGAACTTAGTCGTCGTTTCGAATCGAGTTGCGCGCGGTAAACCCAACGAGCCCATGACGGGTGGCCTCGCCGCGGCATTGCTTCCGGTCGTCGAGCATTCGGGCGCGATCTGGGTGGGATCGTCCGGCCGCGTGCGCGACGGCCATCAGAAGGAACCGTTCGCCGAGATCGAGGCGCTGGGCTCGGGCGCGATTGCGACGCTGGACCTGCCGGCCGCGCATTACGGCGGCTATTACGAGGGCTTTGCCAATTCGGCGCTGTGGCCGGCGCTGCATTCCCGCAGCGATCTGATCCGCGTCTCGCGCGACGACTATGTGAGCTATCGCGAGGTCAACGCGTTCATGGCGCGCGCCTTGATGCGATTTCGCAAACCAAAGACTGCGTTCTGGGTGCAGGATTATCATTTTCTCGCGCTCGGCGCGGAGCTGCGCGATCTCGGCGTCGACGATCCGATCGGCTTCTTCCTGCATACGCCGTGGCCGGTCGCTGCGGTCATGCAGGGCGTACCCAATCATCGTGAACTGATCACGACGATGTTGGCTTATGACCTGCTCGGTTTCCAGACCGAGGAGGATTGCCAAAATTTTCTCGGCTATGCCGGCACTGAACTCGGCCTCGTCGTCGATGACGGCATCGTGCTCTCGCAGCACGGACGCACACGTTGCGAGGTGTTTCCGATCGGCATCGACGCGGAGAAGTTCGCGGCTTACGCCGCGAAGTCGGCGTCGCATCCGGACGTCTCGCGCCTGCGCCGCAGCCTCAATGGCGAACGACTGGCGATCGGTGTCGACCGGCTCGACTATTCCAAGGGGCTCGTCAACCGCATCAGCGCGTTCGACCGGCTCTGGACCGAGCAGCCGCAGTTTGCGCGCAGCATCTCGCTGCTGCAGATCGCCAATCCCTCGCGCGGCGCCATCGAGGCCTACGGCAATCTTCAGAACGAGGTCGCGCGCCTCGTCACCGACGTCAACGGCCGCCATGGCGAGGTCGACTGGACGCCGATTCGCTATCTCAACAAGGGTTTTAGCCAGGCCGTGCTCGCGGGCCTCTATCGTACCGCGCAGGTCGGCGTGGTGACGCCGCTGCATGACGGCATGAACCTCGTCGCCAAGGAATATGTCGCAGCCCAAAACCCGGCCGATCCCGGCGTGCTGGTGCTGTCGAAATTCGCTGGTGCCGCCAACGAGCTCGACACCGCGCTGCTGGTCAATCCGCACGACATCGACGGCATGGCCCGTGCGATCGCAGTCGCGGCCGCGATGCCGCTGATTGAACGCAAGATGCGCTGGGACGCAATGATGAAGACACTGCGTGGCCACACCATCCAGCAATGGTCGTCGGATTTCGTCGCCGAGCTGGAGAAGCGCCGCATCGAGAAGGCGGCGGCCGCCCCGCTCGCAGCGCAGCCGCCGCAGGCGCTGCGCTGGCTCAAGTCGGCGATCTCGGGGGTGCGGTTGATCTAGATTTCTTCCTCGCGTGTCGAATCTATCCACTCGTCATGGCCGGGCTCGTCCCGGCCATCCACGGCTTGCCACGCGGTTCTAAGAACGTGGATGCCCGAGACAAGCCCGGGCATGACGGCAATTCCAGGCAAGGCCGAGCCTCAATACTCAATAGCAGTACGACACCCCGTCCAGAATCGCGCAGCGCCGCTTGTTCGGCGCGTTGGGATCATCCATCGGCACCATGCCCTTGCCATGGCCGACGAACACGCCGGGCCCGACATGCACCGAGTTCTTGTTGCCGATGATCACGCTCTGATGCGGGGTCGAGCTGGAGCGCGTCCCGTCCGGCCAGAGGATGGCATCGCCTGAAAGCACCCCGCGCCGCCCGTCGTCGCAGCTCACGTCGACACCCTGCCGCGTGCAGACCTGGGCTTGAACCGGCGCGGTAACGGCGGGGCCGAGGGCCGAAATCAGACCTAGCGTGAAGATGGTCTGGCGGATGGTCATGGCGTCCCCAATCGTGTTTGGCGTCCTCGAGGGAATCGTCGCGCCAAACCCGCGACTGGTTCAGCCTTCGCCAAGTTCCAAGCGGTCGCGCCAGGTGAGATATTTCATTGTAAATACAATATGTTGCGGAAAATTCACCCGTTTTCCCCGCGATCCCTTGCAAAATCACCGGCGCCCCTTCAAGAGAGGGCGCTCCGGAGAGATGGCCGAGTGGCTTAAGGCGCACGCTTGGAAAGCGTGTGTGCGGGAAACCGTACCGTGGGTTCGAATCCCACTCTCTCCGCCAGCCACTCGGGACGGTGCCTTGCAGGTCCCCCCAGGCAGCTTCATAACAAGCCGCCCTTCACCAACTAGCTAGATGCACCAGGGCGGTCGCGCCGCCAAGAAGCCGAGCCCTACACGATCAAAAAGTTCGATGCGTGCAACTGGCTGATCGCGGTATCGACGAAATCGACCGATCCCGCGCCAGGGGCGCTCCCCAGGGCAAGCAGAGTCCCGCCGTGCCCATCGCTCGTTAGCGCGCTCATGATGTCGGCGGCGGAGTGGTAATCGCCCACGCCGTTCGCGAGATCGATGACGCCGAGAGAGTCGTTACCAAATCCGGAGATCCTGTCGATCTGGTTGCTGGAGTTGATCGAGACGGTCAGACCCGTGCTGTGATCGCTGATGTCCACATGGGCCGCGCCGTTGATGATCGCCTGATTGCCGAACCCGGAAAAGTTGAACTGGTCTGATCCGCCATTGACCGTCATGACGTCCTGGCCGATCTGGTTTGTCACATTTGCCTGGGATCCGTTGAGCTCCACGTGATTGGCGACGCCGCCAAGCGTGATCGTATCGTGGCCTGCGCCGGCAACGACGTTGTCCACTCCGCTGCCGGCCATGATCGTGTTTGTTCCCGAGCCGACGGTGATCTTGTTTCCCGTCCCGCTGAGATTCACGGTGCTGTTGCCGTCGCCCAGCGTGACACTGTTGGTGCCATCTCCGCCCGTGACGACATCGTCGCCATCGCCAAGCGTGACTGTATTGCCATATCCGGAGAGCGTCACGTGGCCGTTGCCGTTGCCAGCCGTGACCTGGCTCGCGCCGTCACCGGGGTGGACAACATCGTTGCCGTTGCCCAGCTTGATGATGTTGCCGTATCCGCCGGCGTCGATGGTATTGCTGCCATTGCCGAGCGCAATCGTCGTGGCGCCTGTCGACCCCGTCACCATGTTGTTGCCGTCGCCGCCGGTGACGTGGTTGACGATCCCCTGCAGATAGACCGTGCTGTCGCCGCTCGACACATCAACCGTACCGTATGTTCCGGCATAGATCGTGTCGTTGCCGCCATTGCCGTGGATCGTATTGAACAGGCCATAGGCGTGGATGATGTCGTTGCCCGTGGTGCCCTCAATGGTCGCATAACCGGATGCCGGGCCGTCGATCGTCGTGGGAGCGGCTTGATGTGTGTCGATGACCGACGTGTTGGCGTCGCTGACGGTCAAGCCGTCGCTGCTTGTGTCGCTCAGGGTGAACGTAGTCGTTGCGCTGCCGTCTCCGTGCGGCGAAGCCACGAAGGTGAGGGCGTGCAGCTCGGCGGTCAGCTTGTCAGCGCTGGTCGCAGCCAATTCGTAGGTTCCGTCTCCAAGTGAGATCAATCCTGTCCCGGACAGGATACCCGCCGCGCCTGCGAGCGTGATGATGAGACTATCCGTTGCCGCTGCATTTGGATCCGTGATCGTTACGGTCGCGAATGGATTGATCGCAGCTTCATTGCTGGTCGTTTGTCCCGACACGGCTCCAGCGATGGTCGGTCCCGCCGCAGCCGTCAGCAGAATGCCGCCGGAGCTATCCTTCGCGATGCTGAAACTCGTGACCGACGTATCGGCCAAGTTGAAGGTCTCGCTGGCCGCGCCGTTGCTGACCGTGAGCGTCGAGCCGGATACCGTCGCCGTTGCGCCGCTTGCATAGGACAGCCCGGAAAGATCGATTTGATCGCCGAGCGCAATGCCCTTGATCTGGCTTGCAAAGGTCGATGAGCCCGAAGCCAGCTCCTGCTCGATCTTGAGTGTGCCTTGGCCGGAGAAGGTGATCGCGTCGTCGGACATCGCGTCCACCTTGAGATCAAGCGTACCGCCGGCGATCGTGGTCGCGCCGGCAATGCCCCCCGCCTCGACGAATTCCGTGGCGCCATGATCGATCGTCGATACGTTCGCGGTGCCCTGATCGAGCACGTCAAGCGTGCCGCCGTTCAGAGTCGTAGAGGTGATGATGCCGCCGTCCGAGACGGAGAGGCTTCCCGAATTGAGGATTGTTCCGCTCGCCGCGCTGGCGTCGGCCGCCGGTACGCTTGGGTCGCCCGTGGGGTCCGCAATGGATCCTGAAACCGTCATCACACCACCATCGATGGTGGCGTCCTTGGCGATTCCCGCCCCGGACAGATGCAATTGGCCGCCGTTGTCGACAACGGCTGAGTCGACTTCGCTTCTGATGACTTCGCCGTATCGGCCTCCGGGAGGATAATAGACCGTCTCTCCCGAAGCATTGATGACACCGCCCGATTCAACGGTGGTGTCGCTGGCTTTGCCCCCATCGGTGACATTCTGAACGCCGCCGGCATTGACGGTCGTTGACGTCGCGATGCCGGTATCGACGTCTTGCTCACCGCCATTATTGACGGTGGTGTGATCTGCCTGCCCCGGACCTGGCTCATCGTGGATATAAAGGCCGTTTACCCGCTGAATGCCACCCATGTTGATCGTGGTATAGCTCGCGTTGGAGATCAGCCCGACATCTTGTTCGCCGCCATTGATGACGGTGTTGCTGGCAGAGCCTCCTGAGCCAAAGTCGCCTACGATCTGCTTGCCACCCACCGATATCGTCGTGTTCGTGGCTGTGCCGCCGAACACCTTGAACTGCACGCCGTCAGACACGGTGAAGCCATCTTCCGTGTAGCCATACTCGATGATGAACGTCGCGCCACTTTCGAAGGTCGTATTGGATAGGGTCGCGCCTGCTTCAGCGACGAGCGTTCCGCCTGCGGAGACAACACCATTATTGAGGATACCGCCGTCCAAAACGTAGAGCGCCGAACTGTTCGCGACATTGAATCCGCTTTCAATCGTGCCGCCGCCGATCTCGAGAGTGCTGCCGGCGTTGAATGTTGTCCCCGAAAAATCGGCGTTACCAAGCACAATCAAAGCGCCATATTGATTGACGGTTGTGTTGGTCGCCGTCGCGCCGGCGGACAGTTCCATCGTCGCATAACCATTGATGGTCGTTCCGGTCGCTGTGCCGCCTGCATCGACGTTTAACGTGCCGAACTCTTGTAGGATTGTGCCGGATACCAATGCTCCGTTCGACACCGTCAGGGTTCCACCATTTTCGACGGTCGTGCCGGTCGCCGTGCTGGCGTCGACGGCCGGCTGGCCGGGGACGTTGGCGAACGGATCCGGTATCGATCCCGAGACGGTCATGGTGCCGCCATGGACGATCGTGTTCACCGCAGTCCCGCCGCCGGTGATGTCGAATTCGCCCTGGTAGTTGATCGTTGCAGCGGTCGCGAGGCTTTGGATGACCGGCGGTGGAAACACGGGCGCCGTTTCCACGGTTTCACCCGAAACTTTGAGAACACCGCCGGAATTGACGATCGTGCCGCTGGCGCTGCCGCCATCCGTCACGTTCTGAAGGCCGCCGGAATTGACAGTCGTCGTCGTTGCGATGCCGGTGTCGATGTCCTGCTCGCCGCCGCTGTTGATCGTGGTGTGATCAACCTCGCCGGGGTTCGGACCTTCGTGGACAAAATTGCCGGTTACACGCTGGACGCCACCCGAGTTGATGCTCGTGTAACTGGCGACGCCATTAAACACGACGTCCTGTTCTCCGCCTTCGATGAGCGTGTCGGTTGCCGTGCTTGTCGTGGAAGATCCGCCGACCGTCTGCAAGCCGCCAATCTGGATTGCCGTGTTATCGACGGAAGTGCCGCCGCTGACATCCATCGTGTCGCCGTTGTGGAGGGTAACGCCACTGGCGGGAGGAATAGCCGTCATGTCAATGCTCCGCGTTCGTTTCTTGGAAAGTCAAACGAGCAAAGCAAAATCAGTCGAGGGCTATTCAACTTAAAACTGCAATAGCCGAAAGGATCTGTCAAGCAGCCGTCTCTTCACCGAAATTTTGAGCGGATGCTCGCGCGATTTCTGCTGTCGAAATTCATCACATGTATGCGCACACATGTTGCTGGATAAATTTATCAACAGCGTGACGAAAATTGCGGCGGCCGCGCGCTTCCGAGATTTGCGCGAAGACATTCGCACCAGATCGTGGCGCGTCGAAAGTTCCATCACCGTGTCGTAGCTCCGCGGCGAAAGTTCCCACCCAGTTCCTTTTCTCCGCCATCGGCCTCCTCCCACCAGTTTCCACGTTCCGTTCCCCGCGCACTTCTGCAGAAACGCCGCTGTACAGGCCTTATTGCCGTCAGTAACCTCCGCGCCGCAATTTCAGGAGATGCGACGTGGCGAAGAAGACGGCGACCAAGAAGAAAAGTGCTGCAAGGAAATCAGCGAAGACCTCGAGCAAGAAGGCCGTCGTCCGCAAGGGTGCCGCCGCCGCGAAGCCGGCCAAGACAACGGTCAAGAAGGTCGCACTGCGCCGTCCCAGGGGGCCGGCTTGGCAATGGTCGGCGGTCGACACTGCGGCCGCGATCCGCTCCGGCTCGATCTCCGCGGTCGAGACCGTCGAGGCGCATCTGGCGCGGATGCATGCCGTCAATCCAAGGCTGAACGCAGTCGTGGTCGATCTCGGCGAGGAGGCTCTGAAATCCGCGCATGCCGCCGACAAGCAGCGCGCCAAGGGCGGCGAGCTCGGCCTCCTGCACGGTGTCCCCATCACCATCAAGGAGAACGTCGACTATGAAGGCCGGCCCAATTTCAACGGCGTTCCCGCCAACAAGGACCTCGTCGCCCCGTCGGATTCGCCTGTTGTCCGCAACCTCAAGAAGGCCGGCGCGATCGTACTCGGTCTCACCAATACGCCGGAATTCTCATTCCGCGGCTTCACCGACAATCCGCTGCACGGGCTGACGCTCAATCCCTGGGACCCGAACATCACCTGCGGCGGCTCCTCGGGCGGTGCGGGGTCGGCGGTTGCCGCCGGCATCGGCACCATCGCGCATGGCAACGACATCGGCGGCTCGTTGCGCTGGCCGGCGCATTGCAATGGCGTCGCCACCATCAAGCCGACGCAGGGCCGCATTCCCGCCTTCAACGGCAGCGCTGTGACGGAGCGGCCGATGCTGGCGCATCTGATGTCGGCGCAGGGGCCGCTTGCCCGCCACGTCGGCGACGTCCGTCTTGCGCTGGAGGTGATGAGCCAGCGCGATCCGCGCGATCCCTGGTGGGTGCCGGCGCCGTTGGTCGGACCGAAGCCGAAGAGGCCGATCAAGGTCGCACTGGCCAAAATCCCCGAAGACATGGCGGTCGATCCGCACGTTGCCGCCGCGCTCCGCCAGGCCGCCGATCATCTGGAGCGCTCCGGCTATCGCGTCAGCGAGGTCGAGGTGCCCGACATCAACGGCGTCTGGCAGACCTGGTGCGACATCATCACCAACGAGACGGTGGTGATGCAGGAGGCCGGCATGCTGAAGGTCACGTCGGAGGACTTCCACAAGGCGTGGAACGGCATGAAGACCAAGGCCAACGCGCTCGATCTCCCCGCCTGGATGCGCGCCACCGCCGCGCGCAACGGCCATATCCGCGCCTGGCAATTGTTCTTCGAGGAGTATCCGGTGGTGCTGGCGCCGACCACGGTGAAGCCGACGCCGGGCCCGCGCGACGACACCGTCAGCGCCGAGCGCGTGAAGGAGATCTTCTGGGGCGAGATCCGCTTCATCTCCGCAATCAACGTGCTGGGCCTGCCCGGCGCTGTGGTGCCGGTGACCGTGCACGACGGCCAGCCGATCGGCGTGCAGCTCATCGCGGGCCGCTACCGTGAGGATCTCGCGCTGGACGCGGCCGCCGCGATCGAGAAGCGCGCCGGCGTGCTCACCCACCAGCTCTGGAAGACGATGGCCTGAGCCGAGCTCGAAGGGCTTCGCCTGTCCCGCGCGGGGGCCCTTTGATCGAAATTGACTCAAATTTTAGCCAATTCGCCAACAACCGTTAGGGTTACTTCCTCGATCTCTAAGCGAATTATTGTCCGCTTTACCGCCCGCCTCTAACAGAGGGACGGCGGACAACGCACATGCCTCATACAGGCGAATAAGTGCGGCCCGCGTCCCACGCGGAGGTGGATGATGCGTAACGAGACGATCGCTATTCACGCGGGCTATGAGCCCGAAGCTACCACGCACGCGGTTGCCGTGCCGATCTACCAGACCGCGGCCTACGCATTCGACAGCGCCGATCACGGCGCAGCGCTCTTCAATCTCGAGGCCGAAGGCTACCGGTACAGCCGTATCGCCAATCCGACCAGCGCCGTGCTGGAGAAGCGTATCGCCCAGCTCGAAGGCGGCGTCGGCGCACTCGCGGTTGCGACCGGCCAGGCCGCGCTGCACTTCGCCTTCGTCAACGTCGCCGATCACGGCGGCAACATCGTTTCCGTGCCGCAGCTCTACGGCACCACGCACACGCTGCTCTCGCACATCCTGCCGCGGCAAGGCATCACCGGCCGCTTCGCCGAGAGCGACAAGCCTGAGGCGATCGAAAAGCTGATCGACGAGAACTCCCGCGCGGTGTTCGCCGAGACCATCGGCAATCCCGCCGGCAATGTCTGCGACATCGAGGCGCTGGCCAGGATCGCGCATGCCCATGGCGTGCCGCTGATCGTCGACAACACGGTTGCGACGCCGATCTTGCTCAAGCCATTTGATTACGGCGCCGACATCGCCGTGCACTCGCTGACCAAGTTTTTGGGTGGCCACGGCACCACGCTCGGCGGCGCTATCGTCGATTCCGGAAACTTCCCCTGGGCTAGGCACGCCGACCGCTTCCCGGGTTACAACAAGCCGGACGCGTCTTATCACGGCCTGGTCTATGCCGAGCGCTTCGGCAGGACCGCCTATATCGAACGCGCGCGCAGCATCTATCAGCGCACCATGGGTTCGGTGCTGTCGCCGTTCAACGCCTTCCTGCTGCTCCAGGGCATCGAGACGGTGGCGCTGCGCATGGAGCGCCACTGCGAGAACGCCCGCAAGGTCGCCGAATTCCTGCGCAACGACCCGCGCGTCGCCTGGGTCAACTACACGGGCTTTCCGGACAGCCCCTATTATCCGCTGGTCCAGAAGTACCTCGACGGCAACGCCTCCTCGCTGTTCACGTTCGGCATCAAGGGCGGCATGGAAGCCGGCAAGACCTTCTACGATGCGCTGAAGCTGATCACGCGCCTCGTCAATATCGGCGACGCCAAGTCGCTGGCCTGCCATCCGGCCTCGACCACGCACCGCCAGATGTCGGCGGAGCAGCAGCGCACAGCCGGTGTGCTGCCGGAGACGATCCGCCTCTCGATCGGTATCGAGCATGCCGCCGATATCATCGAGGACATCGACCAGGCGCTGGAAAAGGCTTGTCCGGCCGCGCGCCTTCAGGCGGCGGAGTAGGCAATCGGGCCGATGAGCGTCTTGATCGACAGGGATCAAGGTATCGCAAGCCCGGCGCTGGTGCCGGCCGAGGGTGACCTCGCGCGCGATCATGCCCGCGCGGAACTGACCATCGGGCTGGTCAACAACATGCCGGATACGGCGCTGAAGGCGACCGAGCGGCAGTTCATGAAACTACTCCAGGCGGCCGCGGGGCCGCGTCGCATCCGTTTCCATTGCTTCTCGCTGCCGTCAGTGCAGCGCTCGCCGGAAGCGAAGTGGCATGTCGAGAGCGAATATTCCGATCTCTCCGATCTCAAGCGTCAAAAATTCGACGGGCTGATCGTGACCGGCGCCGAGCCGGTCGCGCCCGAACTCGACCAGGAGCCGTATTGGCGCGACCTGACCGATCTCATCGACTGGGCCAAGACCAACACCCGCTCGACGATCTGGTCATGCCTCGCCGCTCATGCGGCGGTGCTGCATCTCGATCGCGTCGAACGACAGCGGCTGCCGTCCAAATGTCATGGCATCTTCGACTGCGAGGCCGTGACCAATGATACGCTGACGCGCGAGGCACAGGTGCCGCTCAAGGTCTCGCATTCGCGCCTGAACGAAGTCACCGAGAGCGATCTCGCACAGGCGGGCTATCAGGTACTGACCCGTTCGGAGCGAGCCGGCGTCGACATCTTTACCCGGCAATATGCCAGCCGGTTCGTGTTCTTCCAGGGCCATCCTGAATATGACGCGCTGTCGCTCCAGCGCGAATATCTGCGCGACATCGGCCGCTATCTCGCGCGCGAGCGGGAGGTCTATCCGGCCCTCCCCGTGAGTTATTTTGACGCAGCGACGCAAGAGAAGCTGGTGCGATTCGAAAAGCGGGCGAGGCATCAGCGGCACCCGGCATTGACCAACGAGCTGCCTGCACTGACTTTGCGCACCGATATTGCGGCCGGCAGCGCCGCCGCGGCGCTTTTTCGCAATTGGCTGCAATATCTCGGCGCAGACGCGGATGCTTCGCTGCTCGCGCGTTAACCGAAGGCCGTTGGTTCCGCGTTAGGATTACCCAAGCGTTAAGCTTGCCTCAGGCAGTGCGCAAATGTTTCAGTAGCGAAATATGGAATCACAGGGAATGCGCTCGTGCTGTCGGCCCTCAACGGACGCTTGAGCAATCGGCTGGCCCGGCATTTCCGCGCCGCACCGCACCGTCTGACGGCGCACGCGCCGATGGTGAGCTTCACCTTCGATGACGCTCCCGACAGTGCGGCAGGCGAGGGCGCCTCGCTGCTGGAAGCGCATGGCGGGCGCGGCACGTTCTACCTCGCCGGCAGCTTGATCGATCAGCCCGGGGATCATTGGCACGGCCTCTCGAACGATGCGATCGTCCGGCTGCATCGCGGTGGCCACGAGATCGGCTGCCATACGTTCTCGCATTTGCGCGCGGTCGATCTCGACGCGAACGCGATGACGTGTGAGATCGAGCGGAACCGAAGCCATTTCGGCGGCATCGACTCCTCCATCCGGCTCGAGAATTTCGCCTATCCCTATGGCCTTGCCTCGGTCTGGCGCAAGCCGCAGCTCGCCCAAAACTTCCGCTCGGCGCGCGGCATCCTTCCCGGCGTCAACCGCGAAGTCATCGATCTCCAGTTCCTGCGCGCTTCGCCGCTGGTCGACCGCGAGATCGATGCGGATGGTGTCGATCGCTATTTCGATGAGGCGGTCGCAAGCGGCGGTTGGCTGATCTTCTACGGCCACGATGTCGTCGATCAGCCAAGCCCCTATGGCTGCACGCCGGCCTTGCTGCGCCACGCGCTAGAGGCCGCCGGAACGCGCAACATGCCGATCGTGACGGTCGCGGAAGCGTTGCGGCGAATCGGGGCGTAGCCCCCTTACCTCTCCCCGTAAGAACGGGGCAAGGGAGAAGAAGCGGCGGTGCAAGTGTGAAACAGTCTTGCAACGCCGGCGCCGTCATGCGACTGGCCTTGTGACGAATCCCACAGCCCCCGACACGCCATGTCAGCTCCTTCTACCGCTCCGTTGCCTGCGCCGGCCGATGGCCGCGACGCGCTGGCGGTGCTTCATTCGGTGTTCGGCCTGCCGGGCTTTCGCGGAGCGCAGGGCGAGATCATCCGGCATGTCACCGATGGCGGCAATTGCCTGGTGCTGATGCCGACCGGTGGCGGCAAATCGATGTGCTATCAACTGCCGTCGCTGCTGCGCGAAGGCTGCGGCATCGTGGTGTCGCCGCTGATCGCGCTGATGCGCGACCAGGTCGCCGGCCTCATCGAAGCCGGCGTCAATGCCGCCGCGCTGAACTCGTCGCTGACGATGCAGGAGGCCTCCGACATCGAGCGCCGCCTGATCGCGGGCGATCTCGACCTGCTCTATGTGGCACCCGAGCGACTGGTGACGCCGCGCTGCTTGTCGATGCTGGCGCAGGCCAAGGTGGCGCTGTTTGCGATCGACGAGGCGCATTGCGTCTCACAATGGGGCCATGACTTCCGGCCCGAATATGTTGGCCTCTCCATCATCGCCGAGCGCTTTCCCGACGTGCCCCGCATCGCGCTGACCGCGACCGCCGACGAATTGACGCGCAGGGAGATCGTCGAACGCCTGAAGCTTGACGGTTCCCCGCAATTCGTCTCGAGCTTCGACCGTCCCAACATCCGTTACGAGATCGTCGACAAGCGCAATGCCGTGTCGCAGCTCAAGGAGTTCATCCGTGAGCGTCACGCAGGCGACGCCGGCGTAGTTTATTGCCTGTCCCGCAATCGCGTCGAGGATGTCGCCGCCGCGCTTGCCGATGCCGGCATTGCGGCGCTACCCTATCATGCCGGGCTCGACGGCGGTGTGCGCTCGCGCAACCAGGACCGCTTCCTCAACGAGGACGGTATCGTGATCGTCGCAACCATTGCCTTCGGCATGGGCATCGACAAGCCCGACGTGCGCTTCGTCGCCCATCTCGACCTGCCCAAGAGCATCGAGGCCTATTACCAGGAGACCGGGCGTGCAGGGCGCGACGGCAAGCCGTCGGCGGCCTGGATGGCGTATGGCCTCTCCGACATCGTGCAGCAGCGCCGCATGATCGACGAATCCAGTGGTTCCGACGACTTCAAGCGGGTGTCGATCCGGAAGCTCGATGCACTGGTCGGCCTCGCCGAGACCGCGCAATGCCGGCGCAAGCGGCTGCTCGGCTATTTCGGCGAGATATCGCATGGCGAGAGTTGCGGCAATTGCGACAATTGCCTGACGCCGCCGAAAATGCGCGAAGGCAAGGCGCTGGCGCAAAAGCTGCTCTCATGCGCCTATCGCACTGGCCAGCGTTTCGGCGCGATGCATCTGATCGACGTGCTGATCGGGCGCCTGACCGAGAAAGTGACGCAGTTCGGCCATGACAAGCTGTCGGTGTTCGGCATCGGGCGCGAGCTCAACGAAAAGCAGTGGCGCACGGTGCTGCGGCAGCTGGTTGCGATGGGGCATTTGCAGAGCGACAGCGAGGCCTTTGGTGCGCTGAGGCTGACGGAGACCGCGCGCGGCGTGCTGCGCGGTGAGACCGAGGTGTGGTTGCGCGAGGAGGCGCCCGGCACCCGCGTCCGGTCAAGCCGGGCCAAGTCCCGCCGCGGCGACCTTGCGCCGGCGGCCGGCGCACCGCAGGGCGATGTCGATCCCGAGTTGCGCGCGAGACTGCGCTCCTGGCGCTCGGATATCGCGCGCGAACGCGGCGTCCCGGCCTATGTCGTGCTCCACGATGCCACCATCGATGGCATCGTCCGGGCCTGGCCGACCACGCTTGATGAGTTGCGCAACGTCCCGGGCATCGGCGACAAGAAGCTCGAGCATTACGGCGACGAGCTCCTGCAGATCGTGCGGACGCGGTAGAGTACGACGACCGTAGCCCGGATGGAGCGTAGCGAAATCCGGGGCAGTTTTTCCGTACCGCGCGAGTCCCGGCTTACGCTTCGCTCCATCCGGGCTACAGACGTCAGCCGTTCCGGAACGCATACCCATAGCCGTTGAGCGCCGGCGCGCCGCCGAGATGGGCGTAGAGGATCTTCGCGCCCTTCTCGAAATGGCCCTTCTGGGTCAAGTCGATCAGGCCCTGCATCGATTTGCCTTCATAGACGGGGTCGGTGATCATCGCCTCGAGCCGCGCGGTGAGGCGAATCGCCTCCTTGGTCTCCTCCGACGGCACGCCATAGGCGGGACAAGCGTAGTCCTCGATCAGCACGACGTCGTCGGCGACGAGCTCCTTGCCGAGCTCGACGAGCTTTGCGGTGTTCTGCGCGATCGAGAGCACCTGCGCTTTCGTCTGCGCCGGCGTGAACGACGCATCGATGCCGATCACTTTTCGCGCACGGCCATCCGCCGCGAAGCCGACCAGCATGCCGGCGTGGGTCGAGCCTGTGACGGTGCAGACGATGATGTAGTCGAACTTGAAGCCGAGCTCTGCTTCCTGCTTGCGCACCTCCTCGGCGAACCCGACATAGCCGAGCCCGCCATATTTGTGCACGGAGGCGCCGGCGGGAATAGCGTAAGGCTTGCCGCCGGCAGCCTTCACTTCCTCGATCGCCTGCTCCCAGCTTTTGCGGATGCCGATGTCGAAGCCGTCGTCGACCAGGCGCACATCGGCGCCCATGATGCGCGAGAGCATGATGTTGCCGACGCGATCATAAACCGCGTCCTCATGCGGCACCCAGGCTTCCTGCACCAGGCGGCACTTCATGCCGATCTTGGCGGCGACCGCCGCGATCATACGGGTGTGGTTCGACTGCACGCCGCCGATCGAGACCAACGTGTCGGCGTTCGAGGCGATCGCGTCGGGAATGATGTATTCGAGCTTGCGCAACTTGTTGCCGCCATAGGCGAGACCGGAATTGCAGTCCTCGCGCTTGGCGTAGATCTCGACATTGCCGCCGAGATGCTTCGACAGCCGCTCGAGCTTCTCGATGGGGGTGGGGCCGAAGGTCAGCGGGTAGCGCGCGAATTTTTCGAGCATCGTCAGGTCATCCGATTGGCGTTGGTGTCTGGGAGGTGATTAGCATCGCGCCGCAAAAAGGTGCTCTCGAATATTGCCCTCATATTGCAGTTGATCTTGCGGCATTGGCGACCGTGGCTAATATTTATTCCAAAACATTTGATAATTTCGGAAGGTTCTTCCATGTCAGCCCGGCTCGATCGTATCGACCTCAAGATGTTGAGATTGCTGCAGAATAACGGTCGGCTCAGCAATGCCGAGCTGGCCGAAACCGTCGCGATCAGCCCTGCCACCTGCCATCGCCGCACCCAGCGCCTGTTCGAGGCCGGCTTTATCACCGCCGTCCGCGCCATGGTGGCGCCGAAGAAGGTGGCCAAGGGCACGCTGGTGATGGTCGGCGTCGTGCTCGACCGCTCGACGCCGGAAAGCTTTGCCACCTTCGAGCAGGCGATCGCCAGGCTGACATTCGTGCTCGACTGCCACCTCGTCGCCGGCGACTTCGACTACTTCCTGAAAATCCGCGTCGGCGATATGGAGGATTTCAACCGCATCCACGGCGAGCAGCTCATCGCGCTGCCCGGCGTGCGCCAGACCCGCACCTTCTTCGTGATGAAGGAAGTCGTCGACAACGCGCCGCTGGAGTTTTGAGCGGAAGCGTCAGGAGACTTGCTCGGCGACACGCTCCATGGCTGGCTCGCGCGATGTCGGGCCGTCATCCGGCCGCATTGCGATCACCGAGATCAGCCCGAGGCCGACGCCGATCATGACGTAGAAGATCGGCGCAAGGGGCGAGCCCGTGAGCGTGATCAGCCAGGTCACGAAGAACTGGGCGAAGCCGCCGAAGACCAGCACCGCGACGTTGTTGACGATCGCGAGTGCGGTCGAGCGGACCCGGATCGGGAACAGCTCGACCAGCGTGGTGCAATAGACGCCGAGGAAAAAGGCGCTGAAGAATCCGATCACGATCTGGGCGACCAGAAGCTTTGCGATCGATGGCCCCGAGATCACCCAGGCATAGAGCGGATAGAGCGACACCAGGTAGCCGGTGAGCGAGACCAGCAGCAGTGGCTTGCGTGGATAGCGATCGGAGATGGCGCCGGCGATGGGAACAATGATGACCATCACGATTGCTGCGACCATCTGCACCAGAAAACTCTGCATCAGCGGTAGCTTCAGCACCTCCTTCGCATACGTCACGGTGTAGCCGAAGGTGACGTAGAACGAGACAGCGCTGGCGACCACCATGCCCATGCCGATCAGGAAATTGCGGCCGGGGTCTTTCAACGCGGCGAGAAAACGCTCCTTGTGTGCCGTCGCCATGTGGCGCTGGAACATTTCGGGCTCGATCACCCTGGCGCGCATGTAGAGCAGGATCGGGACGATCACGAGACCAACGAAAAAGGGAATGCGCCAAGCGCCGGCGGCGAGCTGTTCCTTGGTGAACGTCAGTGTTAGCGCGGCGCCCAGCACCGCGCCGAGCACGTTGGCCATGAGCTGGCCGGCAATCTGCCACGAGCCGTAGAAGCCCGTGCGGCCGGGAGGCGCGGCTTCGATCAGATAGGCAGTCGAGGTACCGAATTCGCCGCCGACGGAGAAGCCTTGCAACAGGCGCGCAAGTAGCACGATCAGCGGCGCAGCAATGCCGGCTGTGGCATAAGTCGGCGTCAGGGCGAGCAACGCAACCGACGCTGCCATGATACCCATGCCGAGCGTCATCGCGGCTTTACGTCCCTTGCGGTCGCCGAAATAGCCGAGCACGAGTCCGCCGACCGGCCGCATGAAAAAGCCGGAGCCGAACAGCGCCGTGGTCAACAGCAGCGCGTTGATCTCGCTGCCCGGGATTTTTGGATCGACCGGGAAGAACAGGTTCTTGATGACCGGGGTCATCAGCGCGAATACCGTGAAGTCATACCACTCCATCGCGTTGCCGGCGATTGCTGCCACGATGGCTTTCCTGTTCGTCTGCATCTGCGCTGGCCTGTCCGGTTTAAGCCTCTTCGGCGGGTTGATGGGTGGCGTCGGCATCGCGCCATTCGTCGCCGACGATTTCGGGCGTGGCGAAGGCCTTGAGATTGGCGAAGTGAATCTCGCGATCTTCCACGAAGAGGCGGCGGACGATGCCGCGCGCAAGCCGGTCGGCGCCCTCGCTGATCGCGGGAATGTCGCCGGAGAGTTTTCCGTGGCTCAGCGTCGCTGGATAGTTGAAGCAGTGCAGTTGCGACAGCATCGGGCAGGCGCCCGGCACCTTCTCCATGAACTGGAAGCTGTCGCCGAGGTCGGGCGAATGCTCCAGCTCGGCATTGTCCATTCCCGCGGGCGTCGGGAAGCGGTCGCGCCAGAAGCGGATATGCGGCGCAAACTCCGCAAGCTCCTTACGCTGGGCGAGGTCGACGATGAAGCCGGTGCCGAAGATAACGAAGTCGGTGGCATAGCGGCCCTTCGGCGTCGTCACGACGAGATGGTCGCCTGCAACGGTAAGATCTTCGATCGGGCTTGCTAGATGGAAATGCGCGTGCGGATGGGCGGAGACGCGCAGCACGCTCTGACGCGGCGGCGGCGTCTGCGCCTTCAGCGTGTAATCTAGGAATCGCCACTTCCAGTCGTCGGCGAGGCCGGCGAAGCCGTGCACGACGCCCTGACTGCCGATGCCGGTGAACTTGTTGATGCGCGGGATGTCCGCGCGGCGGATGAAGAGGTCCGTTCGCGCCGCGCCCGCTTCCAGCGCCACGGCGGCATTGTCCATTGCGGATGCGCCTGCTCCGACGACGGCAACGCGTTTGCCGCGCAGGCTTTCGAAGTCGATCGGGTCGGAGGAATGCGCCCAGAAGCGCCGGTCGATCCCATCGGCGAGCGGCGGCACGTAAGCGCTGCCGAGGCCATCGCGCCCCGTTGCCAGCACGACATGACGCGCCAAAATTTTTCGCGACTGACCTGCTTCGCTGATGTCGAGCGCGAACAGCTGGTCGTCGTGGGCATGAATGCGCTCGACCGAGACGCCGTTGCGGACCGGCAGGTTGAGCACCTTCCGGTACCAGACGAGGTAATCCATCCACATCGTGCGCGGCGCGCGATCAAGCGCCTGCCAGGCTTCTCCGCCATATTGCGCTTCATAGAAGGCGCGGAAGGTCAGCGCCGGCATGCCCATCGCAGGCCCGGTCAGCTCCTTCGGCGAGCGCAGTGTTCGCATCCGGGCAAACGTCGCCCACGGGCCTTCCTCTCCGGCGCGCGCGCGATCGAGCAGAAGATGGTTGTCGACGCCGAGGCGCTTCAGCATCGCGGAGGCGACCAGGCCGGCCATGCCGGCACCGACGATGACGACGTCGACGACGTTCGCGCCATCCACGACGCGGCGCGGCACCCACGACTTGGCCGGCAATTCAAGCCAGGCGAGATCCTGTTTCAGGCGCTCCTCGAGTGCGACGAGGCCGGTGGCGTTCGGCGTGCTGGTGGTCATGAGTTTGCTTTCTCGAACGCGTCGGTTTCGCCGTCGATCTCGAGCGACGCTGCCGCACCGCTGTGCAGCCTGGCGCCGGGCATCAGCGCGACGGCCGCGCGCAGCGCAGCGTTGAGCGCCGCGACCGTCGGCGTCAGCTCGCGGCCGGTCGGCGAGAGCGCGGCGAACAGGAAGGGAATGGAGACGTCGAGGCGGCGGGTGACGACGCCTTCGACGGGAAGGCTGGAAGTCAGGACCGGTTCGACGACGGCGATGCCGAGCGATTGCTTGGCCATCGCAATCGCGGTCATCGAGGAATTGGTGTCGATCACCTCGGCCGGCACTACGCTTTCGCGTTCCAGCGCTTCTTCCACGCGGCGGCGAAGCCGGTAGGGGTTGGCCATGGTCAGCAACCGGCCGCCGTTGAGATCCTTGAGCCGGATCACCTTCTTCTTCGCGAGCGGATGATCCATGGCGAGGCACGCCACGCACGGCACCTCGCACACCCATTGCACATCGAGGCCGGGATGTTGGACAGGAAGACTCGCGAGCCCGAAGTCCACGGATTGCGACAGCACCGATTGCACGACGTTCTCGGCCGAGAGCGCCTGCACATGCACCTGGCTCGGCAGCAGCTCGCGCTCCAGCGCCGCAAGCGCCGCCGGAACGAAGCCCGCAGCCAGCGCCGGGATCGCAGCGAGACTGAGCACCGGGAGCGCGCCCGCGCCGATCGCATTGGCGCGCTGGCGGATATGCCTCAGGCCCATCAGAAGCCGCTCGACCTCGGCGTGGAACAGAACGCCCTTCGGCGTAGGGCTGATACGCGGGCCGTTCCTGGAGAACAGGAGATAGCCGACGTCGGCCTCCAGATCCTGGATCTGGCGAGTGACCACCGGCTGCGACCGGCCGAGCAGCCGCGCCGCACCGGTGATGCTGCCGGCCGACATCACGGCCGCGAAGGCCTCGAGCAGGCGGATATCGATGACGTCATTGTTCATGGCGGGGCCGGGTGAATTATTCATCTATAGAATGAACAGTATTTCTTGATGCGCAAGATGTATTATGAGATATTTATGTCATGTCGATGGGACCAATCTCATTCCGCCAGTACGCTCCGTCCGGGCCAACTTACAGCCGCGGCTGGGTGGATGACGCGGTGGCCGCGATCGAGGCGGACCAGTGCCGGACGGCCGACACGCATCTGATCCGGCTGATCGTGCCGGCGCTCGCCGGCATCGACATCTACCTGAAGGACGAGTCCACCCATCCGACCGGCAGCCTCAAGCATCGCCTGGCGCGCTCGCTGTTTCTCTACGCGCTGTGCAACGGGCACATCCGCGAAGGCACGCCTGTGGTCGAGGCATCGTCTGGATCGACGGCGGTGTCCGAAGCCTACTTTGCACAGATGATCGGCGTGCCCTTTTACGCCGTGATGCCGCGCACGACCTCGGCGGAAAAGATCGCCGCGATCGAGCATTATGGCGGAAATTGCCATCTGATCGACGACGGCCGCGCGCTCTATGCCGAGGCCGCTGCGCTCGCCGCGCGCTTGAACGGCCACTATATGGACCAGTTCACTTTCGCCGAGCGCGCGACCGACTGGCGTGGCAACAACAACATCGCCGAGTCGATCTTCACGCAGTTGGCCGGCGAGCCGCGCCCGCTGCCGAACTGGATCGTGATGGGCGCCGGCACCGGCGGCACCTCGGCGACGATCGGGCGCTACTTGCGCTACCGCCAATATCCGACGCGGCTCTGCGTCGCCGACGTCGAGCATTCCGCCTTATTCGATTGCTTCCGCAGCCACGATCGCTCGCATGTTTGCGAGCGGCCCTCGCTGATCGAAGGCGTAGGACGTCCGCGCTGCGAGCCCTCCTTCGTGCCGGGTGTGGTCGACCGCATGATGAAAATTCCCGACGCCGCAACGATCGCGGCAATGAACGTGCTATCGCGCCGGCTGCGCCGGACGGTCGGCGGCTCCACGGGCACCAATTTTCTGGCGCTATGCCGGCTCGCCTCCGAGATGCGCGGTGCCAATGAGACGGGTTCGCTGGTGACACTGATCTGTGATTCGGGCGAGCGCTACCGGCAGACCTATTATGAGCCGCAATGGCTCAGGGCGCGCGGGCTCGATCCCGCGCCGTTCGAGGCCGAACTGTCGTCGTTCCTCGATAAGGGTCAGCCCCTCGCCCTGGCGGTTGATGACGTCCCCAGTCCACAGAGCGCCCGAGGTGCTGCTTGACCACGCTGATCGAAACGCTGACCGGCGTCCCCGCGACGTCGCGGCTTGGTCAGGCGCTGACGACACGCGCCGAGATTTTGCGCTTGAGCGAGGCCGCTCATGACGCGGTGCTGGTGCCGCGCGAGCCCGGCGGGTTGAGCCATGGCTTGCGCGCTGCGCTGGCCGCGCGGATGTGCCGGCATGTCGGCGATGACGCGCTCGTCGCGCACTACGAGTCCTATCTGGCGCATTCGAGCGATCTGGAAGTCGCCGCCGTCGCCGAGCCAGGCAGCACCAGCGGCGATCCGATGAGCGATGCCATGGCGCGCCACGCCGACTTGCTGACGCTGGCGCCGCGTGAGGCGACCCGGCAGGACATCGCGGCCCTGAAGGCCGCCGGTGTCAGCGAGGCCGATATCGTGCGCTTGTCCGAGCTTGCCGCCTTCGTGAACTACCAGCTGCGGGTCGTCGCCGGCCTCAAGCTCCTCAAAAAGATCCAGGCACGATGAGCGAAACCGTTCACGCCTTCACAGCCACGATCCCGACCTGGTCGCCTTATGTCGCGCCGGTCGAGCTCGCATCCGCAACGCCCGAGCAACTCTCCGCGATGAAGGTCACGCCCTCAAACAAGGGCGTCTCGCCTTACGTGCTGACGCTGGCGCACGATCCGGAATCGCTTGCGGTGCGCTCGCCGCTGTTCAACCTCATCATGTACGGCAAGGACGGGCTGGCCTCGGCCGAGCGCGAACTGGGAGCGCTGAGTGCGTCGATCGTCAATCGCTGCGTCTATTGCGCAGCGGTACACGCCTCGCGCTTCATCGGCCTCACCGGACAGCGCGACGTGGTCGAGGAGATTTTTCGCGACGAGCGCGACGCCAAGCTGGAGGCGCGCCAACAGGCGCTGTTCGATTTTTCCACAAAACTCTCGACCACGCCGATCGAGGCCACGGCGGAAGACGCACGCGCGCTAGCTGACGCCGGGCTGAGCGAACTCGAACAGCTCGACCTCGTGCTGTCAGCCGCGATCTTCGGCTGGGCCAACCGCCTGATGCACACGCTGGGCGAACCGGTGACGTAGTCGGCGAGGCATAGCACGATCGTACCGGCGGCTCCATGTCGCTCGCGCCATGTGCTGGTCGCCGAGCAGCGTGGCCTCTCCGACGAGAAGCTCGCGACGATCGTCGCCGGGCAGCGGCATGGTCTCGGTCACGCTGAATACGTTCGACGTGCCGGTGCCGGAGTAACCAGTGCGTGGACGCTTGCGGTTACGCTGCCGTGATCGCACGGACATACTCGCCCGCCAGAGTGGAGGCCGGACAATGGAGGACGACAGTCATGGGCAGATCGCGCCGCATCGTGCTGGCCAGAATGACGGCGCTCGCCGTGGCTCCGGCCGCAGCGCCGGCCCTGGCCGCGACCCGGACTGCCAAGGGTGTCACCGTAGCCGAAGAGCACTATGCGCGCATGATCGCGGTGGCGCATGCGCCTGACGTCACTTTCGCGCACCCGGGCCGAGCGCTACGCGGACGCGCACTGGCAGGAGTATGTTTCGGCGGCGCGTGCCGTGCTCGACGCACGCGAGTGATCCTCGATCTCAGCTCGCCACCGCACGCCGGACCTGCTCGCCGATCTGCGATAGCACGAGCTGTGCCTGCGGCAGGATCGCGCCCATGGCGTGAAAATTGTGAACCATGCCGTCGTGGCAGATGTGCTCGACCGTAACGCCGGCG
This sequence comes from Bradyrhizobium diazoefficiens, assembly GCF_016612535.1. NCBI lineage: Bacteria > Pseudomonadati > Pseudomonadota > Alphaproteobacteria > Hyphomicrobiales > Nitrobacteraceae > Bradyrhizobium > Bradyrhizobium diazoefficiens. The sequence continues at coordinate 2,572,461 of NZ_JAENXS010000001.1, forward strand.
GCGAGCAGCTTGCGCGCATAGGCGTTGCCCTCGTCGCGCATCGGGTCGAATTCGGCGGTGTGGATGATCGCGGTCGGCAAGCCCGAGAGCCGCGTCGCGCGCAGCGGCGAGATGCGGGGATCGGCGGCATCCAGGCCCTCGGGCAGATAATCGGACAAATCCGCCTCGATGGTGGCGCGGTCGATCAGATGGCCTTCCGCGAACGCCTCGCGGGAGGGGGAGACCTCCTCGAAATCCAGCACCGGGCAGATCAGGCATTGCGCGACGATCGAGAGGCCGGCGCTCTGCGCCGCCTCCTGGCACACGATCGCAGCCAGCGTCGCCCCGGCGGAATCGCCGCCGACAACCAGCCGCTCGGCGTCGATGCCGAGCGCTTCAGCTTCGCGCGCGACCCATTCGGTGGCCGCGATCGCGTCGTCGACGGCGGCGGGATATTTGTGCTCCGGCGCGAGCCGGTAGTCGATCGAAACGAGGCGGCAGCCGGTCGCATGCGCCAGCGCCGCCGCGATGCGGTCATGCGTCGCAATGCTGCCGGCGACGAGTCCGCCGCCATGAAAGAACACGAAGCCCGGCGTGCGCTCGCTGGCAGACGCCGGCGAATACAGACGATAGGGCAGCTCTCCGCCGGGGCCAGGCAGCTTGCCGTCGGACGCCGTCACATCGGGCGCATCAGCGCGCGCGAATTGCATCAGCTTCGCCAGCGACTGCCGCCGCGCCTCGACGCTCGGCCGGCTCCGCGCCTGCGGCGCGGCCGCAGCCATCATGGTCAACAAGCGCTTTGCGAGCGGATCGAGCGGCATGGGAAACTCCGTGACGTGCCCGACACTATAGCCGGTTTGGACGCGATGTTGTCCTACCCTCCCTGGAGGGAGAGTTGGTGCTTCGCTGCAGGAAATCGTTTAGAAATTGGGACAATAGTGCCCGGATATTTCCAAAGAGGAGGCCTGTCATGGCCGAGATCAGGAAGCCTATCGAATATTCGCCGAGCTGGACCTTCTTCGAGGGCAAATGGCACGACGGCAACGTGCCGATCATGGGGCCGCGCACGCATGCGGCCTGGCTCGGCTCGGTCGTGTTCGATGGTGCGCGCGCGTTCGAAGGCGTCGCGCCCGATCTCGATCGCCACGTCGCCCGCGCCAATCAATCGGCGATCAATTTTGGCCTGAAGCCGGTGGTCGATTCCGGCACCTGGCTGACACTCGCAAGCGAAGGCATCGCGCGCTTTGCGCCGAATGCCGAGCTTTACATCCGCCCAATGTACTGGGCGCAGAACGGCGCGGGCGGCGGCGTGCTGTTCGACCCTGAGACCACCAATTGGTGCCTGTGCATCTACGAGGCGCCGATGCCGAAGCCGATCGGCAATGCGATCACGCTGTCGCCGTTCCGCAGGCCCACGGCCGAATGCGCGCCGGTCGACGCCAAGGCCGCCTGCCTCTATCCGAACAATTCGCGGGCGCTCGCCGAAGCGGCCTCGCGCGGCTTCCAGAACGCACTGATGCTCGACATGCTCGGCAATGTCGCCGAGTTCGGCAATTCCAACGTGTTCATGGCCAAGGACGGCGTCGTCTTCACGCCGGTGCCGAACGGCACCTTCCTCAACGGCATTACGCGCCAGCGCGTGATCAGCCTGCTCCGCGGCGACGGCGTCACCGTGATCGAGAAGACGCTGCGATATGCGGATTTCCTCGCCGCTGACGAGATTTTCTCCACCGGCAATTTCGCGAAAGTGGCGCCCGTGATTCGCATCGACGCACGCGAGCTGAAGCCGGGCCCGGTCTACACCAGAGCGCGAAAACTCTATTGGGACTTTGCGCATGCGGCGAAGCTGGCGGCTTGACCGGAGCTAGCCCCGCCTCCGAAACCGACTGAACTGAAACGCCTGCGTCGAATTCCACGGTGTGTGGTGCGTTTCGCTCCGCGCCTCAACTAACTCGAACTCCGGCCCGAGTTCAGCCGAAAGGCTCGCGCTGTCGTGCCGCTGCACCGGCAAGCCGCTGCATTTCTCCGGACCATCGAGCGCGAACGTCGCGATGATGATGTGTCCGCCGGGTGCAACCGCCGACCGCAGGCGTTCGACGTAATCGGCCCTGTCGCGTGGATCGGTCAGGAAGTGAAACGCGGCGCGATCGTGCCAGATGTCATAGGTCTTCGTCGGCCACCATGTGGTGGCGTCGGCCATGATCCAGTCGACCGTTGAAGCGGCTGCGCCGATTCGCTTCTTCGCAGCGTCAAGCGCGTTGGCGGAGAGATCCAGCACGGCCAGTTCGCGGTATCCGTCCTGCAACAGCGCATCGACCAGCCGCGATGCCCCGCCGCCGATATCGATGATGGCAGCGCCATGATCCGGATTGGCCGTGCGAATCATATCGAGCGAGGTCGCCGGGCTGTCCTGAAACCAGCTGACCTCGGCCTCGCCCTTGGTGGCGTAGACGTTCTGCCAGTGTACGCTGCGGTCAGACATGGGCTCCGCCTTGGCCCGGGGGGCGACGACGCGGCAATGCTGCAATCAATTGGTCGTTTGCGCGCCCGCGTGAGCGGACGCGCCGGCGCGGAGGAAAGACCTACTCGTCCTTCTTCGACATCTTCTCGAGCCGTTCCTGCATGTCCTTCATCTGCTGGCGCAGATCGTCGATGTTGGTCTCCTTGGCCGGCTCGGTGCCGGCATCGGCCTCCGGCTCGGACGTCGTTGCCGGGCGACCCGTCGGCGGAACGAACGGCTTGAACATCGAGAAGGTCTGCTGGAACAGCTCCATATTGCGGCGGACCTGCTCTTCGAGCGGGGCAAAAGGAGTGCCGGACAGCGTGTTGGCGATCTGTTTGCGGAACTTCTCCTGCTCCTGTGTCAGCGTTGCGATCGACTGCTCCAGATATTTCGGCACCACCATCTGCATGCTGTCGCCGTAGAAGCGGATCAGCTGGCGCAGGAAGGTGGTCGGCAGCAGGTTCTGGCCGGCTTTGTTCTCCTGCTCGAAGATGATCTGGGCGAGGACGGAGCGGGTGATGTCGTCACCGGACTTGGCGTCGTAAACGAGGAAATCTTCGCCGTCCTTGACCATGGCGGCGAGGTCTTCCAGCGTCACGTAGGTGCTCGTCCCGGTGTTATAGAGCCGGCGGTTCGCGTATTTCTTGATCGTGGTGGGTTGGTCTGATTTCGCCATGGGCTCTCACTTGCAACGCTGAGAACGGGAACCTGCCGGGCTATGCCGCAGGGCGGGAAGAGTACGCAACGCAACAAAATAAGCATTTTCAACGGGCTCACGCTACCGTTTTGTGCGGCACGGTTAATTGCGCAGCAAAAACGTGCTTGCGAAATCGCCAAGAACGCTATTTTGAATGCGCTGCGGCATGAATTCGGTCACCAGCCGATTGACATGCCTCAACGACGTTAACAGGATGCCATCCGAGACTGGCGAGCCGTTTCCCAGCCCCGTCTGCCCCCTTTCAAACCCAGGAGATGCCCATGTCAGACGATGTCGTCATCGTCAGCGCCGCCCGCACCCCGGTCGGAAGCTTCAACGGAGCCTTCGCGACCCTTCCCGCCCACGATCTCGGCGCCGTCGCCATCAAGGCCGCGCTGGAGCGCGGCGGCATCGAGCCCGGTCGCGTTTCGGAAGTCATCATGGGCCAGATTCTCACTGCCGCTCAGGGCCAGAACCCGGCCCGCCAAGCCTCGATCATGGCCGGCATTCCCGTCGAGAGCCCGGCCTGGAGCGTCAATCAGCTTTGCGGCTCGGGCCTGCGCACGGTCGCGCTCGGCTACCAGGCGCTGCTCAACGGCGATTCCGAGATCGTGGTCGCCGGCGGCCAGGAATCCATGAGCATGGCTCCGCACGCCCAGTATCTGCGCGGCGGGGTCAAGATGGGCGGGGTCGAGTTCATCGACACCATGATCAAGGACGGCCTGTGGGATGCCTTCAACGGCTACCACATGGGCAACACCGCTGAGAATGTCGCGCGGCAGTGGCAGATCACCCGCGCCCAGCAGGACGAATTCGCCGTCGCCTCGCAGCAAAAGGCCGAGGCGGCTCAGAAGGCCGGCAAGTTCAGCGACGAGATCGTCCCCGTCACCATCAAGACCCGCAAGGGCGACATCGTCGTCAGCGCCGATGAATATCCGCGTCATGGCGCAACGCTCGAGGGGATGGCGAAGCTCAAGCCCGCCTTCGAGAAGGACGGCACGGTCACCGCGGGTTCGGCTTCCGGCATCAATGACGGCGCTGCTGCGGTGGTGCTGATGACGGCGAAGCAGGCGGCCAAGGAAGGCAAGAAGCCGCTCGCGCGAATCGTGTCGTGGGCCCAGGCCGGCGTCGATCCGAAGATCATGGGCTCGGGCCCGATCCCGGCCTCGCGCGCCGCGCTGAAGAAGGCGGGCTGGAGCGTCGGCGATCTCGACTTGATCGAGGCCAACGAGGCCTTTGCGGCGCAGGCTTGCGCGGTCAACAAGGACCTCGGCTGGGACACCTCCAAGGTCAACGTCAATGGCGGTGCGATCGCGATCGGTCATCCGGTCGGTGCCTCCGGCGCGCGCGTGCTGGTGACGCTGCTGCATGAAATGCAAAAGCGTGATTCCAAGAAGGGCCTCGCCACGCTGTGCATCGGCGGCGGCATGGGTATCGCGATGTGTCTGGCGCGCGACTGAAGCTGACGTCCAATTGACGCGTGCGCTGCACACCTTGGTGAGTGCGTTGCACGCGACTAAAAAGGCAGCGGTTGCGAATCAAATATTCTTCGCAACCGCGCAAGCCTCGACTAAAGAGAAACGCCCGGCTCAACGCCGGGCGTTTTGTTCTTGATGTCCGTCAAACCAACCGCATAATCCACCGTTAAAAACGATCACTCAGAAACGTCCGACGAGTCCAAGGGAAGGAATACGATATGGCACGAGTTGCATTGGTGACGGGTGGTACGCGGGGCATCGGTGCTGCGATCAGCAAGGCGCTGAAGGCGGCTGGCTACAAGGTAGCGGCGAGCTATGCCGGCAACGATGCGGCGGCGGAGAAGTTCAGGGCCGAAACCGGCATCGCCGTCTACAAATGGGACGTCAGCAATTTCGATGCCTGCGCCGAAGGCGTGAAGAAGGTCGAGGCCGATCTGGGCCCGGTCGAAGTGCTCGTCAACAATGCCGGCATCACCCGCGACACCGCCTTCCACAAGATGACGCTCGAGCAGTGGAACGCCGTCATCAACACCAATCTCGGCTCGCTGTTCAACATGACGCGCCCGGTGATCGAGGGCATGCGTGCGCGCAAGTTCGGCCGCATCATCTCGATCTCGTCGATCAACGGCCAGAAGGGCCAATTCGGTCAGGTCAACTATTCCGCGGCGAAAGCCGGCGACATCGGCTTCACCAAGGCGCTCGCGCTCGAGAACGCCAAGGGCGGCATCACTGTGAACGCGATCTGCCCGGGCTACATCAACACCGAAATGGTGCAGGCGGTGCCGAAGGACGTCCTGGAGAAGAACGTGATTCCGCAGATCCCTGTCAACCGCCTCGGCGAGCCGGAAGAGATTGCACGCGCGGTTGTGTTCCTGGCGGCCGACGAGGCCGGCTTCATCACGGGATCGACGATGACCATCAATGGCGGTCAATATCAGACCTGATAGGGCGTCAGACCTTTGAGCCAAAAGGCTGTAGCCTTGGGCGAGACGAGGCGATAGTGAAGACGAAAATGCCCGGCCTCGCGCCGGGCATAAGCGTCCTCAGAGCCCCTTGATCCATGACCCCGCGCACCGCCACACTGATCGGACTGACCGCCATCCTGATGTGGTCGCTGCTCTCTGTGATGACGGTGGCGACCGGGAAAATCCCGGCATTCCAGCTCGCCGCGATGACCTTTGCGATCGGCGGTCTCGTCGGCCTGCTCACCTGGATCGGCCGCGGCGACGCCGCGAAGAGCCTGCGCCAGCCGCTCGTCGTATGGCTCGTCGGCGTTGGCGGCTTGTTCGGCTATCACGCGCTGTATTTCCTCGCGCTGCGCTTCGCGCCGCCGGCCGAAGCCGGTCTTCTGAATTACATGTGGCCGCTGCTGATCGTGTTGTTCTCGTCGTTCCTGCCGGGCGAGCGCCTGGCGCTGCATCACACCGTCGGCGCCGTGCTCGGCCTCGTCGGCACCGTGCTGCTGTTCGCGGGCAATACCTCCGGCTTCGCGCCGGGTCAGGTGCCGGGATTGATGGCGGCCTTCATCGCCGCCTTCGTCTGGGCGACCTATTCGGTGCTGTCGCGGCGGCTGAAGGCGGTGCCGACCGACGCGGTCGCCGGCTTCTGCCTCGCCACATCAGTGCTCGCGGCGCTGATGCACGGTGTGCTGGAGGCCACCGTGTGGCCCGAGACCCATTTGCAATGGCTCGCCGTGATCGCACTTGGCATCGGCCCCGTCGGCGCGGCCTTCTACGCCTGGGACATCGGCATGAAGCGCGGCGACATCCGAGTGCTCGGCGCCGCCTCCTACGCGACGCCGCTGTTGTCGACCGGTTTCCTCATCGCCGCCGGCTTTGCAAAAGCCAGCGCCAACATCGCCATCGCCGCGATCCTGATCGCCGGCGGCGGCCTGATTGCGGCGAAGGACATGGTGCTGCGGAAGCGGTGATGGGCGCTACAGGGCCGGCTGCCAGCCCGATGGCCGATACATCGCCTCCGGAATCTGTCCGAGCTCGGAGCGTCGCAAGCGCTGTGGCGTCAGGCCGTAGAATTCCTGGAAGCTGAGGATCAGCGGGCGCCATTTGTCGGGATCGATGCGGTTGCTCGCGCCTTCCATCATGATGTCGGGATGCGCATGCACGCGGGTGATGCGGATCTCAATCGCGGCGAGACGGCCGCGCCAGACTGCGTCGTCCTGCGCCATCCCATGCACATGGGCGACCTTGGCTTCCATCTGCACCGGGCATTCGGCAACCCGCGGTGCGCGAACCGTTTCGCCCGGTAGCGCCGTCAAGCCGCTGAGCCCGAACTTGTCCTTCTCATGCCGGTAGCCGCGATAGAGTTTTCCGGGCGGCACTGGATCCGAGCCCGTGGTGCGGGCGAGGCGGTCGACGGCGGTGACGAGTTCGGTAGACGGCAGATTGAGCACGCATTCGCCGGTGCGAATCATGTTCTCGGTGGTTTTGGAATTGCTTGCGAGCCCGAGCATGCAGCGCCAGCCCACCCACCATGCCGACGACATCGGTGCGAGATTGGAGGAGCCGTCGTCGTTGGTCGATCCGATCAGGACGACCGGCGTTCCGAAATAGAGCATGGCCGGGTCGATCTGGACGGCGGCGGGACCGAGTGTTCCGTGCATCGTGTGCTCCTGCTGATTGGAAGCGCAGTCGTAATGGGAGAAGTGAATCGAACCCACCCGATTCCAGATCGGAAATTAAGGCTCCCAGCCCATCGGCGCGAGCTCGAATTTTGCGAACTCGAACGCGGGCGCCACGGTGCAGCCGACCAGCGTCCATTCGCCGGTGGTCTCCGCCATCTGCCATGCGTCCGCCGGCACGATCGCCTGCGGGCGCTCGCCGCCCACGAGGTCCGTGCCGAGCCGTACCTCGTGCTGGGAGCAGCCGTGATGCGCTATGCGTAGCGTCAAAGGGCTGCCGGCGTAATAGTGCCAGGTCTCGACCGCATCGATGCGATGCCAGTGCGAGCGCTCGCCACGCGCGAGCAGGAAATAGATGAGGGTTGAGCGCGACCGGCCGTTGGCGTCGGTGGTCTGGTCGCGAAAGGTCTCACGATAATGCCCGCCCTCGGGGTGTGGGCGGAGTTCAAGGCGCGCGATGATCTCGGCTGCGGTCGGCATCGATCCCCGTCAGGACTCGTTCTTCAGGATTTGTTTTTGCGCTCGCGCAGCTCGCCGAACACCGCGGCGGCATCCGCGCCCTTCATGTGTAGCCTGGCTGCGACCGAGGGTTCATCAGCGCGCAGGAACACGTTTGCTCGCTTCTCATCACCAAGCAGTGAGGGAATGGTCGGCTTGTTCTCCGCCCGCAGTTTCGCCACCTCCGCCGCGCGCGCCTGGAGCGCCGCATTGTCGGGCTCGACGGTGAGCGCGAACTTGACGTTGGAGGCGGTGTATTCGTGTCCGCAATAGAGCTTGAAATCGTCGGGGAGCGCCCGCAGCTTCAGCAGCGAGTCCCACATCATCGGATAGGTGCCCTCGAACACCCGACCGCAGCCGATCGAGAACAGTGTGTCGGCGGCAAACAGCGTCTTCTCGGTGTCGAACACGTAGGAGATATGGTCGAGCGTGTGGCCGGGCGTTTCCAGCACGCGCGCGAGCAGCGTTCCGACCTTGATCACGTCGGCATTGGCCACGCGCAAATCGACGTCGGCGATTTTCGTCGTCTTGTCATGCGGCGCGACGACGCGGCAATTGTATTTCTGCTTGAGTTCGGCGACGCCCCCGACATGATCGCCGTGATGATGGGTGATCAGGATGTCGGTGAGCTGCCAGCCCTCCCGCTCGAGCGCAGCCAGGATCGGACCGGCCTCCGGCGCGTCGATCGACGCGGTTGCCTTGGTTTCCACATCGTGGATCAGATAACCGAAATTGTCGTTTAAACAGCTGAAAGTACGAATTTCGGCAGCCATGACATCTCCATCGCGCTCAGCCCCGCCAGACAAATATGGCGTTAACGTTGCGCAGGCAATGCAATATTCAGCGCGCGGCCGCCGCCTTGTGCATGTTACATTGCCGCCATGACCATCGACGTCGTCGATCTTCGCGAGTTTTATTCCCGTCGCCTCGGGCTCGTGGCGCGGCAAATGATCAATCGGGGCATCAGGGAGCGCTGGGCGAACGCCGAGGGCCAGCGCGTGCTTGGCATCGGCTATCCCACGCCCTATCTCGGGCTGTTCCGCGAAGATGCGGAGCGCTGCATCGCCTTCATGCCGGCGGCTCAGGGCGTGCTGAAATGGCCCACGGGCCGGCCGGCGCTCGCCGCGTTGGTCGATGAATTTTCGCTGCCGCTTCCCGACGCCGCAGTCGACCGCATCCTGCTGGTCCATGCGCTCGAAATGTCGGACGATCCGGCCGCACTGCTGCGCGAAGTCTGGCGGGTGCTGTCGCCATCCGGCCGGGTCATCGCAGTGATCCCGAATCGACGCGGGGTATGGACGCGCAGCGACAACACGCCGTTCGGCCACGGCCGTCCGTATTCACGCTCGCAGATCACGGACCTGTTGCGCCAGACCTGGTTCACGCCGACCGCCTGGGGCGAGGCCCTGTTCATGCCGCCTTATGCCGGCCGCTGGGTGCTGAAATCGGCGCAGATGTGGGAGCGGGCAGGTGCGGCGCTGTCGCTGCCTTTCGCCGGCGTCCACATCGTCGAAGCGACCAAGCAGGTCTATCGCGCAATTCCCGCCAAGCGCGAACGGGCGCGGCTGATTCCCTCGTTGAAGCCGGTGCTGGTGCCGTCCTCGACGGTGACGCGGAGCTAAAAACAGATCGTCCCGGGGAAGCCGGGACGATGCAGTCCATGAAGATCGGAAGATTGGTGCGGCTTACTCCCCAGGGGCAAGATCGTCGCTGGTCGCGGCTGGAGCTGCCTCGCGCTCAGGCCGCGGGCCGCTATGCGGCCGGCGGCGCCGCCGCGGAAAACGCTCCCCAGCGCCACCATTGCCGCCTTCGAAGCCGCCCGGAGCGCCGTTCGTCTGCGGCTGCGCGCCGGTGATGAAGGATGGCAGACGATCCACGTTGCCGGCATCGGCGACGACGGGTTGCGGCTGGTTCAGCGGCTGCGGCTGTGGCTGCGGCTGATATTGCGGCTGCGGACGGTGCTCGCGCTCGCGATGCTCACGCGGCTGTTGCTGCTGATCGCGGTGATAGGACTGCTGGTTGTCGCGCTGCTGATAGTCACGCTGGCCATCGCGCACGAAGGGCTGCTGCGGCGGCTGCGGAACGAAACCCGGCTCCTGGCCGAAATTCGAGAAATTCTCGCCGTCGTCCTCGCCGTCGTCACCGCTGCTGTTGCTGATGGGTTCGTCGCCCCGCGGTTGCTGGTTCTGGCGGAACTGCTCCTGGGCCGTCGCGATCAGGCGGAAATAGTGTTCGGCGTGCTGGTAGTAGTTTTCGGCGGCGACCGGGTCGCCGGAGGAGCGCGCGTCACGCGCTAGCTGAAGATATTTTTCGGCGATGTGGGAGGCGGTGCCGCGGATCTTGATGTCGGGGCCGTTCGATTCGTAGACCCGGGTCATCGGGTTCTGGCCGCGCCGGTTGTTGTTGTTATTGTTGTTGTTGTTGTTGTTGCGGTTGCGCATCCGCTGCTTGTTCTGACCGTTTCTCATGTCCTGCCTTTAATTCCAGCCCTAAAGGTTGCACGCATTACTGATTTGCAGAGAGTGACCTGATGACAGCGGTTCACAGTCCCTCGCGCGCACCGCGCAACAGCGGATTGAACCCTGCCGATGTTCGTCGACCGTCGCGTTCAACAAGGACGCGTCCCCACCCGCCAGCATTCATTGCCAGCGAATCCATTCATATCGCCTGCCGAAACAAGCCCAGCTTTCTTGCGTAAGTCTTCAAGCGCAATATCAGGCTTTCGTTCACGTTGCGGTCGAAAAGCAGCGCAGCTTCAATGGCCATCGCGCTTATGAGGACCTGCGGCTTGGAACCTTAAATCAGTGAAGCTCTCGCCTGAGAGCCCGGCTTTCGCCCGTAAGTCTACGGGGCCGACACCGATGTGCTGACAGGAAGGTAGTCGTTCCCAAGGGATATTCCAAGAGGTTTTTTGCAGCCCAATCCGGCTTTTATGGGGGCATTTTTCGGGCCGAAACCGCCCGCGGAATTCCTCCCAGGTCGGCTTTGGGCGGCCTGTCCAGCGACAGGCCGGCGGCCGTCATCAGGGTCTCGATATTCCGCGCCTGGCCCTGTCCCGCCTCGACGACCAGCGCCCCGCCGGGGGCGAGCAGGCCGGCCGCCTGAGGGATCAAAGCGCGGTAGGCGTCGTAACCGTCATTGCCGCCGTCGAGCGCCAGGTGCGGATCATGCACGCGGACTTCGATGTCCAATTTTGGAATTTCAGCCGAGGGGATATAGGGAGGATTCGACACGATGAGATCGAACAGGCCCGAGAGCGCCGCCGCATAGGAGCAGGCGACAAAGGCCGCGCGGTCGGCGAGACCGAGTGCCGCGGCATTGCCTTTTGCCGTGCCGAGCGCGCTGAGGCTGAGATCGGTGCCGACGCCATATGCATCGGGAATTTCATGCAGCAACGCGAGCAGGATCGCGCCCGACCCGGTGCCGATGTCGGCGATGCGCGGACGCCGTCCCGCGATCGTGTGCTCGCGGAAAATCTCCAGCGTCAGTTCGACCACCGTCTCGGTGTCCGGCCGCGGCACCAGCGTCGCCTCGGACAATCGAAACGGCAAGCCCCAGAATTCCCCCACGCCGAGAATGCGGGCCACCGGCTCATGCGCAAGCCGGCGCTGGGCATATCCTTCGAGCCGCACAGCCTCTTCAGGGGCGAGGTATCGCGCCGCCTGCGTGATCATGCCCGTCAGATCGAGCCCCAGTGCGGCGCCGACGAGCAGGCGCGCATCGAGGGCAGGCTGCTCGACGCCGGCCGACTGCAGCCGCGCCGCAAGGGCGCGTCGCGCGCTCTCGATATTGTGTCCGGAATCTGAATTTGTCGCCAATAGAACTATCCTGCCCGGTATCGTGGATAGATCGGCGGCATCGCTTGCGTCAATGAAAAGGAGCGCGTTTGATCGCTCCGCGAGGGAGGGCATTCATGACGGCCTATGACGGTCAGAACGTCTTCGCAAAGATCCTGCGCTGCGAGATCCCCTGCTTGGAAGTATTCAGGGACGATCGCGGTTGATCTTGCTGTTTGACTAGACGCCGAGATAGCGCTGCAGCAGTTCCGGCTGGGCCTTGAGCTCCTGCGCAGGCCCCTCGTGAACGATGTGGCCGTTGTTGATGATGTAGATCCGCGTCGCCAGCGCCAGCGTTGCTGCCAAATTCTGCTCGACAAGCACGATGGTCTGGCCGGCGGCCGCGAGATCGCGGCAGGCCTTGACGAGGTCGTGGACGATGACGGGCGCAAGCCCCTCGAACGGCTCGTCCAGCAGGACGATCTTGGGATCGCGCACCAGCGCGCGCGCGATCGCGAGCATCTGCTGCTCGCCGCCGGAGAGCTCGGTGCCGCGGTTGTTGCGCCGCTCCTTCAGCCGTGGAAACATCTCGTAGATGCGATCGAGCGGCCAGCGCTTCGGCGCGGTAATCCCGGCGAGGAGGATGTTTTCCTCCACCGACAGGCTGCCGAAGATCCGCCGCTCCTCGTGCACGAGCTGCATTCCGGCTTGTGCGATCTTGTGGCTCCTGCGTCCGGCGATATCAATGCCGTCGAACTTCACGCTGCCGCTGCGCGGCGTCACCACGCCCATCAGGCTCTTCAGAGTCGTGCTTTTGCCAGCGCCGTTGCGGCCGAGCAGCGCGACCACTTCGTGCTGCTCGACATGCATGGCGACGTCGAACAGGATGTGGGAGTCCCCGTAATAGCTGTTCAGGCCGCTGACCTCGATCAGGCTCATGCCGCGATCTCTCCGTGAACACCGCCGAGATAGGCTTCCTGCACCGCGGCGTTGGTCTTGATTTCCTCGGGCGTGCCGGAGACCAGCACGCGCCCCTCCTGCAGCACGGTGACGCGCTCAACCAGCTCGAACAGTGAATCCATGTCGTGGTCGATGATGATCATGGTGCGGCCACGCGCGATCGATTTGAGCAGCCTGACGGTCTCGACCCGCTCGCGCGGGCTCATGCCGGCGAGCGGCTCATCCAGCAGCAGCAGACGCGGCGAGGTGGCGAGCGCCAGCCCGATTTCCAGCCTGCGCTTTTCGCCATAAGCGAGCTCGGACACGGGCGTGTCGGCGCGGCGGGTCAGGTTCACCAAAGCGAGCGTGTGCTCCACCTGCTCCGACAGGCCCTTGACGCCGGCGAGCGTGCGGAACAGGTCGAGCCGGAACTTGCCGCGCAGCTCGGCGAGCGCGGCGATGGTCAGGTTCTGCCGCACCGTCAGCCCGGTGAAGAGCTGGTTGACCTGGTAGCTCTTGGTCAGCCCGAGCTGGCAAACCTCGGTCACCTTCAGGCCCGTGATGTCGCATCCCTCGAACACGATCTGGCCCGAGGTCGGCGCGATCTCGCAGGTCAGCATCTTGAAGAAGGTCGATTTGCCGGCGCCGTTGGGGCCGATGATGCCGCGCAGTTCGCCCTGATTGACGCTGAAATCGATGTCGCTGTTGGCGACGAGGCCGCCATAGCGTTTGGTGAGACCCGTCGCTTTCAGGATCGGTCCGGAATAGGCGGGGTGCTCGACTGCTTTCGCCTGCATCGGTGCAGGTGGGGCCTCTTGCGCGGCTTCGATCCGAGCCTCTTGTTCCGTCTCCTCGTCCTTCCGCGTTCGTTTGCCGAATACGAGGCCGTAGAGGTCCACGAGACCGCCGACGATACCACCGCGCAGGAAGCAGACGAGCAGCACGAACACGACGCCCAGCACCAACTTCCAGGCTGCGCCGAGGCCCAGCGCGGACTGCAGGAAATCCTGCAGGAATAGCCAGACGGTTGCGCCGACCAGCGGCCCGAACAAGGTGCCCCGGCCGCCAATGGCGGTCTGCATCACGAGCTGGCCGGAGGTATCGAAGGTGAAGGCGTCGGGCGGCATGAAAGCCTGGAGCACGCCGAGCAAGCCGCCGGCGAAGCCGGCGTAAGCGGCGGCGATCACGAAAGCGGTCATCTTGTAGCCGTGGATGTTGTGGCCGACCGCGGTGGCGCGCAGCGGATTATCCCGGATTGCGCTCAGAATCGCGCCCACCGGCGAGCGCACGATCCTGAGCGCGATGAGGACGCCGATGAAATAGCACAGTGCGATGAACTGATAGAGCGACCAGCCATCGGTGAAGTGAAGGGCGGTGAAGCCGAGATTGAAGCTAGGCGTCGGCACGCCCGGCAGGCCGTTCTCGCCGCCGGTAAAGTCGGAGAGCGGATTGAACTCGACGAAGAAGAACACTTCTGCGATCGCCACCGTGATCATCGCGAAGTAGATGCCGGTGCGGCGGAGCGCGATCAGGCCGATCAGATAGCCGGTCGCAGCCGCCGCGATCATGCCGATGACCAGCGCGCCCAGCACGTTGCTGAAGCCGGCACGGGTCAGGAGGTAGGCGGCGACGAAGCCGCCAGTGCCGTAGAAGGCGGACTGGCCGAACGACAGCAGACCGGTGAAGCCGAACAGGATGTCGAAGCCGAGGCCGAACAGGCCCCAGACCAGGATCCGATTCACCGTGTTCGGCGCAAAGCCGAGATGAGGCAGCACGAAGGGAGCCACGATCAGGCCGATGGCCGTCAATGTTTCGATCAGGAACGGGCGTTGCTTGAGCATCAGCGGATCACTTATTCGCGGCCCTGCACGCCGAGCAGGCCATGCGGTCGTACCACGAGCACGAGCGCCATCGCCGCAAACAGCATCACATAGGCGTAGCCGGGGTTGAACATGGAGGTGACGCTGATGATCTCGCCGGCGATCAGGCCGCCAAGGATCGCGCCGGGGAACGAGCCGACGCCGCCGATCACCACCACCACGAAGGTCTGGACCAGGATGTCGTCACCGATGCCCGGTGTCAGCGACACCACCGGAGCGTTGACGATGCCGGCAAAGCCGGCGGCCATCGCGCCGATGCCGAACACCACCATGAAGACGCGATAGACGTTAATTCCGAGCGAATCCACCATCACCGAATCCTCGATGCCGGCCCGCACGATCATGCCGAGCCGGGTCCGGTAGAGGACGATGAACAGCGCGCCGAGCGCGATCGCGACGATGCCGACCACGGCGAGGCGGTAGGTCGGATAGAACATGAAGCCGAGATTCGTGATGCCCTGGAGCATCGCCGGCGGCGGCACCAGCTGCGACTGGCTGGAGAAGATCAGGCGGATGATCTCGACAAAGCAGATCCCGAGCCCGAAGGTGACGAGCAACTGGTCCTCGTGCGGTCGATGATAGAAATGGCGAATGATGGTTCGTTCCATTACAACGCCCAGCAGCATCACGAACAAAGAGCCGGCGAGGACGGCGAGGATGAACGAGTCGGTGTACTGGAAGGCGACGAAGCCGGCATAGCCACCGATCATGAACATCGCGCCGTGAGCGAGGTTCAGCACGCCGAGGGTGCCGTAGATGATCGTCAGTCCGGAACTGATCAGGGCGAGAAGCGCCCCAAGTGCCAGGCCGTTGAACAGCTGCGAAACGAAATTGGGCCAACTAATCATAAGCGGGCGGTCACAGTCATGATTGGCAAGGACTTTCACGCGTTCAAAAAAAGCCGACGCCGCAGGAATGAGATGGTTCCTGCGGCGCCGGCGGCATTGTTGCCTCGTCTCTAGCTGTAATCGCCGAGATGGCAGCCGAACGCACCTGGCGGCTGCATCAAACCTTCGCCGGGGACGATCTCGATGACTTCCCAATAGTCATCCTTGCCCTTCATTTCCTTTTCCATCTTGCCCCTGACGATCACGACCGGGCGGACGCATTGATGATCTTCAGCTCGGTAGTGCACGTCGCCGACGAACGAGGGCAGGGTTTCGCCCTTCTCGTAAGTCTTGATCACATCAGGCGGATAGAAGCTGCCGGCTTCCTCGCACATGCGCGCCCAGTGTGCGAAGCTGATATAGGCGTTCTCGGCGCCCCACTCGGGCTTGTAGCCATACTTCTTCTCGAAAGTCTCGTTGAACATCTTGGCCAGCGGAAACTTGTCCTCGAGCGTCCACCAATAATCGGTCGCCGCAAAGACGCCCTGCATCAGGCCGTTGGTCTCGCGGGCGATGAACGGCACCTGGTATGGCACGACCAGTTTCATTTTGTCGAGAATGCCGAACTGTTTGGCCTGCTGGGTCGAAAGCACCGCGTCATGTCCCCAGTTCACATTGATGAGGACGTCGGCGCCGGAGTTCGCGACATTGAGGAGATAGGACGAATAGTCGGGAGCGCCGAGCGGAGCTACCTGGTCAGTCGTGGTGGTCCAGCCGGCGGTCGCCAGATGATCCTGCATCGACTTGGTTACCGTGTGACCATAGGTGTAGTCCGGCGTCAGATAGGCCGCCTTTTTGTTCTTGCCAAACTGCTTGACCAGGACGGGGCCGATTGCCGCCGCCGCGGTCTGGCCGTAGAAATTCTGACGGAAGCCGTACCGGACGCAGTCCTTGCCGGTGGTGTCGTTCGACCCGGAAATGCCGCACACGAACAGCACATGTTCGCGCTGCGCCAGCTTGTTGAGCGCAACTGCAACGGCGCTCGACGTGCCGCCGGTGATCATGATTGCCTTGTTCTCGCTGATGAAGCGCTGTTGCGCCTGTACGGCTTCGTTGGGCTTGGCCGCGGAATCCGCGACGCCGAACTTCAGCTCCTTGCCGAGCACGCCCTTGCTGGTCTTGGGCGAGATTTTCTTGATCAGATCGTGGCCTTCATTGATGTGCTCGATCGCGAGCTGGTAGCCCTTGAGCTCGTCCTCGCCCTGCACGGCATAGGTGCCGGTGCGTGGCACCGAGATTCCGATGAAGGCCGTGGAACCCGAGACGCCGGCGGGATAGGTGCCGATCGCCGGCTTGTCTTCGGCAAAGGCCGGCATCGCGGGCAGCATCGAGCCGCCGATGAGGCCTGCGGTGGTCTGGAGCAGGCCGCGGCGCGAGAGGCCGCGGCGGATGAGATCGTCAGTCATGGTCGTTTCCTCCGAACATCGTTCTTGTTTGCAGGCAGAACATGGCCTGTCCGGCGGCGGCCGGCCTCGAAGGCCTGCCCGCGCCGGGCACGTCACATCCGCGTGTAGCTCTTGGATGTAACCATTGCTTGTGAAGGCCTTCTGTCAATTTCGTCTTTGGTCGAACGACGAAAATTATCTCGTGAAAACATATCGGATCACGATATATATTAGTCTTTGTGAGTATGAGGCTTGCGGGTTCGGCGAGAGACATGGCGCGGCAGAGAACAGCGGTGGGTGCCCGGAAGCGACAATCATGGCCGCAGCAGGCGGAGCGGCCCGAGATGGCGTGGCCCGCGGAGGGCGACGACCCGCGCGCGATGCCGCAGTCGAGCGAGGCCTGCCGGACGCCCGAGTCACGCAATCGGCCGACCGGCGAGCGGGGACCGGCTATCGGCTCCGCCCAAGCTAAGCGCGCGCCGGTGCCGATGAAGAAGCTCAGCGTGCGTGCCCAGAATGTTCTGAAGGAGCTCGCGGTCGAGTTCACCGGCGAGCAGCCGCCGAAGGGAAATTGGTCGCCCTCGCGCGAGCTGTTGCGCGCGCTGACGGCCGAGCGCCTCGCGACCGCGCGCAATTGCGGTCCGCGTACAATGCGGGAGATCGTCGACTGGGCGCATGGCTGCGGCGTCACCATCAAGCCGGTGATCCCGTCCGGCGGCTCGCTCTCGCAGATGTGGGCGGAGCTGATTGCCAACGCGTCGGCCGGCGCCTTGACCGGTGCGGAGATCGCCGGAGCGCTCCAGCGCTCGATCCGGCGGAAAAGCGTCCGCATCCCGATCGCGTTTCAGGTCATCCTGGTGAAAATCCTGCTGTCCAGCTTCGAATAGGACGTTCGCAGGGCTGATATTTGTGCATCCGCGGCGGCCATTAGTTGGTCCTGCAGCCGCGGCTTGCTACTTTTGGCTAGGCCGCCCGTGTTGCCGGGCGGCAAGGTCGGAGGCGGCACGACATGGTTCAGGCAAAGAAGGCGCAACGGCCCGCGACGGCGGTGCCTGCACGGTCTTCGGGCAGCCGCACGATGAGCGATTCCGACTATGCTGGGCTGGCCCAGTTCCGCCACCAGATCCGAAGCTTTCTGGCGTTCAGCGAGGCAGCGGCAGCACAGCAGGGACTGACGCCGACGCAGCATCAGGCGCTGCTCGGGATCAAGGGCTTTGTCCGCCCCGGACCTGCGACGGCCGGCGACGTTGCGCGGTTTCTACTGATCCGGCATCACTCGGCTGTCGAGCTGATCGACCGCCTCGCGAAGCTCGGGCTGGTCAGTCGCGCTGCCGACCCGGAAGATGCCAGGCGCGTTCATCTCAAGCTGACCAAAAAAGGTGAGCGGAAGCTCCAGGCGCTCTCGCGGAAGAACCTTGAGGAGCTGCGTCGAGCTGCGAGCCCGGCGCTGAGCCGGCTCTTGAAGTCATTCCGCGCCTCCAGCAAGCCCTAGGATCGTGTCCAGCGGGGCCCGCTACGCCGCCGCGCCCTGCGCGGCGAGCTGTGCGGCCTGGTGCTCGGTGGTCAGCGCGTCGGTCAACTCGCCGAGCGCTTCGCCGGCGATCACCTGCGGCAGCTTGTAGAGCGTCAGGTTGATGCGGTGGTCGGTGACGCGTCCTTGCGGGAAATTATAGGTGCGGATCCGTTCGCTGCGGTCGCCGGAGCCGACCTTCTCCTTGCGCTCGGCCGAGCGCGCGGCGTCGACGCGCTGCTGCTCGGCGTCGTAGATGCGCGAGCGCAGGATGTTCATGGCGGACGCGCGGTTCTTGTGCTGAGAGCGGCTGTCCTGCATCATCACCACGATGCCGGTCGGGATGTGGGTGATGCGGATCGCCGACTCGGTCTTGTTGACGTGCTGGCCGCCGGCGCCCTGCGCGCGCATGGTCTCGATGCGCAAATCGTCGTTCTTGATCTCGACGTCGACCTCCTCGACCTCGGGCATCACCGCGACGGTAGCGGCGGAGGTGTGGATGCGCCCCTGCGTTTCCGTGTCGGGGACGCGCTGCACCCGGTGCACGCCGGATTCGAACTTCAGCTTGGAGAATGCGCCGCGGCCTTGCACCTCCGCGATGATTTCCTTGTAGCCGCCGACGGTACCTTCGCTCGCCGAGATCACCTCGACCTTCCAGCCCTGCAAGGCGGCAAAACGCTCGTACATCCGGAACAGATCGCCGGCGAACAGCGAGGCCTCGTCGCCGCCGGTGCCGGCGCGAATTTCCAGCACCACGTTGCGATCGTCCATGGCGTCCTTGGGCATGAGCGCAACGCGGATCTTCTGGACGAGATCCTCAATTTTTAGATTGAGCTCGCCGCGCTCGGCTTCCGCCATGCTGCGCATCTCGGCATCCGTCGCGGGATCGGCGATCAGCGCCTCGGTGTCGGCGAGCTCCTTCACCGCGGAACGATAAGACTTCACCGCCTCGATCAGTGGGCTGATCTCGGCGAGCTCGCGCGTGACTTGCACGTAGCGCTCGGAAGAGAGCTGTCCGAGCGATTCGGCTTCAAGGGATGCGTGATGTGCGAGCAGGACGTCCAGTTTGGCTTCGGGGAGTGACGACATCGGTATGGTCTCAAAGTGCGGAAGGGAGCGAAGCAGCGGGAAGCGGTGACAGGCCCGCTACAATGCCAGGCCTTCGGCCTCGGCAAATTCCGTCAGCTTCTGCCGGATCGAGACGCTGCCGCTCGGCGCATCCAGCAATGGGCCGAGCATGGCTTCGGCCTTCTTGGCATCGAGGTCGATCACCATCGCCTTGACCGGGCCGAGCGCGGTCGCCGACAGCGACAGCGAGCGGTAGCCCATCGCGATCAGCGCGAGCGCGCCGATCGGCTTCGAGGCCATCTCGCCGCAGAGCGACAGCGATTTCTTCGCGGCCTGCGACTTGCGCGCGATGTCGCGCAGGGCCCGCAGGATCGGCGTCGACATGGTGTCGAAGCGCTCGGAAACCTTGGCGTTGCCGCGGTCGACTGCGAACAGGAACTGGAACAGATCGTTGGAACCGACCGAGATGAAGTCGACCTTCTTCAGGAGCTCGTCGAGCTGGTAGAGCAGCGCCGGCACCTCGACCATGGTACCGATGTCGATGCGCTCCGGCAGCGTGTGGCCGTGCTGGCGCAGATAAGTCAGTTCGCGCTCGACCAGCGCCTTCGCGGCATCGAACTCGGCGACCTCCGAGATCATCGGGAACATGATGCGTAGTGCGCGCCCGCCACCGGCGCGCAGCAGCGCGCGGATCTGGCCGCGCAACAGGCCGGGACGGTCGAGCCCGAGCCGGATCGCACGCCAGCCGAGCGCGGGATTTTCCTCGATCACCGTCTCCATATAGGGCAGCGCCTTGTCGCCGCCGATGTCGAGGGTGCGGAAGGTGACGGGCTTGGGGCCAGCTGCGTCCAGCACGGCGCGGTAGAGCGCGAGCTGGTCGCTGGTGCGCGGCAGACTCTGGCCGACCATGAATTGCAGCTCGGTGCGGAACAGGCCGATGCCGGCGCTGCCGGTGTCGTCGATATGCGGCAGGTCAATCGCGAGGCCGGCATTGATCAGGAGCTCGACCTTCTCGCCGTCCTTGGTGACGCAGGGCCGGTCGCGCAGCGCCACATACTGCGCCTGGCGGCGGGCGCGGAAGCGCACGCGCTCGGCATAGGCTGCTTCGATCTCCTGCGAGGGGCGCACATAGATAGCGCCCGACGTGCCGTCGACGATGATGGCGTCGCCGGGATCGGCGATGCCCGGCGCGTTCGGCACTTCGCCGACCGCGGGAATGCCGAGTGCGCGCGCCACGATCGAGACGTGGGAATTGGCGGTGCCTTCCTCCAGCACGATGCCGCGCAGGCGTTTACGGTCGTAGTCGAGCAGCGCCGCCGGCCCCATCGCGCGGGCGATGACGATGGCGTTGTCGGGCATTTGCTCGCGCGAGGGCGCATGGTCCTGGCCGACCAGCTGCCGCATCAGGCGGTAGCCGAGATCCTCGAGATCGTGCAGTCGGTCGCGCAAATAAGGATCGGTCACGCGCAGCATCCGGGCGCGGGTGTCGGACTGGACGCGCTCGACGGCGGCTTCCGCCGTCAGGCCGGTGGCGACCGCCTCGTGCAGCTTGTGCGACCAGCCCTGGTCGTTGGCGAACATGCGGTAGGCTTCCAGCACGTCGCGGTGTTCGCCGCCCTCGGCGACGTCGCCGCGCTCGAGCATGCGGTCGAGGTCGGAGCGCAGCTTGGCGAGCGCGGTGTCGAGCCGCTTGATCTCCTTCGGCAAATCCTCGGCGATGTAGTCCTTGATGACGACGCGCGGCTCATGCAGCACGACATGGCCGAGCGCAATGCCCTCCGAGAGGATCGCGCCGGCCTTCTGGGTGGAATGGCGCGCGGCCGGCTCGGCGCCGGGCTGCGCGAGGGCCGACAATTCGCCCGACGCGATCAGCTCCGCCAGCACCATGGCGGTGGTTTGCAGCGCCTCGAGCTCCTCCTCGACATAAGTGCGCTTGGCGCGGTTCTGCACCACCAGCACGCCGAGCGTGTTGCCGGCGCGCAGGATCGGCACGCCGAGGAAGGAGTGATAGATCTCTTCGCCGGTCTCCGGGCGGAATGAGAAGGCCGGGTGGCTCTGCGCGTCGTTCAGATTGAGCGGCGTCGCCTCGCTGGCGACGAGGCCGACCAGGCCCTCATGGGCGCTCAGCACGGTATGGTGCACGGCCTCGCGGTTGAGGCCTTCGGTGGCGTAGAGCTCGAGGGTGTTGTCGATGCGCAGCACATAGACCGAGCACACCTCGGCCACCATGTTGGCGGCGATCAGCACCACAATCTTGTCCAGCCGCTCCTGGGCCGAGACCTGCTCCGCCATGGTTTCGCGGAGCCGTCTCAACAAGACGCGGGGACCTCCCGACGCGCTCCGCATGAACCGTCAATCTCCTCCGTCTGCCCGGCCCGGTGATATTGGCCGGCGGCTGGCCCAAAATTCCAGAAAAACAATCAAATTGTCTGTCCGGCGCAGGCGCAAGTGATTGCTTGCACCGAATCAGCGCCGCCGGAACTGGGACACAGTCTGCGGCAGCCCACCCTGTTCGCCGTATAGCGAATTGAGGCTTGTTTTGCCAAGCAAAACGCCTGCCAAACGCAAAGGTATGTACATCTTCGCGTTTGCTGCGACCGCTAAGAGAAAATTAGTCTAAGCATGGTCCGGAAAAGTGCGAAGCGGTTTTCCGGAAAGACTGTGCTTAAACAACAATCTGAAGCGCGACGACGGATGGGGTTTTAGGCCTGATCGAGGCCGTAGAGCGTGTGCAGCGTGCGCACCGCCAGCTCGGTATAGGCGGTGTCGATCAGGACCGAGAATTTGATCTCGGAGGTTGTAATGGCCCGGATGTTGATGTTCCGTCCTGCGAGGGCCGAAAACGCCTGGGCGGCGACGCCGGCATGGCTGCGCATGCCGCTGCCGATCACCGAGATCTTGGCGACGTCGGTGGCGGTGTCGAGCCTGATATAGCCGATCGTGGCCTTGGCGGCGGTGATCGTGTCCTTGGCGCGGGTGTAGTCGGCGGCCGGCACCGTGAAGGTGAGGTCGGTGGTCTTGCCGTCCTCCGAGACGTTCTGCACGATCATGTCGACGTTGATGTTGGCGTCCGCCAGCGGGCCGAAGATCGATGCCGCAACGCCCGGTTTGTCCTCGATCTGGCGCACCGAGATCTGGGCCTCGTCCTTCGAAAAGGCGATGCCGGTGACGACGTGGTTTTCCATGATCTCCTCCTCGCCGCAGATCAGCGTGCCGGGCGGCTGGTTGGCATGCGGGTCGATATCCTCGGGCTTGTCGAAGCTCGAGCGGACGAAGATCGGCATGTTGTGGACCATGCCGAGTTCCACCGAGCGGACCTGGAGCACCTTGGCGCCCTGGGAAGCCAGTTCCAGCATGTCTTCGAACGCGATCTTGTCCAGCCTCTTGGCCTTCGGCACGATTCGCGGGTCGGTGGTGTAGACGCCGTCGACGTCGGTGTAGATGTCGCAGCGGTCGGCCTTGACGGCGGCGGCGATCGCCACGGCCGAGGTGTCGGAGCCGCCGCGGCCGAGCGTGGTGATACGGTTCGTCTCGGGATTGATGCCCTGGAAGCCGGCGATGACCGCGACTTCCTTCCGCTCCTTGAAGCGGTTGATGATCTCGCTGCCGTCGATGTCCTCGATCCGGGCCGAGGCATGGGCGTCGCTGGTCTTGATCGGGATCTGCCAGCCCTGCCAGGAGCGGGCCTGGATGCCCATGCCCTGGAGCACGATGGCCAGCAGGCCCGAGGTGACCTGTTCGCCGGAGGCGACCACGGCGTCGTATTCGCGCGCGTCGTGCATCGGCGAGGCCTCGCTGCACCAGGCCACCAGCTCGTTGGTTTTGCCGGACATCGCGGAGACGACCACGGCCACCTCGTGGCCGGCGTCGACCTCACGCTTCACATGGCGTGCGACGTTGCGGATACGTTCGATGTTGGCGACGGATGTGCCGCCGAATTTCATCACGAGGCGGCTCATGACGACGCGTGCATTCCTTCATAAGGATCAGTATGGTGACCCGCGCTGGACGGACGCCTCGCGGATTCCGACCGCGCGTATACAGAGGGGCGGGGCCGGGGGCAAGCGGGTTCCTCAAGCGGATTCCTGGGGGCCCAATCCGGGCAATGGGTTGTCAGAGGTTATGGCGCGCTATATCGACGAAATTCTGCAACCGGGCGAGCGGGTGCTGTATTCGACCAATGCGCACTGGATCTTCTATTTTCCGGCGATCCTGGCCTGGATCGTGGCCTTGGCCCTGTTTGTCGCGTCCCGGCAAACGATCGTCGAGGGACTCGTCCTGCTCTGTCTCGTTGCATCCGGTCTCGTGGCTCTGGCGGCGATGTATTGGACTGTGAGGGCTTGGTTCCATCGGTGGACCACCGAGACCGACGTGACCAATTTGCGGGTCGTGCATAAGACCGGGTTTATCACCCGGAAGACCTTCGAAATGAGCCTAGACAAGGTGGAGAGCGTCGACGTCGATCAGTCGATTCCTGGACGTATTCTCAACTATGGTGATGTGACGATTCGCGGCGTCGGGAAGGGTTTTGAGAGAATCAAAACCATCGCCTCACCGCTCGCCTTCCGTAATTCGATCACCACGCGGTAGGACCTCGCGTAACCATGAGCATGCAGCAAAATATTTCCGCAACCGCCGCCGCCCAGCCGGGCTCGACCGTCGACGCCGCCGAGATCGCGAAGTTCTCAAAACTCTCGGCCGAGTGGTGGGACCCCAAAGGCAAGATGGCGCCGCTGCACCGGATCAATCCGTTGCGGCTCGGCTACATCCGCGATGCCGCCTGCCGCAAGTTCGAGCGCAATGTGCGCAGCCTCAACTGCCTCGGCGGTCTGCGTGTGCTCGACATCGGCTGCGGCGCCGGCCTGCTGTGCGAGCCGCTGTCGCGGCTGGGCGCACAGGTCATCGGCATGGATCCGTCGGCCAGCAATATTGCGGCGGCGAAGCTGCATGCCGACAAGAGCCATCTGTCGATCGACTATCGCTGCACCACGGTGGAGGAGATCGATCCGCGCGAGCGTTTTGATATCGTGCTGGCGATGGAGGTTGTTGAGCACGTCGTCGACGTCGGCGTTTTCCTGAAGCGCTGCGCCGCGATGCTCAAGCCGAACGGGCTGATGGTGGTGTCCACGCTCAACAGGAATTGGAAGAGCTTTGCGCTTGCCATCGTCGGCGCTGAATATGTGCTGCGTTGGCTGCCGCGCGGCACCCACGAATGGAACAAGTTCGTCACCCCCGACGAGCTGACGAAACACCTCCTGGACAACCGCCTCGTCATCACCGAGCAGACCGGCGTCGTCTACTCACCCTTCGCCGACAAATGGACGCTCTCCTCCGACATGGACGTGAATTACATGCTCGTGGCGGAAGGGATGGTGTGAGGGGCTGCTCGTAATTGCCCGGCTGTGCCCACAACTCCGCTGTCGTCCCGGCCCCCCGTGCGCAATTGCGCACTAGGCCGGGACGACATCGAATTTTTGGCGAGAGCATCGCTCCTATGACGTGGGCGTGATTGACCTGCTGCAATGCTAGCGGCAGGTTGGCCGCGATCTTTAGCCCTCCCACTCATTTCCACCCCCATGCTAACCATCACCAGCCTCTGGATCCCCTTCACCGTCATTGCTGCGCTCGGCCAGGTCGCGCGCAATGCGATGCAGCGATCACTCACAAAGCCGCTGGGGACCTGGGGCGCGACCAATATCCGCTTCCTGTTCGGCTTCCCGTTCTCGCTGCTGTTCCTGGGCGTGGTGCTTGTCGCGACCGGCGATCATCTCAGCATGCCGCCGACCGTGTTCTGGCCGTGGCTGCTGCTGGGTGCGCTCAGCCAGATCGTCGCCACCGGCCTGATGCTGCTCGCGATGAACGACCGCTCCTTCGTGGTGACGACGGCGTACCTGAAGACCGAAGCGATCCAGACCGCCATCTTCGGTTTCATCTTCCTCGGCGATCACCTGACATGGCTCAGGGTGCTGGCGATCGTGATCGCGACCGTCGGGGTCGTCATCACCGCGCTGCGTCCCGGCGGCGAGAAGAGCTTTGCCGAGCTGAAGCCGACCATCACCGGTCTCGTCGCCGCCGCGGCGTTCGCGCTGTCTGCAGTCGGTTTCCGCGGCGCCATCATCAACGTGCCGGGCGTGTCGTTCGTGACGGCGGCGTCGTTCACGCTGGTGTTAGGGCTGTTCGTGCAGACGCTGATCCTGACGATCTACCTGCTTTGGCGCGCGCCCAAGGTGCTGCAGGCGATCCTGGGACTGTGGAAGCCGTCGCTGCTCGCCGGCTTCATGGGCGCCTTCGCCTCGCAGTTCTGGTTCCTGGCGTTCGCGCTGACAGCCGCCGCCAATGTCCGCACGCTCGCTCTGATCGAGGTGCTGTTCGCACAAGCCGTGGCGTATTACTCGTTCAAGCAGCCGATCGCGCCGCGCGAGATTGCTGGCATCGCGCTGATCATCATCGGCGTGGCAGTGCTGGTGGGGGTCTAGTTCCGGTCTTCCGGCAGCGTCGGCAGCGGCGACACTTCGATACCCTCGTCGATCAGCGACTTTGCCTCGTCGGGCGAGGCTTCGCCGTAGATCGGGCGGTGCTCCTTGTCGCCATAGTGCATCGCGCGGGCTTCGTTCGCAAAGCGCTCGCCGACATTGTCGGCGTTCTTGACGATGTGGTCGCGAAGCTCCTTCAGCTTGCTGCGAAGCTCGCGCTCCTGCGCCATCATCAGCGAGGTCGATCCGGACGGCGCCGCCTCGGGCGCGGCAACGGTGGTGGCCGGCTCCGGCGGCGGCGTTGCGGGGCCGCGGCCCTTCTTGCCGACGATGCGCGGCGCCATGATCGCCTTGTCGACCTTGGCCGAGCCGCAGATCGGACAGGTCACGAGCTTGCGCTTCACCTGCGAATCGTAGGCCGACGAGCTCTGGAACCAACTTTCGAATTCGTGGTCGTGGTCGCAGTGAAGCGCGTAGCGGATCATGCCGATCCCCGCACCAGGTGCAGATGGTCGGGCCCGGCCTTGGGATCTGCGACGCCGAAGCGGCGGCCGTGCTGGAGCGACGGGATTGCGCGGCGTGCGGTCTCGACCTTGGCCGGATCGATCTTGGCCATGATGATGCCGGGCTCGATGTCGCCCTCGGCCAGGATCTCGCCCCAGGGATCGATGATCAGGGAGTGGCCGAACGTCTCGCGCTTGTTCTCGTGCAGGCCGCCCTGTGTCGCGGCAAAAATGAAGCAGCCGGTCTCGATCGCGCGCGACCGCAGCAGCACGTGCCAGTGCGCCTCACCGGTCTTGCGGGTGAAAGCTGACGGCACTGTGATGAAGGATGCGCCGCTCTCGGCCAGCGCGCGGTAGAGCGCAGGGAAGCGCACGTCGTAGCAGATCGTTAAGCCGACGCGGCCCCAGGGAAGATCGGAGATCACGGCGGTCTCACCCGGCTGGTAGTTGGCGGATTCGCGATAGCTCTCGCCGTCCGGCAGCTCGATGTCGAACATGTGGATCTTGTCGTAGCTCGCGAGCACATTGCCCTCGGGCCCGATCAGGAAGGAGCGGTTCACCGCCTTCTCGTCAGAGAAGCGCAGTGCGAGCGAGCCGACATGGATGTGGATCTTCAACTCGGCGGCGAGCGCGCGATACGCCTTCAGCGAGGCGTCGTCCTCCTCGCTCTGGAGGTGCTCGAACAGCGCCTTGCGATTCATCTGCATCATATTGCTGACTTCGGGCGTCTGCACGTAGTCGGCACCGTTGGCCGCGGCGTGCCGGATCAGTTTCGTTGCCTGCGCGAGGCTCGGCTCGGGCATCAGGCTGGTGCGCATCTGCACCATGGCTGCGGTGAAGGTCCTGTTGTCGCTCATGAGACCGCCTTCACGCTTTCGAGCAGGCCGTCGAGCTTGCCTTCACGGTCGAGCGCATAGAGCTCATCGCAGCCGCCGACATGGGTTCCACCGATCCAGATCTGCGGGAAGGTCGAGCCTTCGCCGGCGCGGTCGTACATCTCGTCGCGCCAGGACGGGTTCTTGGCGACGTCGAATTCCGTGAAGGTCGCCTTCTTGCGGGTCAGAAGCGACCTGGCAGCGGAACAATAGCCACATCCTGGCCTGGTGTAGATTTCGACAGCAGCGGTCATGGCGTCCAGCGCTCTCATGTCATGAATTTGTTGAATTATATGGGACTTTACCGGCTCTCGACAACCCGGGCAAAGACCAGCACGTCGACCTGGGCCGCCTTGGCGCGAAGAAGAGCGCGCGCGCAGGCATCCAATGTCGCGCCCGAGGTCAGGACATCGTCGATCAGGACGATGCGCCGGCCCTGAACCTCGGCCTGACGGTCGGGGGATACCTGGAATGCGCCCTGCACGTTGGTGGCGCGCTGGGCGCGCGACAGCCCGATCTGCTGCTCGGTGGCACGCACCCGGCGCAGCACCTCGCCCCGCACTTTCACCCCGCTCCGCCGTGCGATGATGTGTGCCAGCGCGCCGGACTGGTTGTAGCGTCGCCGCCAGGCCCGGCGCCAATGCAGGGGAACGGGGACCAGCATGTCGGCATCCGATAGCAGCTCGCCGCCCGCGCGCGCCATCCAGCGGCCCATGGCGGGCGCCAGATCAGTGCGATCCTGGTATTTCAGCGCATGCACCAGCGTGCGCGCGACGTCGTCATAGCGCACCGCCGCGCGTGCCCGGTGGTACGCCGGCGGGCTCGCGATCGCCTCCATCGACAGCATGTCGGGGCCGGGATCATAAACGAAGGGAATGCCGAGGCGTGGGCAATAGGGCCGTTCGATGAACGACAGTTTTGCCCAGCACGCCGCGCAAACGCCTTCACCGTCGACCGGCTCGCGGCAGGAGACACACAACGTCGGCAGCGCGATGTCGAGGGCGAGCCGCGCCGCACGCGACAGCACGTGGCGGCCGACAGTCCATGCGGCACGGAAGGGTAGGGCGATCGAACGTATATGGGCACCCTCGGCTTTCATAATCGAAGGCTAGCGCCGCACACAGCGGATTGCCAGAACCGTCGTGATCGGCGTAACCAGCGGCATGGCTGAGAACCCGCAAACCCCGCCCGCCCTGTTCGATCTTGCCCTGCTGCAGGGGCGGCAGCGGCGTGCGCAGGCGCAAGGTCCGGTTTCCTTTTTGCTCGATCGGGTCGCCGAGGACATGTCCGACCGGCTAGCCGCGGTGATGCGCGAGTTTCACGCACCGGCCGATCTGTGGACGCCGGGTGAGGGGCTTGCGGAGTTACGAGGGCGGCTGCCTTCCATCCAACGGATCGCGCTCGATGCGGCGGGCGCCGAGAAATTGCCCTTCGCGCCCGAAAGCCTCGACGTCGTCGTTTCGGCGCTGGCGCTGCAATTCGTCAACGACCTGCCGGGCGTGTTCGCGCAGATCCGTCGCGCGCTGAAGCCTGACGGCCTGCTGCTCGCCGCAATGATCGGTGGCGACAGCCTGACCGAGCTGCGCGAGGCCTTTGCCGCCGCGGAAGCCGAATGCGAAGGCGGCATGTCGCCGCGCGTCGCGCCGTTCGCCGATTTGCGCGATATCGGCGCACTGTTGCAGCGGGCGGGCTTTGCACTGCCGGTCACCGACGTCGATCGCGTCGTGGTGCGCTATGCCAATGCGTTCGCGCTGATGCAGGATCTCCGCCGCATGGGCGCGGCCAATGTGCTGATCGAGCGGCGGCGTACGCCGAGCCGGCGCGCGACGCTGCTGCGGATGGCCGAAATCTACGCCGAGCGCTTTGCCGACGCCGACGGCCGCATCCGTGCCACGTTCGATATCATCTGGCTCTCCGGTTGGGCGCCCCATGCGAGCCAGCAACAGCCGCTGAAGCCGGGATCGGCGAAAGCGAGCCTGGCGGAGGCGGTGAAGAAGGCGGGTAAAGATTGACGTGCGCCGCCTGCGTCCGGGCGTCACATCAGCAGATCAATCAAATGCGGGATCAGCGGAATGTCCGCGGGAGGCATCGGATAGTCGCGCAGTCTGTTGGCGCGGACCCAGGCCAGCTTCTGGCCTTCGCGGGCTTCGACCATCCCTTCCCAGCGCCGGCAGATGTAGAGCGGCATCAACAGATGGAAGGTCTCGTAACTGTGGCTCGCAAAGGTCAGCGGTGCCAGGCACGGCTCGGCGACGGTGATGCCGAGCTCTTCGTGGAGCTCACGGATCAGGCTCTGCTCCGGCCGCTCTCCGGGCTCACACTTGCCGCCGGGAAACTCCCAGAGGCCCGCCAGCGTCTTGCCTTCGGGGCGCTGCGCGATCAGGACGCGCTTGTCGGCGTCGACGAGCGCGCACGCCACAACAAGAGTTAGTTTCAGGTCGGCCATGTCCTAGGACCGATAATCCCCGTTGATCGCGATATATTCCTTGGTGAGGTCGCAGGTCAGCACGCGGTCGCGACCTTTGCCGAGGCCGAGCGAGACCTTGATCGCGATCTCCGGCGCCTTCATCGCTTCCGATACCTGCGTCTCGTCGTAAGACGGATCGCGCGCGCCGCTTTTGGCGACGCGGATGCCGTTGAAGGAGATCGACAGCTTGTCGCGATCGGCCGGCTCGCCGGCCTTGCCGACCGCCATCACCACGCGACCCCAATTGGCGTCCTCGCCGGCGATCGCGGTCTTCACCAGCGGCGAGTTGGCGATCGACATCGCGATCTTGCGTGCGGAAGCCTTGGTCTTGGCGCCCTCGACTGTGATCTCGACCAGCTTGCGCGCGCCTTCGCCGTCGCGAGCGACCTGCTCGGCGAGATTGGCGAGCACCTGATTGAACGCCTTGCCGAACGCCTTCAGGCGCGGGTCGCTGGCGCGGCTGATTTTTGGTGCGCCATGTTCGGCCGCGGCGCCCGTTGCGAACGCCAGCAGCGTATCCGAGGTCGAGGTGTCGCCGTCGATTGTCACCGCATTGAAGGTGTCCTCGACGCCGGCCTTGAGCAACGCCTGGAGCGCGGCGGGCGCGATCGGTGCGTCGGTGAAGATGAAGGACAGCATCGTCGCCATGTCGGGCGCGATCATGCCGGCGCCCTTGGCCATGCCGTTGATGGTGACCTTGGCCTTGCCGAGCTTCACGGTCGCGGTCGCGACCTTGGGGAAGGTGTCGGTGGTCATGATCGCCTTGGCGGCGGCGAGGTAGTCGCCGGGCTCGGCGGTCTCGGCGAGGCGGCCGAGCACGCCGTCGAATTTGCTTGCATCCAGCGGCTCGCCGATCACGCCGGTCGAGGCCAGGAAGATCTCGCTCTCGCTGCAGCCGACGGCCTTGGCCGCGATCTTCGCGGTCAGCGCGGTGGAGCCGCGGCCGGTCTTGCCGGTGAAGGCATTGGCATTGCCGGAATTGACGACGAGGGCGCGGGCCTTGCCGCCCTTCAGTTTGGCACGGCACCATTCGACCGGCGCCGACGGGCATTTCGACTTGGTGAAGACACCGGCGACCGCGGTGCCCTTGTCCATCACCGCGAGCAGCACGTCGGTGCGGTTCTTGTAGCGGATGCCGGCCTCGGCCGTCGCGAGACGGACGCCCGCGATCAGGGGCATGTCGGGAACGTGTTTCGGAGCGAGCGGGGAGACCGAGGAGGACATCTTGGGCGCCTTGGTGAGGTCTGGATATGCAGATGGCCGGGCCTCCAGTGCGAAGACGTGCTTCGCACTTTTGGCCCGGCCATTGCGATGCTTAGATACCCTTCGCGTCACTGAAGTGACAGCGAATTCTTACTTCTTGGCGGGCGGCGCCATCTTGCTGTCGGACGGCTTCGCATCGGCTGGCTTGGCGGCGTCGGCCGGCTTGGCGTCCTTGGACGCGTCGGCCTGGTCCATGCGCTCGACCTTGGCTTCCGCGCGGAGCTTGGCGACATAGTCGGCCTGGGCCTTGCGGGTGACGTACTGTTCGATCTGGGGCTTGACCTGGGCGAAGTCGGGCGCCTTGCGATTGCGCTTCTCCTCGACCTTGATGATGTGCCAGCCGAACTGCGACTTTACGGGGTCGGAGATCTTGCCCGGCTCCAGCGCGAAGGCGACCGCCGAGAATTCCGGCACCATCTGTTCCTTGGTGAAGAAGCCGAGGTCGCCGCCATCGGCGGAGCCCGGATCCTTGGACTTCTTCTTGGCAAGCTCGGCGAAATCGGCGCCCTTGTCGAGTTCGGCCTTCACTGCCTTGGCCTCGTCCTCGGTCTCGACCAGGATGTGGCGGGCGCGCACTTCCTGCTCGCCGGTGATCTGCTTGGAGGCCTCCTCATAGACCTTCTTCATGGCGTCGTCGTTGGTCGCGGCCTTGCCTTCCTGGGCGAGCAGGCTGTCCATCAGCAGGCGATTGCGGGCGAACGCCATGCGCTTCTTGAATTCCTCGCCGTCGGCGACCTTCTTGTCCTCGGCGGCCTTGGCCACGATCTTCATGTCGATCAGGAAGGACAGGACGTTTTCGTCCTTGGTCGCCGGATCCATCTGGGCGAGGCTCGGTCCGAGTTCCTCCTCGGCCATGGTGACGTCGCTCTTCTTGATGTCAGCGCCGTTGACCTTCGCCAGGACCGGATCGTCGGCCGCCCGGAGCGGGCCGGCGACCGCCAGGGAGAGCGCCAAGGCAAAGCAGCCAGCCAGGGCGGACGCGTGGCGGAAACGCTGGCCGGTGGTGACCGGGAACGAGGTGGTCATGCAAAATCCTTATGTTGAAGCAGGGGCTGCTTAAGCGGGCGGACACTCGCCCAATCAAGGGGGCTTGGCAACGCGAAAAGTCTGTCAAAATGATGAATTGGCGGCAAGATTGGCCGCCGTTGACAAGGCCCTGACCGGGCCATATCTCTGCCCGGTCGCGACCATGGCGATGGCGTTTATTTTGCTGCGTTTTTGGCCGTTGAACCCAGACTGGCTCAATTCCCACCCATATGGCGGATGACCCCCCGCAGTCCGGGCTCTGGCGCCATCGGGCGTCACGGTGAGTTGATAGGCAGTCGGGCGACAACTTCTTGGCTGCAACGCGGTTGAATCGCGAACACAGGAACTAGGCATGATCGGCGCGCTCGCCCGCAAGTTTTTCGGCTCCGCCAACGACCGGCGGGTGAAGGGATATCAGTCCCGCGTCAGCGCGATCAACGCGCTTGAACCGGAGGTCTCGAAACTCTCCGACGAGGCGCTCAAGGCGCGCACCGCCGAATTCAAGAAAGAACTCGCCGAGGGCAAGACGCTCGACGACATCCTGGTGCCGGCCTTCGCTACCGTGCGGGAGGCCGCCAAGCGCACGCTCGGCCAGCGTCATTTCGACGTCCAGCTGATCGGCGGCATGGTGCTGCACGAGGGCGATATCGCCGAGATGAAGACCGGCGAAGGCAAGACGCTGGTCGCAACGCTCGCCGTCTACCTCAACGCGCTCGCCGGCAAGGGCGTCCACGTCGTCACCGTCAACGACTACCTCGCCAGCCGCGACTCGGCCTGGATGGGCCAGATCTACGGCTTCCTCGGCATGACCACCGGCGTGATCGTCCACGGTCTCGACGATGCCGAGCGCAAGACCGCCTACGCCTGTGACATCACCTACGGCACCAACAACGAATACGGCTTCGACTATCTGCGCGACAACATGAAGTACCGGCTCGAGGACATGGTCCAGCGGCCGCATTTCTACGCCATCGTCGACGAAGTCGACTCCATCCTGATCGACGAAGCGCGCACGCCGCTGATCATCTCCGGTCCGCTCGACGACCGCTCCGACTTCTACAACACCATCGACGGCTTCCTGCCCAAGCTCGACAAGACCGACTACGAGGTCGACGAGAAGCAGCGCACGGTGACGCTGACCGAAGCCGGCATGGAGAAAATCGAGACCTTGCTGCGCGATGCCGGGCAGCTCAAAGGCGAGTCGCTCTACGACGTCGAGAACGTCTCCGTCGTCCATCACATCAACCAGGCGCTGCGCGCCCACACGCTGTTCACCCGCGACAAGGACTACATCGTCCGCGACGACGAGGTGATCATCATCGACGAGTTCACGGGCCGCATGATGCAGGGCCGGCGCTATTCCGAAGGTTTGCACCAGGCGCTGGAAGCCAAGGAGCACGTGTCGGTGCAGCCGGAAAATCAGACGCTGGCCTCGATCACGTTCCAGAACTATTTCCGGATGTACGAAAAGCTCGCCGGCATGACCGGCACGGCGCTGACCGAAGCCGACGAATTGTTCGACATCTACAAGCTCGAGGTCGTGGAAATTCCGACCAATTTGGCAGTCGCCCGTCTCGACGAGGACGACGAGGTCTATCGCACCCAGAACGAGAAATACGCCGCCATCCTGGCCGAGATCGAGCGTGCCAATGCGCGGCTGCAGCCGGTGCTGGTCGGCACGGCCTCGATCGAAAAGTCGGAGGTCATCGCCGAATACCTCAAGAAGCACGGCTACCGGCAGATCGATTTCGGCAGCGAAAACGCGATGCAGAAGCTGTACGCCGCAGCGCGCGCCAACAAGCCGGCCAAGCTGTTCGCGGTGCTGAACGCGCGCTTCCACGAGCAGGAAGCCTATATCGTTGCCGAAGCCGGCGTGCCCGGCGCGATCACGATCGCGACCAACATGGCCGGCCGCGGTACCGACATCAAGCTCGGCGGTTCGCTCGAAATGCGCATCCAGCAGGAGACCGGTGGCATCGAGGACGAGGCCGAGAAGGCCAAGAAGATCGAGCAGATCAAGGCCGACATCGCGCATTTCCGCGAGATCGTGCTGAAGGCCGAAGAGACCGTCGAGATCGAGCCGGCCAAGGGCGCGAAGCCGGCCAGGACCGTCAAGAAACCGGGCGGCCTCTACATCATCGGCTCCGAGCGGCACGAATCCCGCCGCATCGACAACCAGCTCCGCGGCCGTTCCGGCCGTCAGGGCGACCCCGGCCGCTCGAAATTCTTCCTGTCGTTGGAAGACGATCTGATGCGCATCTTCGGCTCGGATCGCCTCGACAGCATGCTCCAGCGTCTCGGCCTGCAAGAGGGCGAGGCGATCATCCATCCCTGGATCAACAAGGCGCTGGAGAAGGCGCAGCAGAAAGTCGAGGCGCGCAACTTCGACATCCGCAAGAACCTGCTCAAGTTCGACAATGTCCAGAACGACCAGCGCAAGGTGATCTTCGACCAGCGCGTCGACCTGATGAAGGACGACAGCGTCGCCGAGACCGTCACCGACATGCGCCATGCCTTCATCGACGATCTCGTCGCCAAGCACGTGCCCGAGCATGCCT
Source organism: Bradyrhizobium diazoefficiens (assembly GCF_016612535.1). Lineage (NCBI taxonomy): Bacteria > Pseudomonadati > Pseudomonadota > Alphaproteobacteria > Hyphomicrobiales > Nitrobacteraceae > Bradyrhizobium > Bradyrhizobium diazoefficiens. The sequence continues at coordinate 2,606,864 of NZ_JAENXS010000001.1, forward strand.
ATGCCGAGCAGTGGGACACGGCCGGCCTGAAGGAAGAGCTGAAGCGCGTGCTCGATCTCGACCTGCCGGTCCAGGACTGGGCCAAGGAAGAGGGCATTGCCGACGAGGAGTTGCTCAACCGCATCGAGACCCGCGCCGACGAGCACATGGCGGCGAAGGTCGCGCAGTGGGGTCCCGACGTGATGCGTTACGTCGAGAAGACTATTTTGCTGCAGACGCTGGACCATCTCTGGCGCGAGCACCTGATCATGCTCGACCATCTGCGCCAGGTCATCGGCCTGCGCGGCTACGGTCAGCGCGATCCGCTGCAGGAGTACAAGACCGAAGCGTTCAATCTCTTCCAGGAGATGAGCGCGCATTTGCGCGAGGCCGTCACCGCGCAGCTGATGCGGGTCGAGATCGTCCCGCCGGAGCAGGAAGCGCCGATGCTGCCCGCGATGGAAGCGCACAAGCTCAATCCGGACACCGGCGAGGACGAGATGGCACTCGCCAGCGTCACGCTCGCTCCGCAAGCCACCGACGCCGCGTTGCGCGATCCGAAGAACCCGGCCAGCTGGGGCAAGATCGGCCGCAACGAGGATTGCCCGTGCGGGAGCGGCAAGAAGTACAAGCACTGCCACGGGCGGTACGCGTAGCGATCAGGTGATGCTGTCGTGAGCGCGTGAGGCGCGAAGCCCGCGCCTCATTCTCCGCTGTCGTCGCCCGGCTTGACCAGGCGACCCGGTACGCCGCGGCCTCTCGATTCAATCACGACTGTCTCTGGAATACTGGATCGCCCGATTAAATCGGGCGATGACAGCCGTGCGTGTGGTGTGCAGCTTCCGTCACGTCATCATCGTCCCGCGAGATCCAAGGCGGGACCTCGTAGCCCGGATGGAGCGAAGCGCAATCCGGGAATCCAGTCGTTGTGAGAGAAAGACACCGGATTACGCTTGCGCTCCATCCGGGCTGCGGCCGTTCAGCAAGACGCATCACGCGCCTCAATTCGAGCTGTCGATCAAGCTCTCCAGCAGCCGCTTCAATTCGCTCGTCGACTTGTCGCCGTAGCTTTCCAGGATGTGCTCCTCCTGGTCGACCGCGAGCGAGTTGAGCTTCCTGCTCAGCACCTTGCCGCGGTCGGAGATGAACATCAAAACCTTACGGCGGTCGTTCGGGTCCTGCACGCGATAGACCAGCGTGTCGGAGACCATGCGGTCGATCATCTTGGTCAGCGTCGGATGATTGAGCAGCACGGCGTCTGCAAGCTCGCCCATCGAATGGCCGTTGCCATCGGAGAGAACCTTCAGGATCCGCCACTGTTCGACGGGCACGCCTTCCTTGCTCAAGCGCAGTTCCAGCTGCCGGTTGATCTCCCGGTTGGCTTGCGCGAGCAAATAGGCGAGGTGTTCGGTGATTGGAGCGTTGGATTTTGCCACGGCTAAGACTTCGTCTTGACCCAAATGAGTGAATGTCTTGCAATCAATGCTGCTTCTATATGCACTTCAATTGTTGAATATTCAATATTTTCAAAATAGGATGATTGCACAACAAAAGGGCGGATGCCGCGGCCGCCTGCTCAATGTGCTTTCAGGTCTGGTGCCAGACAGGAGTTGGCGTGCGCGCGACGGTAAACTTCCCGGCTCACGGCGGTCCGGCGTTGCCGCCGTCCTTGCTGCTCAGGAATCTGTCGTCATCGGCGGCTGATGGTGCGCTGTCGCCGAGCGATCACGCTTTCTTCAAGCGGCGCGGCGCGAACAAGCTGCGCATCGGCGGCTTCATCTGCTGCACCGGCTCACCCGGGGTCTGGGGCCCGTGCGCGACCAACAGCGCACAGCTCGCGGTCGCCGAGATCAACCAGCGCGGCGGCATCCTCGGACGCGAGATCGAGCTTTCGATCTACGACGCCGGCGGACCCCTCGATGAGATATTGAACCGCGCCGAGCAGGCGATCGCGTTCGACGAGGTCGATCTGATCGTGGGCTTGCATACCAGCGCGGTTCGCGTTGGCCTTCGCGACGTCACCACGCGCCACCGGATTCCTTACATCTACACGCCGGTCTACGAGGGCGGCGAGCGCACGCCCGGCGTCATGGCGATCGGTGAGACGCCGCGCTGGCAGAGCCGGCCGTCGATCCACTGGCTCGCCGACGTCAAGAAGGCGGCGCGGTGGTACCTGATCGGCAGCGATTATGTCTGGCCCTGGCAATCGCACCGCGCCGTGAAGACCTACATCAGGGAAACCGGCGGACTTGTCGTCGGCGAAGAGTTCGTTCCCCTCGGCGAGGACAACCACGAGCCGCATCTGGAGCGCATCCGCGCCGCGAAGCCTGATGTGGTGCTGATCTCCCTGATCGGAACCGACAGCATCACCTTCAACCGCGCCTTCGGCGAATGCGGCCTGGGCGCGACGACGCTGCGGCTTGCGGGAGCCATGGACGAGACCGTGCTGCTCGGCATCGGCGCTGACAACAGCGAGAACATGTTCTGTGCCTCCGGCTATTTTCCCGGTGTCGGTTCGCGCGCCAACGACGATTTCCAAAGCCGGTATCGCCAGATGTTCGGGCCGAACGCCCCGCCGATCGGCTCGCTCGGCCAGTCCAGCTATGAAGGCCTGCGTTTCCTCGAAGCCGTCGCGAACAAAGCCGGTTCGTTGTCGATGGCGCCCATGCTCGCGGCGGGCCGCAACATCGTTTATGGCGGCGCGCGCGGCCCGGTCGTCGTTCGCAACGGTCATGCCCGGATGCAGATGTATCTCGCCGAGGCCGACGGCCTCGACTTCAAGCTGGTCAAGCCGGTCTGACACCGCCGCAGCGATTCGTGTTCGCTCAAATGCAAAATAATACTTGAAAAGGAAAATGTTTCCGTTTTGAATGTTTCGGCGAGGCCGGTGGTGCGTGCGTCGTGCCTGGGCGGCCGTGCCCAACGTTCGAAGAGAGCGTTTCAAGAGACCGTTTCAAGAAACGACAGGAGAGCGCCGTGACAGTTGTCCTTCCCACGCCTGCCCAACTCCGCAGCGTCGCGGAGCAGTGCGGCCTCGCGCTGACCGACGAAGACGTGACCTCGTTCCGCGGCCTGATGCAGGGTTCGATCGAGGCCTACAATCTGGTCGGCGCGATGCCCGACGAAGTGCCGCAGGTGAAATATCTGCGCACGCCGGGCTATCAGCCCTCGGCGGAGGAGAATCCGCGCAACGCCTGGTACCGCAAGTCCAAGGTTCAGGGTGCCGCAAGCGGCAAGCTGAAGGGTAAGACCGTCGCGCTGAAGGACAACATCATGCTGGCCGGCGTTCCCATGATGAACGGTTCGGCGACCCTGGAAGGCTATGTCCCCGATTTCGACGCCACCATCGTCACCCGCATGCTGGACGCCGGCGCCGAGATTGCCGGCAAGACCCACTGCGAATCCTTCTGCATGTCCGGTGGTAGCCACACCAACGCGGTGGGCGCCGTCCACAATCCCTACAAGATGGGCTATTCGGCCGGCGGCTCGTCCTCGGGCAGCGGCGTCGTCGTCGCGCTCGGCGAGGTCGACATGGCGATCGGCGGCGACCAGGGCGGCTCGATCCGCATGCCGTCCTCATTCTGTGGCACCTACGGCATGAAGCCGACCTGGGGTCTCGTCCCCTATACCGGCATCATGCCGATCGAGGTCTTCGTGGATCACACCGGCCCGATGACGGCGACCGTCGCCGACAATGCGCTGCTGCTCGAAGTGCTCGCCGGCGACGACGGCTATGACCCCCGCATCAAGTCGCCCAGAGTCGAGGAGTACACCAAGGCGCTCGGCCAGGGCGTGAAGGGCATGAAGATCGGCATCCTCAAGGAAGGTTTTGAGCAGGCAACTGCGGAGTCTGCCGTCAATGAAAGCGTGCGCGAAGCCGCCAAGCGCTTCAAGGATCTGGGTGCGACGGTCGAGACCGTCTCGATCCCGATGCACCTCCTCGGTCCCGCGATCTGGACGCCGATCGGCACCGAGGGCATGACCCAGACCATGATGTACGGCGATGGCTATGGCCTGAGCCGGTCGGACCTCTACTCGACCTCGCTGATGGATTTCCACCGCGGCTGGCGCCGGCAGGCGGACTCGCTATCCGAGACCACAAAACTGTTCCTGTTGCTAGGCACCTATATCAACAACACCTTTGGTCCGCGCTACTACGGCAAGGCTCTGAACATCTCGCGACGCCTGACCGCGGCCTATGACAAGGCCTTCGGCGAATACGACCTGCTGCTGCTGCCGACGACGCCGATGAAGGCGACCAAGCTGCCGGAGCCCACCGCCAGCCGCGAGGATTACGTCGCGCGCGCGCTCGAGATGATTTCCAACACCGCGCCGTTCGACATCACCCATCATCCCGCGATGTCGCTGCCCTGCGGCATGGTCGACGGCCTTCCCATCGGCCTGATGCTGGTCGGCCGCATGTTCGAGGAATCCACCATTTACCGCGCCGCGCACGCCTTCGAGCAGATCGGCGACTGGAAGAAGATGTGAGCGAGGCTTCAATGAAGACGGACGGAACGGCAAAGCATGGCTAACGCGTTCGTCGCGGCGTTCGAGATCCTGAGCTTTGGCGCGATCATCGTCCTGATCGTGCTGGGGCTCGGGATCATCGCCAGCATGATGGGCATCTTCAACTTCGCGCAGGGCGAATTCGTCCTGCTCGGGGCCTACATCACCTATCTTGCCTACGCCAAGGGCCTGCCGATCTGGACCGGCATGGTCGCAGCGCCCTTTCTGGTCGGTGCGTTCGGCTTTGTGCTGGAGGCGCTGATCATCCGCCGCTTCTACGCCGCGCCGATCGTGGCCATGCTCGGCACCTACGCGCTCGGCCTGATCATCCGCGAATCCGTGCGCGGGCTGATCGGCGGTTTCTATCTCACCGTGCCCGAGCCGATCGGCGGCTCGATCGACATCGGCACCATGCACATCTCGGCGTGGCGTTTCACCATCATCGTCATCACGCTGCTGGTGATGGGCGGTTGCTATCTCCTGCTGTCGCGCACGAGTTTTGGTCTGCGCATGCGCGCCACGCTGGAAAATCCGTCGCTGGCGCGCGCATCCGGCATTTCCACGCCCCTGATGTACGGCGCCACCTTTGCGTTCGGCTCCGCGCTCGCAGGCCTTGCCGGCGCGCTGATCGTGCCGGTGTTCAGCCTCTACGCCGATCTCGGCATCCGCTTCCTGATCCAGGGCTTCGTCGCCGTCATGGTCGGCGGTGTCGGATCCTTCATCGGCCCCGTCGCCGGCGCCGGGGTGATCGGCACGCTCAGCGCGGCGCTGCCCTGGGTCATCGCGCCTGTGGTCGCCGATGTGCTCGTTTTCGTTCTCGCCATTGCCTTCATCAAATTTCGGCCGCAGGGCCTCATCGCTGGAAAAGGGGTTTAGTCACATGTTCGATCGTCCTCAACTTTCACGCCGCCGCTTTCTCTCCAATTTCGCTTTCGCCTCCGGCGCGGTCGCGACCGGGGTCGGAAGCTGGGTGATCCCGGCGCCCTGGGCCAATGCGGCCGAAGCCCCGATCAAGGTCGGCATCGCGACCGACCTGACCGGTCCGATTGCGTACGCCGGCAACGCCGACGCCAATGTCGCCAAGATGGTGATCAAGGAGATCAACGCTGGCGGTGGCCTGCTCGGCCGCCCGCTCGAGCTCTACATCGAGGACACCGCCTCCAACGAATCGGTCGCGGTCGGCAACGTGCGAAAACTGATCCAGCGCGACAAGGTCGACATGGTGCTGGGCGGCATCACCTCGTCGATGCGCAACGCCATCAAGGACCCGATCGTGGCGCGCGGCAAGACGCTCTACATCTACCCGCAGCTCTATGAAGGCAAGGAGTGCACGCCCTATCTGTTCTGCACCGGACCGACGCCGGCGCAGCAATGCGACGAGTTCATCCCCTGGCTGATCAAGAACGGCGGCAAGAAGTTCGCGCTGCCGAGCGCCAACTATGTCTGGCCGCACACGCTCAACGTCTATGCCCGCAAGGTGATCGAAGCCAACGGCGGCGAGGTCGTGTTCGAGGAATACTATCCGCTCGACCAGATCGACTTCTCCTCGACCGTCAACCGCATCATCTCCAACAAGGTCGACGTCGTCTTCAACACCGTCATTCCGCCGGGCGTCGGTCCGTTCTTCAAGCAGCTCTATGAAGCCGGCTTCCTCAAAAACGGCGGGCGTCTGGCCTGCGTCTACTACGACGAGAACACGCTCAACATCAACCAGGCCAACGAGATCGAGGGCCTTGCGAGCTGCCTCGACTACTTCAAGGTGCTGACCAAGGAGAACCCGTTCGACGCCAAGATTCAGGCGGCCTACGAGAAGGATTTTCCAGGCAACTTCCTGTTCGCCGCCGGAAGTGCCGCGACCGGCACCTATCGCGGCCTGAAGCTGTGGGAAGCCGCCGTCAAGGAAGCTGGCAAGATCGACCGCGAATCGGTCGCAGCTACCCTCGATCACGCCAAGATCGCCGAAGGCCCGGGCGGACCGGCCGAAATGGTGCCGGGCAAGCGCCACTGCAAGATGAAGATGTACACCGCGGTCGCCAAGGGCGGGAACTACGAGATCGTCGGACGCAGCGACGGGCTCGTCGATCCCAAGGAATGTTAAAATGATTTTCTTCACCTCTCCCCGTCGGGGAGAGGTGCGTCCACCGCCACAAGGTGCTTTAATCCGGAATGCTGAAATCTATGGGTGCAGCTAAACAGGCCGTCCACGTCCACGCCGACGTCGGGAGTGAGACAGACGTTTCGGTGACGGAAAGCGCACCGGTCAAACGCTCGTCGGCGCGAAAGGTCTTGCCGATCGTCGAGGGCGTGGTGTTCGTCGCCGCGCTGGTCGCCCCGCTGGTGCTCCAGGATTATCTGACGGTGTTCGCGACACGCGTGATCATTCTCGCGCTGTTCGCGCTGTCGTTCGATCTGGTCTGGGGCTATGCCGGCATCATGAGCTTCGGCCAGGCGCTGTTCTTCGGCTCGGCCGGTTATGGCGTGGCGCTGCTCGCGCGCGACCTGGACATCACCAACATCTTCCTGGTGCTGCCGGCGGGCACGATCATCGGCCTTACCTTTGCGCTCTTGCTCGGCGGCTTCCTGCTGCTGGGCCGGCATCCCTCCAGCGTGATCTTCGTTTCGCTGGGCACGCTGACCGGCTCCTACGCCGCCGATCGCCTCGCGCGAGGCTGGTATTATCTCGGCGGCCAGAACGGCATTCCCTCGATCGTGCCGATGACGCTTCGAGGCTACGAATTCGAGGAAGGGCCGGCGTTCTATTATCTCGTGCTCGGTATCCTCGCCGTCGTCTACCTGCTGTGCCGCTTCCTGGTGCGCTCGCAGTTCGGGCTGGCGCTCGCCGGCCTGCGCGAGAACGAGCAGCGCATCGCCTTCTTCGGCTACAAGGCGCAGCACCTCAAGGCGATCATCTTCGCGATCGGCGGCGCCATCGCCGGCCTTGCCGGCAGTCTCTATGCTTTCCACGAGGGGTTCGTCTGGCCCAACATGGTCGGCGTCGTGGTCTCGACGCAAGTGGTGCTCTACGTGCTGTTCGGCGGCTCGGGCACGCTGATCGGTGCTGTCATCGGCACCGTGATCGTCGAAGGCGTCAGCTTCTGGCTCTCGGACAATTACCGCGATATCTGGCCGATCATTCTCGGCGTCCTGCTCTTGTTCGTGATCCTGTTCCGGCCGCTCGGCCTGATCAGCTTTGTGCTGGGCGAGCGGGAGCGCGTCGGCTGTTTTGGTGCCAAGATCAAGGGGAAGCAAAATGCCGCTCCTTGAAGCCGCGGGCATCTCAAAGATATTCGGCAAGCTCACCGCGCTCGACGGCGCCGCGCTCACCGTCGGAGAGAACGAGTTTCACGGCCTGATCGGCCCGAACGGCTCCGGCAAGAGCACGCTGATGAAATGCATCGCGGGAGCCGAAGTGCCGACGCAGGGCAAGGTCTCGTTCATCAATGCCGACATCACGGCGTTCACGCCGACCGAGCGGGCACGGGCCGGCATGAGCCTGAAGTTCCAGATCACGTCCGTGCTGCCGTCGCTGACGCTCTACGACAATATCCTGCTCGCGCTCCAGGCGCAGTCCTCGCTGCTCGACCTCGTGCTCTCGCGCACGCGGGGTGCGTTGCACGATCAGGTCATGATCATGCTGACGCAATTCCGCTTGGCCGATCGTGCCTTCGACGCGGCAGCGGCGCTGTCGCACGGCCAGCAGCAATGGCTGGAGATCGCGATGGCGCTCGCGGGCAAGCCGAAACTGCTGCTGCTCGATGAGCCGACCGGCGGCATGAGCCTGGAGGAGCGTCGCGTCACCGGCGAATTGCTCCAGCCGATCAAGCAGCATTGCTCGCTCGTCATCGTCGAGCACGACCTCGATTTCATCCGCGACATCTGCGATCGCCTCACCGTACTCGACCAGGGCAAGGTGCTCGCTTCGGGCACGGTGTCGGAGATCCAGGCCAACAAATCCGTCCAGGAGATCTATCTGCGCCGTGCCTGAATTTTTGGACATCAAGCATCTCGACACCGGCTATGGCCGCAGCCAGGTCCTGTTCGACGTCAATCTCGGCATTCCCTGGCGCGGCGGCGTCGCGGTGCTCGGGCGCAACGGCGCCGGCAAGACCACGCTGATGAAGACCATCGTCGGCGAGCTGCCGGCATGGAAAGGCGAGGTCGCCTTCGACGGCCGCGACATCAGCCGTCGCGCGACCCAGGAGCGCGTGCGCGCCGGCATCGGCTACGTGCCGCAGGAGCATTCGGTGTTCGCGCGCCTGTCGGTGCGCGACAATCTCGCCGTCGGCTCGCTCGCAAGCAAGAAGGCCGACGCCGTCGACCACGTGCTGACGATCTTCCCGAAACTCGGCGAGCGCCTCGACCAGCCCGCCGGCACGCTCTCCGGCGGCGAGCGCAAGATGCTCGCTATCGGCCGCGCCATGCTGGGCGATCCGAAATTATTGGTGCTGGACGAGCCGACCGAAGGCGTCTGGATCGGCGTGATCGAGGAGATCACCGAACGCCTGATCGAGCTCGCCAAGGAGATCGCCGTCATCATCGTCGAGCAGCACCTCGACCTTGCGCTGCGCGTCGCCGACTACGCCTACGTGCTGGATCGCGGCTGCGTCGCGCTACAGGGTGCGGCGGGCGAGGTGAGGGGCAATCCGGAGCTGATGCGGTATCTGGCGCCGTAGGATTGGCAGCCGAACTGCGCCGGTCTGTGCTCAGATACCCACTGTCATGCTCCGCGAAAGCGGGGCATCCAGTACGCCGTGGCGTCTCGATTGAGAGACAACCGTCTCTGGAATACTGGATTCCCCGCTTTCGCGGGGAATGACACCGTCAGGCTTGGATGGAGTGCAGAGACCGGGGGCCGCCTACTTCACCGCACCAAATCGGCTGTCGAACGAGTTCGACGACACCACCGGCGCTGCTCCCATCATCTGCGCCGCTTCACCCGCTCCGTCCCTCACCGACGGCTTCAGAGCCGGCCGCGATGCGGCGACCTTGGTCTCGGCAGGCTTCGCCGAGTCGGAAGATTTGGCCGGTTCGGCAGGCTTCGCGGCAACGGCTGTCTTGTCCTTGGACTTGTCATGGCCGGGCGCGAACCTCGCCACTGCGGCCTTCAGTCTCGACGCCGCGGTGGGCGACGTTGCGGGGGCCGGAGCCACCGACGCGGTGGCTTGCGGCGCCGGTGTCGTCGCCGTCGTGTCGGCGGTGCCCAGGCCCATCTTGCGGCCGAGGTTGGAGAAGAAGCCCGACTTCTCACCCGCTGCGGCCGTGGCGACACGCGTGTTGGTCGGGGGCGCGCTGACGGCAACGACGGGCTCTTCCTGCGGCGCGGAGGCGACTGCGTCGAGGTTCGGCTTCGGCGGATTGACGGTGCCGGGGATGGTGCCCGGCGCCTTCGACATCGCCAGCATCTGCAGCGTGGTGCCTTCGGCGCCTTCCGACAGGCCGGTCGAGCCTTCCGGAATCTTCGCCGCAAAGATCTTGTTCATGCCGCCGTCGATGCCGGTGTTCATGCGCGCAACCGGCGTGCCCTTGGAGACGAGCTTGTTGTACTCGGCCTCGTCGCGCTGCTCTTTCTCGCGCACGGCGCTGGCGATGTCCTCGGGGATCACATAGGCCGGGCACTTCGCGGAGGCGTCGAACACGGGGTCGCGCTTGGCGTCGGGCGCCTTGGCCGCGTCGAACACGTATTTCTTCTCGCAGAAATCGACCTTCGGCTCCTGCCGCGTCACCTCGAAATGATCATAGCCTTCCTTGATCATCTTCCAGAAGGCCATGTTCGGATTGTTGCGGTGCCTGGCCATGTTCACCGGCGTCATCCTGAAAGGATACGCCTGGAACTGGAACGCCTTCTGGCCGCCGAAGAAGGACTCGCGTCCCAGCGAATAGATCTCCGCGATCTGCTCGTCGGTCATGGCGTAGCAGCCGCGCGACGAGCAATCGCCATGCACCATCAGCTGCGAGCCGGTGCGGCCGAGCGCCTTGTCGAAGGCGTTGGGGAAGCCGGTGTTGAACGACAGGTAATAGGCCGATTGCGGATTCATCTGGCTCGGGCTGATCGAGTAGAATCCTTCCGGCGCCTGGCGGTCGCCTTCGCGCACCTTCGGACCGAGATCGCCGGACCAGCGGCAGATCGGATAGGTCTTGAGCAGGGCGAACTGGCCGGAGCGGGTCTGCTTCCAGATCTCGAGCTCGGCCTCCTGCTTGAACAGGCGGATCAGGATCGGCGATTGCAGATCCATGTCCTTCTCACCCATCGCGGCGACGAGTTTTGGCGAGACCGGCTGGTTGGCCTTGGCGTTGTTCGCCAGCGACACCTGATCGGTGTCGCAGCCGGCGAGCAGAACGCTGGCGGCAAGCGCAATCGAAGCCAGGAGCGCGCGAGCAAGCGAACGAGAATTCAAGGTGGACCCCACAACGTGCCGGGCAAGGAGCGCGAACCCCGATTCTTGGAGCATGGTCTGACCGGATCTCCGGACTTTTTCAGACCAGGCGCCTGCGCTTATGCCCTGAAGCCATTGATTAAAATTCTAACCTCCGCGCCGACGGGTCGCAACCCGACCGGGGATCACGAGCCCGTTGGCCCGAAGGCGTGGTCAACAGAGACTTAAACTGGGCCGTAACTTGGGACGATTTCGGGCCTTGCGGCCAAACCAGTACTGAGATCGCCGATTTGGGCAAAAAAAGGGTTAACGCCGGGTTACCTGAGGAGCTGCGTAAGGTGGGTTAGCCCTGCAGATGTGCGAAGCGCATCTGCTCGGCGTAACCCACCTCTTCTCGTTTCGCGGAGACAAACAGTGGTGGGTTACGCCTTCGGCTAACCCACCCTACGGCACCGGAATCTGCCCGAATCAGCCCAGTTTCCGGCCGATATCGAGGAATTTCTGCCGGCGTTGCTTGCGGATGGCGTCGCCGTCGAGGCCCCGGAGCTCGTCGAAGGCCTTGGCGATGGCATCGCCCGTGGTGGCGATCATGGCCGCGGGGTCGCGGTGGGCGCCGCCGACCGGCTCCTTCAGGATGCTGTCGATCACCCCGAAGCGCAGCATGTCCTGGGCGGTGATCTTCATGTTGTTGGCGGCTTCCTGCGCCTTGCTGCCGTCGCGCCAGAGGATGGAGGAGGCGGCTTCCGGCGAGATCACGCTGTAGATCGCGTGCTCCAGCATCAACACCTTGTTGGCGGTGGTGATGGCGATGGCGCCGCCCGACATGCCCTCGCCGGTGATGATGGCGACGTTCGGCACGGTTAGCGCCATGCAGGCATCGGTCGAGCGCGCGATCGCCTCGGCCTGCCCCCGCTCCTCGGCGCCGATGCCGGGATAGGCGCCGGCGGAATCGGCGAGCGACAGCACCGGCAGGCCGAACCGCTCGGCCATCTCCATCAGCCGCACGCATTTGCGATAGCCCTCGGGCCGCGCCATGCCGAAATTATGCTTGATGCGGCTCTCGGTGGAATCGCCCTTTTCCTGACCCATCACGCAGATCGCCTCGCCGCGGAAGCGGCCGAAGCCCGCGACCAGCGCCTCGTCCTCGCCGAACTTGCGGTCGCCGGCGAGCGGGGTGAATTCGGTGACCAGGCCCTTGATGAAGTCATTGAAATGCGGCCGCTGCGGATGCCGCGCCACCAGCGTCTTCTGCCACGGCGTCAGGTTCAGATAGAGGTCGGCCAGCGCCTGCGCCGCCTTGTCCTCGATCCGGCCGATCTCATCACTGATATCGGTGCCGGAGGCCGCCAGCGTCCTGAGCTCGTCGAGCTTGGAGTCGAGCTCGGCGACGGGCTTTTCGAAATCGAGATAGCTGCGCATCTGGTCTGGCATCAACTCAATATAACGGGACAGGGCGAGGACGCGAAGCGAGGTTGGCTTCCTCGAAAGAAGTGTAGCTTCTTCAAGGGTTTGACCTGTGCGCTCGCGGAAGCGCGCCAAATCACTGACAAGGCCACGGCTCTTTCTGCGGAGATGTGGCCGAAGTCAAGGCGGTTTCGCCCGCCGCCGCACGGCGGCGGCTACTTCTCCGCCAGCGGGTGCAGGTCGCGCACGAGGCTCTTCAGCCGCTCCTCGACCACATGGGTGTAGATCTGGGTGGTCGAGATGTCGGTGTGTCCGAGCAGGGTCTGCACGATGCGCAAATCCGCGCCGTTGTGCAGGAGGTGGCTGGCAAAGGCGTGGCGCAGCACATGCGGGGAGACCAGCCGGGCTTGCAGGCCCGAGGCGACCGCGAGCTCTTTGAGGTCGCGGGCAAAGTGCTGTCGCGTCAGATGCCCGCTCTCGCCGAACGAGGGAAACAGCCATTTCGAGGTGGCGAGGCTGTCCTTCTTCTTTTCCGCCTTTGCAGCTTCCGTCGCTGCGAGATAATCCGCCATCGCCTGCCGCGAGGCCTCGTTCAGCGGCACCAGGCGTTCCTTGTCGCCCTTGCCTCGCACCACGATCATGCGGGCGTCGCGTTTGGCCGCCGTGCGCGGCAGCGCCACCAGCTCGGAGACGCGCAGGCCCGTGGCGTAGAGCACCTCGAGCAGGCAATAGAGCCGCAAAGCCCGCAACCGCTGCGACGGCGAGGCGTCTGCGGCCTCGCTCATCTCCTTGGCGCGGCGGAGCATGCGGTCGACATCGGCGATCGACAGCACTTTTGGCAGCCCGCGGCCGCGCTTCGGCCCGGACAGGATCGCCGCGGGATCCTCGGCTCGGATCCGCTCGCTCAGCAGGAAGCGAAACAGATGCCGTATCGCCGACAGCCGCCGCGCGACACTGGAGGATTTGAAGCCGCGCGCATCGAGATCGCCGAGATAGTCGCGCAGCGTCTGCGTCTCGGCGTCCGCAAAGCTGTGACCAACGCGAGTCAAAAATTCCGAGAAATCCGTGAGGTCGCGCCGATAGGCGTCGAGCGTGTTGGGGCCGGCGCCCTGTTCCGCCGCGAGCATGTCGAGGAACAGGCCGGTGAGCTTGGCGTCGGAGGGCTTGCTGGCGGAGGATTTGCGCATGCCCCGGAGGCTAGCTCCTATTTCTTGAGAAACTTATCCGGCGGGATCGTCACCGTCATTTCCCGCGGCTTCGGATTGACGAAGTTGGCCAGCGCGAACACCACGCCATAAACGATGCCGGCGATCACGGCGACGACCGTCAGGAAGCGGAACAGGCTGGGCATCGGGCAAGGTCTCGGCGAGGGCGCGACAAGGCGTTCGGATAGCCAAATTAACCAATGAAATCATCCAACATGTTCGCCGTTTCGTGGCAAGAGTCCTCTGGCGAGGGCCCCAATGGGGTCGTATAGGTGGCCAGGGATGCCGCATTTGGCGGCAAACTGAGCGAGATCCATGTCCGACGCCGCGTTGCCAGCACAAGCGAGCCCTGAGGCCGACATTCTGTCGGCGCTTGGGACGCGTTCGATCGTGCTGGTCGGCATGATGGGCGTTGGCAAGTCGACCATCGGCCGCCGCATGGCGGCGCGGCTCAAGCTGCCCTTCATCGATGCCGACACCGAGATCGAGGCGGCGGCCGGCATGACCATACCGGAGATTTTCGAGCGCCATGGCGAGCCGCATTTCCGTGACGGCGAAGCGCGGGTAATCGCGCGCCTGCTCGACGGCGGCCCGATCGTGCTGGCAACCGGCGGCGGTGCGTTCATGCGCGAGGAGACGCGGAGCCGCATCGCGGCCAAGGCGATCTCGATCTGGCTCAAGGCCGATCACGATGTGATCATGCGGCGCGTGCGCCGCCGCGCCGATCGCCCGCTGCTCCAGACCGCCGATCCCGAGGGAACCGTGACGCGCCTGCTCACCGAGCGCGAGCCGGTCTACGGCCATGCCGATTTGACCATCGCCTCGCGCGACGTGCCGCACGACAGAATCGTCGACGAGACCATCGAGACGCTGCATGCGTATCTCTGCGGCCAACCACCAGCCGACCTCGCGAGTGCCGTTCGATGACTGCGCCTTTGAAACATTCCGATTCCGTCATCGTCGACGTCGCGCTTGGCGATCGTGCTTATGACATCGTCATCGGCCGCGACGTGCTGTCCTCGCTCGGTGAGCGGGTCGCCGCTTTGCGCCCCGGCGTGCGCACGGCTGTTGTCACCGACCGCACCGTCGCAAAATACTGGCTCGAGCCAACGGAAGCCTCGCTTGCAGCCAGCGGCATTCCGACTTCGCGTGTCGTGGTCGAGGAAGGCGAGATCTCCAAAACCTACGCCGGTCTTGAGAAGGTCAGCGAGGCCCTGATCGCCGCAAAGATCGAACGCAACGATCTCGTCATCGCGCTCGGCGGCGGCGTCGTCGGCGATCTCGCCGGCTTTGCCGCCGCGATCCTGCGCCGCGGCGTCGATTTCGTGCAGGTGCCGACCTCGCTGCTGGCGCAGGTCGATTCGTCCGTCGGCGGCAAGACCGGCATCAACTCGCCGCAGGGCAAGAATTTGCTCGGCGCCTTCCATCAGCCGGTGCTGGTGATCGCCGACACCGCCGTGCTCGACACGCTGTCGCCGCGGCAGTTCCGCGCAGGCTATGCCGAGGTCGCCAAATACGGCGTGCTCGGCGACGAAGCCTTCTTCAGCTGGCTGGAGAAGAATCATTCCGACATCTTCAAGGGCGGCTCGGCCCGCGAGCATGCAATTGCGACCTCCTGCCGCGCCAAGGCCGGCGTGGTCTCGCGCGACGAGCGCGAGACCGGCGAGCGCGCGCTGCTCAATCTCGGCCACACCTTTGGTCACGCGCTGGAAGCCGCGACCGGTTTCTCCGACCGTCTGTTTCACGGCGAGGGCGTTGCGATCGGCATGACGCTGGCGGCGCAGTTCTCGGCCAGGCTCGGCATGATCGGCGAGGCCGATGCCGCCCGCGTCGAGCGTCACCTCATCGAAGCAGGCCTTCCGACGCGCTTGCAGGACATCGCCGGTTTCGTGCAGGAAGGGCTTGTGGATGCCGACGCGCTGATGGCGCTGATGGCGCAGGACAAGAAGGTCAAGCGCGGCAAGCTCACCTTCATCCTCCTGGAGGCGGTCGGGCGTGCCGTCATCGCAAAGGATGTCGAGCCGGCGCCGGTACGCGACTTCCTGAAAGAGAAGCTCGCGCAAAATGCCTGAAACGCGACTGAATTTCTGTTGAGAGTTTCATGGATTGGCTCGGCTTCACCATCGTCGTTATCTGCCTGCTCGTGTCGGGCTTCTTCGCCGCGAGCGAGACCGCGCTGACCGGTGCCTCGCGCGCCAGCATGCTGCGGCTGTCCAAGCAGGGTAACCGCGACGCCGACGTGGTCTCGCAACTGCTCGACATGCGTGATCGCCTGATCGGCGCGCTGCTGCTCGGCAACAACATCGCCAATATCAGCGCGTCCGCGTTGGCTACCAGCATCTTTACCGCATGGTTCGGAGATGTCGGCGTGCTCTACGCGACCGGCGTAATGACGGTGCTGGTCGTGATCTTCGCCGAGGTCCTGCCGAAGACCATCGCGATCAACGCGCCGGACCGGATGGCGCTCGCGGTTGCGCGGCCGATGCGGTTGACGATGTACGTGCTGGGGCCGCTACTGCGAATCGTGGAAGTCATCGTGCGCGTGCTGATGCGGCTGTTCGGCCTCGCCGGCGAGCACCAGGCGATCCTGTCGCCGACCGAGCGCCTCCGTGGCGCGGTCGATCTGTTGCACCACGAGGGCAAGGTCGAGAAGCAGGACCGCGACATGCTCGGCGGCCTGCTGGATCTGCGCGAGCTCCAGGTCTCCGACGTCATGATCCATCGCACCGAGATGATGATGATCAACGCCGATCTGCCGGCGGAGGAGCTGGTGCGCGAGGTGCTGGCGACCGAATACACCCGCATTCCGCTGTGGCGCGAGAAGCCGGAAAACATCATCGGCGTGCTCCATGCCAAGGATCTCCTGCGGGCGATCCGCGCCGCCGACGGCGACACCTCGCGCATCGACGTCTCCACCATCGCGCTGCCGCCCTGGTTCGTGCCGGAGATGCGCCCGGTCTCCGAGCAATTGAAGGCATTCCGCCGTCGAAAAACCCATTTCGCGCTGGTCGTCGACGAGTACGGCGAAGTTGAAGGTCTTGTGACGCTGGAAGACATTCTGGAAGAGATCGTCGGGGACATCTCCGACGAGCACGACGTCGTGGTCGCCGGCGTGCGTGCCCAGCCGGACGGCTCGGTCGTCGTCGACGGCTCGGTGCCGATCCGCGACCTCAACCGCGCCATGGACTGGCGTCTGCCCGATCAGGAGGCAACCACGGTCGCGGGCCTCGTCATTCACGAAGCGCAATCGATTCCCGACCGCGGCCAGAGTTTTACGTTCCACGGCTTCCGCTTCCGCGTCCTGCGCCGCGAGCGCAATCGCATCACCGCGCTCCGTATTTCACCGGTGCCGCGCGATGCGGAGCTGGAGGAAGCCAAGCCGAAGCGGGCTGGGACGTCGTTTTGACGCAGTCGCTTTTAGCTCTGAAGCTTCCACATCGTCATGGCCGGGCTTGTCCCGGCCATCCACGTCTTGCCTGCAGCACAAAGAACGTGGATGCCCGGGACAAGCCCGGGCCATGACGACCTCTTGTGACCGCTCAGAGCGACCCTTCCCCCGGCGCCTGCGCGTGGATCGCCAGCGCATGCACGCTGCCGGAAAGTTCCGCGGCCAGCGCTGCATTTATCATGCGGTGGCGGTCGACCCGGCTCTTCCCTTTGAACGCCTGAGACACGATATACACGCGGAAGTGCGTCTCGCCGCTCGGCCTGTGGCCGGCGTGCCCCTCATGCAGATGTGACTCGTCGACGACTTGCAGGCTTTCCGGCGTGAAAGCTTCCCGCAACTTGTTGCTGATAGTGTCTTTCATGACCATGAGCGCCATTAAGGTGCGCGATCGCACTTCGTCAATGCCATAGGCCGCCTCCGGCGGCCGTTCTCAAAGCGCCGAGGCGAAGCTTCGGTTACGGGTAGTCAGCTAATTGCAATGTCAAGACTTGAAGGTTTTTGCATTGCGTAGTCAAAGTTGGTCATGCCGATCGATTCATCCAAGTTCTTCGACTCCATCCGGGTCAAGCCGAAAGGCAAGCAGCCGGAGGCGAAGCCGCGCGACACCGTGGCCAATTGCGAATGGACCGGGTGCCAGAACAAGGGCGCCCACCGCGCGCCGAAGGGGCGCGACAACCAGCGTGAGTACTGGCACTTCTGCTTGAATCACGTGCGCGAGTACAACCAGAACTACAATTTTTTCTCCGGCATGAATGCCGATGCGGTCGCGCGCTATCAGAAAGATGCGCTGACCGGCCATCGCCCGACCTGGAAGATGGGCGCCAATGGCGGCGTCAAGAAGGGGGCGGAGGCCGAGATCGACGGCGCCTTCGATCCGTTCAGCATGTTCCAGGAGCTCAACGGCCGCACCGGCTGGCGCGCCGGCCCGCAGGCCGCGCCCAAGGTCGAGACGCGCAAGATCATGAACGCCGAGCGCAAGGCGCTCCAGGTGATGGGCCTCGGCCCCGACGCTACCCTTGCCGACGTCAAGTCCAAGTACAAGGCGCTGGCGAAGCAGCACCACCCCGACACCAATGGCGGCGACCGCTCCACCGAAGATCGCCTGATCGAGATCATCAAGGCGTATAATTATCTGAAGACGGTGGTGCGGGAGGCCTGACGCACGATCCAGCCTGAAGCATCCAGCCTGAAGCCATCACACTTCAGGCGATCTCCGGGAAGGACAATTCGCAAAGCAGTCCTTCCGGACGCCACTGCCGGCTGACCTTTCCGCGCAAGGTCCGGATGATGCCGTCGACCGCGCCGATGCCGAAGCCCCTCCGCGTCGGTGGCTCCTTGACCCGGGGACCGCCACTCTCCGACCAGTGCAGCACGAGAGGCCCTGCATCGCTGGTCTCCCAGCGAATATCCAATCTGCCCGAGGGCGTCGACAGCGCGCCGTACTTGGCGGCGTTGGTCGCGAGTTCATGCACGGCGACCGCGACCGACTGGGCTAGCGTCGCCGGCAGGTGGATATCGTCGCCTGCGATCCGGATCCGTTCGCCGTCCCGGCTGTCGTAGGGACGGAGTTCCTCTTCGATGATGGTTTTCAGGCTGGCCCCTGTCCATCGCGAATCCGAGAACAGCTTCTGTACGTTGGCAAGCGCGCTGAGCCGGCCCTGGAACACGGCCTGGAACTCCTCGGCGCTATCTGCCTTGGTCAGCCGCAGCATCGCCTGCGCCACTGCGAGCAAATTGTTCGAACGATGATCGACTTCGGACGCGAGAAGCATCATCCGCTGCTCGGCCTGCTTGCGAGCCGTGATATCGACCAGCATGTTCACCGCACCAGCCAATCGGCCGCTTTCATCGCGCAGGGGCGTGGGATACGGCATGAAATAGATCCGTGAGCCGTCAGGCCGTTCGGCAATCGCCTCGACGTCGCGTACGGCGCGGTTCTGCTTCAGGGCGATGGCCATGGGGCATTCAGCGTGCGGGAGCGGCGTGCCGTCCGGCAGATAAAGCTTCCAGGTCACGCACCACATCTCGCCGATTTGCGGCGTGCGTCCGGCAAAATCGATGCAGGCGCGATTGAAGAAGGTGATGCGACCTTCGGCGTCGGTGGTGTAGATTGCGGCAGGCAGCGCCTGGAGCAAATCACGGAATCGCCGTTCAGAATTCGCGCCGGCCTCGCTGCGGCTGACGGCATAGCCGGCGGTGATCGCCCCAATGCTGGCCTCGTTCGCTTCTCCAAACAAGTCCAGCATCGCAATTCAAAATCCACAGGAACAGACATTGACAAGTCTCCAGACGCGGAGACGTTCCATGCCGTTGCGGGACGATGCAGATCGTCCCGCAATCGTGGTCTCGTCAGGGCATGACAGGGGGAGCGAATGGCCCGCCATCATGCAGCTTCCGCGCTATTCGCCCGAAGCCTTCGGCATCGCCCCCACATACGACGAGCTCGGCCGGATCAGCCGTCCCGTCCGCTGCTGCTCGCGCGCATGCGCGGTCCAGCCTGCTGCGCGTGCCACCGCGAAGATCGGCGTGAAGGCCTGGCGCGGGATCGCCAGCGCATCGAGCAGGATCGCGGTGAAGAACTCGACATTGGTCTCCAGCGGCCGCTCAGGATTCTTCTTGCGCAGGGCGCTGCGGATATAGGCCTCGACCTCGCCGGCAAAGGGGAGATCGGCGCCATCGGCTGCGAGCGCCTCGACCGCGGTCTTGAGCACGTCGGCGCGGGGGTCGCGGACGCGATAGACGCGGTGACCAAAACCCATCATCCGCTCGCCGCGTGCCAGCGCCGCATCGACCCAGGGCTGGATACGCTCGCGCGAGCCGATCGCGTCGAGCATTTCCAGCACCGGCTCCGGCGCGCCGCCATGCAGGGGACCGGTCAGCGCGCAATAACCCGCGGTCACCGCGGCGAACAGATCGGCCTGCGTCGAAGCCACCACGCGCGCGGTGAAGGTCGAGGCGTTCATGCCGTGGTCGCTGGCGGTGACGAGATAGGCGTCGAGTGCAGAGACCTCGCGCGCTGCAGGCGCGCGCCCATGCAGCATGCGCAGCGTATCGGCGGCATGGCTCACGCTCGGATCCGGCGCGATCGGGTCGAGCCCTTTCGCGCGCCGGACCAGCGCACCCGCGATCACCGGAAATGCACCGACGATCGTTGCCTCGTGCGCGAGGCCATGCTCTGCGCGAAGCCCCGCGACCGCCGCGCGAAACCCGTCGACGATACCCATGTCTTGGGTGGCCGGCAGCAGCTCGGGCAGGCGCGCGAAGGCGCGCTCGCGCGCCGCACCCAGGCTCGCCCGCACATTCGCTTCGCTGAGCGTGCTCTGGCTCGCCCCGTTCCAGAGCCGGGCGGTGACGCCCTCGAAGCTCGATTTGGCGGCCAGTCGGCCGACATGCTCGCCCGCGATGATCAATTCGCCGCGCTCGCCGTCGACATGGCTCAGTACGGTTTCGGCCGCGGGAACGCCGTCCAGCCCGATCTGGCTTTTGGTGAGGTGGATGTTCATGGCCCAATTCTCCTTGTTCACGAGAGAAAAATCGGGTCTCTCGACAGATTGATCAATCTTGATTACATCAATCAATATGAATAATTCCGAAGAGCTCTACCTCTCTGCCCGGGAAGCCGCCGCCGAGCTCGCGATCTCGCCGGCCACGCTTTACGCCTATGTCAGCCGCGGGCTGATCCGCTCCGAGCCGACGCCGGATTCGCGCAAAAACCGCTACCGCGCCGAGGACGTCCGCGCCCTGAAGGAGCGCCGCGTGCCGTCGCCGGAGCCGCGCGGCCTGCGCAGCTTCGATGCCGATTTGCCGGTGATGGACACCGAGATCTCCACCATCACCGAGGACGGCCCGATCTATCGCGGGGTGAACTGTGTGGATCTTGCCGAGAGCGACACGCTGGAGCACACGGCGACGCTGCTCTGGAATGTCTCGGGCGTCGATCCCTTTGCGCCGGACAACTGCCCCGCTGTGTCCGACGAGATGCGCCTGATCGCACAGGCCGCGCACCGTGCCGCGCCGATCGATCGCGCCATCGCCGTGCTCGCGCTCGCGGCCAGCGCGGATTCCCGCGCCTTCACCCGTGCGCCCGACGGCCGCACCATGGTCGGCGCGCGCATCGTCCGCCTGCTGGTTGCGACCATGCTCAATGCCGAGCCGTCGTCCGAGCCGCTGCACCAGCAGATCGCGCGCGCCTGGGCGCCCGACAACAAGTACGCGCCCGATCTCATCCGTCGCGCGCTGGTGCTGCTCGCCGAGCACGAGCTGAATGCGTCCACCTTCACCGCGCGATGCGCGGCGTCGACCGGGCTCAATCTCTATGATTCCGTCATCGCCGGCCTGGCCGCGCTGAAGGGTCCGAAGCACGGCGGCGCCGGCGTGCTGGCCTCGCAGCTGGTCAAGACGCTGGTCGACCGCGACGTCGAACCGATGGTGCGCGAGCGCGTCGCGCTCGGCGAGCGGTTTGCGGGTTTCGGCCATGGCGTCTACAAGCGCGGCGATCCCCGTGCGCAATCGCTGCTGAATGCTCTGGCGCGCGCCGGCGCGCCGCGCAAATTCACCCGCGAGGTACCCGAGCGGATTGCGGAAGCGACCGGAGAGTTCGTCAACATCGATTATGTGCTCGCCGTGCTCGTGCACGCGCTGCGCCTGCCGGCAGGCAGCGAGCTCGCATTGTTCGCGATGGCTCGCAGCGTCGGCTGGATCGCGCACGCCAGCGAGCAGCTGCAGTTCGGCAAGCTGATCAGACCGCGGGCGAGATATGTGGGACCGGCGCCGGGGCGGAGGACGGGAGCTGGCTCTCAAATTTAAGAGCGATAAAGCTCATTTCTCAGCGTCGTTGCGGCGAAGGCAATGCCCGCGGCTTCGCCGCCGCGACACCGCCGCCGTTGCGGCGGCGATAGATCCAGACCGTCACGCTCACCACGATCGCCACACCGACCACGGTCAGAATCCACATGTGCTTGTAGGGATGCCCGTGATGCGGCAGTCCGGCGTATTCGTGGAGGGCCGATACCGCCAGCACGCCCGGCAGCACATGCGCGGGCGCCCAGACCAGGATCGCGGGGATGTTCACCGCATAGAACCGCGCAGGCGGCATCCCGAGCGCGCCGGCCGTGACGGGCACGAAGGCACGGATCGGCGGCACGAAGCGGGCGAAGAACACGGCCCAAGTGCCGAAGCGATGGAAGAAGCTTTCGCTCTCCTCGACCAGGCGTGGATAATTGGTCAGCGGCCAAGTGCTGAGGATCTTGCGCTGCTGCCGGTGACCGAGCCAATAGGCCGAGCCGTCGCCGAGCAGGGCGCCGATCACTGCGGCCAGCAGCACCCATTGCAGTTTCAGGTCTCCGCCCGGAACCAGCGCGCTGAGCGCCAGGATGATGGTCGAGCCGGGGATCACCGACCCCACCACCGGAACGGCTTCGAGAAGCGCCGCCAGGAACAAGGTCAGATAAGCCAGCCACGCATGGGCAGAAACGAAGGATATCAAGTGATCAAGGAAGGACGTCACGTCGTCTCTGTGTCGGTGGCGGGCATTGGGGTTCAGACCCCTACATAAGTAAGCGAAGGCGGGAAAAGTGCCACTCGCTTGGGCAGGGCGACGTATCCCGCTCGAAATTCGGGCGTGATTCGCAGAGCAGCCTTCCAAAAATCGCGTTCCTTGCCTATCTAAATGAAAAGACAACGGAACTTTGATTGGGAGGCGGGCTTCTGCCCGCACGTTGTCTCTGCTAGGTTCGCAGACGCACCCAGCCGCCGCCAACGTGCAAATAACTGGTCTCGGGATCGCCCGGGACCTCGGAGGATTGATGACGACCGCCGCCTTGTCCAAAGTTGAGGAAGTTTCCGGTCTGCCCGACATGAAGGTGTCGGTGCGCCAGGTGTTCGGGATCGACACCGATCTCGAAGTGCCGGCCTATTCCGAAGTCGATCCTCATGTGCCCGAAGTCGATTCCGACTACCGCTTCGACCGCGCCACCACGCTCGCCATTCTCGCCGGCTTCGCCAAGAACC
Source organism: Bradyrhizobium diazoefficiens (assembly GCF_016612535.1). Taxonomy (NCBI): domain Bacteria; kingdom Pseudomonadati; phylum Pseudomonadota; class Alphaproteobacteria; order Hyphomicrobiales; family Nitrobacteraceae; genus Bradyrhizobium; species Bradyrhizobium diazoefficiens. The sequence goes on from NZ_JAENXS010000001.1 coordinate 2,629,792, forward strand.
GCCGTGTCATGGTCACCGGCTACCACGGCACCGGCAAATCCACCCATATCGAGCAGGTCGCGGCGCGCCTGAACTGGCCCTGCGTGCGCGTCAACCTCGACAGCCATATCAGCCGTATCGACCTCGTCGGCAAGGACTCGATCGTGGTCCGCGACGGCAAGCAGGTCACCGAATTCCGCGACGGCATCCTGCCTTGGGCGCTCCAGCACAACATCGCGCTGGTGTTCGACGAATACGACGCCGGCCGACCCGACGTGATGTTCGTGATCCAGCGCGTACTGGAAGTCTCCGGCCGCCTGACACTGCTCGACCAAAACAAGGTGATCAAGCCGCATCCGGCGTTCCGGATGTTCTCGACCGCCAACACCGTGGGTCTCGGCGACACCTCGGGCCTCTATCACGGCACCCAGCAGATCAACCAGGGCCAGATGGACCGCTGGTCGATCGTCACCACGCTCAACTACCTCAGCCATGACGAGGAAGTGGAGATCGTGCTGGCGAAGGCCAAGCACTATCGCACCCCGGAGGGCCGCGACATCGTCAACAAGATGGTCCGCCTTGCCGATCTCTCCCGTAACGCCTTCGCCAATGGCGATCTGTCGACGGTGATGAGCCCGCGCACGGTGATCACCTGGGCTGAGAACGCCGACATCTTCGGCGATATCGGCTTCGCGTTCCGGGTCACCTTCCTCAACAAATGCGACGAGCTCGAACGTCCGCTGGTTGCCGAGTTCTACCAGCGCTGCTTCAACGCGGAGCTGCCGGAATCGTCGGTGAACGTGGCGCTGAGCTAAGGTTTGAGATGTCGTCCCGGCGGGACCCATACCGCGTGATGTCTCGTTTGAACGCCACTGAGAGTTTCCTGACACAAGAGCGGCCGGTGGTTATGGGTCCCGGCCTTCGCTGGGACGACAGATAGGGTCAGATGACCACCTCCAACTCCAAATTCCGTAACACCAAGGAAGCGCCGACCGAGCCGTTCAAGCGCTCGGTGGCCTCCTGCCTCAAGGCGATCGCGAAATCGCCCGAGCTCGACGTTTCCTTCGCCGCGGAGCGTCCCGGCCTCGCGCCCGGCAAGGCGCGGCTGCCCGAGCCGGCGCGGAAGATGACCAAGCGCGACGCCGCGATCGTGCGCGGCCACGCCGATTCCATCGCGCTCAAGATCGCCTGTCACGACGCGAAACTGCATCGCAAGCTGATGCCCGGCAATCCGCAGGCGCGCGGCGTGTTCGAGGCGGTCGAGCAGGCCCGCGTCGAGGCGATCGGCGCGCGCCGCATGGCGGGCGTGGCCAAGAATCTCACTGCGATGCTCGACGACCACTTCCATCGCGGCAAGTTCGACGAGATCACCGACCGCGCCGACGCCCCGCTGGCGGATGCGCTGGCGATGCTGGTGCGCGAGCGCCTGACCGGGCTGGCGCCGCCCACGGCTGCGAAGAAGATGGTCGATCTCTGGCGTCCGATTCTCGAAGACAAGATCGGCAAGCGGCTCGACCGGCTCGATGGCGTGGTCGAGGACCAGACCAGGTTCGGCGATGCCGTGCATGATCTCCTGACGGCGCTCGATATCGGCGACGAGCGCAGCGCCGACAGCGAGGACAATGAGGACAACGACGAGAACCAGGACGGCGACAACGATCAGTCCGGCGCCGAGGGCTCGCCCGATTCCGACGCTGCGCAAGAGATGAGCGCCGACCAGGCGCAGGCGTCTTCGGAAGATATGAGCGAGAGCGCGATGGAAAGCGCGCAGGCCTCGACCTCGGATACCTTCGACGACGGCGAACTCGGCGACGACGAGACCCCGGGCGAGGCGACGCGTCCGAACGCGCATGGCAAGAACGAGCCGCGCGGTCCGGAATATCACGCCTTCGCGCCGAAATTCGACGAAGTCATCGCCGCCGAAGATCTCTGCGACCATGACGAGCTGGAGCGTCTGCGGGCCTATCTCGACAAGCAGCTCGCGCATCTGCAAGGCATCGTCGCCCGCCTCGCCAACCGGCTGCAGCGGCGTTTGATGGCGCAGCAGAACCGCGCCTGGGAGTTCGACCTCGAAGAGGGCATTCTCGACCCCGCGCGGCTGTCGCGCGTGGTGACCGATCCCTATCATCCGCTGTCCTTCATGCACGAGAAGGAGGCGACGTTCCGCGACACCGTGGTGACGCTGCTGCTCGACAATTCCGGCTCGATGCGCGGACGCCCCATTACAGTGGCGGCGACCTGCGCCGACATTCTCGCGCGCACGCTGGAGCGTTGCGGCGTCAAGGTCGAGATTTTGGGTTTCACCACGCGCGCCTGGAAGGGCGGGCAATCGCGCGAGGCGTGGCTTGCCGCCGGCAAGCCGGCCAGCCCCGGCCGTCTCAACGATCTCCGCCACATCATCTACAAGTCGGCGGATGCCCCCTGGCGTCGTGCGCGAAAAAATCTTGGCTTGATGATGCGCGAGGGGCTGCTGAAGGAGAACATCGACGGCGAGGCGCTCGACTGGGCGCACAAGCGCCTGCTGGCGAGGGCCGAGCAGCGCAAGATCCTGATGATGATCTCGGACGGTGCGCCGGTCGACGATTCCACGCTGTCGGTCAATCCCGGCAACTATCTCGAGCGGCATCTGCGCCACATCATCGAGGAGATCGAGACCCGCTCGCCGGTCGAGCTGATCGCGATCGGCATCGGCCATGACGTCACGCGCTACTATCGCCGCGCGGTGACGATCGTGGACGCGGAGGAACTCGGCGGCGCCATCACCGAAAAGCTCGCCGAACTCTTCAGCGAGACCAACACGGCGCCCACGCAACCGGCCAATCGCCCGCGACGCAAACTGCATTCGTGAGCACGCACTCGTCCCGCCGCAGCTTCATCGGCCACGCGGCGGCGGGATTTTCCACTCTCGCTCTGTCCCCGTACGCGCACGCACAGGCCGCGCCAAAACCGGCGCAGCCCGAGCACGCCGTCACCGCGCCTGCCGCGATCGAGGTCAATTCGCGGCCGATTCCCGATTTCGAGCCGCGCGACCGGTCGCGCACGCGCTTCGGCTCATTGCAATATCGCAGCGGGCTCGTTCTGACCTCGCCGCATCGCGGTTTTGGCGGCCTGTCCGGCTTCCGCTTCCTCGACGACAAGGGTGAGCATTTTCTCGCGTTGTCCGACCAGGGCAGCTGGTTTACAGGCCGCATCCGCTATGCCGGCGGCAAGATGGTCGGGCTCGACGATGTCGAGGCGGCGCCCATGCTCAACGCCGAGGGGCGGCCGATCACGGAGAAGCGGCTCTGGTACGATACCGAGTCGCTCGCGCGCGACGGCTCGCTCGTTTATGTCGGGCTCGAACGCGTCAACCAGATCATGCGCTTCGATTTCGCCAAAGGCGGCACGCGGGCCCGCGGCGAGGTGCTGCCGACGCCGGGAGCGTTGCGCAAGCTGCCCTACAACAAGGGGCTCGAGGCGCTGGTGTTCGTGCCGAAAGGCCAGCCGCTCGCGGACACGCTGATCGCGATGTCCGAAGGCGGCTTCGACGCCGACGGCAATCTGATCGGCTTCCTGATCGGCGGTCCGACGCCGGGCCAGTTCAGCATCCACCGAACCGACCAGCAGTTCATCAGCGACGCGGTGCTGCTGCCGTCGGGCGAGCTGCTCATCCTCGAGCGCAAATTCTCCTGGTTCACCGGCATCGACATCCGCATCCGGTCGATCCCCCTGAAGACCATCGCGCCCGGCGCATTGGTCGACGGCCCCGTGCTGTTTCACGCCGATCTCGGCCACGAGGTCGACAACATGGAAGGCATCGACGCCCACGTCACGGCGGAGGGCGAGACCGTGCTGACGATGGTGTCGGACGATAATTTTTCGCTGCTCCAGCGCACCCTGCTGTTGCAGTTCACGCTGGCGGAGTAGCCGCAATGCATGGCCTCGCTAGCGGCCATGCCGCCTGCGCAACTGGCAATTCGCGATCCGCCACCTAAACTTCATGCAATCGCTTCCATCCCTCCCATCCCCGGATCCCCGCATGAGCGCCCTGTTTTCCCCGATCAAGCTGCGCGGCCTGACTTTGAAGAACCGCGTCGTGGTGTCGCCGATGTGCCAATATTCGGCCGAAGACGGCGTTCCCACCGACTGGCATTTCACCCACATCAACAATCTGGCGCTGTCGGGCGCGTCGATGTTCTGCATCGAGGCGACCCATGTCGAGGCGATCGGCCGCATCACGCCGGGCTGTCTCGGGCTCTACAGCGACGCCTCCGAGGCCGCGCTGAAGCAGATACTCACCTCGGTGCGCAAACATTCGCACACCGCGATCGCGATGCAGCTCGCCCATGCGGGCCGCAAGGCAAGCAGCGCGCGGCCCTGGGACGGCGGCCAGCTCATCCCCGAGGCGCAAGGCGGCTGGCAGGCCGTGGCGCCGTCGGCGGTGCCGCACAAGGAGGGCGAGGCCGCGCCGCTGGCGCTCGATGCCGCGGGCCTGAAGCGCATCCGCGACGCCTTTGTCGACTCGGCAAAACGCGCGGAGCGCATCGGCATCGACGCCCTCGAGCTGCACGGCGCCCACGGCTATCTGCTGCATCAGTTCCTGTCGCCGATCTCGAACAAGCGCACCGACGAATACGGCGGCTCGCTTGAGAACCGCATGCGCTTCCCGCTCGAAATCTACGACGCGGTGCGCGAGGTATTCCCGCACGAAAAACCGGTCGGCATGCGGGTGTCGTCGACCGATTGGGTCGAAGGCGGCTGGGATCTGGCGCAGACCATCGAGTTTGCGAAAGCGCTGAAGGCGCGCGGCGTCGACTGGATCGATGCCTCCTCCGGCGGCGTCTCGCCGCTGCAGAAGATCCCGCTCGGCCCCGGCTATCAGGTGCAGTTCGCGGACGCCATCAAGCGCGAGGCGGGACTGCCGACCATCGCCGTCGGCCTGATCACGGAAGGCAAGCAGGCTGAAGAGATCGTGGCATCCGGCAAGGCCGACATGGTCGCGCTCGCCCGCGGCATGCTCTACGACCCCCGCTGGGGCTGGCACGCCGCGGCTGACGTCGGCGGCGTCGTCGAAGCCCCGCCGCAATATTGGCGCTCGCAGCCGTCGACGCAGAAGGAGCTGTTCGGCAAGACGTCGTTCGGGGCGCGGTGAGGCGCGCGTATGGCGCGACAACAATGGTGTCGTCCCGGCGCAGGCCGGGATCCATACCGCGTGATCTATCGATTCAAAGGGCGGACGACACCGAGAGTGTGGAGACGCCGCCGCGTCCCTGACCCCCGACCTCACGCATCCGTAACTCCCCTTACCTTCCACCCGTCGCAAAACAGGCCTAACCTCCGCAGCACTCAACGCTGCGCGAGGCCCGCCATGCGATTTGCTGTCCGCAAGACTGCCCATGTGCTGGAACGGATTGGCCTCGCGATGGCGGGCGCGGCCTGCGGGTTGTTCGTCGGCGCCCATGTCGGCTCCGCGATCCCGTCGCTCACCACGCAGGGGTTTCTGCTCTTGATGATGCTGCTCGGCGCGGTCGGCTTCTATCTCGGCATCGACACGCCGCAGCTGCCGTTCGACGAGGCGCACAGCGAGATCGACGCCGCGGAACTGCTGAGTTCCGCCGGCACGCTCTGCGCCACGCTCGCGGCGCTGGCCTCGGTCGCCGTCATCGTGCTCCGCCTCGAGCCGGATGGCGCGCTGACCTGGCTGGTGTTCCTCGGCTGGATCGCCGGCGTCGCCATGCAGATCGTCGCGGGCGCCAAGGCGCGGATGCGGGGGTAGGCAAGATCCTAAAACACCACGCCGACTTTCGTGCCGCGCTTCCAGGCGATGCGGCAGCGCTTCTTGGTGTTGACGTGCAGCAGCTCGAACCGATCGGGAATCTTCACCTGACCGCCGAGATCGATGCAGGCGCCGCCCGGCGAATAGTCGACCAGCGTGCAGGGGATCACCGGCGCGCGCGCGTCGGTGATGATCTTGGCCTGGCGGGAGACCAGGCCTGCAGGTTTGACACGGGCATGTCGGCGCGGATGCATTGGCACTCTCCTCCAATTCCGCAAGGCGCGGCGGGTCTGTCCCATCATGGGGGGCAGGTGATGCGATCCGCCTAAGGCGGGCGGGAGAATTTTAATGAAAAGTAGCGTGGAATGCGGAAAGCGGAGGTAGCGGGGTGGGATGGTGCACCAACCGCCGCCTCAAACTCCGCCGTCGTCCCGGCCTAGTGCGCAATTGCGCACGGGGGGCCGGGATCCATACCGCGTGGTCTTTCGGCTGTGGGAAGCAGAAGTACCAAACCACGAGTCTTCGCCAAACTTCTCCCTGGGGGTATGGGTCCCGGCCTTCGCCGGGACGACACTTTTGGTGTGGCGCCGCCATCGCCCAGCATCACCCTGCCACAATCTCCCCCACCTCCGTCTCAGCCCCCACCCCCGGCGCCACCGGCATTGCCACCGTCACATACGCCTTCGGCAGGTTCACCGGCCGATAATCCGGCTCCACCGCCATGCGCTTGACCACGCTCTCATGCACATGCGCGCCTTCGGGAATCAGGCGCGGTTCGCCATCGGGGATGTAGAAGCCGAAAAACACCGTCCGCTCCGGCCATTCCTTGTAGCTCGCGCGCTTCGGCAAAAATTCCAGCACGCGCCAGGCCGCGCTCATCGAATTGTGCAGCACGCCCGCCTTGCCGGTAAAAGCCGGCGGGACGTAGCTGAATGGGCTCCCCTTGCGCTGAACGCCCCAGGCGAGCTGGTTCACGGTGCTTGGGTTGAACTTCAGCCCGGCCTTGGTCGCCTCGTCGATCATCCACAGCAGCGGATATTTCGAGTCCGCACTCTCGGTCTCCGGATAGCCGCCGCCGACGTCGCAATGCACGCCGGCGAACCACACCTGAAGGATGTCCTGCGGCTCCTTCTTCTCGTCGGGCACGTAGCGGTTGCGCCAGTAGTCCTGCGGCTCCTCGTACGCTTTCAGGCGGAACATGCAGCGCCGCTCGTCGATCGCGATCGCCTGGCGAAAAATGTTCACGCTCGGATTGCGCAGCGTGAAGGCGAGTTCCTCCAGGCTGAAGACGAGGAAGAAGACGTCGCGCCGCGGCACGATCACGCTCGCCACCGTGTCCCACACGCCGATGAAATGGATGGTCGGCCAGCGCGTCGAGGTGATGCGCGCAAATTGCGCGGCGAGATCGAATGCGTCCTTCGGCAGCGGCCCCTGGTCGTCGACGACGACGTCCTTGAGGTCCTCGATGTCGTTGCCGCGCCCGAGCCCGGAATATTGCTTGTAGGCGACGAGGCCGCTTCCTGCGAGGTTGGCCTGCTCCGGCGAGATCAGCCCGATTTTGTGGATTAGCCCCGCCAGCACGCGCACCGTGTAAGCACCGCGCGAAAAGCCGAACAAATAGATGCGGTCGCCCGGCGCGTAATGCGCGACCAGGAAGCAATAGGCCGCGAGCACGTTGTCATCGAGCCCGTAGCCGGTGGCGAGCCCCAGCACCAGCTTGATGTCAGACTTCCAGCGATTCCACGTCGACGGCTCCGTCACCGTGCCGACGCCGGGATCGTAGAACACCATCTGCCGCGGATGCGTCTTGTCCGTCTTGCGCAGGCAGCGATAGAGCTTCAGGACGTTGGAGATATTTTCCGATATCTCGTTGCCGGTGCCGTCACAGCAGACGACGAGGTTTTTCGGTTCGGATTTGTGCTCGTGCTGGCCATCATGCTCCACGGTCCGCCCCTCCCGGTGATGCTACCGGAGCGAGTATAGCGGAAAACCGCGACGGAGAAGAGACGGCGGAGGAGGTGGGCTATTTCGGCTATCATGCTCGCAGTGTCTGGCCGCGAGCGCGATGGCACTTGATTGGATCGATTTGGCCGCGGGCTCCTCAACCTCTCCCGCTTGCGGGGGAGGTCGGCGCGTAGCGCCGGGTGGGGGCTCGCTCCTCATAGGGAGTGCCCATTGCGGAAGCACCCCCACCCCAGCCCTCCCCCGCAAGCGGGAGAGGGAGCGCACCTTCTACGCGGCTCGTCCGCCCCCTACTTCTTCTTCTGACCGATCTCCGGCTGCCACGCCCCCTCCTTGCGGCTCGGCGCCGCGGCGGTCACCTTGACCTTGTCCTTCTTCGGCTTCTTGGTTTCGCGATTGCTGCGTTGCTGTCCCTTGGCCATGTCGCTCTCCTTCGATGGTGGTTCGAATTCGCTGAGGTCGTCCGGTTGCAGCATCCGTCCGCGCGGGCCGGCAGACGCGCACGTGCATGTTGCCGTCGCGCAGAAGCACACCAAAAATACGCCTGCACCACGGCAATAGCGAGCACTAAAGCGGTGCGCGCTTCGCCGCACGCGCCGTGCTGGCAATAGCGCTGGCTATTGCAGCGCCAGAGGCGCATGGTCGCGACCGCTGGCGTCGGTTGGGGCCGCTCTCGCAAGGCAAGGCAGGCGTTCATGACCATCCGTTCGCGGCGCGAAACCAATCCGCATCCACGCCCTGGCGAGGCGCAACACATCGATGCGAGTGTCGCCCAAGACTGTCCATGCCATGACTGACCATACCGTCGATCTCGACAAGCACCGCGGCATGGCCGCCCAGAAGGCGACCGATCTTCGCCGCGCGCTGGCCGAGGTCGAGACCAATCTCAAGGAGCTGCGCGAGCGCGAGACCGCGCTCGAGAACCAGCTGCTCACCGTGCCCGCGGCATCGTGGCCGGAGGCAGCCGCGAAGGCGCGCTATCTGCTCAACATCTACGCTGCGAGCCTGCCCTCCGAAGACTCCAGGCACCGCGCGCTGGTCGCCGCCCTGTTCGACGATTTCGCCAGGCTCACCGGGGACAATTGAGGCGGTCGGTTCACCTCTCCCGCTTGCGGGAGAGGTCGGCGCGCCCGGGCGATGCAAAGCATCGTCCCGCGCGCCGGGTGAGGGCTCTCTCCTCTGGGGGAGCGTCGATTGTGGAGACACCCCCACCCCGACCCTCCCCCGCGAGCGGGCTAGCTTGGGCACAGATCTCTTGCACAGAATGAATCGCCTGTGATTCTGTGTAGGCCGTCGTGATTCTGGCAGCGGAGCGATGGCGGAGATGGATATCGGCTATTTCGGCGACGAGCGTCTTAAAAAAATGGCGCTCTGTTGCTTGCGCGTGTCTGCGAGCGACAGACGGTTTGTCTGCGCAAACTTGGCGAGGATCGCGCCGAGAAGGTCAAATTTCGGCGCTTTTTGATGAATGAGCGGGTCACGGTCGACAAGATGGTGATCCGCGCGCGAGCGCGTCTGCGTGAGATTGCGGCCGGCCGGCACGTCCTGGCGATCCAGGATACCAGCGAGATCAACTATGAGGCCAAGCGAGGGCGCAAGCGCGATCTCGGCCGGGTGGGCAATGGCCGTGACGTCGGCCTGTTCGTGCATCCCGTTCTGACGGTTGATGCAGAAACAGGTCACTGTCTGGGCCTGGCCGACGTGCAGGTCTGGCGCCGCTTTAAAACCAAGGCCGCCGACTATCGCAGCAGCCGATTGAGGAAAAGGAATCCTATCGATGGGTGAAGGGCCGCGGCGGCCAAATGGGGCCTGACCAAGGCGAGCATGATCACAGTGATCGACGATCGCGAAGGAGACATTTATGAGAAGTGGGCTCGCCTGCCGGATCGTCGCACGCATCTGTTGAGCCGCGCGTGCCGGGATCGTGCAACAACAGGCGACCGCGCTCTGTTTGCGACCATGGCGGCACTGCCCGAGCAACATCGCTTGGCGATCGATCTGCCGGCGCGGGCAGGCAAGCGCCAGGCTCGTCAAGCGCAGTTGGCGGTGCGGTTCGGAACGGTCGTCGTCTGTCGGCCAGCATCCTGCTCCGATCCCCACGCGCCGCCAAATTGAACTCTCCGCGGTCGAAGTCCGAGATTGATCCGCCGAGCGGCGAGGAACCTGTCCTGTGGCGTTTGCTGACCACCCATGATGTCGAAACTGTCGAACAGGCTGTCACGGTGATCGGCTGGTACCGCAGCGCTGGCATGTCGAACAATTGTTCAGGACCGTGAAGCGCCAAGGCCTTGATCTCGAGGCGAGCGTTCTTGCCGAAGGCGCGGCGCTGGAAAAGCTCGCCGTTATCGCTCTCATCGCCGCGTGCCAAACCATGCAACTCGTGCTCGCGCGCGCCTCGCTCGACGATAGCCAACCTGCCTCGCACGTCTTTGACGATCGCGAAATGCAGGTTCTATCGGCCTTGCAGGAACGTTTGCGGGGCCGCACCGCCAAACAGCAAAATCCCCATATACCAAGCAGCCTTGCTTGGGCCGGCTGGACCATCGCCCGCCTCGGTGGCTGGACCGGTTACGAGAGCGACAAATCCAACGGCCCAATCACAATGCGCGACGGGCTCGAACGCTTCCGAGCCATCGCCCAAGGCTTCTTCCTCGCCAAAAATGTGTGCCCAAGCTAGCCCACAAGGGGAGAGGGAGAGCACCGATCGCAAGTCAGGAGTACACACATGACCCTCACCAGCGGCCGCTTCGTCGGCCACGAACAGGACCGCGGCATCGTCCAGTTCTCGATGCAGGACGGCGCGCGGGAGGTTGCCTGCGCGATCTCGACCTCCGCCATGGACGATCTCGAACGCGGCCCGCGCGCGCGGCCGAGCGAGCGCGAAGAACAGTTCATGCGCCTGCGCGAGCGCATCGAAGCCTGCGCGGGACGCAAATATCAGGCAACGGAGTTCGAGGGCACCCCGCCGGGGATCGTGCTGCGGAGCATCGATTTTCGGGGGTAGGGGGCGGACTTACGAGGCGAGAACATTTTATTATCGAGGCCGCAGCCGGGGGCGAGTTCCAGGGCCGGCCAGCCTAATGTCGGCCTACCGCCGAATCTCCGTCGACGGCTCCATTACCCCCGCTCCAGAAGCGCAAAACACCATCTGCCGCGGCTCTGTCCTCTGCGTCTTACGCAGGCAGCGATAGAGCTTCAGGACGCAGGAGATGTTCTCCGAGATCTCGTTGCCAGTGCTCCACGGTGGGCCCCCGGTGATGCTACCGGGACGGCTGAAGTTGACGGTACGAAAGTGAATATCTCACGACTTGGGCTTTGACACATCCAGAATGAATATGTCGATCCTTGCGCGTTCAGTGGGAGATAGCCCAGCAACTAGCATCTGTCGAAGCTCGCTGCTTGATTTGGGCGCCGCCAAACCCGCCGGATGTTTGCGCAAGTTCTTTTTTCCAACGCGTCCAAACCAAAGGACAAGGTAGATGCCACGATCGTCTGCACGCCAATCGCGCGAGTATTTCTCTATTAGCTGAACACTCGCTGCGTTCCAGACGTTGCGGTGCCACTGTCCCTTTATTTCGACGGGTACGCCATAATCCAAGTATGTAGCTACGATGTCCGCACGAGTCGCATCAGGCATAGTCACTTCTGGGAGGAAGTTAATCTCAACTGTTACTTTATCGCGCAATTGATCCAGCAATCGGTTTCGGCAGGTATTCTCGTCTTTTGGTGTCTCGCCGCTCCAGTAAGCTTCCCAAGCCTGAGTATCGCCAGTTCGAATGTAATTTTGGACCGTTTCGAGCCGATCCAAGAGAACGGCCTTCAGATCATCAATGTTGGCGGGAAGTCTGCCCGCTAGGGTGTTCTTTATCTCGCTGAAGCTCGGCACGTGAAGGTCGCTGTCACGTCTCAAACGCAGCTGTTGTGCGCGCGCGTGCTTGATGTCGTCACCATACGAAGAGGCGATACCAGACAATGAGAGGCGATTAAGAATATCTGAGGCGTTCTCAGTAGGGTCGGAGCCTATCGCGCGAACGTTGGCGCGAATAAAGCTTGATGCATCCCATGGGTTGTTGCTTCCATTTGTGCTGGATGGACGGGCAACGAACGGCCACGCGGTCCCAAAGTATTGAATGATTGCTTCGCGCTGGTCGACCGTCAGATAACTCTGAGTATCTTCCTCGTGTCGACTGCGTTCCTGTAAGTCTTGCACGAGCCATAGATAAGACTTGTCCGTTCGAAATTGGTCCGTCCAAATCTCCTTGGTGCCGTCAAAATCCACTAAGAACGATACGCAGATCCAAAGCTTCCGACAGCTTACATCATGACTGTCTCTCTCAGAAATGTGTTGGCGCGCAAGAGTGCGAAGATCAAGTTGCTTTCCACGTGCGAGAGCCATTCGAACCAGAGAGGTCTGAACATTAGTGCTGGCGGATCGATAATCACTGAGCCAACTTAAGCTTAGGCTACCAGCAAGCAAATTGAAGCGGCCTTCCTGGGCGATTCGATAAAGGCCTGGCACATGCTGATGCCCTGCTCGGATATGAGGCTCAACTACGGAGCGCAAGAATTCCTCTTTAGAAGATTCCGAGGTAAAGACCTTCAATTCGAGCGAGTCTTGAATATCTTGGCCGATTTGCTTCGGATCGAACGCGGCGGAATCCCACAGTGACGCCAGCGCGGCGCTTGCGATTGAGGAAGAAATCGTCGCCAAGGGGTGGTCAGCGCGAGCAACTTCACAAATCCCGCAAGCAAGCACTAACTCAACATTTTTATATTTTCCCTCGACATGAGTTTCGGAGATTTGCTGAGCGCTTGGCATGTCCTTTCGTGCGAGGGCTTTGACAAAGCCAAGAGTTGCGGCTTCCGTCAGTTCGCTTCCGAGCCAGATACGTACTCGTTCTTGAGGCGTGTTGCCTCTATCAAGGTCATGATACATTCCGAGGTAGGCTCTCGCAATTTGAACGAGCGAGCCGATATCCTCGCCTGCCCTGATCGCTGCAATGTGTGGAAGATATTCAATACGGTGATCAGCAAACCGATTCGCACGTTCCTCTTCTTGGCGAAACCTTCGTGCCTCTTCTTCCTTCCTCCAGTTATGCTTTGGAGGCGCAGTGATCTCTTTCCAGAGTTGAGCCAATCTAGAATGGCGTTCAATGCCGAGATTCGCCGCGGCGCTGACGTCCGGAGGAAATCCGTCAGAGTATTGTTGGCTTCGCAGTAGGTCACTCCAAAGTGTAATGTCGTTGTCCGATAGATCGTCCTTCAAGTTTAGTTCTGTGAGCATTTCGGCGGCATCACTAACGGAAATTGCCAGGGCGCGGTTTGCCAAGGGGAGGTCATGCACGATTTTCATCAAAGGCCCCTCCTTGCCATCGGCAGAATAGATTACGTGCTTTTGTATTTGCCGGCGCAGGACGGGGTTTTGGGTCAACCATTCTTGGACTGGGCGTTTGCGATCAGATATGTATCCGCTCTCGGTTTCCATTAGTTTGAGCCACGACCACGCACGCTCTGGAGTTGGAAGTTGGTCGCATTGAATTGCTTTCTCGAGGAGCTGATTGATAGCGCTGGTCAGTTCAAATCTTGCGCGCCAGTTCTTGGATTTGAAGCGATCTGACATTTCATCGAGGATCGATCCTGACAAGGCGGAGGAAATTGCTCGAGTGATTCCATAAGTCATCCCTGAAACGTAGGGATCGTCGGCTGTGTCATCGTGCTCTTCGTCGCGTCGCTCATAGTCGAGTATGGCTTCAGTTATTTGCTCCGCAGAGAATCCAGCCGCGCTGGATGAAGCAATGACTTCGAGCGTCAATCGGCCGTCGCCTGTCTCTCCGCGATCGTGGAGTTTCTCAGCTAGGGAGACCCAGTCGACCTTGGAGCCACTCTCAGCAAGCGCGGCGACTGCGCTGCTTCTTTCGGCGTACACTGCTTGCGGATTTTCGACGATTGATTGTAGTTCAATTGCGATCGCGTTGGTGAGTTCTGAGTTCCGAAGAGCCTCTAATACGAGCATTGATAAATGAACGTGCCGTTCTGGATCCGTGATGATTGCGACGACCTCATCTTTGAGCTCAAGTCGAGCTAGGCCGGAAATTGCACGGCGTCCCCAATCCTCGCTGCGAAAGTACGGATCCTCGTCAGCCAATGACGCCAACGACTGTAGCAAAAGGCGCGCTTGACCGACCGAGAGACGGTCGGTGTCGCCGTACCTAAGTACTCCGTAAGGGTCTACTTTGATGCAACGCGAAGCAAAGCGAGGAGAAAAGTGGGCGACCCACGCGTGCAAGCCTCTGAAAGGGGTGGGAACGCCCCCGTTAAAAGTGAGAGCCTGGAATACGCGTCTTTCAGATAGGCCATCTGAAAGACGCTTAGATAGCCATCGGGCTCCGACAAATTCGGCGATGACTCGATGATACGGCGTATAAAGATTTTCATCTGGGCTCTGAAACAGTCGCGTCTTAATCGCGTCGCGCACCGCAGGAGCGCTCGGAATATCGTCAAGTTCTGCTACTTGGGCGTATCCTTCCGGAAGTTCATTCCAGTGCCGATCCGAAACCCCTAGTGAGCCCGATAGAAGGATGTGTGTGAAGATTGCCCCAGCTGAGTCTAGTAGCGCCTCTGGGTTTGATCGAGCAGCTTTCGATCTATAGTGGGCGGGGTTGCGCTCTGAAGTGAGTAGTTTCGATGCGCTTTCAAAGAGGTCAGCTCGTCCCTCTGGGAGTCCCTGTCCGGCAGCGACAATCTCTGCAACTAAGGTCAACGTCAGCGGATTGACGTAAAACTCTCCAAGATCTTGTCTCTCCAAATGATCGAGCACTTCATGCGGGGAGATTGTTTCGCTGTAGGAGCTGAGGAAGCCCGCTGCATCCTCAATGGTGAAGGGCTGTAGATGAAGAGTGACAGGGTCGACGCCGTAGTCTTGGCTTATTTTATAGCGATCGGTCGATCCCAGCCAGTCTGCGGAACGGCACGAAAGAATGAAGTTCGGATTGTGGAGCTCCGAAAGCTTTCGCAAAACCTCGTCGATTGCTGAGAAGCCGAATGATGATGTGATTTCATCTAGGCCGTCTATGACGAGTTTGCTCTCCGGTGCAACCGGGAGTGCAGGGGAACTCTGCATCCGATAAAATGTGCCGGCCGCAATGCGTCTAAAGCCAAATCTGGTTTCGAGTGCTTTTGTTAGTCTGGTTTTTCCCAGACCTGGATCACCCAGGATGACAATGGGCGCATTAATCGAGGGGATGTCGGCTTCGGTGACCACCGCTTCATTGTCTTGTCCGCGATCTCGGATCAGCGTTCTGGGTATGTAGAGGTCTACCATCTCTGCTCAAGCCGATTCGTCCGATACTCGCAAAAGTAGCGGCGTTCTCGATTGAAGCAACTAATCGGCCATGTCGCGTCCCAAAAACAAAAACGGCCGGATCTTCCGATCCGGCCGCAACGCAAAACTCGACTTGGCTAAGCCTACGCCATGCGACGCAACCTAGCCCCCGCCCGATTGCAAAATTCGCTTAGCTGGCCTTCTTCTCCGGCGCAGGCGTCGGGCCGACCTTCTTCTGGATGGCGCGCTTCAGCTCGAGGGCGCGCGGCGACAGATTGTCGGCCTTGGCCTTGATCAGGAAAGCGTCGAGACCGCCATTGTGGTCGACGCTCTTGACCGCATTGGTCGAGACGCGCAGGCGCACGTTGCGCTCCAGGGCTTCGCTGATGAACGTCACGTTGACGAGGTTCGGCAGGAAGCGGCGCTTGGTCTTGATGTTGGAGTGGCTGACCTTGTGGCCGACGAGGGGGCCCTTGGCCGTCAGTTCGCAGCGGCGAGACATGTCACAAATCCTTTAGGCTGAGCCCCCAACGAGTTGCGGCCGCCATTCGGGGCGCCACGGGGGCAAATTCTCTGTCCTTGCAGGGAGCGGCGGACGTATAGGGGGAAGGGGCGGGACGTCAAGGTTTTGGGGCGGGGATTCATGCCTCACGAGAGGTGCGCCCCCTCCCCCGCGCGCGGGGAGGGTGGGGAGAGGGCTCTCTCCGCGGAGGGGCAGTTCTTGTCACGGTTGGTGTCCCCCAGAGGAGAAAGCCCTCACCCGCGCTTTGCGCGACCTCTCCCGCAAGCGGGAGAGGTGTCGGAGCCCGGGGCCCGGGGCACGGGCCAATCACCAAAACGGCAATGTTTAAAACGCCTTACCATCACATAAAGGGCGTATTCGCCGCCGAAAGAGTCCGGTGAGTTCCCGGCCTCATGCGGCCGGGATGCATTGCTTGCGGCCGTAACAGGCTTAAGTAACAACCACTCGCTTTCCGATTGGATCGTCTCGTGCACACGTCCACCCTCTCTCCGCCCCGGCTGCGGTCGGCCGGCAGGCTGGCTTTGGCTGCTTTCGGCGGGCTGGTTCTGGCGTGGGCGGCGGAGCCCGCGGCGGCGCAGGGCAAGCTCGAGGCGCAGTATGAGGCGTCGCTGGCGGGCATTCCCGTGGGCAAGGGCGCCTGGCACATCG
Source organism: Bradyrhizobium diazoefficiens (assembly GCF_016612535.1). Taxonomy (NCBI): domain Bacteria; kingdom Pseudomonadati; phylum Pseudomonadota; class Alphaproteobacteria; order Hyphomicrobiales; family Nitrobacteraceae; genus Bradyrhizobium; species Bradyrhizobium diazoefficiens. Next base: position 2,645,980 of record NZ_JAENXS010000001.1, read on the forward strand.
ACATCCAGGACGATGTGTTTTCGGCCGCGGCCTCCGGCGGCACCTCCGGCATCCTGAAATCGATCGCGAACGGCTCCGGCACCGGCGCTTCGCAGGGCCGCATCGTCAACGGCGCGCTGGTCGCGACCGCCTACCAGGCCTCCACCACCACCTCGAAAAAGACAGAAGAGATCCACATCACGCTGGACAAGGGCAATGTGAAGGAGTTCGGCATCATTCCGGAGCCGCCGGTCGATGCCGACCGCATCGTGGTGACGGACGCGCATCGCCGCGGCGTGTTCGATCCGATGACGGCCTCGCTGGTGCGGGTATCAGGCACCGGCGATCCCGTGTCGCCGGAAGCCTGCCATGGCAGCGCGCCGGTGTTCGACGGCCGCATGCGCTACGAGCTCAAGCTCGATTTCAAGCGCATGGAGACCGTGAAGGCGGAGAAGGGCTATCACGGCCCCGTCGTGGTCTGTTCGCTCTATTTCGTCCCCGTCGCCGGCTACATCCCCGATCGCCCCGTGATCAAATACCTCGCCGCCCAGCGCAACATCGAGATCGCGCTCGCGCCCGTTGCCGGCACGCGGGTTTTGGTCCCGTTCTGGCTGAAAGTGCCGACGCCGCTCGGGCCGGCGATGCTGGAAGCGACCAGCTTCATCACCACCGCCCAGCCGCCAAGGGTCGCCAAGACGCAGTAGGCGGCGTTGCTGCGGCCGCCCTAGTGATATCAACGACTTACCTACTGTGCATGGGGTTGTTTTCGCGACATGGGCTGAAAGGGCCTCCCACCCGGGAATCCATTTGACTCCTCCCCGATTCTGATTCGACTCCGCGCCGTCCCCAACTTAACCAAATCCGTCACCATATCGTCGCTTGTGCGACAGCCCAAAACTCCATCTAGTGCGATGGAAATAACAGTCCCACGACACCTTGCGTGAACGGAACGGGACTCAGGGGAGAGTCAGCGATTCGGCCGCGATTCGTTCTGGAGTCGTTCCGAAGCTTAAGGGCACAGGGAAAAGCGTCGCAAAGTGAGACAGTTGCGCCAGGTTTGGGGAAGCTCTGCCGTCTCCCTCCACACCACCCGCCCCAAACAGCACTGACATTCGCCCCATCAGCCACTACCTAATCAATTGGACATGGCCTTTTCCTCCTCCCCCTTCGCTTCCGAGCGCGCCGCCGGCGCGGGCGTCACTGCGGTGCTCGGGCCGACCAACACCGGCAAGACCCATCTCGCCATCGAGCGGATGCTCGCGCATCCCTCCGGCATGATCGGCCTGCCGCTGCGGCTGCTCGCGCGCGAGGTCTATAACAAGATCGTCGCCCGCGTGGGCGCAGACAGCGTCGCGCTGATCACCGGCGAGGAGAAGATCAAGCCGAAGAACCCGCGTTTTTGGGTGTCGACGGTCGAGGCGATGCCGCGCGATCTCGACGTCTCCTTCCTCGCCGTCGACGAGGTCCAGATCGCCTCTGATCTGGAACGCGGCCACGTCTTCACCGACCGCATCCTCAACCGCCGCGGCCGCGACGAGACGCTGCTCTTGGGTGCCGCCACCATGCGCCCGATCATCGAGCGGCTGCTGCCCGGCGTCTCCATGATCACCCGTCCCAGGCTGTCGCAGCTCGAATTCGCCGGCGACCGCAAGATCACGCGCCAGCCGCGCCGCACCGCCATCGTCGCCTTTTCGGCGGATGAAGTGTACGCCATCGCCGAGCTGATCCGCCGCCAGCATGGCGGCGCCGCCGTGGTGCTGGGCTCGCTGTCGCCGCGCACACGGAACGCACAGGTCGAGATGTTCCAGAACGGCGATGTCGATTACCTCGTCGCCACCGACGCGGTCGGCATGGGCCTCAATCTCGACGTCGACCACGTCGCCTTCGCCTCCGACCGCAAATTCGATGGCTACCAGTTCCGCCGCCTGACGCCGTCCGAATTCGGGCAAATCGCCGGCCGCGCCGGCCGCGCCACGCGCAACGGCACGTTCGGCACCACGGGCCGCTGCGGGCCGTTCGAGCCGGAGCTGGTGAATGCGCTCCAGAATCACATTTTCGATCCCGTGAAGATGCTGCAATGGCGCAATTCGAAGCTGGATTTCTCTTCCCTCGGCGCGCTGCAGGTGTCGCTGAACCTGTCCCCCGGCCATGAGACCCTGACCCGGGCGCCCATTGCCGAAGACATGCGCGTGCTCGACCACGCCGCCCGCGACGTCGAGGTGCGCGATGTCGCACATGGCAAGGCGGCGGTGGAACGGCTCTGGGAGGCCTGCCAGGTCCCGGACTACCGAAAGCTGTCGCCGGCCGCCCATGCCGAGCTCGTCACCACGCTGTACGGCTTCCTGATGCAGAAGGGATGCATCCCCGATTCCTGGTTTGCCGCCCAGATCGACCAGGCCGACCGCGTCGACGGCGACATCGACACGCTGTCGGCGCGAATCGCGCAGATCCGCACCTGGACCTTCGTCGCCAACCGCCCGGACTGGCTGAAAGACCCCGAACGCTGGCAGGGGATCGCCCGCGAAGTCGAAAATAAATTATCGGATGCGCTCCATGAACGCTTGACTGAGCGTTTCGTTGATCGCCGGACCAGTGTATTGATGCGCCGCCTGCGGGAGAACACGAGCTTGAATACGGAAATCGGCAAGACCGGCGAAGTCATCGTCGAAGGCCATGTCATCGGCCGCCTCGATGGCTTCACCTTTGCACCGGATGCGGCGGAAGCCGGCTCGGATGCGAAAGCCTTGCAGGCTGCCGCGCAAGCGGTGCTCGCCGGCGAGATCAACACGCGCGCCGAAAGACTCGGCAACGCGCCGGACGAGCAGTTCGTACTGACGTCCGACGGCACGATCCGCTGGACCGGCGATGCGGTGGCGCGACTGACTGCCGCAGAGGAGGCGCTGCATCCGCGCATCCGCATCATCTCGGACGAGCGGCTGACCGGCGCGCCGCGCGAGAAAGTGCAGGCGCGGCTCGACCTCTGGCTCAAGACGCATATCGAAAAGCTGCTCGGGCCGATGTTCGAGCTGTCCAAGGCCGAGGACGTCACCGGCATTGCCCGCGGCATCGCCTATCAGCTCGTCGAGGCGCTCGGCGTGCTGGAACGGCCGAAGATCGCCAACGAGCTGAAGGATCTCGACCAGCCCTCGCGCGCCGTATTGCGCAAATACGGCGTCCGCTTCGGCGCCTATCACATCTATTTCCCCGGTATTCTGAAGCCCGCCGCGCGTGCGCTGGCAGCACTGCTGTGGGCGCTGAAGCAGGACAATGTCGATCTCTCGGCACTGTCGGGCGCGCAGCATCTGGCCTCTTCGGGCCGCACCTCGTTTCCGGTCGACAAGATCCTGCCGCGCGATGCCTATCGCGTGCTCGGCTACAAGCAGGCCGGCGAGCGCGCCGTGCGCGTCGACATTCTGGAGCGTCTGGCCGATCTGATCCGGCCGGCGCTGGCCTGGCGCGAAAACGCGCCCGGCGAAAAGCCCGCCGGCGCGTTTGATGGCCGCGGTTTTGTGGTGACGCAGTCGATGACGTCGCTCACGGGTTCCGCCGGCGAAGACTTTGCCTCCGTGTTGCGCGCCCTCGGCTATCGCATGGAGAAGCGTGCGCCGCTGCCGCCCAAGCCGGTGGTGGCCGCCGCGGAGACGCCGGCGGCTGAGGCTTCGGCCGAGACGACTGCGACTGAAACCCCGGTCGATGAGGCCGCAGCACAAGCGGACACCGCGATCGAAGCCGCCGCTGAGCCCGTCACCGTCGAAGACGCCCCCGGCATGGAGCAGCACGACGAGCCCGCTCACGAGGAGCCGGCGCTCGAAGCCTCGCCTGAAGCGCCTGTTACGCCCGAAGATGCCCCAGGCATTGCGCCGCCGGCCGAAGAGGTTGCGGCACCTGTCGAGGCCGCCGCTGAAGCCGCTCCCGCCGAGACCGCCGCAACGGAAGCCGCCGCATCGGCTGATGCCGCTGCACCTGTTGAAGCGGCCGCGTCCGCCGAGCCCGAGCTCATCGAAGTCTGGCGTCCCGGCGGCCGTCACGAGGATCGCAAGCCGCGCCACGAGCGTCATCGCCATCAGCGTCACAACAATCAGGCGCGCCCGCAGGCCGGTGCAGAGGCGGGTGCTGCACCCGCGGAGGGCGAAGCGGCCCAGGCCGCCGACGGCGAGAAGCGCGGGGAGCGCCATCGTCATGGCGGGCATCGCAGGGATTCTGGCAGGGACGGGGCTAAGGATTTCCGTAAACCGCGCGAAGGTGGTGCCGAGGGCGCGCCGCGTCCCGAGGGGCGCGACGACAAGAACCGCCGCTTCGAAGGCAAGGATCGTGATAAGGATCGCGACAACAAAGGGCGCGATCACAACAAGGGCAAATTCGGCGGCGATCGCGATAAGGGCCGCGACAATCGTGGCCGCGACCGCGACAAGGGCCGCGACCGCCAGGGCGGTCCGTCGCTGCGTCCCTATGCCTCGAGCGCGAACCCGCGCGAGCGCGATCGGCCCATTGATCCGAACTCGCCCTTCGCCAAGCTAGCCGCGCTGAAGGAGCAACTCGCCGGCCGTAAGGAGTGATCCACGACCGAGCGGCAGCGCATCGACAAATGGCTGTGGCACGCGCGGGTGGTGAAGGCGCGCACCTCCGCGGCCGAGCTCGTCGAGTCCGGTCATGTCCGCATCAACGGCGTTCGTGAAAAGTCGCCCGGACATGCGATCAAGATCGGCGATGTGCTCACGGTGGCGCTTGATCGCACCGTGCGCGTGTTGAAAGTGATTGATTTCAATGAGCGCCGCGGCGATGCAGCCTCGGCGCGCGTGCTCTATGAGGAGCTCAGTGAACGCAAAGCGTAATTAACTGCGCTTTGAGTTCATTTCTTGCTCGATCGAACACATAAAGCCGTCATGATCGGGGCTTCCCGACCTTGCAGCGCCGGGCCATCCGCGCTACGCAAGCCGCGACTTTTAAAAGAGCTTTTCGGAGCGTTGGATGACTTACGTCGTCACTGAAGCCTGCATCAAGTGCAAGTACACCGACTGCGTCGAGGTCTGCCCGGTCGACTGTTTCTACGAGGGCGAGAACATGCTCGTCATCCATCCTGACGAGTGCATCGACTGCGGCGTGTGCGAGCCGGAATGCCCCGCCGACGCCATCAAGCCGGACACGGAACCGGGCCTGGAAAAGTGGCTCCAGGTCAACGCCGACTACGCCAAGAGCTGGCCGAACATCACGCAAAAGAAAGAATCACCCGACGACGCCAAGGAATTCGACGGGATGGAAGGCAAGTTCGAGAAATATTTTTCTCCGAACCCCGGCTCCGGAGACTAAATTCCGGCGCAAACTTAACCCTAATACCTTCGTCAGCGTCGAAAACCAGCCCTGAAGACCCCTAAATCATTGATTTTTGCGGGAAATGTGCTATATTGGGCACATTAAGCTGAACCCGCGTCAGCCCAGTTGGCCCCGCCGGGTTCCCGTGAAACCAAATGTCGAACAGGGGCGTGGCAGTTTCCGCGCGCAGGCTGTGTCACAGAAAACGCGTAAAAAGAGTACTTCAGCGAGGGCTTCCCATAAGGAGGCCAAAAAAGTCGCCGCGGCCAGCCGTAGCGCATCCAAGGGTCGGGCCGCTACCAAGGCGCCGCCGGCTGCAAAGTCCTCGAAGAACAAAAGAAGCGCAATGCCTCACAAGACTGCCAAACCGGCCGCGAAAGCGACCGCTGCCAAGCCTGCTGTTGCCAAAGCTCCCGCTGCCAAGGCTTCGGCTGCCAAGCCTGTTGCTCCGAAGGCTCCCGTTGCTGCCGCCCCTGCCAAGGCACCCGTTGCTGCTGCCAAGCCGGCCGTGAAGGCCGCTGCACCCGCGCCGAAGGTCGAGGAAAAGAAGGTCGTGACCCAGCGCCAAGGCTTCAAGGCCAACGAATTCGTCGTCTATCCCGCTCACGGCGTCGGCCAGATCCTGGCCATCGAGGAGCAGGAGATCGCCGGTGCCAAGCTCGAGCTGTTCGTTATCAACTTCATCAAGGACAAGATGACGCTGCGCGTTCCGACCGCCAAGGTCATGAACGTCGGCATGCGCAAGCTGTCCGAGCCCGCGCTGGTGAAGAAGGCACTGGAAACGCTCAAGGGCCGCGCTCGCGTCAAGCGCACCATGTGGTCGCGCCGCGCCCAGGAATATGAAGCGAAGATCAATTCGGGCGACATCGTCGCGATCGCGGAGGTCGTGCGCGACCTCTATCGCTCCGAGTCGCAGCCCGAGCAGTCCTACAGCGAACGCCAGCTTTACGAAGCAGCGCTCGATCGTCTGTCCCGCGAGATCGCGGTGGTGCAGCACTCGACCGAGACCGAAGCGGTCAAGGAGATCGAGGCCCAGCTCGCCAAGAGCCCGCGCCGCACCGGTGCGAAGGCGGAAGCCGCCGACGGCGAGGCGGATGCCGAGGGCGATACCGACGAGGCCGATGGCGACGGTACCACGGTCGCCGACGAGGCTGCGTAAGCGTCTCGCGAGCATCGATCGTAAGCATCAAAAGCCCGGCCGGTTGGCCGGGCTTTTTGTTTGAGCGTGCGGTGGTGATCGGCTTTCGTGCGGGCGCGCGGTCAGGCCGAGAAACGGTCGCCGAACATCGGCAGGCCGCTGTGCAATTGCGCCTGCGTCGCCTCGGCCTGGATGACATCCCAATGCTCCGCGAGCATGCCATTCTTCAGCCGCACGATATCGGCAACGACCCATGCGGCCGGCGCGCCAATACCGCTGAACCGTCCATGGAGAGTGATGAGATCGCCGCTCGCCGCCGCGACGTGGTTCTCGTAGCGCAATGTAGCGGGCAGGCCCTTGACGAGGTCAAATAGCCCGTCACGTCCCGGCGGGATATGTGCGCTGTGCTGGATATGTTGCGCGGACCAGAGGTGCTCGGCCGCGACGTAGTCGCGCTGGTTGAAGAGCGTGTCGAACGCGTCGAGGACGAATTTGACGCGATGGTCTTGTTCCATCTTGACGTGTCATCCGTTACTTCCGCACCAGGGGAATCTGCAGATTGGTCGGACGGTTCTGCTCCGTATCGAAGCCGCGGCCATCGATGTTGCGGGCGCCCCAAAACAGCAGGTCGCCCCTGAGATAGACGAGATCGTATTCCATGAAGTTCGTTCCCTCCTTGAGACCGAAGGGCACGAAATCCTTGCCGAAGATGCTTTGGGGCGTGTTGACGGCCCATGGCGCGTATCCGGCCGCGGCGACCTTGTTGAGCAAATCGGCAAATCCCTGCGCCAGCGGCGTGACCTCGTACGCCTCGTCGGCGACGAAGTTGACTTTCTGCGCGCCCGGGGCGATCGGATGGCCGCCCTGCCACAGCATGTGGCCGCCGATCCTGATTAGCGCGAGCGGCACGGCGCCGTAGGGATCGGCCGAGTTGATGATCTCGAGTTCAAAATGGTCGGCCGCCAGATATTTGAAGGCACGCTTGAGATAAAACGGCTTGAGCGTGCCATCAGCATTCTTTGCCGCGCCCGGCCGCACCTCCGGCGCGATGCTTTCCCAACTTCCAAGCATCGCCTGCTTCAGCCCTGTCACATCCAGTTCCATGCCGTTTGCCTTTAATCGATTGTTGGGGGATTGCGCATCGGCTTCGCCAAATCCCGCCAGCGCGAGAATCAGCAGCGACACGCGAATGATCCTGGACATGCGGAGCTCGCTTCCGTTCAACGCCTGCGGCATGACCTGCCTGTCAGGCAGGTCTCGTTCACGACGATGGCTTGCTATAGAGGCGGCTGGTCATGCTGAAAAAGACTTTGTAAGCTGGTCCCATGCCTACGGGATATGGGGAATTGTGATGGAGCTTCGGCATCTCCGCTACTTCATCGCCGTCGCCGATGCAGGCAGTCTGACTGTTGCGGCCGAGCAGAAGCTGCACACGTCGCAGCCATCGCTCAGCCGGCAAATCCGTGACCTTGAGCAGGAGATCGGCGTTCCCTTGATGACCCGCGGCGCCCAGGGCATCGTGCTGACGGCGGCCGGGACGGCCTTTCTCGAACACGCAAGAATGGCATTGCTTCAGGCGGAGGCCGCGAAGGAAGCCGCGGTCCGCGCCGCGCAGCCACCAAATCCGGCTTTCTCGCTGGGATTTCTGTCGGGAGCCGAAATCGACCTGCTACCCGAGGTGGATCGCGTTCTGTGCGCCGCATTTCCCGGCATCGACATCCGCCTGTCGAGCGACTACTCGCCCTCGCTCGCCAAGGCCCTGATGCGGCGAAAACTCGATGCCGCCTTCATACGGCCGGAAGAGCACATGGAGGATCTGGCCTGCCGGCGCGTGCGCACGGATCCGCTGGTCTTCGTCTTTCCGAACGATCATCGCCTCGCGTTGCAAGCCGCCGTGGCGCCGCAGGAGATCGGGGGCGAGACCTTCTATCTCCCGTCGAAATCCGCACCTGCGGTGCGCCGCATCGTTCTTGATTATTTCAGCCGTGCCGGCATCGACCTGAAACCCGATCGCGAAGTGCACAACGTCGTCCACGCGATCTCGATGATCGCGTCGACGCGCGGCGTCATGATGCTGCCGGCCTACACGAAGCGATATTTGCCCGAGACGATCACCACCCGACCGGTGCAGGGAGAAGCCCCCATGCTCGACCTGGTCGTCGCCTACCATAAGGCGAACAAGTCTCCGATCCTGAAGCTGCTTCTCTCGGAGGCCGGCAAACTCGCTGGAGTGCCGTCCTAGAGTTACTTCACCGGCCGCTTCTCGAGCTTCCTTGCCAGCGTGCGCCGATGCATCCCCAGCCGCCTTGCTGCTTCCGAGATGTTGAAATCCGTCTCGATGAGCGTCTGGTGGATGCGCTCCCATTCCAGCGTCTTGATCGAGGTCGGCCGCACGTCCAGCGCGACCCCGGCGTTGCCTTCGGCCTTGTTGAACGCGGCCTCAATGTCGTCGGTGTTGGACGGCTTTGCGAGATAATGGCAGGCGCCCAGCTTGATTGCCTCGACGGCGGTCGAGATGCTGGCGAAGCCCGTCAGCACCACGATCAGCATGTCCTCGTCGTGGGTGTGCAGCAGCTCCACGCAAGCGAGACCCGAGGCGCCGCCGAGCTTGAGGTCGACCACGGCGTAGCCGAAGGATCGTTGCTCCAACACCTTGCGCACGTCGTCGATGGAGGCGGCGAGCACGACCTCGTAGCCGCGGCGCTCGAACGAGCGTTTCAGCGTGCGTGCAAAGCCTTCGTCGTCCTCGACGACGATGAGCGAACGGTCAGGCGTCAAAGCTGCCTCCGATCGCGAGGGTGGCGAGCGGCAGTGTCAGGCGGACGGTGGCGCCGCGTTTCCTGTGGTTCTCGGCAGTCACGCTGCCGCCCAGCTTGCGCACCACGTTCACCACCAGGAACAGGCCGAGCCCGCCCCCGGCGCGGCCCTTGCTCGACTGATAGGGCTTTCCGAGCTGTGCCAGCATTTCCGGCGCAAAGCCCGGGCCGCGATCGCTGATCGAGAGCACGAGACTGTCGCCTTCGCGCTCGGCGAGCAGTTCCACCCACTCGCGCGAGACCTCATAGGCGTTGTCGAGGACGTTGAAGATCACCTGCTTCAGCGCGATGTCGGAGACGATCGCGACGTCCTCGCCAAAAGTGTTGATGAAATAGAGCGTCTGCGCCGATCGTGCGTTGCGCCATTCCTCGACCAGTGCGGTGACGAAGGCTGTCACCGTCGTCGGCGACGATCCTTCGCCGCGCGCCTCGCCGGCCGACACCAGAATGCCCGTCACGATGGTCTTGCAGCGTTGCAGCGAGGTTTCCATCTCGGTGAGGTCCTCGGCAAGCTCCTGATCGGCGGCGAGATCGGGCATACGGCGCCAGTCGCTGAGGATGACCGAGAGCGAGGCGAGCGGCGTGCCGAGCTCATGCGCCGCGCCGGAGGCGAGCAGGCCCATGCGGACGATGTGGTCCTGCTCGGCGGCATGCTGGCGCAGTGCGGCCAGATGCGCATCGCGCTCGCGCAGGTTCCGATTGATGCGCGTCACGAACACGACCAGCAGCACGGCGTTGAGCGCGAAGCCCAGCAGCATGCCGGCGACGGTGAGCGTGTAGGTCTCACTGAGCGGATTCGGCGGCAGGATGAGCGGCCGGTAGGCCAGCGTCAGCCAGACAAAGCACGCACAGGTCAGGGCTACCAGCGACCAGGTCGAGCGTGCATCGAGCAGCACCGCGGCCAGCGTCACCTGGAGCAGAAACAGCGAGGTGAAGGGATTGGTGGCGCCGCCGCTCAGGTAAAGCTGTGCGGTCAGCGCCGCGACGTCGAGCATCAGCGCGACCAGCAGCTCGTTGCTGGAGACGGCGGCGCGATGGCGCACCCAGACCAGGCTCGACAAATTGAGCAGCACCAGCGCGCCGATCACCGCGCCCATCCGCTCCAGCGGCAAGGGGATGCCGAGCCAGAAATGCACGCCGCCGATGGTCACGATCTGGCCGACCACCGCGGTCCAGCGCAGCTGGATCAGCAGCGCCATGTTCTTGCGGTTGGTCTCGTTGTCGGTCGGTGCAGCGCCAATCAGCTCGCTGCGCGCGTCCGCCAGCGATTGCAGGGTGACGGCGAGCTCACCAAAATTGCTCCCATGGTCAGGTCGGTTCGACGATCGTTCCAGCATCTGATTCCGTCCTGCGGGCGGAGGTATCTGGGCCGCCGGCCGGTTCGTGGACGAAGCGCGTGCGGCGGAACAGTCCGCCGCGGAATGTGACGAGAAGTCGACCGGCCAGCTTGAAAGCCAGGGCAAACCACGTCAGCGCGTACATCAGGTGGTTATTGGGAAAGCGGACCACGGTCAATCCGCCGATTGGACCGCTGCCGGATTGTGATCCGGCGTCGGCGTCGATGAAGAAGGGCGCGACGCCGTGGAGGTCGCGCGCGGCCGCGATCGCCACGACATCCCGCGAATACCAGCGGTTGTGCTCGGGAACGTTGTTCCTGAGGAAGCCGCCTTTCGGCTCGGTCATCCGCAACAAGCCGGTGATCTCGACTGCGCCTTGCGGATTACCGTCCCGCCGCGTCGATGCGTCGCGTCGCTCGGACGGCACGAAGCCGCGGTTGATCAGGATAGCCGTGCCGTCGCTGCGCTCGAGCGGCGTCAGCACCCAATAGCCGGGGCCTTCCTCGGTGACGGCTTGAACCAGCGTCTCGCGGTCATGCAGGAAGCGGCCGGAGACGCTGACGTGCTTGTACTCGTCATTTGCGGCGGTAATGGCAGGCCACGATTTCAGCGAGGGGACGGGTTGCGCCGGGGCATGAATGCGCTGCTCGACACGCTCGATCAAAGCGAGCTTCCAGGCACGGCGTTCGACCTGCCAGACGCCGAGGGCCATCAGAACAGCGAAGATCGTGAGCGAGAGAGCCGTGAGCCACAAGGAAGAACGCACAGCCCTCGCAGGGCCGCGCGTTTCGCTTCCGTCCGGGCTCACGAGATCGTTCACTTCATTCCCGTCATCTCGTGGATCGGCATCATGTTGCTGTTGAGGTGGTTCATCACCCATAGCGAACCGGACAGCGCGATTGCGACCATGACGACGGTGAAGATCAGCGCCATCATGCTCCAGCCGTTCTCGGACTTGGGGCTCATGTGCAGAAAGTAGATCATGTGCACGACGATCTGCACGACCGCGAAGGCCATGATCACCAGTGCGGTGATCTGCTTGCTCGGCAGTGCACCGCTCATCACCAGCCAGAACGGGATTGCGGTGAGTACCACCGAGAGCACGAAGCCGAGCATGTAGGTCGAGAACGTGCCGTGGGCGTGGCCGTCGCCGTGGTGATGGTCGTCCGCGTGGGCGGCGTGGGTGTCGGTGTTCATCGCAGAACTCCCAGGAGATAGACGAAGGTGAAGACGCCGATCCAGACCACGTCGAGGAAATGCCAGAACATCGACAGGCACATCAAGCGACGGCGGTTGGCCTCGATCAGGCCGAAACGCCAGACCTGCGTCATCAGCGTCACCAGCCAGATCAAGCCGCAGGTGACGTGCAAGCCATGGGTGCCGACCAGGGTGAAGAAGGAGGACAGGAAGGCGCTGCGCTGCGGCGTGGCGCCCTCATGGATCATGTGGGCGAATTCGGTGAGCTCGATGCCGATGAAGGCCGCGCCGAACAGGCCGGTGATCAGGAGCCACATCTGCGTCTGGGCGATCTTGTTCTGCTGCATCGTCAGCATCGCAAAACCATAGGTGATCGACGACAGCAGCAGCATCGAGGTGTTCACCGCGACCAGGCTGAGGTCGAACAGGTCCTTCGGCGCGGGCCCGGCGGCGTAGTTGGCGCCGAGCACGCCGAAGGCGGCGAACAGCATCGCAAAGATGAGACAGTCGCTCATCAGGTAGATCCAGAAGCCGAGCGAGGTGCTGTAGCCTTCCGGATGCGGGTGTTCGTCGGCGAGATAGAAGATCGGCTCGCCGGTTTGCGAGGGATTGACAGCGACAGTCATTTACTTGGCCCTCGCGAGCAGTTTGGTGCGCGCGTCCTCGGTCCGGATGACGTCGTCAGCCGGAATGTCGAAGTCGCGGTGATAGTTGAAGGTATGACCGATGCCGACGACGAGCATCGCGGCGAAGCTCGCGGCGGCAAGCCACCAGATGTACCAGATCAGGCCGAAGCCCATCGCAGTGGCGAAGCCGGCGAGGATGATGCCGGTGCCGGTGCTGCTGGGCATGTGGATCGGCTTGAACCCGGTGAGCGGACGCTGGTAGCCGCGCTTCTTCATGTCCCACCACGCGTCATTGTCGTGAACGACGGGGGTGAAGGCGAAGTTGTAGTCCGGCGGCGGCGAGGAGGTCGCCCATTCCAGCGTGCGCGCATCCCAGGGATCGCCGGTGACGTCCTTGAGCTGCTCGCGCCTGAGGAAAGAGACCGCGAACTGCATCAGCATGCACATGATGCCGATGAGGACGAAGACGGCGCCGATCGCGGCGATGATGAACCAGATCTGGAGGCTGGGATCGTCGAACACGCGCAGGCGGCGGGTCACGCCCATCAGGCCGAGCACATAGAGCGGCATGAAGGCGAGGTAGAAGCCCGAGACCCAGAACCAGAACGACATCTTGCCCCAGAACGGATCGAGCCTGAAGCCGAACGCTTTCGGGAACCAGTAGTTGATGCCGGCGAAAGCACCGAACACCACGCCGCCGATGATTACGTTATGAAAGTGCGCGATCAGGAACAGGCTGTTGTGCAGGACGAAATCGGCCGGCGGCACCGCGAGCAGCACGCCGGTCATGCCGCCGAGCACGAAGGTCAGCATGAAGGCGATCGTCCACATCATGGGCAGCTCGAAACGGATACGGCCGCGATACATCGTGAACAGCCAGTTGAACATCTTCGCACCCGTCGGGATCGAGATGATCATCGTGGTGATGCCGAAGAACGAGTTGACGCTGGCGCCCGAACCCATCGTGAAGAAGTGGTGCAGCCAGACGAGGTACGACAGGATGGTAATGACCACCGTGGCGTAGACCATCGAGGTGTAGCCGAACAGCCGCTTGCCGGAGAAGGTCGAGGTCACTTCCGAGAAGATGCCAAAGGCAGGAAGAACCAAGATGTAGACCTCGGGATGGCCCCAGATCCAGATCAGGTTCACGTACATCATCGGGCTGCCGCCGAAATCGTTCGTGAAGAAATTAGTGCCGACGTAGCGGTCGAGCGCGAGCAGCGCGAGCACCACGGTCAGGACGGGGAAGGAGGCGACGATCAGGATGTTGGTGCAGAGCGAGGTCCAGGTGAACACCGGCATCCGCATCATGGTCATGCCGGGGCATCGCAGCTTGACGATGGTACAGATCAGGTTGATGCCTGACAACGTCGTGCCGACGCCGGCGACCTGCAGTGCCCAGATGTAATAGTCAACGCCGACGTCGGGACTGTAACCAATGTTCGAGAGAGGCGGATAAGCCAGCCAGCCGGTGCGGGCGAATTCGCCAATGAACAGCGAAGCCATCACCAGCACCGCGCCGCCGACCGTCATCCAGAAGCTGAAATTGTTCAGGAACGGGAAAGACACGTCGCGTGCGCCGATCTGCAGCGGCACGACGTAGTTCATCAGACCAGTGACCAGCGGCATCGCCACGAAGAAGATCATGATCACGCCGTGGGCGGTGAAGACCTGGTCATAATGATGGGCGGGCAGGAAGCCTTCGGAACCGTTGAATGCGAGCGCCTGCTGTGCGCGCATCATCAGCGCGTCGGCGAAGCCGCGCAGCAGCATCACGATGCCGAGGATCATGTACATGATGCCGATGCGCTTGTGGTCCACGGTGGTGAACCACTCGCGCCACAGATAGCCCCAGAGGCGGAAATAGGTGACGCCGGCGAACAGGGTGATGCCGCCGAGCGCGACCATCACGAAGGTGCCGACGAGGATCGGTTCGTGCAGCGGCAGCGAATCGATGCCGAGACGGCCGAAGATGAGCTTGAGAAGATCAGGAGACATGCGAGCTCTCTTTAGGAGTCTGACTTCAGGAGTCTGACCTCAGGAGTCTGACTTGGGAGGTTGTCCGAGGAAGATGGACGAGGACTTCAGCGGCGCGAAGGTCGGACGCTTCAGCCCGGCACCTAGGAGCGGCGCGGTGTCGAGGGGCGCCTTGATCGCGGCCGTGGTCGCCGCGCCTTGTGGCGCATCCGGCGTGCAGGTGCCGGCGACGAAGGTCGGCGCGGGCCCGAATGCGGTGCCGCGGCGGGCGTACTTGTCGTAGGCCAGCGGCAGGGTGTTATTCAGGCCCTCATGGCCGAGACCGCCCTTGGCGTCGATCGCCATCATCTCGCTCTGGCACATCTTGCCGGTCTCGACGCACATGTTGAGGATCAGGCGGTAGAGATCGGCATCGACCGTACCCCAGCGCCGCACGGGCTCGTTCTGGCTCGGCTTCTCGAGTTGGAGATATTCGGCGCGGCCGAGTGAGTCGCCCGTGGACTTGGCCTGCGCGATCCACTCATCAAAGGCCTTGTCGTCGAGACCGTGGAAGGCGAAGTGCATGCCGGAGAAACCGGCGCCGCTGTAATTCGCCGAAAAGCCCTTATAGGTGCCGGCGTGATTGATCACGGCGTGGAGCGACGTTTCCATGCCCGGCATCGCATAGATCTGTCCGGCGAGCGCGGGGATGTAGAACGAGTTCATCACCGAAGACGCGGTGATGTGGAAGTTGATCGGGCGATCGACAGGAGCTGCCAGATCGTTGACGGTGGCAATGCCGTAGTCGGGGTAGATGAAGAGCCACTTCCAGTCGAGCGCGACGACGTCGACGTCGAGCGGCGCCTTGGACTGGTCCACGGCGCGGTCGGCGTGGATCCGTCCGATGTTGCGATAGGGGTCGAGCAGATGCGTGCCCATCCAGGTCAGCGCGCCGAGGCACACGATGATCAGCAGCGGTGCGGACCAGATCACCAGCTCGAGGCTGGTCGAGTGGTCCCATTCCGGCTCGTAGCGGGCCGAGGTATTGGATTGGCGGTAGCGCCAGGCGAACAGCACCGTCAGGGCCATCACGGGGACGACGATCAGGAGCATCAGGACGGTGGAGATGATGACGAGGTCGCGCTGTTGCGCGGCGATGTCGCCGGCTGGCGCCAGCACGACGTAGTTGCAGCCGCTGAGCGCAACTGCCAGGGGTAGCAGCGCCAGGATCTTGAAACGGGACACGGGCCGGGCCTTTGAGAAATGAGTTTCTTTTGCGGGGCCAAGGGGTAGCTGCGGCGCAACAATTCCGACATTGGACAATTTGTCCAATGTTGCAGTGCGAAAGGTTGGGTCAGACAGAGGGAGATTGCCCGGCGCCCGCCGGGTGGTCGGCTTTGGTTTTCAGGACGTTAAGGGCGCACGCATGGCGACGGCACAGACCCCCGCAATGGCAGACCTCCACTCGGGCGAGCACGGCCACGACCAGGCCAGTCCCGGCGAGATCGCCATCGGCGTCATCATCGGCCGCACCTCGGAATTCTTCGACTTCTTCGTTTACGCGATCGCCTCGGTGATCGTGTTCCCGCGCCTGGTATTCCCGTTCACGAGCGAGCTGACCGGCACGCTCTACTCCTTCATGATCTTCGCCCTGGCCTTCATCGCCCGGCCGATCGGAACCGTCATTTTCATGACGGTGGATCGGGAGTACGGCAAGACGGCCAAGCTGGTCTCGGCGCTGTTTCTGCTCGGCACCGCCACCGTCGCGCTCGCGTTCCTGCCCGGCTATCACGACATCGGCGTTGCGGCGATCTGGCTGTTGGCGCTGGCGCGCATCGCGCAGGGTCTGGCCTGGGGCGGCGCCTGGGACGGCATGGCTTCGCTGCTGGCGCTGAATGCGCCGGCCTCGAAGCGCGGCTGGTACGCTATGGTGCCGCAGCTGGGGGCTCCGCTCGGTCTGATCGTGGCGAGCGCACTGTTCGCCTATTTCGCCGGCAATCTCTCGGCTGACGATTTCTTCGACTGGGGCTGGCGCTATCCGTTCTTCGTCGCCTTCGCCATCAACGTCGTGGCGCTGTTCGCCCGCCTGCGCATGGTGACGACGGAAGAATATGCCGCGCTGTTCGAGACCCGCGAATTGCAGCCCTCGCGCATCTCCGACACGGTCGCCCGCGAAGGCCAGAACATCATGCTCGGCGCCTTCGCGCCGCTCGCAAGTTTCGCGCTGTTCCACATGGTCACGGTGTTTCCGCTGTCCTGGGTGTTCCTGTTCACCCGCGAAAGCCCGGTACGGTTTTTGATCATCGAGATGGTCGCCGCCGTGTTCGGCGTCGCCGCGATCGTGGCCTCCGGCGTCATTGCCGACCGCGTCGGCCGCAAGTCGCTTTTGATGGGATCGGCGATCGCAATCGCCATCTACAGCGGCTTTGCTCCGCAACTACTCGATGCCGGCGCGTTCGGCGAAACCATCTACATGGTGATCGGCTTCATCCTGCTCGGCCTGTCCTTCGGACAGTCATCGGGTGCCATCGCCTCGAACTTCAAGCAGATGTACCGCTACACGGCCTCCGCGCTGACCTCGGACATGGCCTGGCTGTTCGGCGCCGGCTTCGCCCCGCTGGTCGCGCTGCTGCTCGCCACCAATCTCGGCGTCATCGCCTCGGGTGCCTATCTGCTCTCGGGCGCGTTCTGGACCCTGCTCGCCCTCTGGCTCAGCGGTCAGCGCGAGGCCGGTGACATGGACGCGGGGGGCTAAGGCAAACCAACAGGCAGTCCGTAGCCCGGATGGAGCGCAGCGTAATCCAGGAAGGTCCATTCGCGCGGCGAGAACCCCGGATTGCGCTGCGCTCCATCCGGGCTACGCCTCAATCCGTTACGATCTTCACGCGGTCACGCACCTTTACTTGCGCGGTATGATCGAGGCCGTTCAGCACGCGAAAGCGCTCGGCGGGATGGTCGACGCCGGCCATGCGGTGGGAAAGCGATTCCACGGTGTCGCCGGGCTGGACGGTGATGACCTTGATGCGCAGCGGACGCGCGGCCTGGATCTCCTCGAGGGTCAGGCGGCGGAATGAATTGACGGTCTCGCGCGCATTGCGCTCGCTCTCGGTCGACTTCTGCCGCGTGGCGAAGATGAAACGGTAGACGTCGCTGCCGAAGCGCAGCGCATAGACCTTGAACTGCCACTGGTCGCCCTTGGCGGTGGCAGACGCGGCCGGAAAACCGTTGATGGTGATGTCTTCGGTGGACGCCTTCTCGACGCCCTCCATCCAGCCCGAATTCAGGTAGTCGCCGAGCGACTGCTCGGCCGGCACGCGCACGACGTCGAAGCGCATCGCCTGCGAGCCGCCCTCGCGCACGCCGATTACCGCCTGTGCGGTGTTGTCGAGCGTGAAATTGTCCGGCGCCTGGAAGGTGAAGCCGAGCTTCGGATGCAGGAAACGCCGGCCGCGGACAAAACCCTCGCTGGGGTCTTCGCCATAGACGAGGTTGTCGATTGCGGCGAGGTAGCTCTCGCGATCGCGCTCGCCGCCTTCCGGGGCGACGTATTGCCGTGCGATGGTCTGCGCGTTCTGCACCCGCTCGGGCGTCGCCGGATGCGACGAGGTGAAATCCTGCGCGCGCGGATCGAGCGAGCTCTTGCCGGCCTTCAGCTCGGCATTGCGCTCCATTGCCGAAAGGAAGCGCGCGGCACCATAAGGGTCGAAATGAGCCTTGGCGGAAATGCCAACGCCCATGGCGTCAGCCTCGAACTCCTGATTGCGCGAAAAGCTCGCCATGGTGAGCTTGGTCTTGGCGAGCGCCAGCGCGGTGAGATCCGGATCGGTACTCATATCGGTGACGACGCGTGTGACGATTGCGGCCTGCCGCGCCTGGTCCTCGCGCATCGCAGCGTGCTTGGACAGCACATGCGCCATCTCGTGGCTGAGCACGGAGGACAATTCCGACGTATCACTCGCAAGCGCAAGAAGACCCCGGGTGACATAGAGCTGGCCGTTTGGCAGCGCGAATGCGTTGACCGCGCCGGAATTGAGGATGGTGACCTTGTAGCCCTGGTCGGGACGCTCGGAGGCCGCAACGAGCCGGTCGACGGTCTTGCTGACGAGTGATTCGAGCCGGGGGTCGTCATAGGCGCCGCCATAGCTCGCGAGAATGCGCTCGTGCTCCTTCTCGGTGGCAGGGGTCTGGGCGACGGCCGGCTTCGGCTTGGGCAGTGCGACGGTCGGCGGGGCCGTCGCGGTCTGGAACCGGCCCATGTCGCCGCATCCGGCGAGGGCCGTGCCCAGCACGAGGCAAAGCGCAGCCGGCGCAGCCCGAAGGCGGCGTCGTTCGCCCTTTTTGTGCTGTTCTAGCACCCCATTCACGTCGCTTAACCCGTGCCTGGCCCTATGTTAGGGCCGTACCCCTGCCGGTTCGTTTGCGCCCAGCAACTCGACCTGTCCCACCCGGAGCACGTCGATACGCGGCCCCGTCGTCCCCTCAACCCAGCCCCGAACTCGAATGCGCCGATTTTCCAGGGACTTAAGGGTCATTCCAGCGTTTTCGAACGCCGGCAGATTGCGCTTTGAAATAGTCGCCGCAAAGCCGTGTGTCCAGTTCCGCCCGAAGTTGAGGTAGGTCACTGCCCCAGCTTGTCGGACCGACAGGACTTTGCCCTCGACCACCATAAAGCGCCCGATCCCCGACAAAATATCGTCCGGACTTTCCGCGTTTTTTATGGCCGACGGGTCAGCCCAACTGCCCTTTTTTTGGCGCCGCGCCTCGGCCTCGGACGACATCAGGGCGGCCGCGCAGTTCTTGTCCGTGATTTCGGCGGAGACGAGGGCATCGCCTTGGGCGAGCAGCGTGGCCTGCACCGAGATGTCGCTTTCGCCGATGAACACAAGCGCGCCCTGGCGGCCGTAGCGGTCGGGCATGTCGTCGGCGCTGCGCAGGATCACGTCGCGGCCGGCGAGCAGCGATGTCAGCGCCTGCCTCGTCGTCGCCGTCGCCTCGATTCCAGTGAGGCGGACTTCGCGGCCGTCGTCGAGACGCACGCTGCGCGCATCGACGATGGCCGCGACGCGGCCTTCGCCTTGCGTTTCGAATTGGCACGGCGTGGCGCACGCCGCGTGACCCGCGGCAACAAGAAATGCGACGATGAGGTGAAGCCGTTGCGTCACATGACCCGGAGAGATTGCGTTACGCGCCAACTTTAACACCATTCCGCTTTGCGGAAAACGCGTGTGCTGTTCGCGAAAGCCGCATCGGCTACCGCGCTTGCTGCGCTCTTGCGCATGCGGCATGATTGCGGGAATAGCAATAATCAAGCCGCCATTCAGAGTCAGGCGATCAAGGGAGGTCTTTTCGATGAGGCATATTTTGTCGGGCATTTTTGCCGCCGCGTTGGCTCTCAGCGCAAGCGCCGCGCAGGCCCAGGACAAGCCCCCCCTCAAGATCGGCGGCATCCTCGACATGTCGAGCCTCTACGCCGACATCACCGGCCCCGGCAGCGAGACTGCGGCCAAGATGGCCGTTGAGGACTTTGGTGGCGAGGTGCTGGGACGCAAGATCCAGGTGCTGGCGGCCGACCATCAGAACAAGGCCGACCTTGCTGCCAACATTGCCCGCGACATGATCGACAATCAGGGCGTCGAGATGATCTATGACGTCGCGGCCTCCGCGACCGCCCTTGCCGCCGGCGAGATCGCGAAAGCGCGCAACAAGATCATCATGTTCAACGGCCCGGGCTCGATCCGTCTCACCAATGAGGCCTGCGGTCCCTACACCGTGCACTACGTGTTCGACACGTTCGGCCAGGCCAACGTCACGGGCCTTGCCGCGGTGAAATCCGGCCTCGACACCTGGTTCTTCCTGACTGCCGATTATGCCTTCGGCCAGGATCTGGAGAAGGACACCAGCGCCGTCGTCATCAAGACCGGCGGCAAGGTGCTCGGCAGCGTGCGCCATCCGCTTAATACGTCGGATTTTTCGTCGTTCCTGCTCCAGGCTCAGGCATCGAAAGCCAAGGTCATCGGCCTTGCGAACGCGGGCGGCGACACCGTCAACGCCATCAAGCAGTCGGCCGAATTCGGTATCATGAAGGGCGGCCAGAAGATCTCGCCACTGCTCGCCTTTGTCACCGACATCGACTCGATCGGGCTCGAGACTGCGCAGGGTTTGCTGCTCGCGGAAGCCTTCTACTGGGACCTCAACGACGAGACGCGTGCGTTCTCGAAGCGCTTCCAGGAACGCATGAAGCGGCCGCCGACCTCGGCGCAGGCCGGCGTCTACTCTTCCGTCACTCACTATCTGAAGGCCGTGAAGGCGGCCGGCACGACCGATTCAGCCGCGGTCATGAAGGTGATGAAGGAGACGCCGATCAACGACTTCTTCGCCAAGAACGGCAAGATCCGCGAGGACGGCCGCATGATCCACGACATGTACCTGTTCGAGGTGAAGAAGCCGTCGGAATCCAAGGGCCGTTGGGACGACTACAAGCTCCTCGCCACGGTGCCCGGCAACGAGGCGTTCCAGTCGCTTGAGCAGTCGCGCTGCCCGCTGGTGAAGAAGTGACGTCGTGAAGTAAGTCACGATCCCGGGCGCGAAGCGAGCCCGGGATTCATCGGGCCGCAGTGACGGTTGAGACATGGATTCCGGGCTCGCGCTTCGCGCGCCCGGAATGACGAAAACAACAACAAGGGAGACACCCATGAGCAACGACATGGTTCTGCAAAAGCTCGAAGGCGGGCTGCTCACCATCACCATGAACCGGCCCGAGCGGAAGAACGCGCTCAACCCCGAGATGGTGGCCGGATTGGTCGAGGCGGCGCGTCGCGCGGCTGACGATCCGGATGTTCGCGCGGTGCTGTTCAAGGGCGCCGGCGGCTCGTTCTGCGTCGGCGGTGACGTCAAGTCGATGGCGGCCAGCCGTGCGCCACTGCCGTTCGAGGTGAAAATGGCGAACCTGCGCCGCGGCATGGAGGTCTCGCGCATCCTGCATCAGATGCCGAAGCCCGTGGTGGCGCAGCTCGATGGTGCTGCCGCCGGCGCCGGGCTTTCGATGGCGCTATCCTGCGATCTCCGTGTCGCCTCTGAATCCTGCAAGATCACCACTGCCTTCGCAAAAGTCGGCTTCTCCGGCGATTACGGCGGCACCTATTTCCTGACCCAGCTGCTCGGCAGCGCGCGGGCGCGCGAGCTCTATCTGACGTCGCCGGTGCTCACGGCCAAGGAAGCACATGCCATCGGCATGGTGACCAAGGTCGTCCCCGACGCCGAGATCGACGCGGCCGCATACGAGCTCGCGCTGTCGCTGGCGCAAGGGCCGTCGATCGCGCTCGGTTTCATCAAGCGCAACATCAATAATGCCGAGCATCTGCCGCTGGAAGACTGCTTCGACGGCGAAGCGATCCATCACACCCGCTGCAGCGACACGGAGGACCACAAGGAAGCCGCAAAGGCTTTCGTCGAGAAACGCAAGCCAGCCTTCAAGGGCGCATGACGATGGCGCCCTATATGCGGCTGCGCCAGATCTGTTTGGTCGCGCCGCAGCTCGCGCCTGTGATCTCCGATATCGTCGAGATCATGGGCCTCGCGGTCTGCTACCGGGACGGCAATGTCGCGAAATACGGCCTGGAGAACGCGCTGCTCCCGGTCGACACGATTTTGCTGGAGGTGGTGGCGCCGTTCAAGGACGGCACCACGGCCGGCCGCTTCATCGAGAAGACCGGCGGCCGCGGCGGCTACATGGCGATCTTCTGCTGCAACGATCCGGACGAGCGCGGCCGCAACGCCAATGCGCTGGGCGTGCGCACCGCCAACGTCATCGACCACGCGCCCTATCACGGCGTGCAGCTCCACCCCCGCGATTGCCGCGCCGCCTTCATCGAGTTCAACCACACCGAAGGCAGCGACGACATTCTGGGCCCGTATCCGCCGGCCGGCCCGGACTGGCAAAAGTTCATCCGCAAGGACGTGACGCAGGCGCTGACGGGCGTGGAGATGCAGAGCCCGGACCCGCTGGGGCTGGCGGCGCACTGGGGCAGGATCATCGGCGTTGCGCCGAGCGATGCCGAATTGAACCTGCCCAACGCAACCTTCC
Source organism: Bradyrhizobium diazoefficiens (assembly GCF_016612535.1). Classification (NCBI taxonomy): domain Bacteria; kingdom Pseudomonadati; phylum Pseudomonadota; class Alphaproteobacteria; order Hyphomicrobiales; family Nitrobacteraceae; genus Bradyrhizobium; species Bradyrhizobium diazoefficiens. The sequence goes on from NZ_JAENXS010000001.1 coordinate 2,668,422, forward strand.
GCTTCGTGAAGGGCGCGAGCGAAATCATGAGCGCGCTGGAGTTTCGGGTCACGGATACGGCGCGGGTGCTACATGCCGCCAAGGCCAAGGGGTTGGCGGTTGCGGGCAACGAGTTTCTGTTGGGTGGAGTGACGTTTCGGCTTTCTGCCTAAGCTGTTGCCGCAAACACCCCTGTCGTCCCGGCCTAGTGCGCAATTGCGCACTAGGCCGGGCCGGGACGACAGGGGAAGTTGTGGAGCCGCCCGAGCGATACGACGAGAAGACCGAACTACCGCCCCCTAAAATTCGCCGTCCGCCGCTCTTCCGTTGCCTTCACGCCTTCCTTGAAATCTTCCGTCGCGCGCAGGCGGGTCTGCTCGACCAGCTCGTGATTGGTCGCGGCCATGACGCGATCGGCCAATCCGGCGCGCATCGTGGCGCGGGTGGAGACAAGGCCGAGCGGGGAGCATTCGGCGATCTCGCCGGCAAGCTTCATCGCAGCCGCCTTCACCTGATCCTGCGGCACCAGCTCGTTGGCGAGGCCCCATTTGACGGCTTCCTCGCCGGTGACGCGGCGGCTGGTGTAGAACATCAGCTCCGCGTTATTCTTGCCGATCAGCTCCGGCAGCGTCACTGTCAGGCCGAAGCCGGGATGGAAGCCGAGTTTTGTAAAGTTAGCGGAGAAACGCGCTTCCGGGCAGGTGACGCGGAAGTCAGCCGATACGGCGAGCCCGAGTCCGCCGCCGATGGCGGCGCCCTGCACGGCAGCAACGATCGGCTTCTTGGCGCGGAAGATGCGCACCGCCTGGATGTAAAGATGGTTGATCGGGCCGAGATTGTCAGCGGGATCGCCCTTGGCCGTCTTCTCGGCCTCACGCGCTTCCTGCGCCTGCCGCGCCGGATCGCCAAAGTTGGCGCCGGCGCAGAACGCCTTGCCCTGCGCCGAGAGCACGGAGCTACGGATCTCGATATCGCGATCGAACTCGTCGAGCGCATCCGCGATCTGGTTGATCAGCGAGATGTCGAAGAAGTTGAGCGGAGGCCTGCGGATCTCGATGGTGCCGACATGTCCGACCTTCTCGACGCCGATATCTTTGTAGGTGCTCATGATGATCCTCGAATGATTTTGCTCAGCGCAACCCAAGGCCGCGGGCGATGATGCCGCGCAGAACCTCGGTGGTGCCGCCCTGGATGGTGAGTTTCGGCGCGGTCTTGATCGCGAAGTCGAGCTGCCGCTCCAGCGTCTCGCGGTTGGTCGCGGTTTCCTCGACGAAGGCGGCGAGATCTCGCACCCGGTGCGGAAGCTGCTGCTCCCAGACCGTACCGATATCCTTGACGATGGAAGCTTCGACCACCGGCTCCTTGCCGGCCTGCAGCATGCCGGCAACCGAGACCGACATGCGCCGCATGGTGTGGAGCTGTGCGACCAGCCGGCCGATGCCTTCGGCGCTGCGCGTGTCCGGATTGGGACCGACCGCGCGGACCAACTCGGTCAGCACGTAATAGGTCTCAAGGAAGCGCTCGGGGCCGGAACGCTCATAAGCGAGCTCGCTCGTTGCTTGCTTCCAGGCGCCGTCGACCTCGCCCAGCACATGATCTTCGGGTACGAAGAAGTCGGTGAAGACCACCTCGTTGAACTCGTACTGGCCGGTGATCTGCCCGATCGGGTTCACCTGGATGCCCGGCTGCTTCATCTTGACCAGAAATTGCGTCAGGCCGTGACGGCGGTTTTCCTTGGTCGGCGGTGACGTGCGGAAAATCGCGATCATGTAGTCGGCGATGTGCGCCGACGAGGTCCAGATCTTGGTGCCGTTGATGAGATAGCCGCCGTCGGTCTTGGTCGCGCGCGTCTTGGCCGCGAACAGGTCGGAGCCGGAGTTCGGCTCGCTCATGCCGATCGCAAAACAGATCTCGCCGCGGCAGATGCGCGGCAGGATGTCCATCTTGATGTGCTCAGGCGCGTATTTGATGAGCACCGGCCCGCTCTGGCGGTCGGCGACGAAGAAGCGCCGTGTCGGTGCGTTGGCGACGCGCATCTCTTCCGTCACGACGTAGCGCTCGAGGAAGGAACGTTCCTGGCCGCCATATTTCTTCGGCCAGGTCATGCCGAGCCAGCCCTTGGCGCCCACCTTGCGAGAAAATTCCGGCACGTCGGTGTCTTCGCGGTTGGGCTTGAATGGACTGAAGGTGCCGGCGGCGATTTCTTCGGCGAGGAAGGCGCGCACTTCCTTGCGCAGTTGCTCGCACTCGGGCGGCAGGCGGATCGGATCGAAACGGAGGGCAGCGGTCATGTCTTCGTTCCCTGATCAGCGTGACGCCACGAGCGGCCACAATTCATCGGCCCCGCGCTTGGCAACCAGCTTGCCGAGCTCGACGGCCCAGTGGCTTTCCGAACCGAAATCGTCGCGCCAGGCCAGCGCCCGCAACGAATAGCGATGCAGAATGTGCTCGATGGTGAAGCCGATTGCGCCATGGACCTGATGCGCGATGCCGCCGCCCTTTTCCGCAGCCTCAGCGCAGCGGATTTTTGCCGCTGCTGCCTCGAGGTAGACGGCGTCGTCAAAGGAGGCCGCATTCGAGATAGCGTCGGCCGCGGATGTCGCCGCCGCAAGAGCTGCTGCAGATTCGCCGGCAAGGCGGGCGAGATTGTGCTGCACCGCCTGGAATTTCGAGATCTTCTTCTCGAAGGCGACGCGTTCGTTGGAGTAGCGCACGGAGATGCCGAGCATCGCTTCGAGCGCGCCGGCAATCTGCAGGCTGCGCGCGACGCCGCCCATCAGCATCATGGTGGTCTGGTCAAAACCCTTCGGCGCCGGCTTGATGGTGACGGGCTGAATCTTTTCGAGCGTGACGGTGTCGCTGTGGTCGTAGCCGACATTGAGCCCGGATTCGGTCCGCGCCTTGGCGGCATCGACCAGCGCGATTGAGACCTCGTCCTTGCCGTGCGCGAGCACGGCAAAATGCTTCGCCGCCTTTGCAAAGGGCACGCCGCGTGCGCGGCCGGAGAGGGAGCCGTCGGCATCGATCGTGATGCGGTCTTTCGGGGAGGCCGGCAGCACCGTCATCTCGCCTTCCGGCGAGGCGATCTTCGCCTGCGCCAGCAGCCAGCCCGCCAGCATGGTCTCCGCCAGGGGAACCGCGACGGCAAAGCGGCCAGCGGCGTTCAGCAGCGCAAAACCGTCGGCGAGGCTCGCGCCGGAGCCGCCGAGATCGTCGGGCACCCAGGCCAGGGGCAAGCCGGCTTCGCTCAGCGCCCGCCACAGCGGCGCTTGCCAGGAACCCTTCTTGTCGTTGTTGATCTCTTGCGGATCGGCGAGATCGGCGAAGATTTTCTCCGCGGTCTCGACGACGATATTGTCACTCTCCGCCACAGCGTTCCTCGTGTTTTACCATTGGCGTGCCTTGCCTGGTGGGCCGGCGCGCAGTTTCTTCTTGCGCCCGATGATCCGAAAAAGCCATGGCCCTGACAAGCGTTGATCGCAGGCCCATCTGCGGCGGCGGCATGGGCACATTAATTCCGCTTAGCGGAGTTTGCTCGATTTGCAGGGCGCGGCAAACTCGCTAAACAAAGCGCCAGCAACTTACAAAGGGAAGGAAATCCGGATGACCGAGGACAATTTGTGCGCAATCGTGACGGGGTCCGCATCCGGCCTCGGTGCTGCGACCGCTGAAATTCTCGCACGGACCGGGGCGCGGCTCGTCATCAACTATTCGTCGAGCCAGAAGGAAGCCGAGGCGACGGCAGAGCTCTGCCGCAAGGCGGGTGCAGCGGAAGTGCTGGTCGCGCAGGGCGACGTCTCGAAGGATGACGATTGCCGCAGAATCGTTGCGGCGGCAACCGGCTGGGGGCGGCTCGACATCCTCGTCAACAATGCCGGCATTACCAAACATGTCGCCCATGCCGACCTCGACGGATTGTCGGCGGAAGATTTCCGGCGGCTCTACGGTGTCAACACCATCGGCCCGTTCCAGATGGTGCGTGCGGCGCGCAGCCTGCTTGAGGCCGGAGCGAAGGCGTCGGAGCGGCCGTCTGCGGTGGTCAACGTATCCTCGGTCGCCGGCATCAGCGGCGTCGGCTCGTCGATTGCGTATGCCGCCAGCAAGGGCGCGCTGAACACGATGACACTGTCGCTGTCGCGCGCGCTGGCGCCGCTGATCCGCGTCAACACGGTATGCCCCGGCTATATCGACACACCCTGGTTTACGAAGGGCCGCGGCGAGGCCGGTGCCAAGCAGGTGCGCGACAGCGTCGTGGCCAAGGTGCCGCTCAGGGTCGCTTCAACCGCCGAGGACATCGCGCAGCTCGTCTGCTTCCTGGCGATGCCGGCCTCCAGCAACATGACCGGCGAGGTCGTGCGCATGGACGCGGGGATGCATTTGATTGCGTGATTGCATTCGTCGAGCGCGGCAAACACAAGTGTCGTTCCGGCGAAGGCCGGGATCCACAACCCCAGGGAGTAGTTTGACGCGAGGCTGGTAGCTCCGAATCTTCGCCAAACCAAATCCTGTGGGTATGGGTCCCGGCCTTCGCCGGGACGACACAAGAATTTATAGGACGAGACGGCGGGCTACCCCTTGATCACGCCGCTCGCCACCAGCCGGTGCCAGATGAACAGCACCACCACGGCGCCGATCGTGGCCATGATGAAGCCGGCGCCCTGGTCCGGACCGTAATGGCCGATGGCCTGGCCGATGAAGGTGGCGAGAAACGCACCGACGATGCCGAGAATGGTGGTGAGGATGAAGCCCGACGGGTTGTTCGGCCCCGGCGCCAGAAAACGTGCGATGAGGCCGGCGACGAAGCCGACGACGATGATCCACAAGATGCCGCCCATGCTCATGTCCGTGCTCCCCTTGCCGAATGCGTAGATCCAATTTGGATTAAATTTTGCCCGAGAGCTCGTTCTCGGTCGGCAGCCGGCCGTCCGGCGTCAAATGATCGACCACCTGCGGCAGATACTGACTGAGGCCGGACAGCAGTTCGTCACGCGACAGGCCGCTCTGCGCGGACAGGCTCTCGATCTGGTCGGCGCCGAGCGCATTGGCGAGATCGCCAGGCGCGATCGCCTTGTTCTCGCCCTTGCCGACCCAGGTGTTCGCGGTCTCGCCGTGGCCGCCCTGCTGCAACTGGTTGAGGAGATCGCCGAGCCCGCCACTCAGCACGCTGCCGGCCGCGCCGCCCGCGAGCAGGCCGCCGAGGCCGCCCTTGAGCAGGCCACCAAGGCCGCCAACACCGCCGCTATCCGCGGTGCTCGTGGGCGGAGGAGCTGGCGCCGGTGACGGTTGCGGAGCTGTGCCGGACTGTGTTGCGGTCATATGCTTGAACGCCTTCCAGGCGAGCAGGCCGAGGATCGCCATGGTCATCGGCGACATGCCGCCGGAGGATGATTGTGAGCTCGGCGTGCTCGGGCCGCGCGGGCCGTTCTGCATGCCGTTGAGGACGTCGAGTAGACCCATAATGCTCTCCTTTGGCGCTCTCGTGCAGCGAGCTCTCGCCGCTGACAGGCCCGCGGGGCAAAACCATATGGGGCTCTCATGACGGTTACAAGGCGGATGCGCTTTGGCCGCGATCGGCCAGCCGGTCTCGCCTCAGCTCTTTGCCTCTGCTATCGAAAGCGGGCCGTTCAGGGAGCGAGGTCAGATGGTGGCGGATCGATCGATCGTGGTAGCCGGCGCGGGCGCCATCGGTTGTTTCGTCGGGGGCCAGCTGGCCGCTTCCGGCCGCCGCGTCGCACTCCTGGTGAGGCCGCGGGTGAAGACCGAGATCGAGCGGTTCGGCCTGCGGCTGACGGATTTCGATGGCTCCGAGAAGAAGTTGGCTGGGGGCCAGATTGCGTTGTCGGAGGACCCCGCGATCTTCCACAGCGCCGGCATCGTGCTGGTCACGGTGAAGAGCGCCGACACCGCCGACGTCGCCGACCAGATCGCACAGCACGCGCCGCAGGATGCCATCATCGTGTCCTTGCAGAACGGCGTCGGCAATGTCGCCACTCTGCATGAGCGGCTGGGCGGCCGACGCGTGCTCGCGGGCATGGTGCCGTTCAATGTGGTCGCGATGGGCGAAGGGCGCTTCCACCGCTCGAGCTCTGGCGACATCCATGTCGGCGAAGATGCGGAGAACACCGCCTCGGCGCTCTCGGTGCCGGGGCTGGCCGTGCGCGCCAGCCGCGACATCACCGGCGTGCAATGGGGCAAGCTGATCATCAATCTGAACAACGCGCTCAGCGCGCTGTCCGGCATGCCGCTGGCTGCACAATTGGCAAATCGCGACTGGCGAAAACTGTTCGCCGACCAGATGGCGGAAGGCCTCGCCGTCCTGAAGGCCGCGGGCGTTACACCGGCCTCGGCGACACCGATCCCGCCGAACTGGATGCCCACCCTGCTCAGATTGCCCGACATGATCTTCAACGCGATCCTGGGGCGGACGATGAAAATCGATCCCGAGGCGCGCTCCTCGATGTGGCAGGACCTGAAGCTGGGCCGCAAGACCGAGATCGACTACCTCCAGGGCGCGGTCATCGCGCTCGCCGAGCAGAACAATGTCGATGTGCCGCTGATGCGCCGCATTGTTGCGCTGGTGAAGGAGGCAGAAGCAGCGGGCAAGGGCCCGCCCGGGCTGACGCCGCAGCAGATTCGCGGTTGAGATCTACTGTTCAAGGAGGAGCGCGATGAAACGTCGGTTGATTGGGCTTGCGCTGATCGCATTCTGCAGCGGATCGACGGTTGCGGAGGCGAGGCCGCCGACGGTCATGAACTCTCCCGGCTATGACAGGCGATTGCAGGAAAGCAGGTTGCAATTGGGTAGTTCACCGACGACAACGGCGCCGGTGACTACGCCCGTGGTGACACCCAAGCGCACCAAGAAGAAGCAGACGAACTGACGCATAGGTCTCCGCTGTCGTCCCGGCGAAGGCCGGGACCCATAACCACCGAATTGAATTTGGGCGAAGACTCGCGGTCGCTAATCTCGTGCTACAACTACTCCCTGGGATAATGGGTCCCGGCCTTCGCCGGGACGACATCTGAGAGCATCGTAACAGCGAGCCTCAGCTCTTCTTCGCCGACTTGCTCGGCGTCGGGCTGAACAGCTTCTTCAAGTCGTTCAATCCTTCTGACAGCCGCGGCCATTCGCAGGAGAACGAGCCCCTGGCGCAGTTTGCGCCCTTCGGTCGCGGTCGCCCATCGGCGCCGACGGTCTGTAACACCTTCGGCCGCTCCACCGGGACGGGCACGCGTGCGACGTCGGATCGCAACGCGACCTGCTGGAGCCGCTGCGCCTGTTGTTCCTGCTGCTCGCGTTGCTGGCGCGCTACGGCCTGGGCCGCTTCATTGCTGCGTCGCTGATCGGCGAGATAGGCGGTGTAGGATTCGTCGATCTTCTTCTGCTCCTCCGACGTCGGGTTCGGCCCCGCGATGTCGAAGCTGCGGTCCTGGAGGAAATCGTAGTAGGTGTAGCCGCCGCCCGCCTTGCGCCGGCCGGCGAATTTGGCGTTGCAGTCCGCAAGGGCTGCGGTCTTCTCGGCCTTGGTCGCGGATTTTTCGGCGGCGTCGGCGCATTCCTCGAAATCGACCGGTGCGTGCTTCCACCATTGCGCGTGGGCATGCGGCGACGTCAGCAGAAAAAACCCTGCTGCGGCAACGAAAAACGGCGCCGCACGACGCGATGCAACTACGTCCGACATTCTACGAGAGCATTCCCTGAAAAACTCAACCCTAACTGGGTCGAGCCTGATTTTTGCTCCATTATCGCCGGGTTGTCACCCGTGGAACCCGGGAATTTCATGGCTGGGTTGCTGACATTTTTTGCTTGACGTGGCCCGGGAGTCACAGCCGCGCTGCATGTGATGCGTTTAGAGTTTTATCGAACTGAATTCGAAGCGGATGATCGAACATGAGAGCGCTGAGCTGTTTGGCCGCAATCGCGTTGGTGCTGGTTTGCGGCCGCGCGCTCGCCGCAGAGGACGAGGCACCCAACCACAAGCCGGTGAAGGTCGTCGCAGATGCTCGGCTGTCGGTCGGCGGCCACGGACTATTGCCGCTGTATCTCTCGAGCGACTGGTCGATGCCGCTGCCGGCGATCTCGCGTGCCGTCATCGTGCTGCATGGACGCCTGCGCAATGCCGACGAATATTACATCTCAGCCCACACAGCGCAGGTCGCGGCCGGCGAGGACGGCAAGAGCGCGCTCATGATCGTGCCGCAGTTTCTGGCAGAGGTCGATATCGAAGCCCACAAGCTGCCCGCCGACACGCTGCGCTGGTCGCCGGAGGAGTGGGAGGGCGGCGATGCAGCGCTTGCACCGAATCCGGTCCCCTCCTTCGAGGCGCTCGATGCGATCCTTGCAAAACTCTCGGACCGGCGCATCTTCCCGAACTTGAAACAGGTCGTGGTTGCCGGCCATTCCGGCGGCGGCCAGGTCGTGCAGCGCTACGCTATCGCCGGCAAGGGCGAGGCGGCGCTGTCGCGTCAGCACATCGACGTCCGCTACGTCGTCGCCAACCCATCGTCCTATGCCTATTTCAGCGCGGAGCGTCCCGTGCCGGCCGTCGCCGCCTCCTGCGCGGGCTTTAACAACTGGAAATACGGCATGGATGAGCGACCGCCTTATCTTGCCGACGCAACACCAGCCGCACTCGAGCAGCGCTATGTCGAGCGCGACGTGATCTATCTGCTCGGCACGCTCGACACCAAGCCCGCGGCAGACAAGAGCTGCATGGGCGAAGCGCAAGGCCCGCATCGCTACGCCCGCGGTCACGCCTATGCCGACGCGATGGCGAAGCGAGATCACGGTACGCCCAATCATCGGGTGTGGGACGTCGCCGGCGTCGGCCATGACGGCGACAAGATGCTGGCCTCCAAGTGCGGGCTTGCCGCGCTGTTCGATATTCCGGGCTGCGGCGCGGAGCGGTGATGAGGGCGCTTTCAAGCTTGCGTCTTGCAAGGCTTGCGTCTTGAAGGCCCTGTGTCTTGAAGGCCTGAGGGGCGCGCGTTCCGCATCATGCCGTCGAAGGCGCGGGCGCACGCCGACTGAGAAGAATGACGGAAGGACCGAACTGCATGACCATCACGATCGCAGCGAATAGTGTGCCGAAACCACCGGCAGAGATCATCGAGGGCTTCAGGGTCGCGCCGACCTCGATCATTTCCGACAATCTCGGCCGGCTTCCAGGCGCCGTCGGGCTAAAGGCCTATCACCACAGTGGCAAGCTGGTGGGGACGGCCTTCACGGTGCGCACCCGGCCGGGCGACAACCTCGCCATCCACCGCGCGCTCGAGCTGGTCGGTCCCGGCGATGTCATCGTGGTCGATGGCGGCGGCGACGAGACCCGGGCGCTGGTCGGCGAGATCATGAAAAACATCGCGCAGTGGCGCAAAGCGGAAGGTTATGTGATCGACGGCGCGATCCGCGATGTCGCGGCCTTCGCCGGCGACGACTTTCCCTGCTTCGCACGCGCAGTGATCCATCGCGGCCCCTACAAGAACGGCCCGGGTGAGATCAACGTGCCCGTGTCGATCGGCGGCAGCGTGATCTCGCCCGGCGATATCGTGGTGGGTGACGAGGACGGCGTGGTGTCGTTTCCCGCCACGGGCGCCGCAGCACTGCTGGAGGCCGTGCGTGCCCAGATCACGCGCGAGGAGGAGACACTGAAAGCCATCCGCGAGGGCCGCTATCAGGGCTCTTACGGCAAGTCATAATCAAAGCAGGGCAGGGAGGATCGCGTGAGCCAGAAGGACGAATTCCACAATCTCGACAATGCCGCCGACGGGCTGTTTCGCGAACTGGCGGCCGGGGTGACCACGCGCATCTTTTCCGGCGAGCAGGCGATGCTGTCGGTGGTGACGCTGGCGCCGCACGCGCAAGGTACACTGCACCATCATCCCGAGGAGCAATGGGGCGTGCTGCTGGACGGCTCCGCGATCCGCGTCCAGGGCGGCGAGGAGATTGCCGTGAAGAAGGGAGACTTCTGGCGCACGCCCGGCAACGTGCCGCACACCATGCGCGCCGGGCCCGACGGCGCCCGCGTGCTGGACATTTTCAGTCCACCGCGGCCTGAATACAAAAAAGCGGGATCGGGTTTCGGGACGACCTGACGAGGCGGGCAGACCTCGTATTCGGCCAAGCGAAGGGCTTCCGATCCCGCCACCGCTTTGCTATGAACGCGTCCAGGCAACCCGCCTCACGGGCGGGTTCCGCGGTCCCGTAGCTCAGCCGGATAGAGCGGCGGTTTCCTAAACCGTAGGTCGCATGTTCGAGTCATGCCGGGATCGCCATTAATGCCTTCAAAACATTTCTGAGAAGGCTCGACGCCGGCTGGCCGCAGAGGCTTCGCGGTCGGTTAGCGGAGCGTATGACGCTCACACCAATCCGCCCTATCGCAGTTTGCTCGTCCGGCGCAAAACTTGCTACAGGCAAGAGGCTTGCCGGTCGCCACGTGCCGCGCCATGCCCCTGCAATATCCGGAGACGATGATGCCTTTCGATTTGATCCTGCGCGGCGGACGGATCGTTGACCCCTCGCAGAAGCTCGACGCCGTGACGGATGTCGCATTTTCGGGTGGCAAGGTCGCCGCTGTCGGCAGCGGGCTGAAGGCCGATCCGACCACCGAGGTCCGGGACGTCTCGCAGTTCATCGTGACGCCGGGGCTGATCGATCTCCACACCCACGTCTATTGGGGCGGCACATCGCTCGGCATCGATGCCGAGGAATTCTGCCGCACCTCCGGCGTCACCACCTCGGTCGACACCGGCAGCGCCGGCCCCGGCAATTTCGCGGGCTTCCGCAAGCATGTGATCGAGCCGAGCCAGGTCCGCATCCTCGCCTATCTGCATGTCTCGCATGCCGGCATCTTCGGCTTCTCGCACCGGATCATGGTCGGCGAGAGCGAGGAGCTGCGGCTGATGAATCCGATCGAAGCGGCCAAGGTGGCCGATGCCAACCGCGACCTCATCGTCGGCATCAAGGTCCGCGTCGGACTGCATTCCTCGGGCACGTCGGGGACGGTGCCGCTCGACATCGCGCTCGAAGTCGCGAACGAGGTCGGCATGCCCCTGATGGCGCATATCGACCATCCGCCGCCGAGCTACGAGGAGGTGCTGGCCCGCCTGCGTCCCGGCGACGTACTGACCCACGCCTTCCGCCCGTTCCCGAACACGCCGGCGACCGCGCAGGGCACGGTGAAGAAGGCGGTACTGGACGCGCGCGAGCGCGGCGTGCTGTTTGATATCGGCCACGGCAAGGGCTCGTTCGCGTTCAAGACCGCGCGTGCGATGCTCGCCAACGGCTTCTATCCGGACACCATCTCATCGGACATCCACCAGCTCTGCATCGACGGGCCGGCCTTCGACCAAGTGACGACCATGTCGAAATTCCTGTGCATGGGCATGGAGCTGTCGGATGTCATCGCGGCGTCGACGGAGAATGCCGCAATGGCGCTGCGGCGGCCCGAGCTTGGCAGCCTCAAGCCGGGCAGCGTCGGCGACGCCACGCTGATCTCGGTGAAGCAAGGCCAGTTCGACTATGAGGACGTCGTCGGCGAGCACCTGATCGGCGACCGCAAGATCGTCTCCGAAGGTGTCGTCATCGGCGGCCGCTGGTGGCATCCGAACTAGGCTTCGCCTCTCCGCGTAAGAATGGGAGAGGGGCCTTCCATGCGGCGCCTTGCTGCTGCGCTCGAACCGCGGCTCAATCGTTCTTGTCCACGTTCCAGAACATCGGCGTCGCCGGGCCGTCGATCACGCCGGTGAGCGATTTGCGCCATGCGCTCGGCGCCTGGAACTGGCCGAGCGGGACGTAGATCACCTGATCGTAGGCCTCCTTCTGGATATCGAGGGCAATCTTCTTCTGCTGTTCCGGCGAGGTGGCGCGGGCAAAAGCGTCCCGCAGCTGCTCGAGCTTGGGGTCCTCGGACCAGCCGAACCAGCCGCCCTCCTTGCCCTTGCCGACCATCGCGCCATTGACGAGGGGGTTCATCGAGTCGGCGGCGCCCTGGTAGGTAAAGAACATGTTCCAGCCGCCTTCCTTCGGGGATTTCTGGTTGGCGCGGCGGGTGACCACGGTCTGCCAGTCCATCGCCTGAAGATCGACCTTGAAGCCGGCCTCGCGCAACAGCTGCGCGGCCATGACGGGCTGCGCTTTCAGCAGGATCTGGTCGGTCGGCGCCAGGATCACCACGGGCGTGCCATCATAGCCGGCCTCGGCCAACGCCTTCTTGGCGTCCGCCATGCCGTTGCCCTTGATCAGGGTCTCGCCGCCGGCATCGCTGGCCAGCGGCGTATCGCAGATGAAGAATGCGCCGCAGAGCTTGTAGTATTTGGGATTGCCGATCTGGGCGTCGAGAATGTCTTTCTGATTGAGCGCGAGCAACGCGGCGCGGCGGATCTTCACATTGTCGAACGGCGGATGCAGGAAGTTCATCCGGCCGAACGATTGGAAGCCGAATTTATTCAGGATCGTCACGTTGATGTCCGGATTGGACTCGAGCACGGGCAGCAGGTCGAATGGCGGCGTTTCGACGAAATCGACATCACCGGATTGCAGCGCGTTGAGCGCGGTCTGCGCGTCCGGCATCGTCAGCCATTCGACACGGTCGACCTTGACCACCTTGCCACCCGATGTCCATTCGGCCGGCTCCTTGCGCGGAACGTAGTCGGTGTTCTTGTCGTAGACCGCTTTCACGCCGGGCTGGAATTCGGCGGCCACGAATCTGAACGGGCCGGAGCCGATCTGCTCCGGAATCTGCTTGGTGATCGGGGTCTCCGCGAGCCGTTTGGGCATCATGAAAGCGCAGATCGACGATGGCTTGGCGATCGTCTCCAGTACGAGGCCATAAGGCTCCTTCAGCTTGAGGACGATCGTTTTGGTGTCTGCGGCTTCGATGCCGGCCGTGAAGTCCACCAGCTTGCGCGCCATGCCGTCGACGCTCGTGCCCCAGCGCTTCAGCGAGGCGACGCAATCCTCCGCCGTCACCGGCGCGCCGTCATGCCACTTCAAGCCGTCGCGCAGGGTGAAGGTGTAGGTCAGCTTGTCTGCGGATACGGTCCAGTCGGCCATTTGCGGCCGCACCTTGAAGCTGGAATCGATGCCGAGCAGCGTATCGTAGACCATGTAGCCATGGTCGCGGGTGATGATGGCCGTCGTGAAGCCCGGATCGGTGATGCGAAGGTCCGATTGCATCACCGCAATCAGGATCTTCTTTGCGCTCGCCGCAGATGCCACCGACGTCCAGGCCGCAGGAAGTGCCGATGGTGCAACAGCCGCAAACTGAAGCAGTTTCCGTCGCGAGACGTGAACCATTCGCAATTCTCCCGAGCTGAGGCAAACAAGACCAGATGGCGGCTGCCGACGACGGGCAGCGTATGGCGGGGAGCCACGCGTGACAAGCAGGTTGTGATCGGAGGGCGCGGTTGCGCCACCCTACGGCGACCTGATTATAAGGATCTGGCGATCAACAGCTTCATGATCTCGTTGGTGCCGCCATAGATCTTCTGGATCCGTGAATCGATGAAGATGCGGGAGATCGGGTATTCCTGCATGTAGCCGTAGCCGCCGAACAGTTGCAGACATTCGTCGGCGGTCTGGACCTGCTTGTCCGAGCACCAGTATTTCGCCATCGAGGCCGTGACGGTGTCGAGGTCTTTTGCGACCAGACGCTCGATGCACCAGTCGACGAAGACGCGCGCGATCATGGCTTCGGTCTTGCGCTCGGCGAGCGTGAAGGCGGTGTTCTGGAAATCCATCAGCGGCTTGCCGAAGGCTTTGCGCTCCTTGGTGTACTCGGTGGTGAGCTTGACCGCGCGCTCCATCGAGGCGACGGCACCGACCGCCAGCGCGAGGCGCTCCTGCGGCAATTGCTGCATCAGCTGGACAAAACCCTGGCCTTCCTCGCCGCCGATCAGGTTTTCCGGCGGCACCGTCACGTTGTCGAAGAACAGCTCGGAGGTGTCGGAGGCGTGCAGGCCGATCTTGTCGAGATTGCGCCCGCGCTTGTAACCATCCGCGCCCGATGTCTCGACCACGATCAGGGAAATGCCCTTGGCGCCGACGTCGCCGGTGCGCGCGACGACGATAACGAGATCGGCAGCCTGGCCGTTGGTGATAAAAGTCTTCTGGCCGTTGATGACGTAGGAATTGCCCTGCTTCTTCGCGGTGGTCTTGACCGCTTGCAGGTCCGAGCCGGTTCCGGGCTCGGTCATGGCGATGGCGCCGACCATCTCGCCCGAGGCCATCTTTGGCAGCCAGCGCTTCTTCTGTTCCTCCGAGCCGTAGTTGAGGATGTAGTGCGCGACGATGGCGCTGTGTACGGAGACGCCGGTCGTCAGCTCTGGCACCGTGCTTTCGAGATCATCGAGCACGGCGGCGTCATAGGCGAAGGTTGCACCGAGTCCGCCATATTCTTCCGGCACGCTCGCCAGCAGCGCGCCCATCTCGCCGAGCCCGCGCCAGGCGAAGCGGTCGACCATCTTCTGCTCGCGCCATTTCTCGGCATGCGGCGCCAGGTCCTTGGCGAGATATTTGCGGAACTGGTCGCGGAAGACATCGAGCTCTTCGGTCATCCAGGAGGAGCGGTAGGACATGATTACCTCGGTTGATGCGGCTTGCTGGCTTGGTAAGCCGGGGCGCCGCGGCAATTATTGTGTTTTCAGGCTGCGCCGGTGGCGCTACCTAGGCGGCCGTAGCAGCGTCTGTCGGGATGGTTGATTGTGGCTGTCAAAACTCAGGAGCTCAAGCTCGACGTCGCACGCATAGGCGCAGTCTCCGCGATCCTGATGCAGCCGGGTCATGCGCGCGCCTGCTACGTTCTGGCGCACGGCGCCGGTGCGGGGATGCGGCACGCGTCGATGGACAGGATCGCGGAGGGCCTCGCCGATCGCAGCATCGCGACGCTCCGCTTCAATTTTCCCTACATGGACAACAGGCAGGGGCGTCCCGACCAGCCGGCGGTCGCGCATGCCACGATCCGCGCGGCGGTCGAGGAAGCGGCGCGGCGTTGTCCCGGGCTCAAGCTCGTGGCGGGCGGAAAATCGTTCGGCGGGCGCATGACATCGCAGGCACAGTCCAAGGCTGCGCTGCCCGGCGTCAAAGGGCTCGCCTTCCTCGGCTTTCCCCTGCATGCCGACAAAAAGCCGTCGACGGAGCGCGCAGAACATCTCGCCCATGTCGAGATCCCCATGCTGTTCCTGCAAGGCACGCGCGACGGGCTCGCCGACCTGCACTACCTCAAGCCCGTGATCGCGGAGCTTGAGGCGAAGGCGACGCTGCACGAGATCGCCGGCGGCGATCATTCCTTCGCGGTGCTGAAGAAGTCCGGCCGCAGCAACGAGGAGGTGCTGACTGAGGTGCTCGACACGCTCGCAGCCTGGATCGACCAGATCGCCTGAAGCTCAGGCGGAGTAGAGCCCCTTGTCGCGCGCCTTCTGGATCGCGAGCGCGGCGATCAGGTCGAGAGTCGGCGTCGACAGGCCAGCGGTGCGTGCAAAGGCGGCGGGCGCCTTGACGAGCACGTCGATTTCCATGGCGCGGCCGAGCTCGTAGTCTTGCAGCAGCGACGGCTTGTGGTTGGGGGCGGGGCCGCTGCGGGTGACGCGCTTGACCTCGGGGATGAAGTGCTGGGCGATATCGTTGGCCTCGTTCAGCATGCGCGGGATGACCTCGGCGAAGGCCGGGTCGTCGCGCACGCCGCGCGCGGTCTGGCCCGTGAGCAGGCACAGCACCGACAGCGACATGTTGGTCAGCAGCTTTGACCAGATCGCCTCGCGGATCTCGGCGACCGGCGGCGATTCCAGCCGCGCCTCGTTGAGAACACCGCGCAGCTTCGCGATGCGCTCGCAATTGCGGTCGTCGCACTCGCCGATCAGGACGCGGTTGCGATCGGGCGTCAGGTTCTGCACCACGCCGGGCGCGATCACCTCGTTGGACGAGAAGACCACCCCGCCGATGATCCGCTCCTTCGGGATACACGCGCGCAACCGGCCGCCCGGGTCGAGGAACGAAATGTCCGGCGGCGTGGGATGCCGCGGCGGCAGGCCGATACCGTACCACCAGGGAATGCCGTTTTGCGCGAACACGATCGCGGTGTCGTCCTGGAGCAGCGGCTTGATGCTGGAGACCATCCCCTGAAGCCCGGTTGCCTTCAGCGTTGAGATCACCACATCCTGCGGGCCGAGCTGGGCCGGGTCACCGGAGGCGTTCACCTTGGCCGAGACCTCGGAATCGCCCACGCGCAGCTTGAGCCCGCCCGCGCGCACGGCTTCGAGATGGGCGCCACGCATCACGCATGAGACCTCGTGGCCGGCGCGCGCGAGCCTGACCGCAAGATGGCTTCCGACGGCGCCCGAGCCGAAAATGCAGATGCGCATAGATATGTCCCGTCTCTGATCTCTGGTCGTCGCCCGGCGCCACCACCATGACACAAGCCGCCATGCGATGGGCGCGACCGCCCCACGCCGGAAAGATATGGATCGGGGTATGTCGCCTCGTCCATAGTGCGCGTCAACCAATACGACCGGAGGATCGCCGATGACTGCCAGTCCCGTCTTGTGGACCCTCAATGAGCGTGGGGTTGCGACCGTCACGTTGAACCGGCCGGAGGTCAATAACGCCTATGACGGTGCACTCATCGACGGCGTGCTCGCGGCCATGGACGAGCTCGGCCAAAAGCCCAATCTCCGCGTCGTCGTGCTCAGGGGCAACGGCAAGCATTTTCAGGCCGGCGCCGACCTCAAATGGATCAACAGCGTGCGGCCGCAGTCGACGGAGGCCAACGAAGCCGCGTCCCGGGCGACCTTCGAGGCCGTACAGCGGCTCAACACGTTGCCGATCCCGACCGTGGCACTGGTGCAGGGCGGCTGCTTCGGCGGCGGCACCGGCGTGATCGCGGCGTGCGACGTCGTGATCGCGGCGGACAATTCCCTGTTCTCGATCACCGAGGTGCGCTGGGGCCTGACGGCGGCCATCATCATCCCGCAGCTCTGCGACGCCATAAGTGTACGGCAAGTCCGCCGTTACGCGCTGACCGGCGAACGCTTCGGTGCCGAGGATGCCCGCCGCATCGGGCTCGTGCATGAGGTCGTGCCGCTTGCCGAACTCGAAGCCGCCGGCGCGAAGGTGGTCGAGCAGCTGCTCGCCAATGGCCCGGAGGCGATGGCCGAGACCAAGCGGCTGGCGCTGGAGAGCTCGTTCGGGGGAATGGCGGTGGACGACGCCGCCTACACGCGGCTCGTGCACTTGCATTCGCTCAAGCGCCAGAGCGCCGAGGCGGCGGAAGGGCTGGCGTCGTTTGCCGAGAAGCGGGCGGCGAATTGGGGCGGCGGGAAAGGCTAAGCGTTGCCTGCTCAGCAGATGCTGTAACTGTAGCCCGGACGGAGCGCAGCGAAATCCGGGGCTGGCGTCCCCGCATTGCGCTGCGCTCCATGCGGGCTAGGGTGCCCTTCACAGCGACGGCGCGAGCGACGTTTTCAGCAGAGTCAGCAGCGCCTGCACCGCGGCGGCATTGCGTCGGCGTTCGGGAATCGCGGCCTTCACCCACAATTCCGGTATCGGAAAGTCGCGCAGAACAGGCTTGAGCGTGCCGTCGCGCAAGGCATCTGCCACGAGATAATGCGACATCAGCGCAATGCCGTTGCCGGCGATCGCGCTGCGCGCCAGCACGTGTCCTTCATTGGAGGACAACAGCGGACTGACCTGGATGCTGATGCGGCCGCGTGGTCCGTCAAAGATCCACTCGGGCCCTGTCGGCAGAAAGCTGAGGCAGCGGTGTTCGACGAGATCGCGCGGATGCTTTGGCGTGCCGTGTTTCTTCAAATAGGCTGGCGAGGCGCAGAGCAGCCGCTTCAGCACGCACAGCGGCTCGTCGACCACGCCGCCGAAGGAATGCGGGAAGGCGCCGATGGCGATGTCAAAGCCTTCGGTGACGGGATCGACCGGGCGATCGATCAGCACGATCTCGAGTTTTAGTCGCGGGTTCTGGGTCTGGAACGCGCTGAAGGCGTCGGCGAGGCGCGCCACCGTCAGCGAGGTCGGCGCCTTGATGCGGAGGTGATCGACGAGATCGTGGCCCTTCTCGCCCATGCGCGAAAGCAGATCGGTGGCGTCAGTCACGACGCCGCGGGCGCGATGTACGTAGCGCTGGCCGGCGTCGGTCAGCCGCAATTGCCGGGTCGAGCGGTGAAACAACGGCGCGCCGATCCGCGCCTCCAGCTGCGTGACGCGCTTGGCGACGACCGAGGTGGACACATTGAGCTTTCGCGCGGCAGCGGAGAATCCGGCCGCATCCGCCGTGGCGAGGAACGCCTGAAGGTTCACCAGAATGTCCATCTCGACCTTTCGCGATTCGAGAAAGCTGATCGCATATTTTGGTGGATTGTACCGCGAGGTGCGTTAATTCATAGTCCGGCCCAAGCAAGAGATGTTGGGAAGGGACGCGCATGCGGGCCACAATGATCGAAGAACCAGCGCGCCAGGTGCCGCTCTACGGCGAATATGAGGTCGTCGTGCTCGGCGGCGGCCCGGCCGGGATCGTGGCAGCGGCGTCAGCCGCGCGCGCGGGGCGCAAGACGCTGCTGATCGAGCGCTACGGTTTTCTCGGCGGCATGGGCACCGCCGCCGGCGTCACCAATTTCTGCGGCCTGCATGGCAACGTCTATGGCCAGGCCCATCGGCTGGTGCAGGGCATGGCGTCCGAGTTGCTGGCGCGGATCGACCATCTGAACGGCCTCAACGCGCCGCATCTGATCCTCGGCAAGGTCTTCGCCCAGGCCTACGACACCGCGGCCTACAAGATCGCGGCCGACGAACTCCTCGCAAGCCACAAGGTTCACATCCTCTTCCATGCGCTCGGCGCCGGTGTGGTGATGGGCGGCGATCGCCGTATCGATGCGCTGATGGTCGAGACCAAGGCTGGACGGCAGGCGGTGCGCGCCGAGATCTTCATCGACTGCTCCGGCGACGGCGACCTCGCGGTCTGGGCCGGCGCGCCGTTCGAAATTGGGGATGAACACGGCCATCCGATGTATCCGTCGATGATGCTGCGTCTCAACGGCATTGATCCCGAGCGGGCAGGTGATGCCTGGCGGACCATCCCGCAATTGATGGAAAAAGCGCTCGCGGCCGGCACCCACAAATTCCCCCGCAAGAGCGCGATCGTGCGGCCGCAAAAATCCGGCATCGAATGGCGGGTGAACTTTACGCAAGTGGCGCGTGAGGATGGCCACGCCATCAACGGCGTCGAGCCCGACGATCTCACCCGCGGCGAGATCGAGGGCCGCAAGCAGGCGCTCGCGGCGTTCGAATTCCTGCGCACCGTGCCGGGCTTTGAAAAATCCTACATCGTCGACCTGCCGCCGCAGCTCGGCATTCGCGAGACTCGGCGCATCAAGGGCGGCTATCAGCTCAGCGGCGAGGACGTGCTGACTTGCGCCTCGTTCGAGGATTCCATCGGGGTCAACGGCTGGCCGATCGAGGCCCATGTTCCCGGCGATGTCGTCTTCACGTTTCCGCCAATCCCGGAATCGCGCGGCTACAACGAGCTGTCCTACCGGATGCTGGTGCCCGAGGGCGTCGACAATCTCCTGGTCGCCGGCCGCTGTGCATCGATGACCCATGAGGGCCAGTCGGCAGCGCGGGTCTCCGGTGCCTGTTTCGTGATGGGGGAGGCCGCCGGTTCCGCCGCCGCGCTGGCGCTGTCCGGAAACCGGATCCCTCGCGAAATCCCGGTTGATAAATTGCAGGAAACGTTGAAACAACAGGGCGCCTTCATCGGGCGGGAGCAGTCGGTGCCCGAGGGCCTGTAACAGACGGCAAGAACGACTTAGAGAACGACTTAGAGAACGACCAGAGAAATACGAGAGGAAACGGGATGATCGGGATTGCGCGGCTCGCGCTTGCGGGTGTGCTTGCGGGTGTCTTGGCGATCATGGCGATGGGCACGGCCCGGGCCGAGGACACGTTCAAGGCGAGGGTCGGCGTGCTCCGCCTGTCGTCGTCGGCGCCGGTCTTCATCGCGCAGGACAAGGGCTATTTTCGCGAGGCGGGCCTCGACGTCGAGCTGAAATTCTTTGACGCCGCACAGCCGATCGCGGTCGCCACCACCTCGGGCGACGTCGATTTCGGTATCACGGCCTTTACTGCCGGCCTCTACAATCTCGCCGGCAAGGGCGTGCTGAAGGTGATCGGCGGCATGAGCCGCGAGAAGGCTGGCTATCCCCTGATCGGCTATTTCGCCAGCAACAACGCCTACGCCGCCGGGCTGAAGACGCCCAAGGATCTCGCGGGCAAGCGCATCGCGGTGACCCAGGTCGGCTCGAGCTTCCATTATTCGCTCGGCCTGCTCGCCGACAAATATGGCTTCAAGCTGGCGGACGTGAAGATCATCCCGCTGCAATCGCTGTCGAATGCAGCCGCCGCGCTCAAGGGCGAAACCGTCGATGCGGCGCTGCTGCCGATCTCGACCGCGCGAAAGCTGATGGACGACGGCGGCGCAAAATTCCTGGGCTGGGTCGGGGACGAGACGCCCTGGCAATTGGGCGCGGTATTCGCCTCGCCGAAGACGCTGACCAACAAGGTGCTGGTGACAAAACTGCTCGGCGCGCTCGCCAGGGCCGACCGCGAATATCACGACGTCATTCTCGCCGCGATGAAAGACGGCAAAGCCCCGATCAACGAGCAGACAAAGCCATTGCTTGAGATCATCGCGAAATACACCAATTTGCCGGTCGAGCAGGTTGTCGGCAACTGCGCCTATGTCGACCCAGAGGGCAAGCTCGACGTGAAGAACGTCGACAACCAGATCAGATGGCTGCAAGAGCAGGGCTTTGCCGACAAGGGCTTTGACGCGAATACGATTATCGCCAAGGATTTTGTGAAGGCGGATTGATGTGTTCGATGTCGTCCCGGCCTAGTGCGCAATTGCGCACGGGCGGCCGGGACCCATACGCCGAATGGGAGTTGTGACGCAAAATGGTCATTGCCTGTCTTCGCCAAATTCAACTCGGTGGTTATGGGTCCCGGCCTGCGCCGGGACGACGGCGGTGAAATGGACCTGATCGCCAACCACATCTCCCACCATTTCGGCGATCTCGCCGTGCTCGACGACATCTCCTTCACGGTCAGCGCCGGCGAAGTCGTGGCCATCGTCGGTCCTTCGGGTTGTGGCAAGAGCACGCTGCTGTCGATCCTCGGCGGGCTGCTGCAGCCGGCATCTGGCGCGCCCGAGTTGCGCGGCGCACCGCCTGCGGATAGCCTCAATCCGCTGACCTTCGTATTCCAGGATTTTGCATTGCTGCCCTGGGCGACGGTCGAGGAGAACGTCGAATTCCCACTGCTGCACACCCAGCTTTCAGCAACCCAGCGCCGCGCGCAGGTCGATGATGCCCTGCGCCGCACCGGGCTGACCGATTTTCGCCAGACGTATCCAAAACAGCTCTCCGGCGGCATGCGCCAGCGCGTCGGCATTTCGCGCGCGCTTGCGGTCAGGCCCGCCATTCTCCTGATGGACGAACCGCTCTCGGCGCTGGATTCGCAGACCCGCGAGCTCTTGATGGAGGACTTCGTCCGCCTGCTTGCCGATGGCGGCATGGGCGCGGTCTATGTCACGCACAATCTCGAAGAGGCGGCCCGGCTCGCCGATCGCATCGTCGTGTTGTCGCGTCGGCCCGGCCACATTCGAGAGGTCGTCACCGTGCCGATGACGCGTGCCGAACGCGGCGAAGCGGCGGCGCGCGAAAGACTGCTGGCGCTGCAGAACCAGATCTGGTCGCTGATCCGCAACGAGGCGATCGATGCCCAGCGCGAGGTTCAACATGCTTGATCGCGCGGGGACGGCTGCAAAGGACCAAACGACGCGGCGCGTCCGCTTCCGCGGCGCGGGCTTCGTGCCCGCGTCGAGCCGCTTCGGCGGCTGGATTGCGCTGGCGATCGTGATCGCGATCTGGCAGGCTGCTGGCAGCGCCAGGCTCGTCAATCCGCTGTTCCTGCCGGCACCCTCGGCGATCGTTCGGGCAACCTATGAGCTCGCCGTTTCCGGCGCGCTCTGGCAGCATCTGTCCGCCTCGCTGTTGCGCATCGGCGTCGGCTGGCTCTTGGGAACAGTGGCCGGCGTCGTCGTCGGCTTCGCCATCGGCCTGTCACGGCTCGCGCGCAGCGTCGGCATCACCTTCATCTCCGCGCTATTCCCGATCCCGAAGATCGCGCTGTTGCCGCTCCTGATCCTCTGGCTCGGCATCGGCGAAGAACCGAAGATCGCGACCATTGCGCTCGGGGTGTTCTTCTCGACCGCGATTTCGGTCTATAGCGGCGTCGATGCGGTGCCGCGCAACCTCATCCGCATGGCGCAAAGCTTCAACGTGCCCTTCGCCACCATCGTGCGCAAGGTGATCTGGCCGGGTGCGCTGCCCGCGATCCTTGCCGGCTTCCGGATCACGGCTTCGGTGGCGCTGCTGCTCGTCGTCAGCGCCGAGATGATCGGCGCGCAGTACGGCATCGGGGCGTTCGTACTTCAGGCCGGGAATCTGATGCAGACGGATCAGCTACTGGCGGGTGTGGTGATCCTGTCGGTGTTCGGATTGGTGGTGGGGCGGGTGATCAACTGGCTGGAGACGCGGCTGTTGCACTGGCGGTAGTGCAAATCTGCGCAGCCGTAGGGTGGGTTAGCCCCGCGGATTGCGCGTAGCGCAAACCGCTCGGCGTAACCCACCACCTTATTTCGACGCGGAGGAGTCGATGGTGGATTACGCCTTCGGCTAATCCACCCTACGAAACCGGCGCCTCACGCATTCCCGCGATCTTCCCGAAACAGATCCAGCTTCTGCTGCACCGGGCGGTCCGAGAAGCTGAACAGCACGGCATCCTCATCCCCCTCGTGCGTCACCCACTGCCAGCTCGGCACCACGAACAGATCGCGTGGGCCCCATTCGAAAACGGCATCGCCAATGCGGCTGCGGCCGCGGCCTTCGATCGGACAGAACACCGTCGCGTCCGTCGCGCGATATCGTGCGGTCTTGAAGCCCTTCGGCAGCAGCTGGATGAAATTACCGATGGTCGGCATCGCGAAATCGCCGGTCTCGGGGTTGCTGAACTTCAGCTTCAGCCCGTGACAGGCGTCCCACTCCTGGCTCGTCCTAGCCTTCTCCAGCGCCTCGCGGGTGTAGGCATAGGGATAGCTGAAGATCGGCGACGTCTTCGATGACCGCTTCGAATCGACCGGAAGCAGATTGTGGCCGTAGCGGGCAAAGCTGTCGCCGGCGGGTCTTGTGATCTTCTGCTGGTCTTCCTTCGATCCCTCTGCAAATGAGCAATCGAAGAACTGCACCAGTGGAATGTCGAGGCCGTCGAGCCAGAACATCGGCTCGCTGGTTTCGTTGGAATGATCGTGCCACGTCATCGACGGCGTGATGATGAAGTCACCGGGCTCCATTGCAGTGCGTTCGCCGTCCACCGCAGTGTGCGCGCCCCTGCCTTCGAGCACGAAGCGCAGCGCCGACTGGCTATGGCGATGTGCGGGGGCGACGTCGCCCGGCACCACCATCTGCACGCCGGCATAGAGCGAGGTCGTGATCTTCGACTGCCCGCGCAGGCCCGGGTTCTCCAGCACCAGCACGCGACGCTCGGCTTCCTTCGCCGTGATCAGCTTGCCGGCCTCCGTCATGTAGTCGCGGATGACATCGAACTTCCAGAGATGCGGCCGGCAGGCGCTCTTCGGCTCCGGCGTGATCAGGTCGCTCATGACCGTCCATAGCGCGGTGAGATTTTCGCCGTCGATCTTCTGGTAGAACGCCTCGCGTTCCGGCGTCTTGGTCACGGCTTCCATGGCGAGGCTCCCTTTCGTTTGTTGATTGACAGTATACTTACAGTCTAGGTAGCGTCAACGTCACGAACAACAAGAGGACGAGGGAGGGTTCCGATGAAGCTGCACGGCTATTTCCGCTCCAGCGCCGCCTATCGCGTGCGGATCGCGCTGAACCTCAAGGGCCTCGGCGCCGAGCACCTGCCGCATCATTTGCGCAAGGGCGAGCAATGCGCGCCGGCCTATCTCGCCATCAATCCGCAAGGCCTGGTGCCGGCGCTGGAGAATGATGCGGGGGCAGTGCTGACCCAGTCGGTCGCGATCATCGAATGGCTCGATGAGACCCATCCCAACCCGCCGCTGCTGCCGAGGGATGCGCTGCAGCGTGCCAAGGTGCGCGCGTTCGCGCTCGCGATCGCCTGCGACACCCACCCGGTGCAGAATTTGAAGGTGCTGGCGAGGCTCCGCGAGCTCGGGCTTGCCGAAGAGAAGGTCCAGGACTGGGCGGCCTGGGTCAATCGTGAGGGGCTGTCGGCCTGCGAGATGCTGATCAGGGACGACCCCGGGCCGTTCTGCTTCGGCGATGCGCCGACCTTGGCCGATCTCTGCCTGGTGCCGCAGCTCGCCAATGCGCGCCGCTTCGGTGTGGATGTCGCGGCCTATCCGCGTCTGCTGAAGGCGGAAGCCGCCGCCAAGGCGCATCCTGCGTTTGCCAACGCTGCACCCGAGAAGCAGCCCGATGCCGAGTAAGTCGGCCGCTCCGATCACGATCGACGCGGTCTATGCCGCGCCGGGCTATCTGTTCCGGCGCATGCAGCAGATCGCAGTCTCGATCTTCATGGAGGAGTGCAAGGCGTTCGATCTCACGCCGGTGCAATATGCCGCGCTGATCGCGATCCACACCCATCCCGGCATCGACGCGACGCGGCTGTCGGCCGTGATCGCTTTCGACCGCTCCACGCTCGGCAGTGTGATCGAGCGGCTGCAGGCCAAGGACTATATCGAGCGCAAGCCGGCGCCCGAGGACAAGCGGATCAAGCTACTCTATTTGACCAAGCCGGGCGCCGCGATCCTGCGCGAGATCATGCCGGTGGTCGAACGCGCCCAGGCGCGCATGCTGGAGCCGCTGAAGCCCACCGAGCGCAAGGCGCTGGTGGGGCTGTTGGTACAGCTCGTCGACCTCAACAATGAGGCCTCGCGCGTGCCGCTGCGTGCGGAGGACGCACTGGAGCACCTGGGGAAAGCAGGGTGAGGGGGAGCTGCACAGGCGCCTCATTCTCGGTGTCGTCCCGGCGAAGGCCGGGACCCATACCGCGTGATCCATCGATTTGCGGTCGGTAGGCGTACCGAACGGCGGGTCTTCGCCAAACTACTCCCTGTGGCTATGGGTCCCGGCCTTCGCCCTAGGGCATGCACATATCTGGTGCGGCGGATTGACTCAGGTCGAGGCGGGGGGATTTCAGAATCGGGAATTCGTGTGATTTCTATTGCGGCACTTCTGATCGAATGGAGGTGCCGCCATGTTGTCACGAATTGACTGGACGTTGGGCCGGTTCGGGGATCGTCGTCTCGATAAAGGGGGGCGGCGCTTGTCGGACGCATGGTTGCTGGCAAGAATGTCTGCCTGCGGCAGCTCTCCAGAGGGGACCGTAGCCTGGAGGTACGGTTCAACCGCTTTCTCGGCCACGACAAGGTGACAACAGAGCGGATCATCGAAAGCTGGAGTGAAAGCACGGTTGCAGCCGTCGAGGGGCGTCACGTTCTGGCGATCCAGGACACCAGTGAGATCCACTTCAACACCACGCCGCAACGCCGTCGCGGGCTGGGGGAGATCGGCCATGGCAATAGTCACGGCGTGCTGCTGCACCCATTGCTGGCGGTGGATGCAGACAATGGCACCTGCCTGGGGCTTTTGACCGGCGAGGTGTGGACGCGTGAGGGCCGTCGGACCCTCTCGCATGACAGCCGCGAGCTGTCAGACAAGGAATCGCAGCGCTGGAGTGCCACGGCTCTTGCAGCCAAGCCGCTGCTTGCGAGCGCCACAGGGGTGACCCTGCTTGGCGACCGTGAGAGCGACATCTTTGCTCTTTATGCCAGCGCGGCCGAGCATGGCTATCACGTCATCGCCCGCAGCATGCATGACCGCAAGCTGGCCGACTCGGCGGGTTTGTATGCGGCCATCGACGCCATGGTGCCGATAGAGCGGCGTACGATCCAATTGCCTGCGCGTGCGCAACGGCCGGCACGTCAGGCTGACCTCGAACTTCGCTTTGGTGCAATCGAACTGGCCCGGCCGCAAAGCAAGTTCCTGCGCGATTTGCCGAAGAGCCTGCATCTGGCCATCGTCGATGTCCGCGAGATCAATGCCGGCTCCGACGTCGAGCCACTACATTGGTGTCTTCTCACTTCTCATGAGGTCGCAGCTGCAGAGGGCGCCTGGCGCATCGTCGAATGGTACAAGCAGCGCTGGATCATCGAGCAGTTCTTCCGCGTTCTCAAGACACAAGGCCTCAAGCTTGAGGACAGCCAAATCGGTTCCGCCGACCGGCTCCTGAAGCTGGTGGCCATCGCTGCCAAAGCGGCTGTGATCACGATCCAGCTCCTACAAGCGCGTGACGGCAGCAAGCAGTCCGCCCACATCGCCTTCAACGCCAGCGAGATCGCAATGCTGGCCGCCCTGAACCGGCAGTACGAAGCCAAAAGTAAGCGGCTCAAGAACCCGTATCTGCCTGACAGCTTGCCTTGGGCCGCCTGGATCATTGGCCGCCTCGGCGGTTGGGATGGCTATCCATCTTCCAGGCCCCCGGGTCCCATCACCTTCAGAAACGGTCTCCAATACTTCCATGCCCTCGCAGCCGGATGGAGCCTCAGAGATATGTGCATGCCCTAGGGCCTTCGCCGGGACGACACGGAATGTGCGGCAAAAATCGGCCTCACATCCGCAACAACGCCTGCCGATCGATCTTCCCCGTGCCCGTCTTCGGCAGCTCGTCGATGAAGATCACCTCGCGCGGGTATTTGTAGGGAAGCAGCTTGCCCTTGACGTAGTCCTGCAGCCGCCGCGTCACCTCGCTCTGGTCAGCGGCACGGCTGTTCATCACCACGACCGCCTTTAGCGTCATGCGGCGATCCGGCAGCTCGGCGGCGAACACCGCGCATTCGCGGATGTCGGGGTGATCGGCGAGGCACAGCTCGACCTCAAGCGGGTAGACCCACTGGCCCGAGATCTTGATGAGATCGTCGGCACGGCCGCGGAAGAAGTGAAAACCGTCGCTGTCGCGGACAAAGCGGTCGCCGGTGTAGATCCAGCCGCCTTCCCGGATGGTCTCGGCGGATTTATCCGGGCGGTTCCAGTACAGCGGCGTGTTGGAATCGCCGCGCACCCACAAGATGCCTTCCTCGTTGTCGCCGACGTCGTTTCCGTCCTTGTCGCGCAGTACAACCTCGTAGCCGGGAACGCGCAAGCCTGCGGCACCGAGCTTCTTATGCTCGGGACGGTTGGACAAATAGATGTGCAGCACCTCGGTCGAGCCGAGGCCTTCGACGATCTCCAGGCCGGTGAGTGTCTTCCAGCCGTGGAACACGTCAGCCGAGAGCACTTCGGCGGCGGAGAGCGCCATGCGCAGCGACGAGAAGTTCGTCAGTTTCGCGCCCTCGGCCTTGGTCAGCGATGTGTACAGCGTCGGCAGGCCAAAGAAGACCGTCGGCTTGTACTGTTCGATCGCAGCGAAGATTCCAGCGGGCTTCGGCTGGCCGGCCAGAAGCAGTGTCGCCGCACCCGCCGAGAACGGGAAGGTAACGGAGTTGCCAAAGCCATAGGCGAAGAAGATTTTCGGTACCGAGAAGCAGATGTCGTCCGGCGTCAGCTTCAGCACGTTCTGCGCAAAGGCGACTTCGCTGTAAGCCATGTCGTGCTGGAGATGCACGATGCCCTTCGGGCGGCCGGTCGAGCCGGAGGAGTACATCCAGAACGCCATCTCATTGCGATGGGTCGGGGCTTCAGCCAAGTCGGCCGGGAATTGCGGGAGCCAGTCCGCGGCGGCCATCGCCTTCGGTGCGGCCTGATCGGCCACCGCGCCATTGACGACGATCAGCGTATGCAGGCTCGTGTCCTTGCAGGCCTCCGCATTGAATCGCGCGCAGAACTCGGCGTCCGCGACCGCAACGGCCGCGCCGGAATCGGCGAGATAGAATTGCAGCAGGTCCGGCGGCGTCAGCGTGTTGATCAGGAGCGGCACCAAACCCGCCCGCACCGCACCGAAGAAGGCGGCCGGGTAGGCCGGGGTGTCGTCGAGGAACAGCAGCACGCGGTCGCCGCGTTTCATTCCGAGCGATGCAAAACCGTTGCCCCAGCGGCAGGCGTCGGCGCAGAGTTCGGCGTAGGTGCGCGTGCCCGCCGGGCCAATGAGGGCGAGCTTATTGCCGCGACTTTTGGCGAGGTTGTCGAACAGCACGCGACTTGCGTTGTAGCTTTCCGGAACGGCAAAGCCGATCTCGTGGGCGCCCGCGCAGTCGGAGGGCACCTGGTCGCGAATCTCGTTGCTCATGCCTCAGCCCCGCCGTTCTTCTCGGCCTCGTAGCGCGCCATGAAGGCCGGCGACATCGCCCGTAGGCGGGAATCGTCGATGCGGCCGGAGCGGGTGATGTAGCTATAGGCAAAGTCCATCAGGCCGAGCTGCATGTGTTGGGCAAAGTGCTCGTACCAGAAGGCGCTGGTGCGCGCGGCATTGACGAGCTTCTGCACCACCGGCTTTCGCGCGGCCTGGTAGCGATGCAGCGCGGTCGTCAGATGCGCATCCGATTCCAGCGCCTTGACCAGCGCGATCGCGTCCTCGATCGCAAGCCGCGTGCCCGAGCCGATCGAGAAATGCGCCGAGTGCAGGGCATCGCCCATCAACACCATGTTCTTGAAGGACCAGTGCTCGTTCCAGACCCATGGAAAATTGCGCCAGACCGATTTGTTGGAGACCAGGCAGTGCCCGCCGAGCGTGTCGGCGAACACCTCCTCGCAGACTCCTTTGGACTGCTCGACGTCCTTGTAGGCGAAGCCATAGGCCTGCCAGGTGGCGTGGTCGCATTCGATCAGGAAGGTGCTCATGGTCGGCGAATAGCGATAATGGTGCGCGTTGAAGGCGCCGCGGTCGGTCTTCACAAAGGTTTGCGACAGCGTGTCGAAGCGCTTCGAGGTGCCGTACCAGACGAATTTGTTGGAGGAATAGGACAGCGAGGTGCCGAAATCGCCTTCGTAGGCGCGGCGCACCAGTGAATTCAGTCCGTCGGCGGCGACGATGAGATCGTGGCCGTTGAGCTGGTCGATGGCGTGGATCTGCGTGTCGAAGCGCGGCGTGACGCCAACATCGAGTGCGCGCTGCTGGAGGAACTGCAACAGCTCAAGCCGGCCGATCGAGGAGAAGCCGACGCCGTCGAGGGCGACGCTGTCGCCATGCAGGTTCAGCGTGATGTTCTCCCAGCTCTCCAGATGCGGCGCAATCGCGTCGACCGTCTCGGGGTCGTCGGCGCGCAGGAACTCCAGAGCCTGGTCGGAGAACACGACGCCAAAACCCCAGGTCGCGTCGGCCGGGTTCTGTTCGAACAGGTCGACCTGATCCTCGGGGTGACGCTTCTTCCAGAGATGGGCGAAGTAGAGCCCACCGGGGCCCCCGCCAATCACGGCGATCCGCAAATTCTGCCTCCCTAATTGACAGTATACTTACTATCTCAGGGTAGACTAATGGGCTCCGGCCTGCCGCGCCAGCGGAAATATCGGCATGGCGAGACACACCAAAGCTCGCTCCCGGACACGCGTTCGGCGCGTGCCCCCGAAGCAGTCATGTGCGAAGCATAGCCAAACCGTGTCGGCTTGGCCATCCGCGCCGTCAGACGCAGCGCTTCACGTAGACCCCGTTCACCAGCACTCTGGTACAGCGGACCACCGGAACCGGCGTGCGGACCACCACGGCGGCATTCCGCCCGGCGCAGCCGGCGCGATAGACGCCGCGGGCGCACACCACCGCATTGGCATCAGAGGCCTCGAAGGTCATGGTCGCCGCGAAGGCGAGGAGCGCGGAAGCGATGAGCAGGAATGAACGCATGTCTTTCTCCCGGTCTTGTCGTGATTGAAATCGGATATCGGCAAAAGATTAGTCTCGGCAGGTGCGCGAAAATTCATTCGCGCGCCTTCACGTGTCGATGACGCGTGAGCCGCGTGCGCCCTACCGCGCCGCGAATGGCGCAAGCACGTCCCTGCAGCCGGGCGACAGCGACGCCGCGTTGCTGGCGATGCACTGCACGATGCGGCCGCCGCCGGGCTCGACGCCGGCGCACAGGGTGCGGATATCGGCGCCGCAGGCCGATCGGATGATGAACAGCTCTTCGCGCGGCCGCAGCGGGCGCAGAACGATCACGGAGGGCGCGGCCGCCGGTGCCGCTGCCGCGGCAGGCGCGGCGGCTGCGGCACCGCCGCCCGACGCGGCGTTCACGGCTTTCGCGCAGGCAGCCGACACCCTGGCCTTGTTCTTCTCCAGACATTCGAGCGCGGGCGCGCCGCCCGGCGGGACGCTGGCACAAACTTTTGGATAGTCGGAGCGGCAGGCACTCTTGATGGCTGAGACCTGTGCGCTGCTCGGCTGCTTTGCCGCCGCCGCTTTCGGGGCAGCTGCGGCTGCCGGCTTCGCCGCGGGTTCGGCGGCCGGCGCTGCCTCGGTCTTTGCAGGTTCAGATTTGGCCGGTTCAGATTTGGCGGGCGCCGCTTCGCTCTTCGGGGCTGCGGCCGGCTCGACTGCGCGAACCGCGGTCTGGCATCCTGACGACAGGCTCGACATGTTCTTCTGGAGACATTGATACGCTTCCACGCCGCCGGGCGTCACGCTC
The DNA here is from genome assembly GCF_016612535.1 of Bradyrhizobium diazoefficiens. Classification (NCBI taxonomy): domain Bacteria; kingdom Pseudomonadati; phylum Pseudomonadota; class Alphaproteobacteria; order Hyphomicrobiales; family Nitrobacteraceae; genus Bradyrhizobium; species Bradyrhizobium diazoefficiens. Next base: position 2,699,048 of record NZ_JAENXS010000001.1, read on the forward strand.
GAGCAATGCACCATGAAATCCGAGCGGCATGCGGAGCGGATGGCGCCCTTCTGAGCCTCGGTCGGTGCTTGCGCGAATGCGTTTGCTGCAGTTGCGAAGAGTGCTGCTGCAAGCAACGCGTGACGCGTTGATGCATGTTTCAACGTGTTGAACATCTGACCGAATTCCTGCCCTGTCGGTAACGCCGACGCATTATTAAAAGTGATGCTAGCAATCGTCGCGGCTGATGCCGCATGCGGCATCATTGGCCGCCGCGGCCTCAACCGCAAGTAGATATTACCTTTGCAATTGCGACGTAACTACGTCGTCAGAGCTTGACCATCCGTTTGCCCCGGTTCTCGCCTGCAAGCAATCCGATCAGCGCTTTCGGCGTGTTCTGCAATCCGTCGATGATGTCTTCCTGCACTTTCAGTTTGCCCGAATTGACCCAGGCCTGGAGATCGGCGAGCGCGCGCTGACTGTCCTTCATGTAGTCCATCACGATGAAGCCTTGCATCACGAGCCGCTTCACCACGATCAGGCCGGGCACGCCGCGCGGGCCGTGCGCCGACGGCGCGCCGTCATATTGCGAGATCGCACCGCAGCAGGCGATGCGGCCGTAATTGTTCATCTGCGGAATGCAGGCTTCGAGAATATCGCCGCCGACATTGTCGAAATAGACGTCGATGCCCTTGGGCGCGGCCGCGCGGAGCGCCTTGAACGTCGCGCCGTCCTTGTAGTCGACAGCCGCATCGAAGCCGAGCTCCGAGGTCAGCCAGTTGCACTTGTCCGCGCCGCCGGCGATGCCGATCACGCGGCATCCCTTGATTTTGGCGATCTGTCCGACGATGGAGCCGACCGAGCCCGCGGCCGCCGAAACCACGACTGTCTCGCCTTCCTTGGGCTTGCCGATCTCCAGCAGGCCGAAATAGGCGGTGAGGCCGGCGATCCCGAACACGCTGAGCAGGTGCGTCATCGGCTCGAGCTTCGGCATTTTCGTGAGATGCTTCGCCGGCACCGCGGCGTAGTCCTGCCAGCCGGTGTCGCCGAACACGATGTCGCCGACCGCAAGCCCCGGCGCCTTCGAGCTGATGACCTCGGCGATGCCGCCGCCCGCCATCACGCTGTTGGCCTCGACGGCGGAACGATAGGTGGCGCCGTGCATCCAGGCGCGGTTGGCGGCGTCAAGCGAGATGTAGCGCACGCGCAGCAAGGCCTCGCCATCTTTCGGTTCTGGTATCCCAGCCTCGACCATCTTGAAATGCTCGGGACCGAGCTTGCCGCTCGGCTTTTCCACCAGAAGAATCTGACGATTGACGCTGGCACTCATGGCGTTTCCCCTTCGCTTATTTGACGATTATTGATGCAGCCGCCGCAAAGAAAACGTGCAGGCCGCATTCGTTGTGCGCTGCATGAAGGCTAGAGCGCTGCGTCCAGTTTCGCAACGGGAACATCCAGCCGTCGCGACCGCACGTCAAGCGTGTTGCGTCCTTGTCATATCTGCGACATCATGAAGCGGCCGGTGGAGCGGGGGTAGTCAATGTCGAACAGGTTTACGCAATACATTCTGGTGGCGATGGTGCTGGGCATCATCATGGGCTCGGCGATTTTCAACTTCCTGCCAGATACGCGCGGGGATTGGGCCTCCTCCATCAACCTGGTCGCCGTGATCTTCCTCCGCCTGATCAAGATGATCATTGCGCCGCTGGTGTTCGCAACGCTGGTCGGCGGCATCGCCCATATGGGCAGTGGCGCAAGGCTCGGGCGGATCTTTGCCAAGACCATGGGCTGGTTCGTCAGCGCCTCCTTCGTTTCGCTGCTGCTCGGCCTCGTGATGGTCAATCTGCTGCAACCTGGCGCCAACTTCCCCGGCACGCTGCCGGACAAGGCGCAGTCGACGGGGCTGCCGGTTTCCGCCTTCTCGATCGAGAAATTCCTCACCCATCTGATCCCGACCTCGATCGCGGATGCGATGGCGCAGAATGAAATCCTGCAGATCGTGATCTTCGCGGTCTTCTTCTCGGTGGCGATGGGCGCCTTGCCCGAGCGCTCCAAGCAGATCCTGGCGCTGATCGACGATCTCGGCCACATCATGCTGAAAGTGACGAGCTATGTGATGCTATTCGCGCCGGTTGCGGTCTGGGCCGCCATTACAGCGACCGTCGCCAAGAACGGCCTCCTGGTGCTCTGGAAGCTCATCGTCTTCATGGGCGGCTTCTATCTCTCGCTCTTCATCCTCTGGGGTATCCTGGTCATGGTCGGCTTCGCCGTGATCGGGCCGCGCTACAGCCATCTGCTGAGGCTGATCCGCGAGCCGCTGATGATCGCGTTCTCGACCGCGAGCTCGGAAGCGGCCTATCCGAAGACGCTGGAGGGGCTGAATCGTTTCGGTGCCTCGTCGCGGATCTCGAGCTTCGTGCTGCCGCTCGGCTACTCCTTCAATCTCGACGGCACGATGATGTACTGCACTTTCGCCAGCATCTTCATCGCGCAGACCTATCACATCGAGATGTCGCTCTCGACCCAGCTTGCCATGCTGGCGACGCTGATGATCACCTCGAAGGGCGTCGCCGGCGTGCCGCGCGCCTCCCTGGTCGTGATCGCCTCGACGCTGTCGCAATTCGGCATTCCCGAGGCCGGCTTGTTGATGATCATGGGCATCGACACCTTCCTCGACATGGGCCGCAGCGCCACCAACGTGATCGGCAACTCGCTGGCGACCTCCGTCGTGGCGAAATGGGAAGGCGAACTTGGGCCCGAACATGCGATGGGGCCGAGCGATGCCGTGCCGGACGACATGGTCCCCGGAGAAGTCCCCGCGATGGCCGGCCATTGAAGGGAGTGCGACATGCGCCCTTTGAAGGCGATTTCGGGCGGCCTGTTGCTGGCAGCGTGTCTGCTGGCGGCAACCGGTGCCTCCGCCCAGACCGGCGGCAGCGAAGGGCTTAGCCCGACGCTAACAGCCATCAAGAATGCGCACACCGTGCGGCTCGGCTATCGCGAGAGCTCGCCGCCATTCTCCTTCCTCGACCAGGCCAACCGGCCGATCGGGTATAGTCTCGAGCTCTGCGAGGCCATCGTCGAGGAGATCGGCGTCGAGGTCGACGATCCCAATCTGAAGATCGATTACGTCAAGGTCACCTCGGACGACCGCATCGACGCGGTGCTCCAGAACAAGATCGATCTGGAGTGCGGCTCCACCACCGCCAACTCCGAGCGCGGCAAGCGCGTCGCCTTCTCGCCATTGATGTTCGTTGCCGGTACCAAGCTGATGGTACCGAAGGCCTCGAATGTCCAGTCGCTGACCGATCTGAAGGGCAAGACCATCGTGGTGACGAAGGGCACCACCAACGAGCAGGCGATCCAGGCGGCCGACAAGAAGTCCTCGCTGGGACTCCACATCGTCGTCGGCGCCGATCACGAGCAGTCGTACCAGATGCTGGTCGAGGGTAAGGCGGATGCGTTCGCGACCGACGATATTCTCCTCTCCGGCCTGATCGTCCGCCACAAGGCACAGGACAAGTTCCGGGTCACTGGTGACTTCCTGTCCTACGACCCCTACGGCATCATGTTCAGGAAAGGCGAGCCGCAACTAACGGCTGTGGTCGAGCGCACCTTCCGGAAGCTCGGCTCCAATCACGATTTGGTTCCGCTCTACAACAAATGGTTCACCGCGCGTCTCCCCACAGGCGAGCGACTGAACGTACCGATCTCGCTCCAGCTGGAAGAAGCGTTCAAAGCGATGGACGATTCGGCCAGCGCGAATAACTAGCTCTTACTTCCTTCTCCCCTTGTGGGCTAGCTTGGGCACACATTTTTGGCGAGGAAGAAGCCTTGGGCGATGGCTCGGAAGCGTTCGAGCCCGTCGCGCATTGTGATTGGGCCGTTGGATTTGTCGCTCTCGTAACCGGTCCAGCCACCGAGGCGGGCGATGGTCCAGCCGGCCCAAGCAAGGCTGCTTGGTATATGGGGATTTTGCTGTTTGGCGGTGCGGCCCCGCAAACGTTCCTGCAAGGCCGATAGAACCTGCATTTCGCGATCGTCAAAGACGTGCGAGGCAGGTTGGCTATCGTCGAGCGAGGCGCGCGCGAGCACGAGTTGCATGGTTTGGCACGCGGCGATGAGAGCGATAACGGCGAGCTTTTCCAGCGCCGCGCCTTCGGCAAGAACGCTCGCCTCGAGATCAAGGCCTTGGCGCTTCACGGTCCTGAACAATTGTTCGACATGCCAGCGCTGGCGGTACCAGCCGATCACCGTGACAGCCTGTTCGACAGTTTCGACATCATGGGTGGTCAGCAAACGCCACAGGACAGGTTCCTCGCCGCTCGGCGGATCAATCTCGCGGACTTCGACCGCGGAGAGTTCAATTTGGCGCGGCGCGTGGGGATCGGAGCAGGATGCTGGCCGACAGACGACGACCGTTCCGAACCGCACCGCCAACTGCGCTTGACGAGCCTGGCGCTTGCCTGCCCGCGCCGGCAGATCGATCGCCAAGCGATGTTGCTCGGGCAGTGCCGCCATGGTCGCAAACAGAGCGCGGTCGCCTGTTGTTGCACGATCCCGGCACGCGCGGCTCAACAGATGCGTGCGACGATCCGGCAGGCGAGCCCACTTCTCATAAATGTCTCCTTCGCGATCGTCGATCACTGTGATCATGCTCGCCTTGGTCAGGCCCCATTTGGCCCGCCGCGGGCCCTTCACCCATCGATAGGATTCCTTTTCCTCAATCGGCTGCTTGCGATAGTCGGCGGCCTTGGTTTTAAAGCGGCGCCAGACCTGCACGTCGGCCAGGCCCAGACAGTGACCTGTTTCTGCATCAACCGTCAGAACGGGATGCACGAACAGGCCGACGTCACGGCCATTGCCCACCCGGCCGAGATCGCGCTTGCGCCCTCGCTTGGCCTCATAGTTGATCTCGCTGGTATCCTGGATCGCCAGGACGTGCCGGCCGGCCGCAATCTCACGCAGACGCGCTCGCGCGCGGATCACCATCTTGTCGACCGTGACCCGCTCATTCATCAAAAAGCGCCGAAATTTGACCTTCTCGGCGCGATCCTCGCCAAGTTTGCGCAGACAAACCGTCTGTCGCTCGCAGACACGCGCAAGCAACAGAGCGCCATTTTTTTAAGACGCTCGTCGCCGAAATAGCCGATATCCATCTCCGCCATCGCTCCGCTGCCAGAATCACGACGGCCTACACAGAATCACAGGCGATTCATTCTGTGCAAGAGATCTGTGCCCAAGCTAGCCCCTTGCGGGAGAAGGTGGCGCGAAGCGCCGGATGAGGGGTTTGTCTCCGCGAGTTCAATCGTGAGAGGTTCACGCGCAGAGAGATACCCCTCACCCGGCTCACCGCTCCGCGGTGAGCCACCCTCTCCCACAAGGGGCCCACAAGGGGCCCACAAGGGGAGAGGGTGCAGTGAGCTGCCGCTGCTAGTTTCCCTCAAACACCAGATCCATCGCCGCGTCATACGCCGCCTGCACCAGCTCCGGATGCAGCTTCCCCAGCGCTTCCATCATCACGCCGGAATTGATCTCGAGCACGCGCCACTCGCCGTCGACGCGCACCACGTCGATCGACGCAAAAGCGATGCCGATGGCGCTCGCAGCATCGATCGCGAGCTTCACGCAGGCGGCGCGAATCTCGCCGTCCTCCAGCAGCACGGGCTTTGCGCCGGCATCGAGATTGTGCCGCCAATCCGAGCCGCGCTGTTTGCTGTAGACGATGAGGGGCGCATCATCGAGCAGGATCACGCGGACCTCGTCCGTGATCGCGACGTAGGGCGAGATCACGAGCCCGGTGCTCATCGAAAAAACCTCGTCCACTGCGTGGTCGAGCTCCGCCTTCGTCGTCACCTTGAACACCGAGCGCCCCGACGTCCCCTCATTGGGCTTCACCACCACGCCCTGCGGATCGGCGTGAAGTAGCCTGAGCATTGCCGCTCGCCAATCGTCGCCAACGATATTCTGGCCCAGCTTCGGGTTGAGGAAGAGGCGATGGGGAATGCAGGGTACGCCTGCCAGCGATAGCGCCTCGGCGGTTGCCGATTTGTCGTTGGCGAGGCGGTGCGCAATTGCGCTGTTGAGGCCGATGTCGTAGCCGAAGGCGAAGCGGCGGATCTCACGGCGGCGCATGGTGATCAGCCATCCGCCGGCGCGGACATCAACATCGATGCCATGGCGCGCGGCATAGTGCCTGATGGCCTGTACGAAGATCCGTTCACTACTTGTCATGCGTCTCAATCGTCCAGTCGCCAAAAGCCGCAAAAATGCGGGGCCTGGCGCCAAGCGGGGGAAAATCAGAGCTATTCTTAATGAAATTCTCGCGAGCGCGATGGAAATTAAGTGCTGCAATCAGGCCCGAAAGGGAAAAGAAATTGCCTTCAACGCGCGCCGGACAGCAGATCCGTCAATGCTGTGACCCTTTCCGCCGCAAATGCCGATTTGACCGGCATCAATTGCATCCGGAACGAGGTTGATTATTGATCTCAATGGCGTAGATCACACACGCGAAATCCTCCGCCATGGCAATGGTGTCCGCCCCGTTTTCAGGGCGGGTAACGCTTTTGCCTAAAACCGCAGTTATTCGGAATATCGAAAATCATGAGCGCGTTTTACCGAGAGAAAGTTCTTTCCGTCCAGCACTGGACCGACACGCTGTTCAGCTTCCGCGCCACGCGCGACACCGGCTTCCGCTTCCAGAACGGCCAGTTCGCGATGATCGGCCTCGAGGTCGACGGCCGTCCGCTGCTGCGCGCCTACAGCATGGCGAGTGCCAATCACGAGGAGGAGCTCGAGTTCTTCTCGATCAAGGTGCAGGACGGTCCGCTGACCTCGCGCCTGCAGAAGATCAAGGAAGGCGACACCATCCTGGTCGGCCGCAAGGCGACCGGCACGCTGATCACCGACAACCTCATCCCCGGCAAGCGGCTGATGCTGCTCTCGACCGGCACCGGGCTTGCGCCGTTCGCGAGCCTGATCAAGGATCCCGAGGTCTATGATCAGTTCGAGAGCATCGTGCTGGTACACGGCTGCCGCCAGGTCTCCGAGCTCGCCTATGGCGAGAAGCTCGTCGCGAATTTGCGCGAGGACGAACTGTTCGGAGAGCTGCTCGGGGACAAGTTGGTATACTATCCGACCGTGACCCGCGAGCCGTTCCGCAATCGCGGCCGCATCACCGACCTTATCAACTCCGGGCAGATCTTCAACGACATCGGGCAGGGCCCGCTCAACATCGACACCGACCGCGTCATGATGTGCGGCAGCCCGGCGATGCTGGAAGAGCTGAAGGTGATGTTCGAAGGCCGCGACTTCGTCGAAGGCTCCGGCAACAAGCCCGGCCATTTCGTGATCGAGAAGGCGTTCGTCGAGCGGTAAGCGCCGCTCGCGCTGTCGTCCCGGCCAACCCCCCGCCATTCCCCGACCGGCAAGCCCGGCCGAGCGGCGATTACGGCAGGGGCGCTGTTATGTAATTATTGCACTGCAATAACGGCCCATCGGACGGATTGATTTCCCTCAGCTGAATTCGCTAGCCTGAAACAAGGGCCGCGTCATATCCGTATGACAGGCGAAGGCGTATCGTACCGCCTCATGCTGGCGAGAGGATGGGAATCGTGGCCGAAGACAACAAGACGCAAGAATCGCCCAAACCCTCATCTCCTAACCCCTCATCGCCGAAACGCCTGGCGCTCGCGGAAGAGGGGATGATGGAAACCCTGCTGCTTCCATTCTCTCCGCGCTTCATCATCCTGACGATCTGCGCGGTCGTTACGGCGCTGCTGATCGGCATCGGCATCGCCGACCGCAAGATCTTCGGCATCCTGCTGATCCCGATCGTGATCTTCGGCGCGCTGACGGTTCTCGGCGTCCGCGATCTCATGCAAAAGGGTCACGCGGTCCTTCGCAACTACCCGATCTCGGCGCATATCCGCTTCCTGCTCGAAGAGATACGCCCGGAGATGCGGCAGTATTTCTTCGAGAGCGAGAAGGACGGCATGCCGTTCTCGCGCGATATCCGCGCGGTGGTCTATCAGCGCGCCAAGATGCAGCTCGACAAGCGTCCGTTCGGCACCCAGGAGGACGTCTACCGCGAGGGTTACGAGTGGATGCATCACTCGGTAGCGCCGAAGGCGCATGCCGAGGAAAAGTTTCGTGTCACCATCGGCGGGCCTGACTGCGCAAAACCCTATTCGGCCTCGGTGTTCAATATCTCGGCGATGAGCTTTGGCGCGCTCAGCCCCAACGCCGTGCGCGCGCTGAACGCCGGCGCGAAGAAGGGCGGGTTCGCGCATGACACCGGCGAGGGCGGTGTCAGCCCCTATCATCGCGAGATGGGCGGCGACATCATCTGGGAGATCGGCTCCGGTTATTTCGGCTGCCGTCATCTCGACGGCACTTTCGATCCCGACGCGTTCGCGCGTGTTGCGAGCCAGGACCAGATCAAGATGGTCGAGCTCAAGGTCAGCCAGGGCGCCAAGCCCGGCCATGGCGGCGTGCTGCCGGCTGCCAAGGTGTCGGAGGAGATTTCCAAGATTCGCGGCGTCTCGATGGGCGAGGACTGCATCTCGCCGGCCTCGCATCGCGCCTTCTCCACGCCCACCGGCATGATGCAATTCATCGCCGAGATGCGGAAGCTCTCCGGCGGCAAGCCGGCCGGCTTTAAGCTTTGCATCGGCCACCCCTGGGAGTTTCTGGCGATCTGCAAGGCGATGCTGGAGACCGGAATCTATCCGGACTTCATCGTCGTCGATGGCAACGAGGGCGGCACCGGTGCCGCGCCGCTCGAGTTCATGGACCATCTGGGCATGCCGATGCGCGAGGGCGTCAATTTCGTCCACAATGCGCTGGTCGGCATCAACGCGCGTGATCGCATCAGGCTCGGCGCCTCCGGCAAGATCGCGACCGCCTTCGACATGGCGCGCGCCATGGCGATCGGCGCCGACTGGTGCAATTCGGCGCGCGGCTTCATGTTCTCGCTCGGCTGCATCCAGTCGCTGAGCTGCCACACCGATCGCTGTCCGACCGGTGTCGCGACCCAGGACCCGACCCGGGCCCGCGCGCTCTACGTGCCGCTCAAGATCGACCGCGTGCACAATTACCACCATGCGACGCTGCACTCGCTGACGGAGCTGATCGCGGCAGCCGGTCTCGAACATCCGCAGCAGCTGCGCCCGGTCCATTTCAGTCAGCGGACCTCGACGACCCACGTGCAATCCTTCGCCCAACTCTATCCGTCGCTGCGTCCGGGCGAGCTGCTCGAAGGCACGGAAGACCCGCGGTTCCGCGAGGCTTGGCGCATGGCGCGGGCGGATACGTTCCAGCCGGCGCTGTAAGGTGCCAGTCCAACGTGTCCTGTGGCGGCGCGAATTTATGGGGGGGGTTGCGCTTTAACATCTGTTTCAGCTTCGGGTGTAAATTGGCCCCATGGATGAACGGCGTGACAAAAGCAGGCACCGGGTCCTGAAAGCCGGAACCATCGAGTTCGGCGGCGGCGCGATCGACTGCACTGTCCGTAATTTCTCGGACACCGGCGCGGCGCTGGACGTGACAAGCCCGGTCGGTATCCCCGAGCAGTTCACCCTGGCCATCAAGGCCGACGGAACGCATCTGTCCTGCACCGTGGTCTGGCGCAAGGAAAAGCGGATCGGCGTGAGGTTCGGCTGAGCGACGCGCGCAACAAATTCCGGTGTCGTCCCGGCGAAGGCCGGGACCCATACCGCGTGATTTATCGACCATGCGCAGGAAGCAGTACCGCGCAACTACTAGTCTTCGCAAAATTCAGTTTTGTGGTTATGGGTCCCGGCCTTCGCCGGGACGACGAGTAGAGGTTGGTGCGCCATCCTGTACTCTAGCACATAACCGCTCGCTCAGCCGGTCTCGGCTTCACCCAACCGGGCCGCCAAAATCTTGTCGATCCGCCGACCGTCGAGATCGACCACCTCGATGTGCCAGCCGCCGAGGTCGAAGGCGTCGCCGACATTGGGCAGCACGTTGAATTGCTGCAGCACGAGGCCCGCCACCGTGTTGTAACGGTGATGCGGCGGCAGCTCGATGCCGAGGAGTTCGCCGAACTCGTCGACCGGCATCCAGCCAGAAACCAGCAGTGAGCCGTCCGCCCGCCTGACATAGGCGGGCTCCGGCGGGCCCTCCTCGGAATGGAAGGCGCCGACGATCGATTCCAGAATATCGGCCGCCGTCACCACGCCTTCGAACGCGCCGTACTCGTCATAGACGAAACCGACGTGAACCGGCGCAGCCTTCAAGATCGCGACCACGTCGCGGGCATCCGCCGAGGCGGGAATGCTGGGTGCTTGGCGGATCAGCGCTCGCAGATCCGGTGTGCGTTCGTTCATGTAGGCGACCAGCAGGTCCTTGGCCTGAAGCACGCCAATCGGCTTGTCGCGATCGCCGTCGGACACGGGAAAGCGCGAATGCGGGCTCTTTGCGATCAGCGCCTGGATCACCTCTTGATCATCGCTCAGGTCGATCTCGTCGACCTCGGTGCGCGGCGTCATCACCGCGCCGACCGGGCGATCGCCGAGCCGCATCACGCCGGCGATCATCTCCTTCTCGCCGGGCTCGAGCACGCCGGCGCTCTCGGCCTCTCGGACGAGATGATGGATCTCGTCCTCCGACACCTTCTCCTCGGACTTGCCGCCATGGCCGAGCAGCGTGAGGATCAGCTTGCCCGAGAGGTCGAGCAGAAAGACAAGCGGCAGCGATACCTTCGCAAGCACATGCATCGCCGGCGCGACCCTGACCGCGATACTTTCGGGATCGCGCAGCGCCACCTGCTTCGGCACCAGCTCGCCGACGATCAGGGTCGCATAGGTGATGAGGGTGACGACGATGCCGACGCCGACGATGTCGGCAATGCCGACGGAGAGACCGAGCTCGACCAGCCATTGCGTCAGCCGCTGACCGAGCGTCGCGCCGGAGAACGCGCCCGAGAGCACGCCGACCAGCGTGATGCCGATCTGCACCGTCGAGAGGAATTTTCCGGGATCGGCGGCCAACGTCAGCGCGCGCTCGGCGCCGCGTACGCCCTTGGCGGCAAGCACCGACAGCCGCGCCGGGCGTGATGACACCACCGCCAGCTCGGACATGGACAGCAGGCCGTTGATGACGATCAGGACGACGACGATGATGAGTTCGACGGAGAGCATTGATGGTCCGCGGTAAGCGAGTATGTCCGGATGGCAGATCGAGCTTTGATATAGGCATTTGGCCACCAAGTGCTGGCGAATTCGGAGCCTCAAGGAGCCGCGACCACGCGACACTCCCCGCGGAACTACGGTCCTGCCGCTACTTAACGGCGTCTTAGCCGCCGCCAGCTAGGGTTCCCTGCATTTGCAGATTGTATTGGGGACCAGGATGCGAATCGGGAAGCTTTTCGCGCTGTCGATGCTGACGGTGACCGTCTTTGCCGTCATTCTCGGCACCCAGGTGCTGGTGCCCCAGGCGCGCATCTACACGAACCGCTCCGAGGCAATTAAGGCGGTCGATGCTTTCGGCGCAGTTCTGCTGGTCAGTCAGTACGTTGCCGGTTATCGCGCGCCCTACATCTCGCCGATCTTCCAGGAAAACCCGGCGACGCCGGCTCAGCTCGAGGCCTGCGCGAAGGCGTCGAAGGCATCCGACACCGCGTTCGAGAATGCAAGGCGGGCCATCCTTGCGCTGGACGCCGGCGGACCGATGGCGGCGGATCTCGAGCGCGCTGCGCGCCGGCTGAATGAGATTCGAACGGCGGCGGATCGCGCCATGAGCGTCCCCCTGAGTGCACGCGACAGTGCCGCCATCAAGAGCTTCCTGCCTGGCGTCGCCGAAATCATCCGTATTCTCGAACCGATCATGAATCGCCTCGAAGCCGGCATCGCCACGTCCGATTCTTCGCTCTCGGCTTTGCTGAGCGTGGCGCGGACGGCGCAGGACCTGCGCGTCTCGGCCGGCGGCCGCGCCGCCACGCTGTCGCCCGCACTGACCGCCCGCCGTCCGCTGACGACCGCCGAATTCTCTCTGATGGATCGCTTGCAGGGCCGCCTGGAGGCCGATCGCGAGCGCGTCGAGGCCGGCATTGATCAGCTCGGCAATCCGCCCCGGATTGCCAAGGCGTTCAAGGATGCGACCGAAGCCTATTTCGGACATGCCGCGCCGGTGGTCGAGAAGGAGATGCCCGCGGCGCACAGCGACGGCAAATACGGCCTCACCAACGATGATTTGGCGACTGCCGTCGTGCCGGCCGTGCAGATGTTCTTCGGCGTGCGCGACGCGGCGCTGGCAGAGGCGACCGAACGGGCCACGGCGGCGCGCAGCGGCGCACTAATGGTGCTTGCGCTGGCCGGCATTGCGGTGCTGGCGCTGCTCGGCACGCTCGCAGGTGTAACAGCAATGCTGCGAAGCCGCGTGGTGACGCCGCTTGCGAAGCTCGCCGGCGCGATCAGCACGCTTGCCGCCGGCAGGCATGAGGTCGAGATTCCCGCGACCGGGCGCAATGACGAGATCGGCCAAGTCGCCGGCTCGCTGCTGCTGTTCAAGGACTCGCTGATTGCCAAGTGCGCTGCCGACGAAGCTGCTGCCGTTGAGGCCGGGGCGAAGCTCAAGCGCAGCCAGCGCATGGACCAGATCGCGCGCGAGTTCGAAGCGATGATCGGCGAGGTGATCAACACCGTGTCCTCGGCATCCGCGGAGCTGGAATCGTCCGCGGGAACGCTGACGAGCACGGCTGAGCAATCCGAAAAAATCACCGCGACCGTAGCAGCCGCCTCCGAACAGGCCTCCACCAACGTGCAGACTGTCGCGGCGGCTGCGGAGGAAATGGCGTCGTCAGTCGACGAGATCAGCCGGCAGGTTCAGGATTCCGCGCGCATCGCCAGCGAGGCGGTGCAGCAGGCGGGGCGGACCAACGACCATGTCGGTGAGCTCGCCAAGGCGGCCGGCCGCATCGGGGATGTCGTCGAGCTCATCAGCCAGATTGCAGGGCAGACCAATCTGCTGGCGCTCAACGCCACCATCGAGGCGGCGCGTGCCGGCGAGGCCGGACGCGGCTTCGCCGTCGTCGCTTCCGAGGTCAAGGCGCTCGCCGAGCAGACCGCCAAGGCCACCGGCGAAATCAGTCAGCAGGTCGCGGGAATCCAGGCGGCGACGCAGGATTCGGTCGGCGCGATCAAGGCGATCGGCGATACCATCACGCGCATGTCCGAAATCGCATCGGCGATCGCCGCAGCGGTCGAGGAGCAGGGCGCGGCGACCCGGGAGATTTCGCGCAACGTGCAGCAGGCTTCGCACGGCACCCAGCGGGTCTCCGCCAGCATCGTCGACGTCCAGCATGGCGCGAGCCAGACCGGATCGGCCTCGTCCAATGTGCTTGCGGCAGCCAAATCGCTGTCCGGCGAGAGCAGCCGTCTCAAGGTCGAGGTCGGAAGATTCCTCGACGCGATCCGGGCGGCATAAGGGAGTTGTCGAAATCCGGCAGTCCGCCCGGTGCTAGAATTCGGCGTGCAGGCGGCCCGAGAAGATCGAGACCGGACCGCGATCCGCGTTGTAGGCGGGGTTGACCACGAGCTGATAGTCGGCGGTCAGTGTCACGCCCTTGATCACCGAATAGGCGTAGTAGGCTTCGAGGATGCGCTCGGTGCGATAGTTGAGCCGGCCGTCGCCGATCAGAAGACCGGTGCCACCGGCTGCGAGGAAATCGCGATGCGCGGCCGACAGGCCGTTGATGGCGCCACCGACGCCGACCGTGTCCTCCGGCCGTCCCCAGCTTCTGCCCTTGATCGACAGGCCACCGGACAGACCGCGATCGACATCGGTGAAATTCAGGATCTGGGTCTGGCCATCGTTCCAGCTCGCCCGCGCAAACAGCCCGACGTCGCCCACGATCTGCTGCTCGAGATTGACGTAGAAGCCGTATTTGAGCCGGTCGCGCTGATCTGCGGTGGCGATCGCGTTGATGTCGAGCGCCGGGTTCGCAGCGGCCAGCTCCAGCACCTCGCGGTAGTTCGCGGTGTTGCCGCTGTTGGCGAAGACGCCGACGCGCAGTTTGCCGGGTTGCTCGAAGATCGCATGGCGCTCTTCGAACTCGACCACCGTGCCGCCGGTCTTGAACGTCAGCACGTCGCTGTTTGGTGCGGCCGGCACCTGCAAGAATCCGGCGCGGATCGCCCAATCCTTGCGATTGAGCTCGACCACGGCGCCGCGGGTATAACCGGGCAGGTCGGCGGGGAAGTCGTAGGCGGCCGACGCCCACATCGCCCAATTCATGAAATCGGCACGCGGGTCTTTTGCGTATGAATTGCCGTCGAAGAAATCGCCGACCGCGAAGCGGCCGACGATCAGCGTGACGCGGTCAATGTCGCGTTTGCCCGCAAGCTGGTTCGGCGCGTCGTCGACCGCTTCCTGCTCGCCGCCGAGGCCAAAGGTCTGCTTGAGATAGTAGCGCTGCGCCCGAATCTTGGGGAATGCCGCGCCGGCCTTCTGCGCTTCGCCGTTGGGGAAGCCGGCGATTCCGAGCGTGCCGTTGATGCCAAAGCCCTGCGCCAGCTCAGGATCGAAGTAGAGCTCGCCGCCGTCCCAGAGCCGCGCGCCCAGGAAGGCCGTCGTCGTCCAAGTGGCCTGAAACTGGCCGCCGCCGGGCAGGCTGAACGGGCTGGCATAGGGCGAGTGGATCGGCCCATAGCCCTGCGGCAGCACGGTCGTCTGGGCGTGGACGTTCCAGTCGTCGGAATCAGGGAGTCTGGGTTTTCCATTGACCGCCGGCATCCACGGCGTGTCGCCGAACTGGTAGTTCAGTCCGAGCTTGAAGAGATGGATGCGCGGATCGACATTGACGCTGCCGAGGCCAAAGCCGCTTAGATCGTAGGTTTTCCGCGTCAGGTCGATATAGTCGTATTCGGCTTTCGCAGTCCAGTTGCCGCTGACGGCGTATTCAAGACCGAGGCCCGCAGTCCATCCGGCCTGGTAATGGCCAACCGGGAATAGGGATGTGACGCCATCGCCGTCGTTAATGTTGATGCGCGTATGGCCCCATGCGAACCCGCCGGTGAGATAGGGCATGAACCGGTCGAAGGCGTAGCCGATACGGCCGCGCACGGTGCCGACATAATCGATGGTCGTGTGGAAGGGAGCTGGCACAAGTGCGAGCTCGGGACCGTCGGTGGGACTCGTGAACGTCGCGTCCGCTTCGATGCCGAGCACCACGCGGTTCGCGAACTGACGATTGTAGCCGAGCTGATAGCCGCCGGTGAGGCCGGTCGCGCTGTGCGGAAGGACCACGCCCTGCTCCGGCAGAGGATTCGTGCCGGGTCCAAAAGCCGCATCGCCATAGCCGAAATGGCCACCGACATAGAAGCCGGTCCAGTCGTAGACGGTTCTCGCGGCGCGGGCCTTGAACGGCAGGTCAGCCGCAAAGCTCACACCCGGCAAGACGAGCACGCTGACGGCAATCGCCGCCGCCGCCCGCAACAATTGCTGTCGATGACCTCTCAACGTCAAAACGCACGCCCCCAGACGCGAATATGCCCCGCCGCTCCGACATCCCTGCCGATTCGCGGTGATCATGTCATCAGGATCCTGGTGTTCACGCGATCGGACGAGATCGTCTCGATTCGACGCAATTTGGCCCCAAGCCCCTGAGCTTGTTGCGAACCTTATTGCAAGTAATTCGCAATAGCAACTAATGCGGAATGTCGCAGTCGATGGTTGGCATCGTTATGTGACGGGACTGCAACAAATTCCCGGGGGCAAAAAGGATGACCCCGCCCGGGGGGACAGCCGGGCGGGGTCGGGGGCACGACACGGGGTGGATGAGGCGCCCGTGTCGGACGCAGGATCCACGTAAGAGCGGCCTCAGGCCCTCAAATCAGTAGCAAGTCCGAACGTTGCCGACGAACTGGCCGTAAGCGTTGTACTGGGCGACCCAGCCGCAGCGGCGATAGCCATAGTAATGGGGCTGGCTGCTGGCGGCGACCGCGGTGCCGACGATGGCGGCGGTGGCGATACCGGCGCCCACACCCCAGCCCCAGCCGAGCGGCTTGGCTTCGGCCTGCGAGGTGGTGGACGCGATGCTGCCGGCGACGGCAAGGGTGGCGAGAGCGACAGCGGCAAGCTTGGTCTTGATCGACATGTGAAACACCATCCGGGTTGAGGCGGTCCGTTGTGGTCCGCATGCCCAATTGGACGGAGGCTTGCCGAAACCGGTTCGAAAGCGCCTCAGGCGGCCTCGGACTCCAGCTCTTTCCCGAATGATCTCAGGGAGATGCGAGCTATCCGAGGGGGCCTTTGCCGAGCCTGTTCACGTCGAAGTTATCGACCTCTGTCAGCAGCTCGCAGAAGGCGCGCGCGCCCTGATCGAGCAGCTGCTCGCCCTTCTCGGCGACGGCCAGCGTCGCGTTGCCGACGGCGCCGCTCGGGTGCAGGTCCTGCGCCTGCCAGGCGAAGGGGGCTGGCCGCTGCGTCGATAGCCAGCGATATTGTTTCTCCATTGCGATACTGCTCGCGGGAAAATCCGCGATCGCATCAACGCGCACCTGATCGGGATAGCGCGCCAGCATGATCGAAGTCTCGACGGCGCCGCCGTGAATGCCGTGACGCACTTCATCGGCCGGGAACAGCCTGTCCGCGCCCGACAGGCGCGACCACGACGTCGTCACCACGAACAATTTCTGATGCGCCCGCAGATCCTGGGCCACCAGCATCATTGCCGCGCTGTTGCCGCCATGGCTGGTGATGATGACGAGCTTTTTCACGCCGCGTCGCGCGATGTCCTCGCCGATTCCCGACCACCGTTTCAGCGCCACTTCGGTCGGCAGCGTCTGCGTCCCGGGATAGTCGATATGCTCGGTGGAGATGCCGATCGGTTCAACGGGAAGGAACGTCGCCGGAATGGTCGCGGGCAAAAGTTCGCGGATGCGCGCGAGATAGGCGTCCGCGATCAGCACGTCGGTCTCGAGCGGCAGATGCGGGCCGTGCTGCTCGGTTGCCGCCAGTGGCAGTATCGCGATCCAGCGCGACGAATCCGCGGCCGGAGGGTCGGACCAGCGGATATCGGACCAGTCGCGGGAAGGCGTCATCAAGGTTTCTTTGCCCGAATTTGTCACGTAGTTTGGTGTTATGGAGGGGACGCGGGCCTGCCGGCTCGCGTCCCCGAACGTCTTGCGGTTTTATCGCGTTGGTTAGGTATCGGCCAGACACGATCGACGGAGTCCAATTATGCGCCTCATTCATCTCTGGCGAGCGTTAACAGTCGCCTTTTGTCCCGTACTCGTTGCGGGCGCTTCCGCGCACGCGGAAACCCTGGACAAGGTCACCTTCGGCACCAACTGGGTTGCCGAGGCCGAGCATGGCGGCTTCTTCCAGGCGGTCGCTGACGGCACCTACAAGAAGTACGGGCTCGACGTCTCCATCGTTCCGGGCGGGCCGAACGAGAACAACCGGATGCTGCTGATCGCCGGCAAGATCGATTTCTTCATGGCCGCGAATACGCTGATGTCGTTCGACGCGGTCGCCAACAACGTCCCTGTCGTGACGATTGCCGCGATCTTCCAGAAAGACCCGCAGGTGATGCTGACGCAGCCGGATGCGAAGGTCACCAAGATCCAGGACCTGAAGCCGCTGACGCTGTTCGTCTCCAAGGAAGGCATGACCAGCTACTTCCAGTGGCTCAAGTCCGAATATGGCTTCAGCGAGAAGAATGTCCGGCCCTATAATTTCAATCCGCAGCCCTTCATCGCCAATCCCAAGAGCGCGATGCAGGGCTACGTCACCTCCGAGCCCTTCGCGGTCGAGAAGGCCGCCGGCTTCAAGCCGAACGTGCTCCTGCTCGCCGATAACGGCTTCAACACCTATTCGACCCTGATCGAGACGCGCCGTGACCTGGTCGAAAAGAAAGCCGACCTGGTACAGCGCTTCGTCGATGCCTCGATCGTCGGCTGGTACAATTACATCTACGGCGACAATTCGGCCGGCAATGCCATGATCAAGAAGCTCAATCCAGAGATGACCGACGAGCTGCTGGCCTATTCCGTGGCCAAGATGAAGCAATACGGCATCGTCGATTCCGGCGATTCGTTGAAGAATGGCATCGGCGCGATGAGCGACGAGCGCTACACCTCCTTCTTCAACAAGATGGTGAAGGCCGGTGTCGTGAAGGGCGATCTCGACTTCCGCAAGTCCTACACGCTGCGCTTCGTCAACAAGGGCGTCGGCATCGAGCTGCGCCCCGCCAAGCCGTAACGCATGTTGAGATTAGGCGAAGGTAGCTCGGCGTCCTGCACCTCTCCCGAAGGGAGAGGTCGCGTCGCATCGCAAGATGCGATGCGGGTGAGGGGTTACGCTCTCTGTTGGGACCCGCGCCCCCTCACCCGGCGCTACGCGCCGACCTCTCCCCGTTGGGGAGAGGCGAGTCCCACAACAGCCAGCGATCAATGGTAGAAAGCAAAACTCCGTCGGCGGTCGAGGCCAGCTTGACGGCTCTCGCCGTCAGCCTGCGTGGCGTGACCAAGGCTTATGACAATGGCGTCGTGGCGCTGGATCCGCTCGACCTCGCCGTGCGC
This sequence comes from Bradyrhizobium diazoefficiens, assembly GCF_016612535.1. Classification (NCBI taxonomy): domain Bacteria; kingdom Pseudomonadati; phylum Pseudomonadota; class Alphaproteobacteria; order Hyphomicrobiales; family Nitrobacteraceae; genus Bradyrhizobium; species Bradyrhizobium diazoefficiens. Next base: position 2,717,575 of record NZ_JAENXS010000001.1, read on the forward strand.
AAGGGCGAGTTCATTTCGCTGCTGGGGCCATCCGGCTGCGGCAAGTCGACGGCGTTGCGCCTGATTGCGGGCCTCAGCGCGCCGTCGTCCGGCACGGTGAGGGTGGCGCGTCACGAAGGCGAGGCGCAGCCAGGTCACGGCATCGGCTTCGTGTTCCAGGAACCGACCCTGATGCCGTGGACCAGCGTGCGTGAGAACGTGCGGCTGCCGTTGAAGCTCGGCGGCATCCCGAAGGCCGAAGGGCGGGCGCGGGCCGACGCGGCGCTGGCTAGCGTCGGGCTCGCTGATTTCGCCGACGCCTTTCCGCGCGAATTGTCCGGCGGCATGAAGATGCGGGTCTCGCTGGCGCGTGCGCTCGTCACCGATCCCGATATCCTGCTGATGGACGAGCCCTTCGCGGCGCTCGACGAGATCACGCGCTTCCGCCTCAACAACGATCTGCTTGCGCTGTGGCGCAGCCTTCGCAAGACCGTCATCTTCGTCACCCATTCGGTGTTCGAATCCGTCTATCTGTCGCAACGCGTCGTGGTCATGACGGCGCGGCCCGGCCGCATCCAAGCCGACATCCGCATCGAGACGGTCGAGCCACGCAGCGAGGAGTTTCGCACCTCGGCCGCCTATTCCGATTATTGCCGGAAAGTGTCAGCCGCGCTGGCGCCATCCTATTCGGACCAGTCGATGCTATGAACGCGCAAGCCTCCGTCACCGCAAAGCCGTCCGGCGCGCAACGCGCGGTGCGGTTCGTGCTGCCTGTCGTCGTACTCGCAGTAGGGCTCCTCGCCTGGGAACTCGTGGTCCGCATCAAGGAGATCCCGCCTTACGTGCTGCCGGCGCCGTCGATCATTTTCCTGACGCTGATCAAGGACTGGGCGGTGCTGTCACAATCGCTCGTCACCACGCTGCTGACGACGCTGGAAGGTTTTGTGGCGGCGAGCATCGGTGGCATCGCGCTGGCGCTGTTGTTCAACCAGTCGAAATGGGTCGAATACTCGCTGTTCCCCTATGCCGTGGTCCTCCAGGTGACGCCGGTGATCGCGATCGCGCCGCTGCTCCTGATCTATCTGGAGCAGCAGACCGCCGTCGTCGTCTGCGCCTTCATCGTTGCCTTCTTCCCGGTGCTGTCGAACACCACGCTCGGGCTCAATTCGGTCGACCGCAATCTCGCCGGTCTGTTCGAGCTTTATGGCGCCTCGGCGCCGCAGACCCTGCGCTTCCTGAAACTGCCGGCGGCGCTGCCTTACATTCTCGGCGGCTTGCGCATCGCCGGTGGCTTGTCGCTGATCGGCGCGGTCGTGGCCGAGATCGCGGCGGGAACGGCCGGCGCCGGCTCCGGGCTCGCCTACAGAATCGCCGAATCCGGCTATCGATTGAACATACCCCGCATGTTCGCAGCGCTGCTTTTGTTGTCGCTGGCCGGGATTGTCATCTATGGGGTGCTGGCGCTAGTTTCCCACCTCGTTTTACGGCGCTGGCATGAGAGCGCGCTTGGAAAGGACACCTGATGACCGGTTCGATTTCGTCCGACAAGATCGACCTTCTGATCTATGGGCCGGTGCGGCCGATCCTCGAAAATGGTTTTTCCGATCATTTCGTCGTGCATAAGGCCGAGACGCATGGCGATCTCGAGCGGCTGACGCCGGCCGTTCGCGAAAGAATCCGTGGTGTGGCGGTGACCTATCATACCGTCCGCGCCGACAGGAATTCGCTGTCGCAGCTGCCCAAGATCGAGATGGTGGCGAGCTTCGGCGTCGGCTACGACCACATTGACGCCAAATACGCGGCCGAGCACAATATCATCGTCACCAACACGCCGGATGTGCTGACCGAGGAGGTCGCCGACGTTGCGATGGGCCTTTTGATCTCCACCGTGCGGGAATTCATCAAGGCCGACCGTTACGTCCGCTCCGGTCTCTGGCAGACGCAGAACTATCCGCTCAGCGTCGGCTCGTTGCGTGACCGCAAGGTCGGCATCGTGGGCATGGGCCGGATCGGCCAGGCGATCGCGCGCCGGCTCGATGCCTCGCTGGTGCCGGTGGTCTATCACACCCGCAATCCGTCCAAGGACGTCTCCTATCAGCACTATCCCGATCTGATCGAGATGGCGAAGGCGGTGGACACGCTGATGGTGATCGTGCCGGGCGGTGCCTCGACCAACAAGATGATCAATGCCGAGGTGTTCAAGGCGCTCGGTCCGCGCGGCGTGCTGGTCAACGTCGCGCGTGGCTCTGTCGTCGACGAGCAGGCTTTGGTCCAGGCGCTGAAATCAGGCACCATCCTCGCCGCCGGCCTCGACGTGTTTGCGGCCGAGCCCACCGTGCCGGACGAGCTCAAGGCCATGCAGAACGTCGTGCTGCTGCCGCATATCGGCTCGGCCTCCGTGGTAACGCGCAATGCGATGGACCAGCTCGTGGTCGACAACCTCAAATCCTGGTTCGCCGGGAAGGCGCCGCTGACGCCGGTTGTGGAAACGCCGTTCAAGGGGCGCTGATGACCGTTCTTCGGGTCGTTGCATTCGCCGTCGCGGCCTACATGGCCGCGATCGGCATCGCGCATGCGCAGGATGCGACGACCCTGAAGAAGGAAATGGTCGGGCAGTGGGAGCTCTCGACCACCGAACGCAGCAAGACCTGCGTCGTCACGATCAAGGGCGATGCCGCGCCGCAGGGGTTCAAGCTCGAGCTCGAGCCGGCCTGCAAGACCGCGCTGCCCTTCACCAAGGATATCGTCGCTTGGAGCGTGAAAGGTCTCGACATCGTCCGCTTGCAGGATGCGACCGGCGAATCCGTGATCGACTTCACCGAGGTCGAGGCCGGCATCTTCGAAGGCCTGCGCCAGGGCGAAGGCGTCTACATCCTCCAGGACCTCGCCGCCGCCCGCTCGATGGCCAAGTCGATGGACCAGATGATTGGCGATTGGGCGATGGTGCGCGGCAACGGCCAGCCGATTTGCGGGTTGACGCTGACCAACACGGAAGCCGAGCAGGATAATTTCCAGGTCTTCCTCAAGCCCAAATGCGATGCCGCCATCGCCCAGTTCAACCCGACGCAATGGCGGCTCGAGCGCGGCCAGATCATCCTGATGTCGAAATCGGGCGAAGTCTGGCAGTTCGAGGCCGATGACAATGCGCAATGGCGGCGGGTTCCCGATACGGCCGATCCCCTGATCCTGCTGCGCCAATAGGCGCGCTTCCATTCCTGCAATTTTTCTGTCGGCCATGTCGATCCGGTGCCGGCCGGATCGTCATTCCAATAGCGAGCTGATCGCGCGGCCGAACCGGCCGCGTCTCGCCTCAACAGGAGTTTTGCATGCGCTTCATGTACATCGTCGCCTCCAGCCAGCCGATGACCTGCCCGACCCCGGCACTGATGGAAGCCATGCAGAAAATATCCGAGCGGGAGATCAAGGCCGGCCGGATGATCGACAATGGCGGCCTGATGCCGCTTGCGACCGGCGCGCGTGTGCGGATCGTCGACGGCGAGCTCAGCGTCATCGACGGTCCCTTCATCGAGGCCAAGGAAGTGATCGGCGGCTACGCCATTTTCGAGCTGCGCGACAAGGCGGAGGCCCTCGCCATGGCCAAGGAGTTCATGCAGCTGCACCTCGATCACATGCCGGGCTGGGACGGCACCTGCGAGCTGCGGGCCTTCGCCACGCCGGGCGTGGACGGGGCCTGCGAGGTCGATTCGCGGTCGGCGGTAGCCGCCCACGCTTAATGCGTATCTCCGCAAGTCACGGTCGGCGGCGATGACGGCCGCCGACATCGATCAAGTCGTCCGTGCAACTTGGCGCGTCGTGCAGCCACGGCTGATCGCGACGCTGTCGCGGATGCTGCGCGACGTGCCGCTTGCGGAAGAGCTGACCCAGGACGCGCTGGTTGCGGCGCTGGAAGCGTGGCCTGCCATCGGCGTGCCCGACAATCCCGGTGCCTGGCTCATGACGACCGCGCGGCGGCGTGCGCTCGATCATTTGCGCCGCGGCAAGATGCTCGCGGACAAGCACGACATGCTGGCGCGGGACATGTTGCAGGAGCAGGAGATCGTGCCGGATTTCGATACCGGGCTCGACGACGACATCGGCGATGAATTGTTGCGGCTGGTCTTCACCGCTTGTCATCCGATCCTGTCGCGCGAGGCCCGTGCGGCGCTGGCGCTGCGCATGATCTGCGGCTTGACCACGTCCGAGATCGCGCGCGCCTACCTGGTGCCGGAAGCAACCATCTCCCAGCGCATCGTCCGCGCCAAGCGAACCCTGTCCGGATCCGGCCTCGCCTACGAGACGCCGGGCGGCGAGGGGCTGTCGGAGCGTCTCGCCTCGGTGCTGGAGGTCGTCTACCTCATCTTCAACGAGGGCTATCTTGCGGCGCGGGGCAAGGAATGGCTGCGGCCGCAGCTCTGCGACGAGGCGTTGCGCATGGGCCGGGTGCTCGCGGGTCTCGCGCCGGACGAGCCGGAGGTTCATGGTCTGGTCGCCCTGATGGATTTGAATGCCTCGCGGGCTCGCGCGCGCACCGACGCGAATGGTGATCCCATTCTGTTGATGGACCAGGATCGCACGCGCTGGGATTGGTTGCAGATTCGTCGCGGCCTGCGCTCGCTCGATCGTGCCGGTGAGCTCGGCGGTGCCGGGGGATTTTACCCACTTCAGGCCGCCATCGCGGCGTGTCACGCCAGAGCGGAGACTGCTGCAAACACCGACTGGCGGCGCATCGTGCAGCTCTACGCCGATCTGGCGCGGCTGGTGCGCTCCCCGGTCATCGAGCTCAACCGGGCGGTTGCGGTCGGCATGGCAGAGGGGCCGCAAGCCGGGCTTGATGTGCTGGACCAGATCGCCGGCGAGCCGACGCTTGCGGCCTATCATCATCTGCCGGCGGTTCGTGGTGACTTCCTGCAAAAACTCGAACGCTTCGCAGAGGCACGGCTGGCATTTGAAGCCGCCGCGAAGCTCGCGACCAACGGACGTGAACGCGCGCTGATGGAGCGCCGCGCTGCGGCGCTCCACGCTCAAGATTTCTAGGTCGTCGGCATGGGCGGCGGCGCGGTGCCTTGCGCCCATTTCTCCATCTTGCCGAGCACGCCCCAAGCCGTCAGCGCCAGCGAGATCGGCAGCGCGAATTGGCTCAGCCCCGGCACCGATGTCGCGATCGTCCCGAGCAGCCCGGCAAGGCCGCCGGCATTCGGGCTCGCTGTCACGGCGGAGAGCAGCGCGGTGATGAGCGAGCCGCCGATGCCGAGCGCGGTCTTCTTGCCGTCGAGCATCTTGCCGATGGTTTCGCCGAGCGCGCCGTTGACCTGCCCGAGCACGGGCTTGTTGGTGAGCAGGGCGCTCACCAGGTCGACCATTTGCTTGAGCTGATCGGTAGGAGCAGGATTCGCTGCCGTGGTCGTTCCGGGTGCTGTCTTGGTGACGAGAGAGAGGAGCTGTCCAAGCAGGCTGACCGGATTGTTGGGCGCTGGCGTTGTGACGACTGGCGCTGTGGCTCCCGGCTGCAAAGCCTGCGCGAGGCTCTGCAATTGGTTCAGGATCTGGGATAGCTGGGCAGGCTGAACTCCGGGTGTCGTTCCCGCCGGCGGGGTCGCTATCGGCGTTGTTGGCGTCGTTCCCCCCGACTGTATGAGCTGCGCCAGATTTTCCAATCGACTCAGGATTTGAGATAGCTCGACAGGCTGTCCTGCTGACGCCCCGCCTCCCGGGGCTGCCGCTGCGGGTTGCATCACCTGCGTCAGGTCCTCCAGCCGCTTCAGGATCTGGGACAGATCGACATTGGGCGTCCGGGCCGGTTGCGCCCCTGCACGCGTGATGGCGGCGATCGTCGTCCCGTCGAGCAGGCCGGTGTCCTGGAGGCCGTTCTGTTGCTGAAATTGCGAGACCGCCGTCTTGGTCTTCGGTCCGCTGATGCCGTCCTCGTCGAGCGGGGGATTGGCGCCGAGCTTGTTGAGGGTCTGCTGCATGAGCAGCACCGATGACGCCACGTCCTCGTCGGGCTCGGAACGGGGGGCAATGGACGGGCTGTCGTCGAGCGTGATCGATGAATCCTGCGACATCATCGCATGCAGGATGACCGCGGTACCGAGCTGGGAATCGACGTGGTTCGGGTCGAACACGTGATCCGCGACGAATTTGCCGGCCTTGGCTTCGGTCGGTCCGTAAAGGGTCGAGCCGCCGTAGAGATAGGGCGAGTTGACGCCCTTGGCGTGGTAGCCGAGGCCGTTGAAGCATTCGAGTCGGTACAGCGTGCGCGCGATGCACCAGTCCTGCGTGCCGACGAAGTTCTGAATCCTCAGCGCGTCCACGGCCCCGTCGACGAACGAGGCGAACGGGCCGCGTCCTTTTGGAACGAGGCATGTCACGCGCTTCAGCGTTTCGCCGTTGCCGAGATAGGTGTCGAAATCGAAATTGGATTCGCGGTAGTGGCACAGCGCGACGAAATACCAGGGCACACCGGTCAGCCGCTCGACCTGCTGATAGGTCGCCTTGCCGTTGATCGCCTTGCGCGCGATCGCATTCGCATCGCCCAGGCGTGCGGGCCGGATCTGGAGATCGGCCCAGTTTCTCTCGTATTGGCTTTTAAGACTTTCGAATGACACCATTTCCCACTCCCCGCAAATTGATGAATTATGGCTTGTGGTGCAAATCAGGCGCGAGCCGCGCGTCAGGATCGGAGGGCACGGGCTCGCGGCGTGGTCCCGCAAATGTGGCAGGCCGCAGCTTCAGCGCGTGTGAGGTGGTTTACACGTGCAACGCGAAATCTGCGGCAGATTGCGGCTAAAGGCAGCATCGGCCGATTTCGTGCGCGCATATAAGGCCGCCGATCCGGAACCAGTCGGGGCGGCCGTCCGTTAGCGACGGAAATTGTCTCGCAAGGACATCCTGCATGGCCAAGCGCGTGCTTGCGATCGGCATCGAACCCGGCAGTGCGGATGACAGCGCGTTTCCGCAGCTCACGCCGGATCTCGTGCGCGGCCATATCGAAGCGTAGCTCTTGCGCACCGGCGCGGCTTTCGGTCGGGGCCGCGCATGCGCTTGCGCCCACCTCCTCACTGCGAACCAAAGGACCAGAGGCATGTTCAATTCCTTCGTAAAGCGGGCGGCACTCGCGCTCGCCCTCACGGCGGTTCCTGCCGCACTCATCGCGCCGGCAGCTCGAGCACAGAACGCCAGGGAAGAATTTCCAGTGCCTTCGGACTTCACGCCGGGCTTCCGCAAGATCGAAGGCGTCAATCTGCACTATGTGAGGGGCGGCAAGGGGCCGCTGGTGCTGCTCGTCCACGGATTTGGGCAAAGCTGGTACGAATGGCATCAGCTCATGCCGCTGCTGGCTCGAACCCACACGGTCGTCGCGGTGGACCTGCCGGCGCTGGGCCTTTCCGATGCGCCCAAATCCTATGCCGGTCAGGACGTCGCGCCGCTGCTCCATGCGTTCGCGAAGAGCTTCAGTCCGGACGCGCCATTCGACCTCGTCGCGCATGACATCGGTATCTGGAACACCTATCCGATGGCGGTCGAGCACCAGTCCGATATTCGACAACTCGTCTACATGGAGGCGCCGATTCCGGATGATCGGCTCTACCAGTTTCCTGCCTTCACGCCTGAAGGCGAGTCGCTGGTGTGGCATTTCAGCTTCTTCTCGGCCGGCGACCTTCTCCCCGAGCGGCTGGTGACGGGAAACGAAAGGTTCTTCATCGAGCACTTCATCAAGGTCCACGCCACCAACAAGGACGTCTTCACGCCCGAACTGCTCGATCTCTATGGTCGCTCCTATGCCAAGCCGCGGACGCTCCATGGCAGCTTCGAATATTATCGTGCGCTCAACGAAACGGCACGGCGCAACAAGCCTCTCGCAACAACCAAGCTGACCATGCCGGTGCTGGCGATCGGCGGCGGCGGGCACGGCGGTATGGGTCCGCTCGAGGGCGATCAGCTGCGTGAATATGCGACAGACGTGCATTCTGAGGTTTTGCCTGCATGCGGCCACTGGCTGCCGGAGGAATGCGCCTCGGCGCTCAATCCGCTCGTGGTGAACTTCCTGACGGGGAATTGATGGTGAACGCGCAAAGCCGTCGATCCGGAACCAGCGGGGCGGCCGTCCGTTAGCGACGGAGATGGTCTCGCAAGGAAATCCCGATGGCCAGGCGCGTGCTTGCGATCGGCATCGAACCAGGCAATGCGGATGACAGCGGGTCCCCGCAGCTCGCGCCGGACCTCGTGCGCGGGCATATCGAAGCTCAGCTTCTGCGGCTGCGCGGTCTCGGCTATGAGGTGACGAGCTGCCTGATCGACTTCGATGTCACTGCGGAGGCCGCCGTCACGGCGGCGCTGCGCGACGAGCGCTTCGATTGCATCGTCATCGGCGCGGGCCTGCGCGAGCCGAAGGAGCGGCTGCTGCTGTTCGAGAAGGTGCTCAACCTCGTTCACCGGCTGGCGCCGCAGGCTGCCATCTGTTTCAACACGACGCCCGCCGATACCGCCGAAGCCGTGCAGCGTTGGGTCGCTCCCTGAGGACGCCGGACGGCGCGCACGTTGCTTGGTGTGGTCTGATCTGCCCTCTCGCCAAGACTCCGGCGCCATCGCAGGCCGCGTCAGTCCGCACAGCGGTGATTATTCTGGTCTGAATCCGCTTTTAGCGCTATGACTTGTCTGGTGGCTGGGAGGGTGCAGGATGCTTCGAAATATTGGAATTGCAGCGTGTTTCGCGGTCGCGGTTGCCGTCCCGGTCCATGACGCGGTGGCGCAAGATGCTGTCGGAGGCGCTATCATCGGCGGTGTCGGTGGGGCGATCTTGGGTGGCGCGCTCGGTGGTGGCCGCGGCGCGGCCATCGGTGCGGTCGTCGGCGCCGGCACGGGGGCTGCGATCGCCTCCGAGGGCGAGCGTCGCCGCTCCGGCTATTACGCCTATCAGCGCGGCTGCTACATGCAGCGCCCGGACGGCCGCTACGTCCCGGTCGATCCTCGCTACTGCTACTGAACCAACACCGCGCCGGCGCTGTCGTAAGCGCGCCGGCGCGCTTGTGTCCGATGGTCCGCGCCTAGGCAGCGCTGGCCCGGCTCGCTGCGTCGCCGAGTTCGGCATTGGTGTAGGCCCTGCCGCCGATGCCCCACAGGCCATCCACTGCATAGACCATGTTGACGAAAATTCGCTCCCGCGGATGATGGCCTTCGGCTGCCTTGAACACGATGTCGGTGGCCTCTTTGATAAAGCCCGCCTTTTGCTCGGCGCTCGCCAGCGCGAAGGACGGGACTTTCAATTCGACAACGACGATATCGTTTGACGTCCCGCCGGCAAAGGACCGGCCTTTCGGGACGGTGCTGATCTCGCCGATCACGTTCGGCGTGAGGAACGCATTGCCCGCCAGATCATGATGCCTGAGGAACGAGGTGGTCAGCTCTGCGAACATGGTTTGCTCGGCGGCAGCATTGAAGATGCCATCCGTGGCGAGAACGGTGATCGGCATGGTGGAGCTCCCTTCGTGATGTGAGCAAACGCGAACGCCGGCTGCGATCGCGGCTTGCGATAATGTTGCGATCGTTATATAACGATCGTGATTGCATTCGCACGAAGGTGCGATGCCGTCAATGATAAAATATCGATCGTGATATAAAAGGGGTGCCGTCGTGCGCTACAAGTCCGGACACAAGGAAGAAGCCCGTGCGCGCATGGTCGCGGCTGCCGGCCGCGGCTTTCGCCGCCAGGGATTTGGCGGCATCGGCGTCGATGGTCTTGCCAAGGAAGCCGAGGTCACCTCCGGCGCGTTCTACGGCCACTTCTCGTCCAAGGGCGAGGCTTTCGAGGCTGCGCTGGTGACGGGCCTGGAAGAGCTGCGCCAAGGCGTCGAAGGCCTGCGGGCCGAGCACGGCGTCAAATGGGCCGTGGCCTTCGTCGATTTCTATCTCGGGCAAAAGCGGGTCTGCGAGCTCGGTTCGAGCTGCGCACTGCAGAGCCTGACCTCGGAGGTGCAGCGCGCCGATGTCGGGATCAGGACCGTGTTCGAGGCCAAGATCGAAGGGGTGGTGAACGCAGTCGCGGACGGTTTGCCGGGCCGCATCGCCAAGGAGCGGCGCGCGCGCGCCTGGGCGCTGCTCTCGATCCTGTCCGGCGGCGTCACGATGGCCCGGGCCGTCGCCGACAAGGATGTCAGCGCGGCGATCGCCTCCGCGTGCCGCGCGGCTGCGCTGAAAGTCTGTGCCGAGACCTGATTGGCTGGCAGGGAGCGCCGCGGATGCAGATGTCGAATTATCTCTTCTTCACGACCCAATGTGAGGCGGCGCTCGCCTTCTACACCGCCTGTGGTCTCGGCAAAGTGACCGAGATCAACCGCCATAGCGCCGCCGGACCGATGCAGGGCAAGGTCCTTCATGCAAAGTTCGAAGGACCGGGTATCCAGTTCTACGCGTCCGACAATGACGATGCCGAGCCGATGCGCGGGTCATCGCACATTCTGATGATGGACGACACGCAGGCGACGACGGATTTGTTCGCACGTCTCGCCGAAGGCGGCACGATCACCACGCCGCTCGGCATCCAGCCCTGGCGCGCCTATTACGGCAAGCTCACCGACCGCTTCGGCGTGCAATGGATGCTGAACTGCTTGCTGCCGGACTCGTAGCGTCGAAAACTGCTCGCCGGCGCCATCAATTTCGTCCCGCCGGCGCCTCCGGCATGATCTGGCGCAGCGGCTCCGGGGAGATCGATATCTGGCCGGTGAACGGACGGTCGTGCGCCGCGATCAGCAGCACCGAGGTGGCGACCCCAGTCGCGAACAGACCCATCGCGATCGCCGATCCCAGGCGGTTGTCGCAATGGACGAAGCCGATCACCAAGAGCTCGCACAAGGCCTGAAGATACAGGCACCACCATTTCACTGAATTCACCGAGGCGAGGCTGATGATGATCCGCTGCCGCCGCGCATCCAGTGCCTGCTGTAGAGCGGTGAGGATCTCGCGCTGCGTGGTCTCCTGCGCCCGACCCTGCGGCGTCATGGTGACGACGAGCTGCAAGGCTTCGGCGAGCGCCGACGGCGTCGCCTTCAGCGATGCTTCCTGATGCGCCATCTCCGGCCATTCCACCGCGACGGCCTGCCCGACATAGTCACGCACCAGCCCGCGCAACCTGGCTTCCTGATCCGCCGGCAGGCCGGCGGCGAGCAGCACGGCGCTTCGAAGCGCGCTGGCCTCGCGGCTTACCGCGGCGCCGCCGCGATCGCTGTCGCCCCAGACCTGCGCCGCGGTGAAGGCGACGAACAGGCCGAAGATGATGCCGAGCACCGGCAGCATGCCCGGCGAGATCGCCTTCAGCGATTTCGCGCGCTCCTCCGTCGCGACCAGCGCAACAGAGATGAACACCACTGCTGCCAGCAGATAGGTGAAACCGAAGATCACCAGCGCCATCAAGGGCACCGGCAAATTGTGCAGCCAATCGCTCATCTGTTCCTGTTATGTGATTCGTGAGCCTAAAGCAGCCGCATCCCGCGCAGGCTGGCATGACCGTTTCTGCCGACGATGATGTGATCGTGCACCGAGATGCCGAGCGGCTTGGCGATGTCGATCATCGCCTTGGTCATCTGGATGTCGGCTTGCGAGGGCGAGGGATCGCCCGAGGGATGGTTGTGCACGAGGATGAGGGCGGTCGCCGACAGCTCCAGCGCGCGCTTGATCACCTCGCGCGGATAGACCGGCGTGTGGTCGACGGTGCCGGTCTGCTGCACCTCGTCGGCGATGAGTTGGTTGCGCTTGTCCAGAAACAGCAGGCGAAACTGCTCCTTGTCGGCAAAGGCCATGCTGGTGCGGCAATAGTCGATGACCTCGTTCCAGGACGACAGCGCGTTGCGGCTGTTGACCTCGCCCTTGGCGACGCGGCGCGCCGCCGCCGCGATCAGCTTGAGCTGGTTGATCGCGGGCTCGCCGACGCCGTCGACCTCGCGAAGCCGCGCCACCGGAGCGTGGACGACCTCGGCGAACGAGCCGAAAATCTTGATCAGCGCTTTGGCAAGCGGTTTCGTGTCGCGCCGCGGCAGCGCCGGAAACAGCGCCATCTCCAACAGCTCGTAGTCGCTGAGTGCGTCCGCGCCCGCGCTGTAGAAGCGCTCGCGCAGCCGCTCGCGATGGCCGAGATAATGCGGCGGCTCTGACGGCTCAGGCTTGCTGGACGGGTCGTCGGTCTTGGTTCTGATCTTGGCTGGCATCGCGCGCACAGCATCGCCGCCGAGCGCCGGCTTTGCAACCGTCAATTGAGGCGGCGGATCAACGGGTCGATTTCAACCCCGGCACCAGCGCGGCGAGCCGATCCTTGATCGGATGGCCGAACATCGGCCCGGCCATACCTCCGGGCGGCGGACCACCGCGCATGCCCGGTGGCGGTGGCCCCGCGCGTCCGACGGTGGCATCGGCGCGGCGGTCGACACCAAGTGTCAGCGTCGCGACGTAGCGGTCGCGCTCCTCCTTCACCGCGCAGAAGGCGCGATGTTCGGGATCGCTACGTTCGATGACGTGGTCGTTGGCGTTGATCACCATGCGCTGCCGCGCGCGGTCGCCGTAGTCGGGGACGTTGGTGTAGATGAACTCGTTCAGCGCATCCGGCAGGAAGGTCTGCCCGGTCAGCACCGTGCGGTCGCCGAGAAACACCTTGAAATGGACATGCGTGGTGCGGCCGTCATACCAGCCGGGATAGATGGTGTCGAAGCCGACCCAGCCGGCGCCGTCGGTCGTTTGCGTGCCACGCAGGAACGTCTTGCCGGTCGCATCGACGTTGTGGTCGTCGCTCTGGCCGGGAAAGGCCGAATAGAGCCCCTTGGCATCGCAATGCCAGATGTCGACCCGCGCGTCAGGGATCGCCGTGCACGATCCGGCCTCGATCACGCGCAATCGCAATGTCAGCGGCACGCCGGGCTTGCCCTCGGCGATGTCAGATCGCACCAGCTTCGGATCGGAATAGAACGGCCCTTCCTCCGCCTGCGGCGTCAGGATGCAGGCGGGCTCGGCGTCCGCCGCAACGGACGCGGCCGCCGCGCGGCCCGGTAGCAGGCCCGCGGCGCTGGCCGACATGAATCCGAGAAAGCCACGGCGCGTCGATGCGCTCACTTCGTCTCTCCTGTCTCGTTTGACGTGAGATCGTCATCGGCAAGCAGGATGGCAAGATCAGGCCGCGAAGGTGACGACAATCAGCCGACCTGTTTCTCGCCGTGTCGCGGCGGCAGCGGCACGGCGACGGCAATGCCCCCGACGACGATGAGCGTCATTCCCACGAGTGTTGACCAGGTAAAATCCTCGCCGAGCAGCTCGCGGCAACCCGGCGTGTGCAGGAGGCCAAGCGCCTGATCGACGGGACCGATATGACCTTGGCGGAGATCGCCTTCGCCGCCGGGTTTGGCAGTGTTCGCCGCTTCAATGACGCTGTCGCCGCGACCTACAAGCGGCCGCCGTCGTCATTCCGCCGCAAGCGATAGGTGGCGATGGCAGGAAAGGAAATTCAGTTCGCAATCACCCGATCTGCTTCTCGCCGTGCCGCTCCGATAGCGTAAAAATCTCGACGCCCGTCGCCGTGACGCCGACGGAATGCTCGAACTGTGCCGACAGCGAGCGGTCGCGGGTGACCGCGGTCCAGCCGTCGGAAAGGATCTTCACATGCGGCTTGCCGAGATTGATCATCGGCTCGATGGTGAAGAACATGCCGGGCTTGAGCTGCACGCCTTCGCCGGGACGGCCGATATGGATGATGTTCGGCTCGTCGTGGAACATGCGGCCCAAGCCATGGCCGCAGAAATCGCGCACCACGCTCATGCCCTGCGGCTCGACGAAACTCTGGATGGCGTGGCCGATGTCGCCGGTGGTGGCGCACGATGAGCATCGGCATGAGCTTCGCCATGCGCGCGGCCTTTCTCGGTCGCAAAAATATTTATACAGCCAGAGAATGTAGCGCCAGCTAACGTCGCGGACGTCAAACGCCGCCATTTGAGGCCGCTGGAAAACTTTCACGGAAAAGATTGCGCATAATTCCCGTTGTAGTTGCCAGTCGATCAGACTTGAAGGATCGTGCGGTCGGGGAGGGCTTCCAATGATCATCTACGCCTGGAATTCGGAAGGGGCCAAGTACGAGACTTTCCCGCACTTCCTGTCGGACAACGCAAATTATCCACGGCACCGCAACGGTGTCGACGAGAGGTTCGCGCTGATGTTGACGGAGGCGGGCTGGGCGCCTTGGATCCCCAATGGCGATGTGACTATGAACTCTGGCTATCTCTATGACCCTGGACAAAGCAACCAGGATTTCGGCCGAAACCCGCAAAGCGAGAGCGTGCTCAACGGTAGGCTGAGAACCTTTCTGGATAGAAAGCCCGACAACGCCACTTTCAGCAAGGCCGCATGGTGGCCCTGGGTCGCTAACGTCAGGAGCAACACCAATAGCCGCTGCTCCGCGGCACTGATCACCAATCTGAATTGCAGCAGCAGCAGCATCGCTTTTGGCGAGGGCCGCGAAGACACAAAGCGCAACTTTTGCGTTCATGACTTCAACTTAACGGGCAAGAACGGCCTGAGAACAATACAAGTCGTTTCGGTTCACCAGACAGCGAATAGCAAGGTTGCGCTCGAGGATTTTTCAGATCTCATCAAATGGGTTGGCGAGAGTGTCCGTGCAGACAACAACAGGACCGTCCTGGCAGCCGGCGACATGAACATCGACCTGCTCGATTCCGGTGCCCGACAAGAGGTTAAGACCCTGCTCCCCAAGCTCGGAACAGACAAATGGGGGCTTTGCGATCTAGGCGTAGGTGTGGCAACCCATCAGAGCGGCAAGCAATTGGATTGGGGATTTTGGTGCGATCCGCACAATATCGGGCACGGCTGGACGGCGAGCAAACGTGCGGGCTACTTGGGTGACCAAGCACGTCCTGCCCACATCGAAAAGCAGGCAGAGTGGACGTTCAATCGATCCGACCACGCCGTGATCGAATACCAGTTCGACGAGTCACTGCTGCGATGACCCAACCGGCCGCGGCGAATCTTTCAGGCATCAGTTTACAAAGGAAAACAATACATGATGATCGTCTTGCCGGGCATGGCGGATACCGATATCGGCCGAGGAATTGATTTTTTCAACGCTGACTTGGCCGGTACGCCCTTCGACCCCGCTACGATACCGAATGTGGCTGTTCAGGCCGTGCCTGGGTCTACGACGCGCTTCTTCTCGAAACTTGTCGAGGACTCCAGCGATATCGCGAAAACGCTGGAAGTCTCGGCTCAGGCGAGCTTCGGCGTCGGGGCGTTTTCAGGCCGCGTCTCGGCGGACTATTCGCGAACGATCAGCGCCAACTCCTACAGCCTTTTCATGGTCGGCATGGTCGATGTCGAACTCACGCGAACGGGCTATCTGGCAGGCGAGCTCGCCCGGCTACGTCTCGCTCCCGAGATACTCACTTGGTTCAAGCTGCCCTCGGATCTAAAGCGCTTCCGACAGGCCTACGGCGATCAGTTCGTCACAGGTAGTGTCAAGGGGGGCACCCTCAACTTCATCGTCGAGATCGAAACGCACAGCCTCGACGACAAGGCCAAGCTGACGGCCGAGGCCTCGGCCAGCGGCGCCACATGGTCTGCCCAGGCCAGTTTCAAGGCGACCTTGAACACCTTGCAAAAATCCCGCCGCGTCACGGCCCATATCTACCAAGCGGGGGGCGACTGGAAGTTCGATCAGATCGATGCGGACACCCTCTTCAAGGCCTTGCTCGATTTCCCGGCTCAGATCGCGAAATCCCCGGTGACACGCGCCTTGGAAGTACAGAGCTATGACGGGATCCAAAACTGGCCGGCAGCCGTCGACAATTATCCGTCGTTATCCGCAGCAGGATCGACCCTTACGGCCTTCCAGGGTTGGCGTGAGAAGTACGATGCGCTGTTGAACGATGTCGACTACGTGCGAGCGAACCTCGTCGCTTTCGAGCGAGCCGATAGCGTCGACCTCGCGGATCTGCGCTCGGAGATTGAGCAGGAGGCCGCCAAGCTGGACCAGGGCTTTATGGATCTCGTCAGCGACCCGATCAACAGCCTGAACCTGAAGCCGGCAAACGTGGCGCGTGACCCAGACGACTTCCGAGCCCGCTTGCCGCATTGGCGCGAAGGGCTTCCCTCCTGCGCCAAGGACATCCTGGCGGCCAACGCTTCGGCGCCGGATGGCGAATACGATCTCTGGCTCGGTGGCGACCGCACGAAGCGAGTCAAGCTCTACTGCCGGATGGCCGACACGCCGCGGGAGTATTTAACCCTCCAGCAGCCCAACACCTCCATGCTGAGGGGGGACAATGTCGGCGGCGACTATCCCGGCTATACAGGCACGGACGTGGTCACGCGGTGGGAGCGTATTCGGATTGATCCACATACACTCGAAGTCGATATCAAGGACTTTTTCGGGTCGACTAGTACTGGCGGGCCCACGGCGCACTACACCGAGATTGCTTTCGGTTCGGCGAGCCAATGCGGGGGTGATGCGGCCGATTTCGCCTACGCCAATGTCGATATTACCGGCACGCCCTTCGTCTTTCACCCCTCGATGAGTTTCGGCGTCCTTAACTCCTACAATGACACAGGGCATATGATGGCTCCCGCCACCGGCCAGACCGCGGCTTATGCTGCGAGAGGTAGATGCAGCGGCTGGGGGCCTGCCGTTGGCGGGGTGAATCGGTTGATCCTCAAGTACGACGGTCCAAGCCGAGCCACGTAGTTCTCGACCGAAAACCGTACATTGACCCGGGATACAGATCACCCGATCTGCTTCTCGCCGTGCCGCTCCGACAGCGTGAAGATCTCGACGCCCGTCG
The DNA here is from genome assembly GCF_016612535.1 of Bradyrhizobium diazoefficiens. Lineage (NCBI taxonomy): Bacteria > Pseudomonadati > Pseudomonadota > Alphaproteobacteria > Hyphomicrobiales > Nitrobacteraceae > Bradyrhizobium > Bradyrhizobium diazoefficiens. The sequence continues at coordinate 2,734,374 of NZ_JAENXS010000001.1, forward strand.
CCGTGACGCCGACGGAATGCTCGAACTGCGCCGACAGTGAGCGGTCGCGGGTGACCGCGGTCCAGCCGTCGGAGAGGATCTTCACGTGCGGCTTGCCGAGATTGATCATCGGCTCGATGGTGAAGAACATGCCGGGCTTGAGCTGCACGCCTTCTCCGGGACGGCCGATATGGATGATGTTCGGCTCGTCGTGGAACATGCGGCCCAAGCCATGGCCGCAGAAATCGCGCACCACGCTCATGCCCTGCGGCTCGACGAAACTCTGGATGGCGTGGCCGATGTCGCCGGTGGTGGCGCCGGGCTTCACGGCGGCGATGCCGCGCATCATCGCTTCATACGTCACTTCGATCAGCCGCTCCGCCTTGCGCGCGATCGGGCCGACCGCATACATCCGGCTGGAATCGCCGTACCAGCCGTCGACGATGAAGGTGACGTCGATATTGACGATGTCGCCTTCCTTGAGCGGACGATCGCCGGGCATGCCGTGGCAGACCACGTGGTTGAGCGAGGTGCAGGTCGAGTAGCGGTAGCCGCGATACATCAGCGTCGCCGGATAGGCATTATGGCTGAAGGCGAACTCGCGGACGAACTCGTCGATGCGCTCGGTCGGCACGCCAGGGCCGACGATGTCGGTGAGCTCGTCGAGGCACTTCGCCACCAGCGCGCCCGCCTTGCGCATTCCGACAAAGGCGCTCGGGCCATGCAGCTTGATCTGTCCGGTCTTGCGCAGGGAGGTATCGGTAGCTTCGACGTAGCTCATGCGGGTGGCGTCTTTGCGGCTCGATGTCGGTGGAAGGGCTTGATTTCAGGCCCTAATCTAATGATCGCGGACTTTCTTGCAAGTTAAGGGTACCTACCTTGCACCGCGAAAGCGGCCTAATTCGGGACTTCTACGGTGGTTTCGACCGGCAGCGCACCGCCGCGGACGCGGATTTCGCGAACGGGGTAGGGAACCCGGATGCCCTCGCGCTTGAAGGCGTCCCACAGCGCCAGCATCACGTCGCTCTTGACGTTGTCCATGCCGTCGGGGTCCGCGATCCAGAAGGTCAGCGAGAACTTCATGCCGGCCTCGGCGAACTCGGTCAAAATGCTGTTCGGCGGCTTGCCCTTCTGCGCGCGGGGATGGCCGGACGCGGTCTCGATGGCGAGCTTGCAGACCAGCCTTGGATCAGCGTCGTAATTGGTGCCGAAGGCGATCTTCACCAGCGTGTTCTTGTCGGTGTAAGTCCAGTTGACGACCTTCTGCGTCACCAGGTCTTCGTTCGGCACCAGGAATTCGCGGCCGTCACCGGCGGCGACGGAAATATATCGCGTCTTCATCGCGCTGATGCGGCCGGTATTGTCGCCGATGGTGACGAGATCGCCCGGCTTCACCGATTTGTCGGCGAGCAGGATGATGCCGGAGATGAAGTTGGCGACGATCTTCTGCAGGCCGATACCGATACCGACGCCGACCGCGCCGGAGAACACCGCGAGCGCCGAGAGGTCGATGCCGACCGTGCCGAGCGCGATCACGATCGCGACCGCAAGCAGCCCGATGCGGATGATCTTGACCAGCAGCACCTGGATCGATGGCGTCAGGTCGGTCGCCGAGTTGATCTTGCTCTCGGCGAAATTGCTGGCGATGTTGGTGAGCCACAGCGCAATGATCAAGAGCGCGCCGGCCTTGAGCACCAGCAGCGGCGTCAGCCGCAACCCGCCGAGCACAATCGCGTAGGAGTCGAGCAGGTCGACGCTGGTATCGAGCTGGCCGAGGATCGACAGCGCGGCGACAAACCACGCCGTGATCGATACTAGCTTGACGATGAAGGCGTTGCGCAGCACCGAGGTCACGAGCCTGATCGCGAGCCAAGCCAGGCCCAGCTTGGCGGCGACCATCAGGAGATAGCTGCGGCTCGGCCAAGTTGCGTGATACATCGCCACGCGGGAGATGATCACGAGCAGGGTGAACACCGCGGCCGAGGCGCTGGAGACCATCACGCGGGCGAAGTGCCGGAGCGGCAGCGGCCAGCGCATGGCCAGCGAGCTCATGTCGACGCGGTTGCGGATGGCGGCTTCCGCCGCATAGGCAATCCCGGCCGCCGCCAGAATGAGGCCGAACTGCAGGTAGAACCAGGGCGAGGAGATTTCCGCCCCGACGCTGCGCGCGGTGGTCTGCACGAACTCCATGAAGTCTTTGATGTCCATCGGGCAAGTCTCGTTGGGCAAATCTCGTCGGGAGCGGGCAGGAGGGTTTGATTCGAGAGCGCCGCAGAATCCCACAAAGGCCGCGGCCGGACCATCGATACACTGCGAAGTGAAGCGCGTTAAGGCCGCAAAATACCGGCAGATTGCCGCGAGCGGGCGAAAATGGGTTGGCGCGCCGGTGCTGCGACGATAAGGATGCTGGAATACATGTTTTGAGATGGGCAAATCCGTCGATCGCGGCACACTTCACCTCGCCCCGCTTGCGGGGAGAGGTCGAAATTCGAGCGCAGCTTGAATTTCGGGTGAGGGGGACCCTCCGCGAGTCCCACTGTCACCGCCCCCGCGGAGGCTCCCCCTCACCCCACCCTCTCCCCGCAAGCGGGGCGAGGGAGTGCCCGGCCGGTGGCCCCCTGACTGAACTCGTCGATCTCTTGGAGTAACCGCAGCACCGCATGGCTTCCCTCGACTCCTTCAGTCTCGCCATATTGCTCGGCGCCGTCCTGGTCATGGCCGGTATCCTGTCGAGCCTGCTTGCGCTGCGCTTTGGTGCGCCGCTGCTGCTGGTCTTCCTCGCGATCGGCATGCTGGCGGGTGATTCGGGTCCGGGCCAGCTCCAGTTCAACGACGTCGGCACGACCTATCTGGTTGGCTCGGTAGCACTGGCCCTGATCCTGTTCGACGGCGGCCTGAAGACTCGCTTTGCCAGCATTCGCACCGTGCTCGCGCCCTCCGTGGTGCTCGCCACCGTCGGCGTGCTCCTGACCGCGCTGATCACGGCGCCGGTCGCGAAATACGCACTCGACCTCAACTGGACGGAGGCGCTGCTGGTCGGCGCCGTGGTCGCGTCGACCGACGCGGCCGCCGTGTTTCTGCTGGTGCACACCCAGGGCCTGCGCCTGCGCCCGCGGGTCGGTGCGACGCTGGAAGCGGAATCCGGCACCAACGATCCCTTCGCGATCTTCCTCACCCTGATGCTGGTCGAATACATCTCGCTGGGGGCGAGCTCGCCCGGCCATGTGGCGATGGAGTTCGTCCAGGAGGCGGTGCTGGGCGCCGTCGTCGGCGTGGTCGGCGGACGTCTCGTCGTCGTCGGGCTCAATCAAGTGGCGTTGCCGCAGGGGCTGCACGCGCCTTTCGTGACAACTGCGGCGCTCGTGATCTTCGGCGGCTCGCAGATCATGCATGCCTCCGGATTCCTGGCCGTGTATCTCGCCGGCATCATCATCGGCAACCGGCCGACGCGCGCGCATAATTCGGTGGTGGCGTTTCTCGACGCCGCGACCTGGCTGGCGCAGATCGTGATGTTCGTGCTGCTCGGCCTTCTGGTGTCGCCGAGCCGGCTCGGCTCCAGCGTGCTGCCGGCGATCGGTGTCGCCTTCGTCCTGATGCTGGTGGCGCGGCCGATCGCGGTGTTCGTGTGCCTGGCGCCGTTCCGTTTCAACTGGCGCGAAAAGATCTTCATTGCCTGGACGGGCCTGCGCGGTGCCGTCGCGATCTTCCTGGCGTCGATCCCGATGCTGGTGGGCCTGTCGAAGGCCTATCTCTATTTCGACGTCGCCTTCGTCGTCGTGATCATTTCGCTGCTGCTGCAAGGCTGGACGCTGGCGCCGGCCGCGCGCAAGCTGCACGTGGCGCTGCCGCGCGCCGAGCGTGGCCCGCGCCGCATCGAGCTGGATCTGCCGGGCCAGCTCGAGCAGCAGCTGGTCGGCTATCCGGTGCGGCCAAAGAGCCTGTATTTCCGCCGCGGGCTGATCCCGTCCTGGTCCAAGCCGACGCTGGTGATCCGCAAGGAGAGCATCCTGACGCCGGTGGAAGCCGAGCCGGTTGCGCCTGGCGATTACATCTATCTGCTGGCGCCGCCGGAAAAAGCCGAGGCGCTCGACCGTTTCTTCGTCGACATGCAGCCGAGCTCGGCGCCAGATCCGCATCTGCTCGGCGACTTCATGGTCTCCGGCGAGCACACGCTCGCCGAACTCGCCGAGATCTACGGCGTGAAGGCCGCCGACGACGAGAGCAAGCTGACCCTCGCCGACTATTTCGACGTCCATCTCGACCGCGCGCCGAAGGAAGGCGCCGAGCTCGCGTTGGGTGAGATCGTGCTCGTCGCGCGCAGCATCTCCGGTGGCCGCGTCAATCTCGTTGGCCTCCGCCTGCCGGAAGAGGACGAGACACCCGCGCCGCTGACGCGCACGCAGGCGCTACGGCGCAAGCTCGCGGAGATCTGGACGTCGGTGGCGGGGGTTTAGTCTCCGTCATTCCGGGGCGCGCGCAGCGTGAGCACGGAATCCATCTCTCCATTGAACGCGTGGTGCAATGGATTCAGGGCTCGTCCTTCGGCGGCCTGGAATGACGAGGAACCGCCACCAAATCGCCGCAACCACCGAAGATTTGCGCGGCTTCGTGACTCCCGGTTCCGGAACGCTCTGCTTCGTTATCCGTTCTTAGCCGCGTAACGGTAAAACGCGTCTGACAGGAGCAACCCATGCGAAACCTCATCTTGTCCGCCATCGTCGCGATCGGTTTGGGAGCGTCGGCACCGGCGATGGCTTATGACACGGGCGATCAGATCTCGATGCAGGCCGCGCTGGACGTCGCGACCGACATCGGCGTCATGACGATTTCGCATACCGAGTTCGCCGGCGACGAATGGCAGATCGAGGGCCGCGATCACCGCGGCCGCTGGATGGAGGTCGACGTCGACGCCCGAACCGGAGACGTGCGCAACGTCGATCGCGGCTGGTAAGTGACGAGCGAGGCGGGTCGCCGAAAAGCGATCCGCCTTGCGGCTACGTCAGCACCTTGACCCCGCCAAACGATGTCACCCGGCCCTGCCTGAGCATCACGATCTGCGTTGCGAGCTGGCGCAATTCGGCCACGTCGTGGCTGACATAGACCATCGGGATATTGGCCTCGTCGCGCAGTCGCACCAGATAGGGCAGGATCTCGAGCTTGCGGGCCTCGTCGAGCGCGCCGAGCGGTTCGTCGAGCAGCAGCAGGCGCGGCTTTGACAGCAGTGCGCGGCCGAGCGCGACGCGCTGGCGCTCGCCGCCGGAGAGTTTTCCGGGACGGCGATCGAGAAGGGCGCCGATGTCGAGGAGATCGACGACGCGCGTGCGCTGAGCCGGATCGGGGGCGAGGCGGTTCATCCGCCTTCCATAGTCGAGATTCTGTCCGACATTGAGATGCGGAAACAGCCGCGCGTCCTGAAACACGTAGCCGATGCGGCGGCGCCATGTCGGCACATGAACGCCGGCGGCGGTGTCGTCGACAACTTCGCCGTCGATGACGATGGTGCCGCGGTCGGGCCGTAACAGCCCGGCGATCATGTTGATCAGCGAGCTCTTGCCGGCGCCGGACGCGCCGAACAGGCCGGTGACGCGGCCTTCACTCTCGAAGGATGCCTGGAGCGAAAACTCGCCGAGCTTCTTTTCGACATTGACCTGCAGCATGGTCAGTTCCCGTGCAGGCGCGCGGTGGCGCGGCGGGCGAACCATTCGGCGGCGATCAAGGCGCCGATCGCGAGCCCGACCGAAACCATCACGAGCCGCGCCGCGGCGGCGTCGCCATCCGGGGTCTGGATCAGCGAATAGATCGCCGACGAAATCGTCTGGGTCTCGCCGGGAATGTTGGAGACGAAGGTGATGGTGGCGCCGAACTCGCCGATCGCTTTGGCAAAGCCGAGCACCATGCCGGCCAGCACGCCGGGCAACGCCAAAGGCAGCGTCACCGTGAAGAACACCTTGAAGGGCGCGGCGCCAAGCGTCTCCGCGGCCTGCTCGAGCCGGCGGTCGATCGCCTCGATCGACAGCCGTATCGGGCGCACCAGCAAGGGAAAAGACATCACACCGCTGGCGAGCGCCGCGCCAGTCCAGCGGAACGCGAAAACGATGCCGAGATGATCGGCGAGAAAGGCGCCGACGAGGCCGCGACGGCCAAAGGTGAGAAGAAGGAGATAACCGGTGACGACCGGCGGTAGCACCAACGGCAGATGCACGATCGCGTCGAGAAACGATTTACCCCAGAAGTCACGCCGCGCGAGCAGCCATGCCAGCGCAATGCCGAACGGCGTTGCCACCAGCGTAGCGATGACGGCGACCCTGAGCGAGAGCAGGATCGCCGTCCATTCCGTGGGAGAGATGTCGAGCATCGAGTCGCAAATATCAGGTCGCGAAGATTACGTGGTCGGGCTGATCAGGAACTTAAAACCGTATTTTTCCAGAATGGTCTTGGCGGCCGAGGTGCGCAGGAAGGCGAGATAGTCGTTCGTCTCGGGCTTCGCGGTCGTGGTCGCTGCAACCGGATAGATGATCGCGGGATGCGAATTTTCCGGGAAGGTGCCGACGATCTTGACGCCGGGCTCGACCTTGGCGTCGGTGGAATAGACGATGCCGAGATTGGCCTCGCCGCGGGCGACCAGCGTCAGCGCGGCGCGCACGCTCTCGGCCATGGCGAATTTTGGCTCCGCGGCGGTCCAGGCGCCGAGCTTCTCCAACGCCGCCTTGGCGTATTTGCCGACCGGCACCGACTTGACGTCGCCGGTCGCGATCCTGCCGTCGCCGGCGAGTTTCGCAAGATCGAAGCCCTGCGCGATGGTGACGTTGTCGATTTTCGAATCCTTCGGCGCGATCAGCACGATGCTGTTGCCGAGCAGATTGACGCGGGTCGGCTCGTTGATGGTCTTCTTGGAGGTTACGTAGTCCATCCAGTCGGTGTCGGCGGAGACGAACACGTCGGCCGGCGCGCCCTGCTCGATCTGCCTGGCGAGCACCGAGCTCGCGGCGTAGCTCGCCGTCACCTTGACGCCGGTCTTGGCGGTGTAGGCGGCATCGACCGCGTCGAGCGCGTTCTTCATCGAGGCGGCGGCGAACACGGTGATGGTCTTGTCCTCAGCGGCGGCGGGCGAAAGGCTCGCGCCTGCGAGGATCACGAAAGCGGTGAAAAGTCCAGCAATACGAATCATGGATGCGCTCCGTGCGAGCCCGCGCGCAAAATCGCACGCGCAACTGGCGTTCTGTGGGTCTGGCTTGCGATGGGCGGAAGCGCTGTTCCACGGGGCCTTGCGACGGCTTACGGCCGGCAGGGATATCGCTGCCCACGAAGATAGCAGGCCGAGGCTTCAGGTCAAAGGCGACCGTTTGTCTAACCGGGCAGGCCATCCCAACGGCTCCGCCGCCAGATTACGGCTTCGCGTCCGGCGCGTGCAGCACGGCTTTGCAGGCCGCCGGCATCTGCGCCAGCGTCATCGGAGGCTTCGGTTTCGGCGGCTCGGGCGGCGGCTTCGGATGCAGCACGCCTTCGCTGAACCAATAGGCGAAATCGGAGGGCTTGCAGCCCTCGTCCTCGGACTGCGACGGCTGACCCTGGCATTCGGTCGCGCCCGCCGGGCAGCGCATGCGGATGTGGAAATGATAGTCGTGGCCCCACCACGGCCGGATCTTCGACAGCCAGGAGCGGTCGCCCTTGGCCTCGCGGCACAGCGCCTTCTTGATCGCCGGGTTGACGAAGATGCGCTGCACCGCCGGCTCCTGCGCGGCATCGCGCAGCACCAGCACATGCCCCGGCGTGAACACCTTTGGATCGATGTCGAGCCGATCCGGGCGCACCATCATCACTGCCGACATCTCCTCGCGCTCCTCGCGCGAGAGACGATGGTCCGGCATCGGCGTCAGCCAGATGTCGGCGTCGATCCCGATCTGATGGCTGGCATGCCCGGACAATGCAGGACCGCCACGCGGCTGGCCGATGTCGCCGACCAGGATGCCGGGCCAGCCCGCGTCCTTGTGCGCCTTGGCGGCAAGGCGCTTGATCAGCGCGATCGTGTCGGGATGACCCCAGTTGCGATTGCGCGACAGCCGCATCACCTGCCAATTGTCGCCGTTGATCGGCATCTCGACGGCGCCGCCGATGCAGCCCTTGACATAGGATCCGATGATATGTGCGGGGCCGCGCGAGGGCAGCAGTTTTCGCGCAAACAGCTCCTTGGCGCCGATCTTGGGATCGTTGGGATTGGCGAGCGGCGGCAATGGCGTTGGATTCACGCTGCCCTTGTCCTGGGCGAGCGCGCCGCCGGCGGCCAGGAGCGCCATGACAAGCAGGAGAGGAGCGATGCGGCGGGGACTCATGCTGACCACCTTATAGTGCAACGCCGCGTCAGGGTTAAGAATTAGGCTTTCAGCCGGGGGCAGCTCACGGCGTCTTTACAGCAGCAGTCAACAGCGCGACGGCGCGCAGCACGACGATCTGTGTTTTCAGCCAGGTCGTCCAGAAGTCGTAGCTTTTGCGCCGGGCGGCCGCTTTTTTAAGGCTGTGATAACCGTGTCCTGCGTTGACCAAAATTGGTGCGCGGAGTGAGCAATCACCCCCGTCCGCATACAATCGCCCGCAATCGCGGCAATGATTCAAGCGAGCGCGCAGTTTTGCGCCAGCGTGCTCTCCGATTGCGACGCGGAAGCAGGTCTGGCGCGCCCGCCGGCGCTGCGCCGCCTCGCGAACAGGCAAGAAACTCCGCCTCACGCGATCCGCCCGACGGTGCGCCCGGCGGCGAGCCCACTCCAAGATTACTGTTTTTTCAGATACTTGCCGCAAGAGTTGCGAGCGCTGGGCGCGACTGGGACGTAAGAACTTGAGTTTGGGGCCTCGAAAACCAAAAAAGCGAAAGCACACGGCGCTCGCCCGGGCCGGCCGGTGGCCGCGCAAGCCGCGCTTTACGCGCGCGCGGGCCATCGAACGAGATGGAGCCGATGCTGTCATCGCAGCGGCGCGCAAATCGCACGAGCGGCTGCGTCAGGCCGTCGACCTGCTGCCGCAGGGTATCGTGATTCTCGATCCCGAAGGCCGTTACGTCCTCTGGAACAAGCAATATTCCGAGATCTACAGCAAGACCGCCGATCTCTTCCAGGAAGGCGCGCGGCTGGAAGATACGCTGCGCGTCGGCGTTGCCCGCGGCGACTATCCGGAAGCCGCCGGCCACGAGGACGAATGGATCGCCGCACGGCTGAAGAAGCTCTACGAGCCCGGCAAACGCCACGAGCAGACGCTCTCCGACGGCCGCGTTATCCTGATCGAGGAGCGCCGCACCGACGACGGCGGCGTGGTCGGCCTGCGCGTCGACATCACCGAATTGAAGCAGCGCGAGGCCTCGTTCCGCCTGCTGTTCGACGGCAATCCCGTGCCCATGATCGTCTGCGCGCTGGACGACGAGCGCATCCTCGGCGTCAACGACGCTGCGATCGCGCATTACGGTTATAGCCGCGCCGAGTTCGAGAAGCTGAAGATCCGCTCCTTGCAGGCCTTCGACAGCGAGCCGCCCTGGACCGCCGATCGGTCCAGCGAGGAGCAGGCCGCGCGCACCTGGAAGCACGTCAAGGCCGACGGTGCGCTGATCGATCTGGCGATCTATTCCCGCGAACTGACCTATGCCGAGCGGCCGGCGGTACTGCTCGCGCTGATGGACATCACCGAGCGCAAGCGCGCCGAGGCGCGGCTCGCCTTTATGGCTCAGCATGACGGCCTGACCGGTCTGCCGAACCGCAACCTGCTGCGCCAGCAGGTGGATGACATGCTCCTGCATAGGCGTCGCAGCACCGACAAAGTCGCGCTGCTGATGCTGGGCCTAGACAATTTCAAGGCCGTCAACGACACGCTCGGACATGCGGTCGGCGACAAGCTGCTGCGCGGTGTCGCCAAGCGCCTGCGCTCGACGCTCCGCGAGGAGGATGGGCTGGCGCGGCTGAACTCCGACGAATTCGCGATCGTGCAGAGCGGCCTGACCCGCCCCGAGGATGCGGTTCTGCTGGCCAAGCGTCTGCTCGAAGCCATCGCCGATCCCTATCTACTCGACGGTCATTCCGTGGTGATCGGCGCCTCCATCGGCATCGCGATGGCGCCCGGCGACGGCGACGAGTCCGAAAAGCTGCTCAAGAGCGCCGACATGGCGCTGTCGCGCGCCAAGCTAGATGCCCGCGGCACTTTCGCTTTCTTCGAGGCCGCGCTCGATGCGAAGGCCCAGAGCCGCCGCAAGATCGAAGTCGAGCTGCGCGACGCGATCCAGAACGACGTGCTGCGTCCCTATTATCAGCCGCTGATCGACCTCTCGAGCGGCCGCATCACCGGCTTCGAGGCGTTGGTGCGCTGGCCGCATGCCGAGCGCGGCATGGTCTCGCCGGCCGAGTTCATTCCGGTCGCGGAAGAAACCGGTCTCATCAACCCTCTCGGCGGCCTGATGCTGCGCCGCGCCTGCCTCGATGCCGCGACCTGGCCGGATGACGTCCGCGTCGCCGTCAATTTGTCGCCGCTCCAGTTCCGCAGCGGCAATCTGCTCTCGGTGGTGACGGATGCGCTGAAACAGTCCGGCCTGCCGCCGCGGCGGCTCGAGCTCGAGATCACGGAGACGCTGCTGCTCGAGAAGAGCGCGCAGGTGCTGGCGACACTGCACGCGCTGCGCGCGCTCGGCGTGCGCATCTCGATGGATGATTTCGGCACCGGCTATTCCAGCCTCAGCTATTTGCGCAGCTTTCCCTTCGACAAGATCAAGATCGACCAGTCGTTCGTGCGCGACTTGGGCGCCAATCGCGAGTCGCAGGCGATCATCCGCTCCATCATCAGCCTCGGCAAAGGCCTCGGCGTCATCATCACCGCCGAAGGGGTCGAGACCGAGGCCGAACTGAGCTGCCTGCGCACCGAGGGCTGCGACGAGGGCCAGGGCTTTCTGTTCAGCAAGGCCCGGCCCAATGCCGAGATCATCAGCCTGCTGGCCGCGCAGCGCGGCATTGACGAGGACGCCGCGCTGGTGGCGTGACGGTCGGCGGCCGCCGCCTATTGGCTGAGAATCATCTTGCCGACGTCCTCGTAATGCGTGTCCCGCGCCTGGATCTGCTGCGTGATCGCGTGCATGTCACGAAACCGCCGCTCGAACGGATTGCTGCGGAATACCGCGGTGGCGCCGGCCATGTGATAGGCGGTGTCGACCACGTTGGCCGATTGCTGGATGGTCCAGGTCGCGGCGAGACGGACCGCGCTGCGATGCGCCGGACTGAATTGACCGGTTGCCGAGAGGTCGCGCCACATCGCATTCGCCGTGGCATAAAGATAGGCGCGGGCGGCGCGCAAATCCGCCTCGGTGCGGCCGATCAGGCCCTGGACCGCCTGGTTGTCGCGCATGGCGTGTGCTGCCAGCGACTGGTGCTTGGCGCGCGCCAACCCAACCGCCGCATCCAGCGTCGCGCGTGCGAGGCCGAGCGAGACCGCGGCAAAGCCGAGGCTGAAGGTCGATCCGGTGGGAAGCCGGTAGAGCGGGCCCGGCTCGCGCAAAGCGCCCGGCACGTCGCGGAACACGGCAAAGCGATCGGGAACGAAGAGGTCGTGCACCTCGTAGGAATCGGTGCCGGTGCCGGCGAGCCCGATCGCCTGCCAGACGTCGTGCATCACGGCGCTCGCGAGCGGAAACAGGATGGTGCGCATCTCCGGTGAGCCATCGGCATTCTTGCGCGGCGTGCCGTCGCTGCCGACGATACGGACATGCGCGCCAAGCCAGCTCGCCTGCCGCGAGCCCGACGCGAAATCCCAGCGCGCCGTGACCCGGTAGCCGCCCTCGACTGCGCGCGCCTCATGCGCAACCGCGCCCCAGGCGAGGACGCCGGGCGCGGTGTTGAATATCTCGTGCGCGGTCTCGTGGTCGAGCGCGGCTGCGATCATGGCGCAGACGCTGCACTGGCCGAGGCACCAGGCCGTGGAGGCATCGGCCTTCGCGATCTCCTCCAGCATCTGCATGAAGATCTCGGGCGGCGCTTCCGATCCGCCGAGGTTTTGCGGCAGCAGCGCGCGATAGAGCCCGTTCTCGATCAGCGCATTGACGACATCAGGTGTCAGCCGCCGCATCCGCTCGATCTCGTTCGCCTCGCCCGCAATCAGCGGTGCGATGGCGCGCGCCCGCTCGACCAGGCCAAACCCGGAGGTTGCGTTCATGTCAGCGTTTCCTCGCCCATTCTTGGTGTGAGCGGTCAGTGGAGCGATGGTGATCTATTTCGCGAAAGCGATCAAGCTGCGGCTATCGGCCCTTGCAAGGGGGCATGGAGCAGCCGCTCCATGATGATCGTGCGCTCGTCACCATGATAGCTGTCGCGCACGGCCTTGAAGCCGAGCCGCGCGTAGAATGTCTCGGCGGTGACTGACGACGGAACCTTTAGCATGGGAATGTTTCGGGCGCGCGCGATGTGCTCGATCGCGGCCATCAGCAGCTTGCCGATGCCGCGGGCCTGAACGTCGGGCGCCACGAACACGGTGCGGACGATGCTTCCGTCGAGGCTTGCCGTTCCGACGACGCGATCACCGATGATGGCGACGAAGACGGTGCGCTTTGCGATCAGAGCCCGCACGGCGTCCGGGCTGAAGCTCTGCTCGACCCTGGCGATGATCTCGTCCGTATAGTCCTTGGCATTGGTTTCGCGCAGTGCACGCAGGATGACCGTACTGATGTCGGCGGCATCATCGTCAAGCGCGGGCCGGATCGTGCAGTCCCGGATCGTGCAGTCCCGGATCGTGCAGTCCCCGATCGTGCAGTCCATGGGTCGCTCCACTCGCTCGCCCGCTTGTCGCGCAATCGGGACATATGCCACAATCTGTAGCATATGTCTGTAAAGCCGGCCCGGCCGCCCACGAGGCACGTCATGAAGAAGCCAACCCGTCGCGCTGCGGTAGCCGTCGGCGCCGCGGCGCCGGCCGAGCTCAGGCTCGCCGACGCGCCGATGAGCGACATCATCGATGCCCTTGCCGGCGGTCGGGCCACCGCCTCAGCACTGACCAAGGCCTATCTCGCGCGCATTGCGGCCTACGACCGCGGCGGGCCGATGCTGAATTCGGTCCGCGCGCTCAATCCCGATGCGCTGACGATCGCAGCCAAGCTCGACGACACCAAACCGTCGGCGAGGCGCCCGCTGGCCGGCGTGCCGATCCTGATCAAGGACAACATCGCAACCTCCGACAAGCAGCCGACGACGGCGGGCTCGCTGGCGCTGGAGGGCACGCGCGCCAGAGCTGATGCCACAATCGTCAAGTTGCTGCGAAAGGCCGGCGCGGTGATCCTGGGCAAGGCGAACCTGACCGAGTTCGCCAACATCCTCGCGGTCGACATGCCCTCGGGCTATTCCTCGCTCGGCGGACAGGTGAAGAACCCTTACGCGCCGGCGCTGATGGGCAAGCACGACATTCCGCTCGTGCAGCCGGGCGGCTCGAGTTCGGGTTCGGCGGTCGCCGTGGCGGCGGGTCTGTGCGCAGCCTCGATCGGTACCGAGACCTCGGGCTCGCTGCTGCACCCCGCCAGCCGGAACGGCCTGGTCACGGTCAAGCCGACCGTCGGCCTGATCAGCCGCGCCGGCATCGTGCCGATCGCGCACAGCCAGGACACCGCAGGACCGATGACGCGCACCGTGCGCGACGCCGCGATGCTGTTGAATGTGCTCGCAGCCAAGGACTTGCGCGACCCCGCGACGGAACGCCAGCGGCGGCCGGCCGACTACACCGCGGGCCTCGCACCTGATGCGATGAAGGGCGCGCGCATCGGCGTGCCGAGCGACCCCGACGACCCACTGAACGATTGCTACTACGGCAAATTGCCACCCGACGGGGCCAAGGTGATGACCGCCGTGGTCGAAGTGCTGGAGGATCTCGGCGCCGTCATCATGCGCGCAAATATGCCGACACGGGGCTGGATCGCCGGGCCGGGCACCAACATGGCCGTGCTCAACCGCAATCCGCTGAGCAGCAACAAGGGCAATCCGACCGGATCGCCGATCGTCTTCCTCTACGAGCTGAAGCACGGTCTCAATCTCTACCTCCAGGATTGGGCGACCAATACAGACATCAAGACCATGGCCGACATCATCGCCTTCAACGCGGCGCACGCGGAGAAAGCGCTGCGTTTCGGCCAGGACCTGTTCCTCGCCGCCGACCTCACCAAAGGCGATCTGAGCGAGCGCGAGTACAAGTCGGCACGTGCCATGGATCTGCTCGCGGCCAAGACGCGCGGCATGGATGCCTACATGAACCAGCACAAGCTCGATGCCGTCCTGTTCCCCGGCGCCATGGGCGCAGCAATTGCAGCCAAGGCCGGCTATCCCAGCGTCATGGTGCCCGCCGGCTTCGTCTCCGGGGCCGATGGCAAGGACACGCCCGATTATCCGCTCGGCGTCAGCTTCGCAGGTCCCGCCTGGACCGAGCACAAGCTGTTGCGTCTCGCCTATGCCTATGAGCAGGCCTCGAACATGCGCAAAGCCCCACCCGGCCTGGCGGCGCTGTAGTCGCTAGACCTGCGTTTCCGACTTCGGCTCCGGGCCGCTTCGCCCCAGGCGCGGCTCCGTCCCCGCCACCAGCCGTTGAAGGTTGGCACGGTGGCGAACGATCACGTAGATGGCGCCTGCGATCACCAGCAGCCGATAGGGCAGCGGGTGATCAAAACCGCAGACGAGGACGATGGCCGTCAATGCCGCGAGCATCGAGCTCAGGGAAACGATGCGGGCGATAGCCAGCACGATGCCAAACACCGCCGCCGCACCCAGTCCCACCGGCCACGACATCGCCAGCAACACGCCGAGCCCGGTCGCAGCCGATTTGCCGCCGGTAAAATTCAGCCAGATCGAGCGGCCATGTCCGAGCAGCGCGGCAATGCCGGCAAGGCACACCGCCCATGGCACCCATGCTTGCAGATCAGCCGCTGTCGGCGGCGCCGGCGATAATTCGCCAGCGAGCCAGGGGCAGACCCAGCGGGCCACGAGAATCGCCGCCGCGCCCTTCAGCACATCGGCGATCAGCACCACCAAGGCAGGCCATTTGCCCAGCGTCCGCAAGACATTCGTGGCGCCGGTGGACCTGGAGCCATGCTCGCGGATGTCGATTCCCCGAAGCAGTTTTCCTGCCAGATAGCCCGAGGGTATCGAGCCAAGCAGATAGGCGATCATCAATCCGACGGCACCTGCGATCCAAAAAGCCATGTTTCTTGTGTCCAGCGTTCCGTGAACGGTGTTTTATCGCCGAGTTCGTTCGACCGCCATGGGCCAGCGGTGTCTCTCCGCCGCTCGTATGGCATTCAGCGTCTGCCCACAATGAAGGCTCTTCCAGCGCCCGCAACGCCGCAAAATGGCCGTACACAGAACGGCATCCTTGCACGGGTCGTGGGCAACGGTGGGGGGAGCCTGGCATGCGGACATGGATCGGCGTCGTTGCAGCGGCGTGTGCCGTTGCCTTGAGTCCCGTTGCATTCGGAGCCGAACCCGCATCCGGTTGCGGCATTCCGCAGGACATCCATGACGGATGGGCGATGACCTCGCCGGACAAGCAGGGGCTGAACGCGGCACTGCTTTGCACGATGGAAGAGGGCATCAGCCTCGGCAAGCTCGCCAATGTCGACGACATCGTCGTCGTCAGGCACGGCGTGCTCGTCTACGAGCGTTACTATGATTATCCTCATCAACTCAATTACGACGCGACGACACGGCACAACGGCTATTCCATGACCAAGAGCGTCGTCTCGCTGCTGGTCGGCATCGCCATGGATCGCGGCATGATCCGGGATCTGGACGCTCCGATCGTGTCGTATCTTCCCGATGACGCCGGGCTCCGAGAGTCCGACAAGGATCGCATCACGCTGCGCCATCTCCTGACGATGTCGGCGGGATTGGGCTTCGACAGGACGCCCGGTGTCTCGTTCGCATACAACAACAGGGAGACGGAGCTGATCGGCGCGATCCTGACAAGGGTTACCGGGAAGCCGGTCGATGTGCTGGCGCAGGAGAATATCTTCGCACCGCTCGGGATCGAAGATGTCGCGTGGTACAAGGACCCGGTGAGCGGCCTTCCAACGTCGGCATCCGGGCTGAGCCTGCGTCCGCGCGACTGGGCGAAAATCGGCCAGCTTGTTCTCAACCGTGGCGCCTGGGACGGCAGGCAGATCGTTTCGGCGTCCTGGGCGGATCAATCGACGGCGGAGCACATCAAGACCAGGGAGCCGCAATCCTACGGCTATCAATGGTGGCTTGGTCGATCGCAGGACGGCAGCAGCGTCGTCGACTGGATCGCCGCCAAGGGCTTCAACTCGCAGAAGACCATCATCATCCCCGCGCTCGACATGGTCGTCGTCTTCAACGCCGGGCGGGAATCCAAGAACATGGTCGCGCCCGAACTGGACCTGCTGGATCGCTACATCGTGCCCGCGACGTCAAGGGACTGATATCCTTGACGGCCGGTTCATCGACCGCTGGTCACGCGATATCCTGATCGCACTTGTCTGCATTTTTTGACGCATTGACGGCTCGGGCTTGTCGGCATCGACTGGTCTCGACCGTCCTTGGGTGGACCTGTCCCGCACGTGCTGTAGATGGACCCTGCACATGTGACGTGATGTCGCCACCTCGAGCCGTCGAAATCGACCAGGAGCAATACCCATGAGGATCACCGTCGAAACCAGCGTAGCCGCCCCGATCGATCAGGTCTGGCATGCGTATACGACGCCTGCCGACATCGTGAAGTGGAACGCCGCGTCGGACGACTGGCACACGACCAAGGCTGCGGTCGACCTGCGGGAGGGCGGCGTCTTCTCGTCCCGCATGGAGGCCAAGGACGGCAGCATGGGCTTTGACTTCGCCGGTACCTACACCAAGATCGTCGAACGCGAGCGGATCGAATACGCATTCGGCGATCGCAAGGCCGAGGTCGAATTCGTGCCCGGGGCGAACGGCATCGTCGTCCGCGTCGCCTTCGATGGCGAAACAACGCACTCTGTCGAGCAGCAGCAAGGCGGCTGGCAGGCGATCCTCGACAATTTTGCACGCTACGTCGAGGCGAAGCAGAAGACGTCGTGAGGGCGTCGCGCGGGCCCCGATCGGCGGGCCCGCGCCGCAACCGCGGTGGCGCCAGGCGCGATGCCTGATGCATTTGCCGGTCAGGGACGCTACCATAGGCACCATGACCGACGACAGAACGACCGAGAACAAGGTGAAACGACGGCTGACCACCGTCCTGTGCGCCGATGCGTTCGGCTATTCTCGTCTCATGGAAGCCGACGAGGCGGGAACGTTGGAGACGCTGCGTCGCTACCGCACGGCCATTGCCGGATTGGTGGAGCGCCATGACGGCCGGATCGTGAATACCTGGGGCGATGCCGTGATCGCCGAGTTCGCCAGCGTGGTCGAGGCGGTGCAATGTGCGGTGGAGATTCAGCAGGAAATTTCCAGCCAGGCATCGAACCCGCCCGACACGCCCTCGATGCGATTTCGCATCGGCATCAATCTCGGGGATGTGATGGTGGACGGGACCGACATCTTCGGCGACGGGGTCAATATCGCGGCCCGGTTGCAGGAGCTTGCCGAACCCGGCGGCGTCGTGATCTCCGCGTCAGTCTACGATCAGGTGCGCAACAAATTATCCGTTGGCTTCGACTGCCTCGGCCAGCGCCCCATGAAGAACGTCGCTCCCGTGACCAGCTATCGCGTGACCATGGACGGCCGAGCCGCTCAGGGACACAGCTCCGCGGTTGACGGCAGCCTCGCGCCGCAGGGGGACGCAGTTGCAGCCTCGGAAACTGACGCTCGACGGATTCAGGACAGACACGAGCCGTCCACCTGGATGGACTTCGTCTCGGACCGGCTGGCGAGCCTGCCGCGGCCGGTTGTTGCGGCCCTCACGGTCTCGGGCTTTCTGATTCTGATCAATCTCTTCACCGGCATGCACAAGATCTGGTTCCACTGGCCGGTGGCAGTGATCCTCTTCGGCGTCATCCTGCGGACAGCGCTCGGGCACAGGCCTGCGTCCGGGAGGCGCGAGCGCCGAGCGGATCGGGAGTGAGACGGCAGACGAGGCCGAGGCCGAGACCGCAGCATCTGCCGGGGCCATGAGCTGACATTGGCAGCAAGCCTGGGCTACGTCCGCTTTGGGGCCAGAAGCGGTCCCTCGCCAGGAGGCACCGGACGGAATACCACGAGCGCAATGGCAGTCGGGAAAGGGAACCTGATGACACTTCATGCGCACGAGCAAACTGGCGGTTGAACTCTGCCTATCCTCATGCGTTAATATGGCATCACCGGCTAAGGTCCGTAGGCGTCGGTGGCTGAGAGAGCTTTAATGCGCTCCCGCCTCATGGAAGGGAGCGCATCATGCCACATCGCAAGCTGATCGCGCGTTTGCAGGCGGTGGTTGGTCTCTCTGAGCAAGATCAAGCTAAGCTCGCGCGCATGCCGTACAAGCTCAAGAATCTGGACAACGGTGCTTTTGTGGCGCGTCAAGGCGAACGCCCAAGGAGTTCGACCGTCGTAATGTCTGGGTTTCTGTGTCGCCAGAAGGTGATCTCCGACCGAAACCAAATCTCATCGTTCTATCTGGCTGGCGATATGCCGGATTTGCACACCTTGCACCTGCCGGTTATGGATCATGAACTTTGCAGTGTCGGCAGCTCGACGATAGCGTCTGTATCTCACGACTACCTCAGAGAAGTGATGGATGCATCTCCGAGGATTATGCATGCCTTCTGGCGCGAGACGCTGATCCATGGCGCGATCTATCGCGAATGGGTTGAAAATCTCGGAGGGCGCCAAGCCATAGGCAGGATCGCGCATCTCCTTTGCGAGCTTGCCACCCGGCTGGAGCTGATCGGGCTCCTCGACAATGGGAGCTTCCATCTTCCCTTTACCCAACAAAACATTGCCGATGCATGCGGATTATCGGCAGTCCACGTGAACAGGACCCTTCAACAACTCAGAAGCGAGCACCTTGTTGAGTGGCAGCATCACACGGTTCGGCTGCTTGACCGGACTGCGCTGGAGGACGTGGCCGAGTTCGATCGTGCTTATCTTCACACCTTGGAAAGCGTTCGCTCGTCGATTTCTACCTAGGCATGTCGGCGGCGCGAAACGAATTTCCTCGCGCAAACGGACGATTGTTTGAGTGCTTCTAGGCTTCATCGCTAGTGGCGAGGCGGGCTTACTCCTCTAGCTTCGCACTGACCCGGATCTTGAAGATTAGTCTTCCCTCTGCATCAACGACCTCCAAAAACCATTCTTCGCCAGGCCGGAGCTTTCCGTCGACGTCCCGGAAAAGATCAGCGGCGAAATGGGTCGCTTCCTTCCATGCGGCTTCGTCGTCCGTAAACTCTCCGGCTATGGGCGGGTCGTTTGGTTCGAGGTTGCGAACGCTGAAGACATACTGCGGCATCAGCTAAAAATGCTGAGTGCAGCGCAAGCGTTCCTAATCGGAAAGCCGCTTGTTTCCAGCTCGCGATCGAGCGTGTTGCGGCTTTCCTGCAGGACCCGCTGACTGCGCTCGACGAGTTCCCGGCTTACTTCAACCAAGGCACGCGTTTGCCCAAGGGTGCGCGGCAGGTCCGCGAGTTCCCTGGGCTTCTTGCGTGAGCGGTGTGGCCGCCGATCATCCGCGATGGCAGAATCTGCGGCAAACGGGTTCCGCGACACTCTCTTGGAGGGCGCGAGAACGAGAGGCGACCAGGTTCAGTTCGCTTCCAGAAGGTGCCCTCAAGGATGGCAGACATTGGCCTCGCGATAATCGTCCTTGCTGATGAGGTCGCGCGAGAGGCGCAGTTCCGACATTCAGATTTGCAGCGAAGACCTGTTATTCCCCTCGTAGCGCAGGCGTGATGCCACCGTTGCGAAGTCTTTCGAAGCTCTATCAGACTGGCGCGTTGCGGCCGATCAGGCCGAAGGCGATCATCACGAGGCTGATAGCGCCGACGGCGCCGGAGACCCCTCCGACCGTCCGCATCAGGGCGACGGGATCATTGGACCACAGCGTCATGTCGCGCATCGACAGGCAGAACAGCACGGCGATAGCGGCCTTCAGCGTCTTCGTCTACGATCCGGTCGAGCCAATTCTTGAAAGGCACCAGGATGCAAACCATTGGCCTGATTGGCGGCATGAGCTGGGAGAGCACCGCGCTCTACTACAAGCTCATCAACGAGCGAATCCGCGACCGCATGGGAAAGCTGCATTCGGCGCCGCTGTTGATCTATTCCTACGATTTTCAGGAGATCAAGGAGATGCAATACGCCGGCCGCTGGACGGAGGCGGCGGCGAGCCTCGCCGAGATCGCGCAGCGCCTCGAAAGCGCCGGCGCGTGCGCCATCGTGCTGTGCACCAACACGATGCATAAGCTGGCGCCCGATATCGTGTCGAAGCTGACCATTCCTTTCATTCACATCGGCGACGCAACGGCAGAGCGCATTCGGGCCAGAGGATATCGGCGGGTCGGGCTCCTCGGCACCATCTTCACGATGGAGGAAGATTTCTACATCGACCGGCTGCGCGCGCATGATCTCGATGTCCGCATTCCCACCGCCGACGAGCGCGCTGACGTGAACCGCATCATCTACGACGAGCTGTGCCTCGGGATCGTCACCGAGGCCTCGCGTCGCCGCTATCAGGGTGTGATGGCCGCGCTGGTCGGGCGCGGCGCGGAGTGCATCATTCTCGGCTGCACCGAGATCACGATGCTGGTCGGTGCTGCCGATACATCGGTCGAGACGTTCGACACCACGGCCATTCACGCGGAGGCCGCGGCGGACTTTGCGATTGGGTGAAAGTGGTGTGGCTGGGTCTGGCGCTTGGTTCAATTCGCCAATACCCCGAACCCGATCTCGTCAGGGAAGGCGCCGACATCCTGGACGAATTCGGCCCAAAGTGGACAAACTCTTGCGTTACCAGCGCTCCGGCATCGTAACCGAGCGTCGATTCCAGGTGGTTCGACCATGCTCCGACTCCCTCCGCCGATTTGGACGTCGATCTACTTGGTCTTGTGCGCGGTGCTCAGTTGGTTGCTCGGCTGGCCGGCGCTTCTGGGCTTCCCGCTTCCGCTGCTGGGAATAGTTTTGGTCGCCTTGGCGTTCGGTCCGCCAGTCTGGGCTTTCGTTCTGTTCCGGCGTGAGGATACCGAGATCCAACCAACGTCGCCGACCAATCGCAAGCTGGTTACCAGCGGCCCCTACCAGTTCACGCGCAACCCGATGTATCTGGGCCTCGTGATTCTCGCTCTCGGCATCGCGATATGGGTCGGCGCCTGGCCCATGTTTATCGCGCCTGTCGCAGTGTTCGCGACGGCCAATTGGGTTCATATCCCGTTCGAGGAAGCCAAGATGCAGCGCCAATTCCAAGCGGAATATGACGACTACGTCGCGCGCGTGCGGCGCTGGGTGTGAGAGCAAGTGCCCGGGATCCGTCGTTCAGATGCAGCAAGCCAGGGGCTTATACGGTCTTGGCCGGCTTCGTCTCCGTGCTCTGAAATGAACTAACTTTACGTCGTCCTGCCTGCCGGCCACACACGCTGCCATGATGACATCATGCCCCTGTTTTGCCCGACGAGTCAAACGATATTCGTAAAAATCGAAACAGCGTGGTGCCGACAAGGCGCCGGCTACTGTGCATGGGGTTGTTTCGCGGTTTTCGCTTGCCGGCCGCGGACAGGCTCGGCAATCGCCTCAGCTATCCACCTTCAGCGCGGCAATGAAGGCTTCCTGCGGGATGTCGACCTTGCCGAACTGCCGCATCTTCTTCTTGCCTTCCTTCTGCTTCTCCAGAAGTTTGCGCTTGCGCGTGATGTCGCCGCCGTAGCACTTCGCGGTGACGTCCTTGCGCAGCGCGCGCACCGTCTCGCGCGCGATCACCTTGCCGCCGATCGCCGCCTGGATCGGGATCTGGAACATGTGCGGCGGGATCAGCTCTTTCATCTTCTCGACCATGGCGCGGCCGCGCCCTTCCGCGCGGGTGCGATGCACCAGCATCGACAGCGCGTCGACCGGCTCGTTGTTGACGAGGATCTGCATCTTGACGAGATCGGCCGGCTTGTAGTCGGTGAGATGGTAGTCGAACGAGGCGTAGCCTTTTGAAACCGACTTCAGCCGATCGTAGAAATCGAACACGACCTCGTTGAGCGGCAGATCGTATTTCACCATCGCGCGCGAGCCGACATAGGTCAGCTCCTTCTGCGAACCGCGGCGGTCCTGGCACAGCTTCAGCACGCTGCCGAGATATTCGTCGGGGGTGAGGATCGTCGCCTCGATCCAGGGCTCCTGGATCTCGGCGATCTTGACCACGTCGGGCATGTCGACGGGGTTGTGAATGGAGATTTCCTGGCCGTCGGTCAGAGCCATCTTGTAGATCACGCTCGGCGCGGTCGCGATCAAATTGAGATCGAACTCGCGCGACAGACGCTCCTGGATGATCTCCAGATGCAACAGCCCGAGGAAGCCGCAGCGGAAGCCGAAGCCGAGTGCGGCCGACGTTTCCATCTCGTAGGAGAAGCTGGCATCGTTGAGGCGCAGCTTGCCCATCGCCGCACGCAAGGTCTCGAAGTCGTCGGCGTCGGCGGGGAATAGGCCGCAGAACACCACCGGAATCGCCGGCTTGAAGCCCGGCAGCATTTCGGTCACCGGCTTCTTGTCGTCGGTGATGGTATCGCCGACGCGGGTGTCGGCGACCTCCTTGATCGCGGCGGTGATGAAGCCGATCTCGCCGGGGCCGAGCTCGTCGACCTGCGTCATCTTCGGCGTGAAGAAGCCGACGCGCTCGATGTCATAGGCCGCACCGGTGCCCATCATGCGGACCCGGCTGCCCTTCTTCATGACGCCGTCGACGACACGGATCAGCACGACCACGCCGAGATAGACGTCGTACCAGCTGTCGACCAGCAGCGCCTTCAGCGTCGCATCGCGATCGCCCTTCGGCGGCGGCAGTCGGGTGACGATGGCTTCCAGCACATCGGGCACGCCGAGGCCGGTCTTGGCCGAGATCATCACCGCGTCGGAGGCGTCGATACCGATGACGTCCTCGATCTGCTGCCTGATCTTCTCCGGCTCTGCGGCCGGAAGGTCGACCTTGTTCAGGACCGGAACGATCTCATGGCCCGCGTCGAGCGCGTGGTAGACGTTGGCGAGCGTCTGCGCTTCGACACCCTGGCTGGCGTCGACCACCAGCAGGGAACCTTCGCACGCCGCCAGCGACCGCGAGACTTCGTAGGCGAAGTCGACATGGCCGGGCGTGTCCATCAGGTTGAAGATGTAATCCTCGCCGTCCTTGGCGCGGTAGGCGAGGCGGACCGTCTGCGCCTTGATGGTGATGCCGCGCTCGCGCTCGATGTCCATGGAATCGAGCACCTGCTCCTTGCCCGCCATTTCGCGGTCGGAGAGGCCGCCGGTCATCTGGATCAGGCGGTCGGCCAGCGTCGATTTGCCATGGTCGATATGGGCGACGATGGAGAAATTGCGGATGTTGGAAATGGGGACGGTCGTCATGGGCGCGGGATACCACTCACATCCCCGTGCGGCAACCATATTGCTGTATTTTCAGGGCCTTTCTTCACGCCAAGCTGATTCCACGATGGCTCAAAACGCGCTACGCAACGGCTATGTCAACGACCTCGATCCCCTCCGCCCCGGTGCGCGTAAAGATCCGGGTGAGCTTCAACCGCTTTCGGGCCTGGCTGGTTGCCTATGCGACCCGGCCTGAGGCTCGGCTTTGGCTGGTGATCCAGTTCGCCATCCTGCATGCGGTGATCTGGACCTTCATCCTGATCAATCTCAAGGCAGCGCAGGACGTTCACATGGACGTCGCAGAAGCCTGGGGCTGGGGCCAGAAATTCCTGTGGGGCTACGGTAAGCATCCGCCGCTGTCGGGCTGGATCGCCGGCGTCTGGTTCAAGGCGTTCCCGGCGACGGACTGGGCGACCTATGCGCTGGCCATGGCGACCGTCAGCGTCGGCATGGTGATCTGCTGGTTGCTCGCGCTGCGCGTGGTGGATCCCCGGCGCGCGTTCCTGGTCGTGGTGATGGTCGCGCTCTACCCGATCTTCAATTTCAAGGGCTTCAAGTACAACCCCGATTTGCTTCAGCTCGTCACGCTGCCGCTCGTCGTGCTCGCTTATCTCAACGCGTTCGAGAAACGGAGCTGGCAGTCCGGAATCTGGCTCGGGCTCGCCGGCGCGCTGGCGCTGATGACCAAATACTGGGTGCTGACCATGATCGGCGCCATCGGCCTTGCCGCGCTGATCCATCCCGAACGGATGAGATTCCTGCTGTCGCCGGCGCCGTGGGTTGCGATCGCGACGATGGTGGTGGCGATGATCCCGCACATCATCTGGCTCGCGGACGCGCATTTCGTGCCGCTGACCTATGCCGGCGACACCTACAGCATCGAGGATGCCGGCCTCGTGCATCAGCTCGTGTTCGGCTATGTCCTGCACAATGCTGCGCTGCTGGCGCTGCCGGTGGCGCTCGCTGGCCTCGCGATGGCGCTGGTGCCGCCGTGGGGCACACTGCTTGTCCGCGCGCCGCTGCGCATCGTCACGCGGGCCTGGGCGCGCGGTGCCAACGCCGGCGTCAACGTTTCCCAGGCACTGAACATCTGGATCATCCAGATCATCGTCGCAGCCGGGCCGCCGCTCGGCGCGCTCGCCTTCAGCATCTACATCAAGACCGATTGGGGCATCTCGCTGTTCTTCCTGGTGCCGCTCGCGCTGGTCGCGATCCCGGCGCTGCGGGTGCAGGGTGCCGCGCTGTTCAACATCACCGCGATCTGGCTCGTGCTCAGCGTCGCGACGCTCGCCGCTTCACCCTGGATCGCCGCGCGCGAGATGGCGATGAATTCGGACAACACGGCGACCTATGGCGCGCGCTCGGAGCTCGCGCGCGAACTGACCCAGGCCTGGCATTCGCGTTTCGCCTCGCGCTGGGCGATCGTCGCCGGCACCATGGAATCGATTCAGCCGATGGTGTTCTACAGCCCCGACCATCCGGTTGCGTTCATCCCGAACGAGGCCTGGAGTTCCGGACTGACGTCACTCGATGAGGTCAGGAAGGACGGCTTCATCGGCGTGTTCGATCCGACCGATGGTCGGCTGCCCGCGTTCGAAAAATGGGTCTCCGAGATTGCGCCGAACGCCGAGCGTATGGTGATGACGACGCGCCGCTTCACCCACGGCAAGGCCGGCCCGTCGATGACCTGGAACGTCTATATCGCCCCGCCGGCGAAGTGACCGTGGAGGCTAGACCCCTTCCTCGTTGAACTTGCTTTCAACGAGGTCGGTGATCGCGGCAAGCGCGGCTTCTGCATCACTGCCGGCAGCCGCCACCGTGATTGTCGTGCCCGGTCCTGCCGCGAGCATCATCAGGCCCATGATCGAAGTGCCGCCGACGGTCTCGCCGCCGCGCGTCACCCACACCTGCGCGTCGAAGCGCTCGACCGCCTGGACGAATTTCGCCGACGCCCGGGCGTGCAGGCCGCGCTTGTTGATGATCAGGAGCTCTTTGGAGATCGCGCCCGCGGGCACACCTGTCCCCGCTTGTGGCGCGTCGTCGCTCATTTGCCGGCGAGCACGCGACTGGCGATGGTGACGTATTTGCGGCCGGCTTCCTGGGCCATCGCGATCGCGTCGGGCAGCGGACGCTCCTCCCGGACCTTGGCGAGCTTGACCAGCATGGGAAGGTTGATGCCTGCGAGCACTTCGACCTTCGGCCGGCTCATGCAGGATATCGCCAGGTTGGATGGCGTGCCGCCGAACATGTCGGTGAGGATCGCGACCCCATCGCCGGAATCGACGCGGTTAACCGCCTCGATGATGTCGCTTCGGCAGAGATCGGAATCATCTTCGGCGCCGATCGTGATCGCTTCGATTTGCTTTTGTGGGCCCATGACATGTTCAAGCGCTGCCTTGAATTCGTCGGCAAGGCGCCCGTGGGTCACAAGTACTAGACCAATCATCGGAAAACTCCCGCGGGCGCTTTTGGTGCACCGCACGAACGCGCCACTTTGACCATCCAGAGCCCCCGCGCAAGGGGGGATGTTGCGTATCTCCCTGAATCTAGACGGATGGATAAGGGGAGCTGCGCCGGTCTACTCGGTCGCGAGTGTGGGGTTCATATGGTTACCATTTCCCTTCAAACAATCGCTTCGAAGGTTAGGCGGAGGTTAACTCTTGGTAGTGGTCAAGGCCGCGACAACCAAGGGGAGGGGCGAATCTCCGCGACTGACCGGGATTCGCGGTATTTCGACACCTAAAATGGTGGTTTTCAGCGATTCCGGCAGTGGCAGGCGTTTGGCGTCGTCGGCGTCCAGATCGACCACGAGACCGACCGTCGCATGCTCC
Organism: Bradyrhizobium diazoefficiens; assembly: GCF_016612535.1. NCBI lineage: Bacteria > Pseudomonadati > Pseudomonadota > Alphaproteobacteria > Hyphomicrobiales > Nitrobacteraceae > Bradyrhizobium > Bradyrhizobium diazoefficiens. The sequence goes on from NZ_JAENXS010000001.1 coordinate 2,760,688, forward strand.
ACGAAGTCGCAGCGGCGGATTCCCAGTCCCCGGATTTCGATCAGCCCAGCTAGAACGGGGGCGGGACGAACCACAATTTCATCGCCAAGTGTCGCCAGATGGACACGGTCGTCGCCGACCAGGACGGCGCGTTCGACTACGCCTGAGCGCCCCGCCATGATCAAATCGAAGGCAAGGCGCGACTTGCCGGCACCCGAGGGCCCACGGATCAGCACCGCAAGGGACCCGACCTTGACCGCGGAGGCGTGAACACTCGGCCCGGCTTCGTTCAAGCTGCCTTGGCTCATAGCGCCGGCAGCCTCACCACGAAGCGCGCGCCGGCAACCGTCGGCGCCCCGTCCTCGTCGGCGGGGCCGGCGCGATTCTCCGCCCAGATGCGCCCGCCATGGGCGTCGACGATCTGCTTGGAGATCGACAGGCCGAGGCCGGAATTCTGGCCGAAGCCCTGATGCGGCCGGTCGGTGTAGAAGCGCTCGAAGACGCGCTCCAGCGCGTCGTCGCGGATGCCGGGGCCGTCGTCGTCGACCACGATCTCGATCTCGCCGCGGACGCGTCGGCAGCTCAGGCGCACCTTGCTGCCGGCTTCCGAGAAGGACTGCGCGTTGGAGAGCAGGTTCGAGACCACCTGCCCGAGTCGTGAATCGTGGCCGGTGACTGCGAACGTGTCGCTGCCACCGCGGCCCTCGAAGCGTGCTTCGACCGCGACATCGTGGCCGAGCTTGGTTTCATTGGCGACCGCGACCAGCGTGCCCAGGAGCCGCTTGAGATCGACCGGGATCGCATCTTGCCGCTGCAATTCGGCATCGAGCCGGCTCGCATCCGAGATGTCCGAGATCAGTCGGTCGAGCCGCTTGACGTCGTGCTCGATCACTTCGAGCAGGCGGGCGCGGCTGTTCTCGTTGCGCGCCAGCGGCAACGTCTCGACCGCGGAGCGCAGCGAAGTCAGTGGATTCTTGAGCTCATGAGAGACGTCGGCGGCGAACATTTCGATCGCCTCGATGCGGCTATAGAGCGCGTTGGTCATGTCGCGCAGTGCGCCGGAGAGGTGGCCGATCTCGTCGCGGCGGCGCGTGAAGTCGGGAATCTCGACGCGGGTCTTGATGCGGCGGCGAACGCGCTCGGCGCTGTCGGCGAGCCGGCGGACGGGACCTGCGATCGTGCTTGCGAGCAGCAGCGACAGCATGATCATGACCGCGGCAGCAACGCCACCGACTTTCAGGATCGCGAGGCGTTCGGCTGTGACCATTTGATCGATTTCGTCGCCCTGGGTCGACAGCATCAGTGCGCCGCGGATGGCGCGCGAGCGCAGCACGGGGACGGCCACGGAGACGATCACTTCGCCGCGCGCATTGACCCGCACCATCGAGCGCTTCTCGCCCCGGAGCGCGTCGGCGACTTCCACATAGCCATTGCCGTTCTCGCGGCCGAGTTCGCGATACAGCGGCAAGTCGCCACGGTTGATCCAGAGGCGTACCGCGATCGTCCCACGTTCGACCAGGTTGAGTTTTCCCGACGGCGGCGGCAATGGCAGGGTTCGCACGACGTCGAGGTCACGACTGTCGAGCAGCACCGAACCGCTGGGATCGAAAATCCGCGCCCGGGTCTTGGTTGGCGAGATCAGCGTGCGCAACACCGGCGCCACGCGTTCGGGATTGATCGGAAAATCCAGCGAATCGTCCGTCCCGCCGTAGCTCTCACCCAGTTTCAGGTCGAGCAGCCGTTCGGGGTCGACGGTGATTGCATTGGTCTGCACCGTCGCCGAGGCGCCGATGGCGCCGGCGATGATTTCGGCCTGCACCAGCAGGCTTTGCGCGCGCGCGTCGATCAGGCCGGCGCGGAATTGCGACAGATACAGGATGCTCGCGACCAGGGCGACGAGGCCTGCGAGGTTGAGCGAGACGATGCGGCGGGTCAGGCTGGAGAAGGACAGCGCGAAGAAGAACTGCCCGGCGCGCTTGAGCCAGTTCAGTGGCGGCCACCCCCGCGAAGCAGGCCTGTCCTCTGCGACGTGCTCCGGGACGCCGTTGGATGCGATATCCCCGGCGTTCTGGTTCTCGTCAGGCTGCGTTCGGTCAAGCAATGCTTACGCCCGCGTTAGGACATCTCGTACGAAAGGCCCCCGCATCCTAGAGCCATCCCGGTCGTGATGGAATCAGAACCGGCGATGCTCTCAGTCTTTCGTGAAGGCGCCTCGCGCCTCAAGCTTCCTTGAAGCGGTAGCCGACGCCGTAGAGCGTCTCGATCATCTCGAAATCGTTGTCGACCACCTTGAACTTCTTGCGCAGCCGCTTGATGTGGCTGTCGATGGTGCGGTCGTCGACATAGACCTGGTCGTCATAGGCGGCGTCCATCAGCGCGTTGCGGCTCTTGACTACGCCGGGACGGGTCGCCAGCGCCTGGAGGATCAGGAATTCGGTGACGGTCAGCGTCACCGGCTCGTTCTTCCAGGTGCAGGTATGCCGTTCCGGGTCCATCCGCAGTAGGCCGCGGTCGAGCGCCTTGGCGTCGTTCTCCTTCGGCGCGACGGTCGGGTCCTTCGGCGCCGAGCGGCGCAGCACCGCCTTGACGCGTTCGACCAGCAGGCGCTGCGAGAACGGTTTGCGGATGAAATCGTCCGCGCCCATCTTGAGGCCGAACAGCTCGTCGATCTCTTCGTCCTTGGAGGTCAGGAAGATCACCGGCAGGTCGGACTTTTGCCTGAGACGGCGCAGCGTCTCCATGCCGTCCATGCGCGGCATCTTGATGTCGAGGATGGCGAGATCGGGTTGGGTGGTGCGGAAACCGTCCAGCGCGGAAGCGCCGTCGGTGTAGGTCATGATGCGGTAGCCTTCGGCTTCCAGCGCGATCGAGACGGATGTGAGGATGTTGCGGTCGTCGTCGACCAAAGCGATTGTGGGCATGAGCCTCTGCTTTCTGCTTTCCGTTTGGGTCGTGGCTTAAACGGCGAGCAATCCAGTGATGCGCCGCATACATGGGTCCCGAACTTGGCGTTCGAACTTTGTCACCGAGCAATGCAAGCTGGGCTGAAGTGTGACCAAGTTCCACGAAACACGGCAGATTCGCCGCATCTCGACCCATAACCAGACCCCCGTTTACCCGAAAAAAGCCCCGTCTTGCAACCACCTGACCCGAGAAAGCTGATGCAACCGACCCCCGATTTCGACCCCGGAAAGCTCGCCAAATCGCTGCTCAGACGGTCGCGGCAGGGGGCGCTGGCAACGCTCATGGTGGGCTCCGGCGATCCCTATTGTTCCCTGGTCAATCTGGCGAGCCATCCCGACGGCTCGCCGATCCTGCTGATCTCGCGATTGGCCGTGCACACCAAAAACGTCCTGGCAGATAGCCGGGTCTCCCTGATGCTGGACGAGCGCGCCGCGGGCGATCCGCTGGAAGGCGCCCGGATCATGCTGTCCGGCCGGGCGGAACAGGCCGACGCCGAGAGGGATCTCCTCCAGCGGCGGTACCTGAGTGCCCATCCGTCGGCGGAAGCCTTTGTCTCGTTTAAGGATTTTTCCTTCTTCCGGATCTGCTCCACGGGAACCCATCTGGTCGCAGGCTTTGGCCGAATCGTCGACCTCAAGCCCGAGCAGTTCCTCACCGACCTCGCCGGCGCGGAGGATCTGCTGGCGGCAGAGGAGGGCGCGGTCGAGCACATGAACGCCGACCATCGCGATGCCATGGGGGTCTACGCAACCAAGCTGCTCGGCGCGCCCGAAGGCGAATGGCGCTGCACCGGCTGCGATCCCGAAGGCCTCGACATGCACGATGGGCAGACCGCGCTGCGGCTTGACTTCCCGGAGCGGGTGACCAACGGCACGGCGCTGCGCAAAATGCTGGTCCGCCTCGTGGGCGAGGCGCGCGCGAAGGCGGACTAGGGTCTGTTGAGATTCATCTGGAATGGATTACAGCGGTGGCGAGGTAAATCATGGCCTCGAAGCTGCTGTCTGTCTTGTCGCAACGCATTGCTATGCGTTTGAATTCCTTGAGCTTGCCGAAGAAATTTTCGATCAAGTGACGCCATTTGTAAATGTCTTTGTCGATGTCGAGAGGCTGAGCGCGCCTTTGATGTTGCGAGATGACGATCTTGGCCTTGCGTTCGTTCAAGTCTTCGATGATCCAGTTGGAATCAAAAGCCTTGTCGGCGATCAAGCCACCGAACTCGATATCCTTGATCAGGGGCACGACGCCGACGGTGTCAAAGCGATGGCCGGGGAGCAGGATGAACCGCACCAGATTCCCGAGCGCGTCAGTCAGCGCGAGGATTTTGGTGGTCCAGCCGCCTTTTGACTTGCCGATGGCCTGATTTTTGGTCCCCCTTTTGCTCCCTGCCCGTGGCGGTGAACCTTGACGATGGTCGCGTCGACCATGGCGAACTCCATGTCCGGATCATCCGATACGGCATCGAAGATCCGCTTGAAAACACCGGCTTTCACCCAGTCGCGATAGCGTTTGAACACGGTATTCCAGTTGCCGAACGTCGGCGGCAGATCCCGCCATGGGCTGCCCGTGCGGGCGATCCACAGTACAGCTTCCAGAAACAGACGGTTATCGCTTCCACTGCGGCCGGGGTCCCTCGGCTTGCCCAAACAAACCGGCTCCATCTTCGCCCATTGAGCATCTGTCAGAACGCATCGGGGCATGCCAAACTCCTTTCGGAGCTTGAATCACGGACATTCCGTTCTGTGAATCCTGAATCTCAACAGACCCTAGCGCGCAAGCATTTGAACGCCGCAGCCCATCGCTGCGACCCAAGACCGTAATGGTTTTGTGGCTCGGAGCGAGAGGGTTCATGACACGCCGACATCTGATGCTGGTCGCTGGTCTGGCGCTCGTGATCGCTGGATCGCTCGTGGCGCCAGCCCTTGCCCAGAAAGGGCTCGCCGCAGAAGGCGCGCGGATCGACGCGCTCATGAGCGCAGGCAAATATTCGGAAGCGCTTCCGCTCGCGCAAGGCATGGTTGCGAGCCTGGAGAAAAGCGACAACGGTCGCGAGCTCGCCGCCGCGCTTAACAATCTCGGTCAGGTCTATGCCGGTCAGGGTCGGGACGATCTGGCCGAGCCGCTCTACAAGCGCGCGATCACGTTGATGGAAAAAGCGCTCGGTATCGAAACGCCACTGATTTCGGCCGAACTGACCAATCTCGCCGCGCTCTATCAGCGGCAGGGCCGCTTCGCTGAGGCCGAGCCGCTGTTCAAGCGTGCCTTGGCCGTGAGTGAGAAGGGCCTGTCGCGCCATCATCCCGATGTCGGCCGAGCCCTCAACAATCTCGCCACGCTCTACGTCAAGCAGGAACGGCAAGCCGAGGCCGAACCGCTTTTCCAGCGTGCGCTCGCGATCTATCAGAAGGTCGCCGGGCCCGAGCATCCCGCGGTCGCCACGGTCCTGAACAACATTGGGCAGGTTGACCGCGACCTCAATCGCGATGCGGATGCCGAGGCGCCGATCAAGCGCTCGCTCGCGATCCGCGAGAAGGTGCTGGGGCCGGATCATCCCGATGTTGCGCGTTCGCTCAACAATCTCGCCGGCCTCTACGAGCATCAGCAGCGCTATGCCGACGCCGAGCCGCTGTATCGCCGCGCGCTCGCCATCCGGGAACGTGCGCTGGGCCCGGATCATCCCGATGTCGCGACCTCGACCAGCAATCTCGCCTATTTCCTCTATGCGTCCGGGCGAGTTGCGGACGCGTTGCCGCTCGCGGAAAAGACGCTTGCGAGCAATCGCGCGCAGCTGCGCGTGGTGCTGCCGATCTTGTTTGCGGCGCGCCAGCAATCCCTGCTGCCGGCCGACGAGGCGCTGGACGAAGCGCTCGCCGCGATCCAGCGTGGCACGCAATCCTCGGCAGCATCGGCGGTGAACAAGCTCGCGGTGCGGCTCGCCGCCGGGAGCGACCGGCTCGCCGAGTTGGTGCGCAAGGACCAGGATCTCGCGGTCGAATCCGAGGCGCTCGACAAGGCGATCATCGCCGCCGTGTCGAAGCCATCGGCGCAACGCGATGTCGCTTCCGAGCAACGCAGCCGCGCGCGGATATCGGCAATCGCCGGCGAGCGTGCCGGCTTGCACAAGACGCTCGCCATCGAGTTTCCCGACTACGCCTCGCTCTCCAATCCGCCACCGCTGACGGTCCAGGACGTTCAGCCGCTGCTGTCGGCCGATGAGGCGATGACGATCTATTCCGTCGTCGACAAGCGCAGCTATGTCATCGCCATCACGCGCGAGAGCGCCGACTGGAAGGAGATTCCGCTTGGCGCGGACGCGTTGGTGCAGAAAGTCACCGCGTTCCGCAGAGGTCTCGATGTCGGCAAAGCGCGCGATGGCTCCGGCAAATCAGGTCTGTTTGATCTCGCGCTCGCCAACGAACTCTATGTGACGCTGCTCGGCCCGGTCGAGGCGTTGACGAAGGACAAGCACAGCCTGCTCACGGTGCCGTCGGGCGCGCTCACTGCGCTGCCGTTTCATCTGCTCGTGACGGAGACACCGCGAGCTGCGATCCCGGACACGCTCGAAGGTTATCGCAGCGCCGCCTGGCTGCTGCGGCGTCAGGCTGTCTCGGTGCTGCCGTCGGTGGTCAGCCTGAAATCGCTGCGCGCTTTTGCGCGCAAGGATCAAGGCATCAAGCCGATGACCGGCTTTGGCGATCCCGTGTTCAATCCCGCCGAGGGCGGTCCGTCCGACCGTCGCGCGGCCAGCGGCAGGGTCGCCGCGCGCAGCATCGTAACGTCAACCTATACCGACTTCTGGCGCGGCGCCGGCGTCGACCGCGCGCGGCTTGCGCAGGCACTGCCGCAACTGCCCGATACCGCGGACGAGCTCAACGCCGTCGCGAAAGATGTCGGTGCAGCCGCGGGCGACATCCATCTCGGCCGCGATGCCAGCGAGACGACGCTCAAGCGTGCACCGCTTGCTCAATACAGCATCATCTACTTTGCGACCCACGGCCTGGTCGCCGGTGACATCAAGGGTGTGGGCGAGCCGTCGCTTGCGCTCTCCATTCCCGAGCAGCCCTCCGAACTCGATGATGGTCTGCTCACGGCGAGCGAAGTCGCCCAGCTCAAGCTCAATGCGGATTGGGTTGTGCTGTCGGCCTGCAACACGATCGCCGGCGACAAGCCCGGCGCCGAGGCCCTGTCGGGATTGGCGCGCGCCTTCTTCTACGCCGGCGCCCGCGCGCTGCTGGTCTCGCACTGGGCCGTAGATTCCGAAGCTGCCACCCGGTTGACCATTTCGACTTTCGACCTGCTCAAAAACGAACCAAAGATCGGCAGAGCCGAAGCTCTGCGGCGCGCGATGTTAACGTATGCTGATGATAGCTCGTCGCCTCGCAATGCGTACCCGGCGATATGGGGCCCGTTCGCACTTATCGGCGAAGGTGCGGTACGATAGACCGGCGCGGGATTTGTGCGTCGCAATAACCGCAATAACAACGGAGAACGCTGAAACGAGCGTTTGGTTGCGCGACCATCGCGTATTTTTTTGATGCACTTGCTCAGAGCAGACATGCGCGACTTTTGGCGCAGTCCTTGAATAAACCAAATCCCAAGGGATCAGCTTGGCAAGGCCAGCGTTCACCGATATTAGGTCGTCCAACCGAGGCTGGACGGCCTGTTATTCACGGTGGCCGCGACGGCGCCAAAGCTTGGTCGCGTGGAATGTCGCGGGTTTCTAGGAGGATTTTTCGTGCAAGAGACGGGTGTGCGCAACGGTGCCTTCGGCGCCGACAAATTCGGCTTAAAGAATCTCAAGCAGGTTCACTGGAACCTCGGCGCACCACAGCTCTATCAATATTCGCTCGCAGCTGGCGAGGCGGTGCTGTCCGCCGACGGCGCGCTCTGTGCCGACACCGGTGAGTTCACCGGCCGCAGCCCGAAGGACAAGTTCACGGTGCGTGACGCCACCACCGACAAGAAGATGTGGTGGGCCGGCAACCAGTCCATCACCGCCGAGCAGTTCGAGACGCTCTACCAGGATTTCCTCAAGCATGCCGAAGGCAAGAGCCTGTTCGCGCAGGATCTCTATGGCGGCGCCGATCCGGCCTACCGGATCAAGACCCGCGTCTTCACCGAGCTCGCCTGGCACTCGCTGTTCATCCGCACGCTCCTGATCCGTCCCGAGGCGGTCGAACTGTCGAGCTTCACGCCCGAGCTCACCATCATCGACATGCCGAGCTTCCGCGCGGATCCGAAGCGCCATGGCTGCAAGTCGGAGAACGTCGTCGCGATCGACTTCGCCCGCAAGATCGTGCTGATCGGTGGTTCCTACTATGCCGGCGAGATGAAGAAATCGGTCTTCACCACGCTGAACTATTACCTGCCGGAGCGCGGCGTGATGCCGATGCATTGCTCCGCCAATGTCGGCGCAGGCGGCGATACCGCGATCTTCTTCGGGCTGTCAGGCACCGGCAAGACCACGCTGTCGGCCGATCCGAACCGCACGCTGATCGGTGACGACGAGCACGGCTGGGGCCCGAACGGCGTCTTCAATTTCGAAGGCGGCTGCTACGCCAAGTGCATCAAGCTTTCGCAGGAAGCCGAGCCCGAGATCTATGCTGCGTCGACGCGCTTCGGCGCGGTGCTCGAGAATTGCGTGCTCGACGAAGACACCCGCGTGGTGGATTTCGACGACGGCTCCAAGACCGAGAATACGCGTTCGGCCTATCCGCTCGAGTTCATCCCGAACGCTTCGCGCACCGGTCGCGCGCCGCAGCCGAAGAACGTGGTGATGCTCGCCGCCGACGCCTTCGGCGTGCTGCCGCCGATCGCAAAATTGTCGCCGGCGCAGGCGATGTATCACTTCCTCTCCGGCTACACCGCGAAGGTCGCTGGCACCGAGCGCGGCTTGGGCTCCGAGCCGCAGCCGGAATTCTCGACCTGCTTCGGCTCGCCCTTCCTGCCGCTCGATCCCAGTGTCTACGGCAACATGCTGCGCGACCTGATTGCCCAGCACAATGTCGATTGCTGGCTGGTCAACACCGGCTGGACCGGCGGCAAGTACGGCACGGGTTCGCGGATGCCGATCAAGGTGACGCGCGCGCTGCTCACCGCGGCGCTCGACGGTTCGCTTCGCAACGTCGAATTCCGCACCGACAAATATTTCGGCTTCGCGGTCCCGACCGCGCTGCCGGGGGTGCCGAGCGAAATCCTGAACCCGGTCAACACCTGGAAGGACAAGGACGAGTTCGACAAGACCGCCCGCGCGCTGGTCGGCATGTTCCAGAAGAACTTTGCCAAGTTCGAAGCCCAGGTCGACGCCGAAGTGCGCGCCGCCGCACCGGATGTGAAGCTCGCGGCGGAGTGAGTTTTCGCTCTGTCTTTAATGCAAAGCGCGGCTGCAAGGCCGCCCTTTTCGTTCTGTGGGCACCACGCGAACACACACTCAGTGTCGCCTCGGCCTGGTGCGCAATTGCGCACGGGGGGCCGTGACCCATACCGCGTGATCTATCGACGGAGTGCTGTGCAAGTACCAGCGAAGAAACGATCACTACGAATCTTCGCCAAACTGCTTCCTGTGGCTATGGGTCCCGTCCTTCGCCGGGACGACACCACGGAAGCAGCTACGCCTTGAAATACGCGATCTGCGTTGTCGTCGCGAGCAGCCGCCCGTTCGGGGACCACAGCTCGGCGTTCTGATCCGCGTAGCTCTTGTGCATGATCTTCGAATCGGCCGTCGCCAGCACGCGGGTGATGTCCTCGGCCGCGAGCTCTTCCGTGTCGGTGTGGAAATACGTCGTCAGCGACACCGTGCCGAACGGCACCAGCTCGCGTCGCGCGTGGAAGATGCGGCCGAAGAAGGCATCCGACATCGACATCAGCGACAGCATGTCGAGCCTGCGCGGCTCGCGATCGCTGATCCAGAGCTTCGAGTAAGTGCTCGCGAGCTCTGGCTGCGGCGGCCCGAGCCGCATCTCGCCCTCGACGAAGCGGAAATCATACTGGTTGGCCCAGGCCGCCGAAATCTTGGGAAACGGCAGCGTCTGTTCGAACGGCTTTGTATCCGGATATTGCGCGACCTTATGCTCCCACGACGGCCGGCGCTCAGCAAACACGGCGGTCGCCAGCGTCGCGACCTCGCCGCCGCCCTGCGACAGTTCGACGCTCCAATGCTGGCTGGAGCGGTTGGCCTTCACCAGCCGCACGTCCAGGTCAAACGGGCCCTTCGCAATCGGTGCGCAATAATTGACGGTCATCGCCAGCGGATCGCCGGCCGCTTGCGGATGCTCGATCAGTGCGCGCAGGATGGTTGCAGCGGTGATGCCGCCGAACGGGCCGACAAAGGCCCAGTACTCGTCGCTGGTGTGCCCCTGCCAACTCGAGTCACCCGCGGTGATGCGGGTGGCGTCGTCGAAGGGGTGCGGGAGCTTGGCGTGCATGGAATTAGACCTCTAGTGCGCTTCCATCCCAGCGGCGAAACTCCATCGTCTCGTTACTGGCGCCATATCGCCGCCAGCCCGAAACATCGTCGGCCGGGTCATCTGTGACCCAGACATCCGTGATCGAGCCCCCTATGCGCCTCATTGCGATGATGCTCTTGCCGCCGGTCAGATCGGCAACGAAGTCGTCGATGGCAGTCTCCTCGTCCTTCCCCGAAAGACTGGCAAGGATGCTGCCGTGCGTATGCCAGGGGAATCCATCAAAACCCAGAGTCCAGTCGCCGTCAGGACAGATGACGAGCAATCGAAGCTGACCATCCGGGCTGATGTATTCGCCGACGGGCATGATCGACTCCGGCTTGAGTGAACTCAAACCGTCATATGATGGCTATCCTGCCAAATCAATAACCTCGCAGGTAACGCCGATTCCACGCTGCGGAAAATCAGCTCGCCGCGTCGCGCAGATCCTCTGCCTCCTGGAAGGGCGGCGTGATCGGATTGACCGGCACGGTCCAGATCTCCTCGGCATATTCGCGGATGGTACGATCGGAGGAGAACCACGCCATGCGCGCGACGTTGAGGATGGAGGCGCGCGTCCATGCCGGCGAGACCAGCCAGCGTGCGTCAACGCTGCGCTGCGCCTCGTAGTAGGAATCGAAGTCGGCGCTGACCATGTAGTGATCGAGGTAGCGCAGCGCGTGCGCGATGGATTCGAAACGGCCGGGATCGCCGGGCGAGAACTCGCCGGTACCGATGGCATTGATGGCGCGCTGGAGTTTTGGCGACTTGCGGACCACGTCGGAGGCATCCAGCCCTTGCTTGCGCCGGATCATCACGTCGCCGGCCTCCATGCCGAAGATCGCGATGTTCTCCGCGCCGACATGGTCGCGGATCTCGATATTGGCGCCGTCGAGCGTGCCGATGGTGATGGCACCGTTGAGCGCCAGCTTCATGTTGCCGGTGCCGGAGGCTTCCATGCCGGCCGTCGAGATCTGCTCGGAGAGATCGGCCGCGGGGATGATGATTTCCGCGAGGCTGACATTGTAGTCGGGCAGGAAGGCGACCTTCAGCTTGCCGCCGATCGCGGGATCGCTGTTGACGATTTCGGCGACGTCGTTGATCAGCTTGATGATCAGCTTGGCGTATTTGTAGCTCGCCGCGGCCTTGCCGGCGAAGATTTTGACCCGCGGCACCCAATTGCCGCTCGGATCATCCTTGATCGCCTGGTACAGCGCGACCGTCTCGATGACGTTGAGCAGCTGGCGCTTGTATTCGTGGATGCGCTTGATCTGGACGTCGAACAGTGCGGTCGGATCGACCTTGATGCCGATCCGCTCGCCAATCAGGCGCGCGAGTGCCGTCTTGTTGTGAAGCTTGACCGCGCGGAATTTGCGCTGGAATTCGACGTCGCTGGCGCGCGCCTCGATCAGTGAGAGCTGCGTCGGATCGTCGAGCACGGCTTCACCGCAAGTCTCGCGCAGAAGGTCGGTGAGCTTCGGGTTCGCCAGCATCAGCCAGCGGCGGAAGGTGATGCCGTTGGTCTTGTTGGTGATGCGGCCGGGGTAGAGATGGTTGAGATCGTGGAATACGGTCTCGCGCATCAGGTCCGAATGCATCGCCGAGACGCCGTTGATGCGGTGCGAGCCGACGAAGGCGAGCTGGCCCATGCGCACGCGGCGGCCGCTCTTCTCGTCGATCAGCGAAACCGAGGCGCGGAAATCGATGTCGCCGGGGGCGCGCGCTTCGGCGAGCGCGAGATGTTGCACGTTGATGCGGTAGATGATCTCGAGATGGCGCGGCAACAACCGCTCGAACAGCTCGACCGGCCAGGTCTCCAGCGCTTCCGGCAGCAGCGTGTGATTGGTGTAGGAGAGGGTGGCGACCGTGATCTTCCAGGCTTCGTCCCAGCGGAAATTGTGGAGGTCGACGAGGATGCGCATCAGCTCGGTGACGGCGAGGCTCGGATGAGTGTCGTTGAGCTGCACTGCGACCTTGGACGACAGGCTGCGCAGCTGGCCGTCGGAGGCGAGATGCCGCTTGATGAGATCCTGGAGCGAGGCCGACACGAAGAAATATTCCTGGCGCAGGCGCAGCTCGCGGCCCGCCGGGCTCTCGTCGTTCGGATAGAGGAATTTGCAGATCGCTTCCGCGCGCGACTGCTCGGCGCTGGCGCTGACATAGTCGCCCTTGTTGAAGGCGTCGAGCTTCAACGGATCGGGCGAGCGCGCGGACCAGAGACGCAGCGCGTTGACGTGGTGGCCGCGCCAGCCGACGATCGGCGTGTCATAGGCAATCGCCTGCACGGTCTCGCCCGGATGCCAGATCGCGCGGTCGCGGCCCTTGTCGTCGACATGCTCGACGCCGCCGCCGAAACTGATGTCGTAGATCACCTCCGGCCGCTGCAATTCCCAGGGGTTGCCGAAGCCGAGCCATTCGTCCGGATATTCCTGCTGCCAGCCCTGATTGATGATCTGGCGGAACAGGCCGTAATCGTAGCGGATGCCGTAGCCGATCGCGGGGATCGACAGCGTCGCCATGCTCTCCATGAAGCAGGCGGCGAGACGCCCCAAGCCGCCATTGCCGAGCGCTGCATCGGGCTCGCATTTGCGCAGCTCCGGCAGCGAGACGCCGAGATCGCCGAGCGCGACCTCGAAGATCTTCAACAGCCCCATGTTGTTGAGCGCGTCAGTGAAGAGACGGCCGATCAGGAATTCGAGCGAGAGATAATAGACGCGCTTGCGGCCGGCGTCGTAGCTGCGCTTCTCGGCCGAGAGCCAGCGATGCACGATGCGGTCGCGTAGCGTCAGCGCCGCGGCCTGGTACCAGTCGTGCCTGGTCGCCATGCCTGCGTCCTTGCCGACGGTCAGGCGCAGTTTCGCCAGGATCGCGCCCTTGATCTCAGCCAGCGCGAGTTCGTCGATGGGCTGGCCGGGGGCGGGGAAATTTGGCTGGAACGATTGATCTTGCAAGGCCGTCACTTCCTGGTCCCGAGAACACCACTCACCCTACGCAACTTGCCCCTGCACCGGAACCATCACTGGCGCGGCCGTGCACTGCGCTGGCGCAAAATTATGCAAGGAACGGGCCGATTTGGGAACCCGGACGAGCACGGAGACGCGCGGATTTGGTGCTAGACTGGACGCGGATTCAGCCATCAGTGTGGAGGAGACGCCCCATGAGGCTGCTGATCGAAATCGCTGCCGCCGCGCTTCTTGTCGTCTGCATCGCCGCCTCGAGTGCCGCTTTTGCGGCCGGCAAGGGCCGTAGCGCCGATGGCCTCAGCTGCGCCGTCTCGCTCCCGCAAAACGCGACGCCAGCAGCGCGCTGCGCCACCATCAGGCGCCAGTGTGGCGGCAAGTTTAATGCGAATGCGTGCGGAGACAAGTTGATGTCGGCGGCGAATTGACGCGAATGGCTTAACACGAAAGTGGTGTCCTCCCGGCGAAGGCCGGGACCCATAACCACCGCAGTCAGAGAAGACGCGAGAGATCGCGCCAGTCCGGATTGTCCCGCTCAATCAAGCGAATCTTCCAGTCACGTTGCCATTCCTTCAGCGCTTTCTCGCGTGCTATCGCCTCGGACGGCGATGCATACGTCTCGACGTAGACCAGCCGCGTCACGCCATACTTCTTGACGAACTTCGAACCGCGCCCCGAACGATGCAACGTAAGTCGGTTGCTGATGTCGTTGCAAACGCCGATGTAGAGCGTGCCGTAGCGCCGGCTCGCGAGAATGTAGACGTAGTACGCGGCTGGTGCATTCATTGCTGGGCACCCATTTTTGAAAACGTCTGATGGCGGTGGTTATGGGTCCCGGCCTTCGCCGGGACGACGTTCTCATAAATCAATTACCTATCAGAACAAATCAAGAACACTTTAGCAAGTCTTTGATATATCATTGTGATTCGGCGCATTGCCGGCACAACATCTAGGGTCTGTCAGACTTTGCGAGGACTACATGTCCACCATTGCCTTCGATCAATTTGCCCTCACCCGGATCGCCGATTTCGCGCGGTCGCTGTCGCGGCTGCATCAGGCGGCGCGGCGTTATGCGGTCGATGACGACCAGTTCGACCGCGAGTTCAATGCGGTGTGCCAGTCGATCTGGGGCTACACCATCGACGACATCAGCGACGATCTGTTCTCCACCGAGGACCACCTCTTCCTCGACACGCTGGACGAAGCGCATGCGCGCATCTTCGCCGCCGAGCAGGGCTATGACCTCGTCGACGAGACGGGCATGCTGACCGACTGGTGGGGTTTCTGCTGGATGATCCTGGCCGAGAAGCGCGGCCTCTTGACGCCGGATAACCGCGCCGCCGCGCGTGCGGCGATCGAAGAGAAATATCTGGCGGCGCCGAACGTGATCGGGGTCATCATCGGAAGGTAGTGCGGCAATGACGGCTTGATTCAAAGCCGGGCTCTAATCCAGCCCAGCCCGCTTCGCTGACTTCGGCGTCTTCGGCACGCTCGTCACATCAGGCAATGTCTCGCGCACGATCTCCGTCGCCGGCGCATCTGCCGCAACCGTCTCGGCGCGCACCGGGGCCACTCTCAGCTCGCCGAGCCGGGCGCGGACCTGCGCGGTGAGGCCGGGATATGAGGCGACCGGCGTGAACTCCGCGGTCTGCTCCATGCCGAGACGGACGCCGGTATAGGCGACGAGGCCGTCGCTGGTGGCGATGACGTCGCCGGCTTTCAGCGAGGAGTCCAGCGTGAGATCGACCGGGGCGAGCCCGGCCGGCTCGCGGCCGTTGCAGGTGCAGTCCGCGCGCAGCGCCTTGCGGTAGGCGAAGGCATTCTCACTGTCGGCGTAGCGCTCGCCGGTCTGGGCGTAGGCGCCGTCGATCGAGGAGCCGAAAAAGACTTTTGTCGTGCTGGCGGGACAGAAGGCCTGACACATCTGCGCCGGCGAGGCAAGGCCGCGCATCAGCGGAAAATATTTGCCGTCGCAGCTGCGCACGCAGAATGCCGGGCCGGAGCCGCCGGCCGCGGCCGCGCGTGTCGGCGGGACATATTGCGGCGGGACGGCCGGATTTTGCTGCCCGGTGAAGGGATCGGCGTAGGAGTTCGCCTGCGGCACGTCGCGCTGTGGCCGCTGCTGGGCGCCGCCGAAGAAGAAGTCGAACAGGCCTTCGGCCGAAACCGGGGCCGGAGCCGCGAGCAGCGGTGCTGCAAGTGTGGCGACCACAAGCATCGCGCGACGCCGCCGGCGCGCATGGGACACGATTGTACGCAACGCTTACTCCACCCGACGCTACTGACCCGGCCGAGACCTGCCAGGTCTTGGCACATGAAGGCCTTGGCACATGATTCACCATAAGGCGGGATGGTAAATGAGGAGTTGAGCAGGCGGGTGAGCGAGAAGAGCTTTTACGCCTTCAAGAATTCCGACGCCTTGTAGAGCGAGCGGAACGGCAGGCCGGCCGCGCCGAAGGTGTCGTCGGCGCCTTCCTCGCGATCGACCATGGTCAGCACCAGCACCACCTCGGCGCCGGTCTCACGCACGGATTCCACCGCTCTCATCGCCGAGCCGCCGGTGGTGGTGACGTCCTCGACGATCACGACGCGCTTGCCGTCCAGCGTCTCGCCTCTGGGCAGGCCCTCGATCGCGAGCTTGGCGCCGTGCTCCTTGGGCTTCTTGCGGACGAAAAACGCCGCGATCGGGTGGCCCTTGATCCAGGAGATCTGCGCCAGCGCACCGGCCAGCGGCACCGCGCCCATCTCGAGCCCGCCGATGAAATCGAGATTGTCGTCCTTCAGCGTCTCATAGGTGAGCTCGGCGAGCAGCGTTGCGCCCTCGGGGTCGAGCATGGTCGGCTTGAGGTTGAAATAGAAATCGCTCTTGCGGCCCGACGCGAGCGTCACCTCACCGCGCCCAAAGGAGCGGCGGCGGATGATTTCGAACAGGCGGGCACGGGAGGCTGATTTCGACACGGTGGTCCCTCGGGAGCGTTTTTGAGAGGTGGCGGAATTTATCCGCGACGGCCGCGACATTCCAGAGGGGACCGGTCCAGTCAACAGGGATCGGCCGACGGTCGGCCATCCCGGTCCGCCGGTTGTCCGGGTGCAACCTTCTGGAGTAGGTGAGAGCCCAAGTCGAGAGCGTAAGTCGAGAACGAGAGGCTTTTGGGGAAGGAAACAAGGCATGACCATCGAGCTGCACACCTGGAACACGCCGAACGGCCGTAAAATCTCGGTCGCGCTGGAGGAAATGGGGCTGCCCTACAAGGTGATCCCGGTCAACATCAGCAAGGGCGAGCAGATGGCGCCCGGGTTCCTCAAGCTCTCCCCGAACAACAAGATTCCCGCGATCGTTGACCCGGAGGGGCCGGACGGCAAGCCGGTCAGCGTCTTCGAGTCCGGTGCGATCCTGCTCTATCTCGGCGAAAAGACCGGAAAATTCCTGCCGAAGCCGCTTTCGGGACGCATCCCCGTCTATGAATGGCTGATGTGGCAGATGGGGGGCTTCGGGCCGATGCCCGGCCAGGTGCACCATTTCATTGCGCTCGAGAACGAGCAGGACCGCGCTTACGGCCTGAAGCGCTATATGGCCGAGACGCGCCGGCTCTACGGCGTGCTGGACCGCCGCCTCGACGGCCGCGATTTCGTTGCCGGCGATCTCTCCGTCGCCGATTTCGCCATTCTGGGCTGGGCCTGGCGCCACCCTCGCCACAAGGTTGAGCTGGCCGATTTTCCCAACGTCAAGCGCTGGTACGAGGCCCTGATGGCGCGCCCGGCGGTCAAGCGGGGCATGGACGCGAAGCTGGATTAGCCGGACGCTGTCGTCGCCCGGCTTGCCCGGGCGACCCCATGAGAGTTGTGCATCACACCTTCCGCGCCTCGACCGCCATCCTGACCGCCAGTCCGGCCAGCACCGTGCCCATCAGCCAGCGCTGCACCAGCATCCAGCTCGGCCGGCGCGCCAGGAACAGCGCGATCGATCCGGCGGCGAGCGCGATCATCGCGTTAACGCTGACGCTGATCGCGATCTGGATCGCACCCAGCACCACCGATTGCGTCAGCACGCCACCCGCCGTGGGATCGATGAACTGCGGCAGCAGCGCGAGATAGAGCATCGCGATCTTCGGATTGAGCAGATTGGTGACGAACCCCATCGCGAACAGCCTTCGCGGGCCGTCGATCGCGAGCTGTTTGACCTGGAACGGTGAGCGTCCGCCCGGCTTCACCGCCTGCCAGGCGAGCCACAACAGATAACCGGCGCCGGCAAAGCGCAACGCGTCATAGGCAAAGGGAATGGCGAGCAGCAGTGCCGTGATGCCGCACGCCGCGCACAGCATGTAGAATACGAAGCCCAGCGCCACGCCGCCAAGTGAAACGATGCCCGCCGCCGGCCCCTGCGTGATCGAGCGCGAGATCAGATAGACCATGTTCGGTCCGGGCGTGAGCACGAGGCCGAGACAGACGAGGGCGAAGCCGAGCAGGGCGGAGGCGTGGGGCATAGATGAACCGGTGCGGGGGACAGCACGATTCTAATATGCGCGGGATCGGGTCGCTATCGCGCAATTGCTCGGAGGACAATTCAAGACGGCGTTTAACAATGTCGCCCGGCCCCCGTGCGCAATTGCGCATGAGGCCAGGACGACCCAAGAGGCTAATGCGCCTCGTCCCAATTATTCGCCGCGCGCGCGTCCACATGCAGCGGCACCGACAGCAGCACGGCCGGGAACGGTGCATCCTGCATCACGTGCTGGACCACGGGGAGGGTTGCCGCGACCTCCGCGTCGGGTACTTCGAAGATCAATTCGTCATGCACCTGGAGCAGCATCTGTGCCGAGAGTTTCTTCTCGGCAAGTGCGTCCTCCACCCGCGTCATGGCACGGCGGATGATGTCGGCGGCGGTGCCCTGGAGCCGGGCGTTGATCGCGGCGCGCTCGTTGAAGGCGCGTACCGAGGCGTTCGAGGCCTTGATGTCGGGATAGTGGCACTTGCGACCGAACAGCGTGGTGACGTAGCCGTGGCTCCGGCAGAAATCGCGGGTCTCGTCCATGTAGGCGCGGATGCCGGGGAAGCGCTCAAAGTATTTCTTGATGTAGGAAGCAGCCTCTTCGCGCGCGATGCCGAGCTGGTTGGCTAGTCCAAACGCCGAGATGCCGTAGATGATGCCGAAATTGATCGCCTTGGCACGGCGCCGGATCTCGCTCGGCATGCCCTTAATCGGCACGCCGAACATTTCCGACGCCGTCATGGCGTGAATATCCAACTCGTCCTTGAATGCCTGTTTGAGCACGGGGATGTCGGCAATCTCGGCGAGCAGCCGGAGCTCGATCTGCGAGTAGTCGGCCGACACCAGCTTGTGGCCGGGCGTCGCGATGAAGGCGCGGCGAATCTTTCGGCCATCCTCGGTGCGAACCGGGATGTTCTGCAAGTTCGGCTCGTTCGACGACAGCCGGCCCGTCGTGGTCGCAGCCAGCGCGTAGGTGGTGTGCACGCGATGGGTCTGCGGATTGACGTAGGTCGGCAGCGCGTCGGTGTAGGTCGATTTCAGCTTCGAGACCTGGCGCCACTCCAGAATCTTCTTCGGGAAGTCGAGGCCCTGCTCGGCGAGCTCATCGAGCACCTGCGCGGTGGTCGACCACGCGCCGGTCTTGGTCTTGGTGCCCCCCGGCAACCCCATCTTGCCGAACAGGATATCGCCGATCTGCTTGGGACTGCCGACATTGACTGGCTCGCCGGCAATCCCCTGGATTTCGGCCTCGACGCGCGCCGCGGTCTGGGCGAAATCGCCGGAGAGACGCGACAGCACCTGACGGTCGATCGAGATGCCGCGCCGCTCCATGCGCGCGAGCACGGAGACCAGCGGGCGCTCGAGCGTCTCATAGACGGTAGTCATATGCTCGGCGACGAGCCTTGGTTTCAGCACGCGCCAGACGCGCAGGGCGATGTCGGCACCTTCCGCCGATAAAGGCGCGGCCTTTCCGATTGGTACCTGATCGAATGTGATCTTACCCTTGCCGCTGCCGAGCAGCTCGTTCTCCTTCAGCATGGCGTGGCCGAACCAGCGCTCCGAAAGCTGCTCGAGTGCATGCGAGCCGCGGCCGGCATCAAGCACATAGGAGATCAGCTGCGCATCGTCGGTGTTGCGCAGCGTGATGCCGTGCTGCGCCAGCATGACGGCGGTGAACTTGACGTCGAAGCCGATCTTGAGGATGCCGGCGGATTCCAGCACCGGCCGCAAAGCCTCGATCGCATCTGCGTGCTTGATCTGGTCCGGCGCCAGCCCGGCGTCGAATAGGCCGGCGCCGCCGCCGGATTGCTTGTGCGCCAACGGCACGTAGCAGGCCTCGTTCGGCGCCAGGGCCAGCGCGATGCCGCAGAGATCGGCCTGCATCGGATCGATCGAGTTTCCCCGGATATCGATCGCGACTTGGCCGGCATCATGGACGTGCGCGATGAAGGCGTTGAGTTCCTTGAGCGTCTTGATCGCCTGGTAGTTGCCGCGATCTACCGGGAGCTTGCGCAACGCCTCTTCGCGTGCAGCGGCGAGCGAAATCGGCGCGCCCTTCGGACTTGCGGCCTTGTCCTCCTTGCTCGCCGATCCGTTGCGCGCAGCTTGCGCCGGTGCGCCGGTTCCTGGCGCGGGGACGACGTCCGACGGCGGCAATGGCGAGAAGACGCTGGCGCCACTTTGGTAGCCGGGATCAGCATCCACGTTCGCGGGATCGATCTGCGAATAGTCGGCGACGCGGCGCGTCAGCGTCGAAAATTCCATCGCCTTCAGGAAGGCGATCAGCTTGCGCGCATCGGGCTCGTGAACGGCGAGGTCATCGAGCGGTACCTCGAGGTCAACCTTATCGTCGAGTAGCACGAGTTGGCGCGAGATCCGCGCCTTCTCCGCATTCTCGATTAGCGCTTCGCGGCGCTTCGGCTGCTTGATCTCGGTGGCGCGGAACAAGAGTTGTTCAAGATCGCCATATTCGACGATCAGCTGCGCCGCTGTCTTGATGCCGATGCCGGGAACTCCAGGCACATTGTCGGTGGAGTCGCCGGCGAGCGCCTGCACTTCCACCACCTTCTCCGGCGGCACGCCGAACTTCTCGATCACCTCGGGGACGCCGATGCGGCGGTCCTTCATGGTATCGTACATGGTGACGCAATCGGTCACGAGCTGCATCAGGTCCTTGTCGGAGGAGACGATGGTCGCGGTCGCGCCGCGCTCGCAGGCCACCCGCACATAGCTCGCGATCAGATCATCGGCCTCGAAGCCCACCTGCTCCAGGCAGGGCAGGTCGAAGGCGCGTACGGCCTCGCGGATCAGCGCGAATTGCGGGATCAGGTCGTCGGGCGCCGGCGGCCGATGCGCCTTGTACTCGGGATAGATCTTGTTGCGGAAGGTCACTTCCGACTTGTCGAACACGATCGCCAGATGCGTCGGCCGGTTGTCGGGGGGCATGTCGCGGAGCAGCTTCCACAGCATGTTGCAGAAGCCAAGCACGGCATTGACCTGCAAGCCGTCGGATTTTCGGTTGAGCGGCGGCAGCGCGTGGTAGGCGCGGAAGATGTAGCCGGAACCGTCGACCAGGAAGACGTGGTCGCCCTTGCCGGCCGCCTTCGCCGCGACCGGCTTGGCAGCAGGCTTGTCAGCAGCGGATTTGGTGTCGGCTTTGGCGGCGGTCGTCGGGGATGTTTTGGGCATGGCCGCAATGTATGAATTTTTGCGGCAAAAGACAGCCTCGGCAGGTTGCTATTTTGCCGACTCGCACAGGCAAAATCATGGCGGCGGCATGGGCCGCGAGATCAGGGCAGGCAGCCTTCGATGAAACTCGCCACCGCGCGCACCGCGGGCGTGCGGCGCAGGTCGCGATGGAGAACCAGCCAGATCTCGCGTCTGACGGGTCGTCCGCCAGCTTCATAGCGCTCCAGTCGCGGATCGGCTTCGCCGAGGAATTTTGGCAACATTGCCAGTCCAACGCCACTCCTGGCGGCAGCGGCCTGGTTTTCCAAATCGTTGGTGCGCAGCACGATCTCGCGCGCGCCGGCGAACCGTTTCAGCCATTGCTGCTGGGGAGCCTCGTCCATGGTGGCGTCGTAGGCAACGAACGCGAACGCATGCGCGGGTGTCGTCTTCAAATAGGCCGGTGAGCCGTACAGCGCGAACTCGAAATGGCCGATCTTGCGCGCGACCAGCCCCGGCTGGGTCGGACGCGACAGGCGCAACGCCAGATCAGCCTCACGCCGGTTGAGGGAGGCCGTGCGCTTCTCGCCGATCAGCTTGATCCTGATGCCAGGATATTGTTGCCGCAGCCGGATCAGCCTCGGCGCGATCAGGAGATTGGCCAGCGAAGGCGGAGCGCTGATCGCGATCTCGCCGCCGATCTCGGATTTCGAGGCCAGTGCGGCGCGCTCCATCGCAAACGCCGTCTCCGCCATGGGAGCACCGATCTTGGCAATGCGCCTGCCGTCCTCGGTGAGCTCATAGCTGCGCGGTCTGCGGTCGACGAGCTTGAGTGACATGGCTGCTTCCAGGGCGGCGACGCGGCGGGCCACGGTCACGTGGTCGACGTTGAGGCTCCTTGCTGCAGCGGAAAGGCTGCCCTCGCGTGCCAGCGCAAGGAAATGCTGCAGGTCGGTCCAGTCCATTGTGCAAAACCTCACAAGATGATTTCAGTTATGAGCAGTTTCGCAGATTCTCAGAGCATTCCATAGTTCCTGAATACTCGTCAGGAGGACAGGACATGGCCGTGATCGTGAGGTTGAAGGCGCCCGGCGGCGTGGAGCAGCTCGAACTGGCGGACGCCGATCTGCCGCCGCCGGGCCGGGGCGAAGTTCGGCTGCGGCAGACCGCGATCGGCGTCAATTTCATCGACATCTATCAGCGCATGGGCCTCTACAGCCTGCCCCCCGCAGGGATTCCCGGCGTCGAGGCGGTGGGCATCGTCGCTGCGCTGGGCGCCGAGGTGGCCGGCCTCGACGTCGGCGACCGCGTTGCCTATGCGGGTGCGCCGGTCGGTGCCTACGCCTCCGAACGCAACCTGCCGGCTTGGCGCTGTGTGAAGCTTCCCGACGCCATCCCGGATGAGGCGGTCGCGGCGGCTCTGGTCAAGGGCATTACGGCCGACATGTTGCTCACTCGCGTTTTCCCCGTCGGTCGCGGGACGGCGGTTCTCGTTCACAGCGCCGCAGGCGGGCTCGGGCAGTTGCTGACCCGCTGGGCCGGTTCACTCGGGGCGACGGTGATCGGGACGGTCGGCTCGTCGGCGAAGGTCGAGATCGCCCGTGCTGCCGGCGCACATCATGTGATCGTCGGACGGGACGCGGATTTCGCAGCAGCCGTTGCCGATTTCACCGCGGGACGTGGTGTCGATGTCGCCTATGACGGTGTCGGCGGGACGGTTTTGCAGAAGACACTGGGCTGTGTGCGGCCATTCGGCGTCGTGGCGAGCATCGGCCAGTCAGCCGGGCCGATTCCGCTTCTCGATGTCAACGATCTCGGGCCGCGGCGCAGCCTGATGTTGGCGCGGCCGAGCGTGATGGGCTACATGAACGATGCAGGCGCGTACCGCCGTTCCGCCGAGCGGGTCCTTGCTGCGATGACTGAGGGCGTGCTTCGGTTGACCGGCAGAGCCTACGAATTGCGGGACGTCGCGCTGGCGCAGGCCGACCTCGAAACCGGGCGTACGACGGGAGCCCTGTATCTGAAGCCCTGACTGGCCTATTCCGCCGGCTGCAGTACCGCTCCCGCCTTCTTCGGCGCGATCCAAAATGCCTTTGGCCGCTCGAACAGGAAATTGGCGCGCAGCCCTAGCGCCGCCCGCCAAATCGCGAGCGATCCGAGCACGCCGACGATGGTGACGATCAGCGACACTGTGCCGATGTCGGAGATGATGCCGGTGTGCAGCAGCAGCGTGCGTGTCGCCGCCATCGGCAGAAAGAAGGCGAGATAGATCACGATCGAATGCTCGCCGCAGAAGCGCAAGAAGTTCAGCCAATGCGCGCGCGCAAGCAGCGTGCCCATGGTGATGATGGCACAGGCACCAGTGAAGCCGAGCACGAGCGACACGATCTTCCACTCGCTCGTGCCGAGCACGACGAGGCCGGCATTGACCAGCGCCCAAATCGCGAGCGCTGCAAGCGCCCAGGCGGGATGGTTGCGCGCGCGATCGGCCAGCGCGAACACGTAAGGCGCGAACAAATAGCCCGAATAGAAATAGACGAAGCGCGCGCAGAACTCGTCGATCGCGGTCCAGCCGGTGGTGAGGCGCGCTGTCTCCAGCGCCGCGGCAATGAGCCAGATCGCCAGCGGCGGCATTTTCCGTGTCAGTTTTGTGACGACGAAGAAGACCGGCAGCAGATAGATGAACCAGAGCGTGCCGAACGGCTCGATGAAGGATTCCAGATATAGCAGGCCCGCGTCGCGCCAGCTGGTTTCGGCTGCAAACGCAGGCGCCTTGAAGCCGAACTGGATTGTCACCCAGACGACATAGAAATAAGCGAAATGCACCACCTTGCGGTCGAGATAGGTTCGCCAGTC
Organism: Bradyrhizobium diazoefficiens; assembly: GCF_016612535.1. NCBI lineage: Bacteria > Pseudomonadati > Pseudomonadota > Alphaproteobacteria > Hyphomicrobiales > Nitrobacteraceae > Bradyrhizobium > Bradyrhizobium diazoefficiens. Next base: position 2,784,543 of record NZ_JAENXS010000001.1, read on the forward strand.
CCGATCGATCACCAATGGCAGGAACAGGCCCGAAATCAGGAAGAAGTCCGGCATCCGGAACGGCTTTGCGAAGGCCACCAGGACATGCATGAAACCGGTCTCGCCGGCGGCGAGCTCGACCCCCAGCACCGAATGCATCATTACGACCATGACGATGCAGATGCCCTTGGCATAGTCGACCCAATCGACACGCGCGGCAGTGGAGGCCTTGGGAAGCCTCCCACTCGCAGCTGATGTGTCTGATGGTGCCATGTGTCCCTTTTCGAGGCGTGTTCCGCCCGGTCCCGTGCGGGCGTGGGGCAGTGTGGGGCCTTGTGGTTTCCGACTTCTTTACCGGTACAAATCCTGTGCCGGTTTCCGAACGCGGCCCCTTCCTTCCCAGCGGGAAAATGCTAAACCGCCCCCGGATTGGGTTTTCGTTAACCAAGAGAGACAGGGATTTTCATGCGAATCGCCATGATCGGCACGGGTTACGTGGGACTGGTGTCCGGGGCCTGCTTTGCGGATTTCGGTCACGACGTCATCTGCGTCGACAAGGACGAGAAGAAGATCGCTAGCCTGCATCGCGGTGAGATCCCGATCTATGAGCCCGGGCTGGACGAGCTGGTCGCGACCAACGTCAAGGCCAAGCGGCTCGACTTCACCACGGACCTGTCCAAGCCGGTCGCGGATGCGGACGCGGTCTTCATCGCGGTCGGCACGCCGTCGCGCCGCGGCGACGGGCACGCCGATCTCTCCTATGTCTACGCCGCCGCGAAAGAGATCGCGCAGTCGCTGTCGGGCTTCACCGTCGTGGTGACCAAGTCGACCGTGCCGGTCGGCACCGGCGACGAGGTCGAGCGCATCATCCGCGAGGTCAATCCCAAGGCCGACGTCGTCGTCGCCTCCAACCCCGAATTTCTGCGTGAGGGTGCCGCGATCCGCGACTTCAAATTCCCCGATCGCGTCGTGGTTGGCACCTCCGATGAGCGCGGCCGCAAGGTGATGGGCGACATCTACCGTCCGCTGTCGCTGAACCAGGCGCCGCTGATGTTCACGGCACGCCGTACCGCCGAGATGATCAAATACGCCGCGAATGCGTTCCTGGCGACCAAGATCACCTTCATCAACGAGATCGCAGATCTCTCCGAAAAGGTCGGCGCCAACGTCCAGGAGGTCGCGCGCGGCATCGGCCTGGACAACCGCATCGGCACCAAATTCCTGCATGCCGGTCCCGGCTTCGGCGGCTCCTGTTTTCCGAAGGACACCAAGGCGCTGATCAAGATCGCGCAGGATTACGATGTGTCCCTGCGCATCGTCGAATCCGTGTTGGCGGTCAACGAGAACCGCAAGCGCGCGATGGCGCGAAAAGTGAGCCAGGCGCTCGGCGGCTCGCTGCGTGGCAAGACCATCGCCGTGCTCGGCCTCACCTTCAAGCCCGACACCGACGACATGCGCGATGCGCCGTCGATCCCGCTCGTGACCGGCCTGATCGACATGGGCGCGAAGGTGAAAGCCTTCGATCCCGTTGGTATGGAGCAGGCCAAGAGCGAGTTGCCCAGCATCACCTATTGCGAGGATGCGTATTCCTGCGCTGAGGGAGCCGATGCGGTTGTCGTCGTCACTGAATGGACGCAGTTCCGCGGCCTCGATCTCGATCGGCTGAAGGCGACCATGGCGCAGCCCGTTGTCGTCGACCTCCGCAATATCTTCAGCCCAGAGGACATGGCCGCCGCCGGCTTCACCTACGAGAGCGTCGGCCGCCCGTCGGCGCAGGGCTGAGAGCGACGGGTATGGACCGAAACCGTCATGGCCGGGCTTGTCCCGGCCATCCACGTCTTGTTCACTCCCGGGTCAAAGAACGTGGATGCCCGGGACTTGATGTGAAGACGCGCTTCGCGCTTTTGCCCGGGCATGACGAGTGGATAGGCCTTGCCCCGCAACTTCGACACGCCCCTCCCGATCGACGCCGTGCTCGACGATCTCTCGCGCACGTTGGAGACGCATAACGCCGCCGTCCTGGTGGCGCCACCGGGCGCCGGCAAGACCACGCGGGTGCCGCTGGCGCTGCTCGATGCACCCTGGGCCAAGGCTAAGAAGATCATCGTGCTGGAGCCACGCCGCATCGCCGCCCGGGCCAGCGCGGACCGCATGGCCAAATCGCTCGGCGAGCGCGCTGGCGAGACCGTCGGCTATCGCGTCCGTTTCGGTTCGAGGATATCGCGCGCGACCCGCATTGAGGTCGTGACCGAAGGCATTTTCACCCGCCAGATCCTCGACGATCCCGAACTCTCCGGCGTTGCCGCCATCCTGTTCGACGAATTCCACGAGCGTTCGCTCGATGCCGACATGGGCCTCGCGCTGGCGCGCGATGCGCAACTTGGCTTGCGCGAGGATCTGCGCATCCTGGTGATGTCGGCGACGCTCGATGGCGCGCGTGTCGCAAAGCTGCTCGGCGAGGCGCCCGTCGTCGAGAGCGAGGGCCGCGCATATCCGGTCGAGACACGCTATCTCGGACGCAAGGCGGACGCGCCGATCGAGCGGCAGATGGCGGATGCGATTGCATCCGCGCTGCGCGCCGATAGCGGTTCGGTGCTAGCGTTCCTGCCGGGCGCCGCCGAAATCCGCCGCACCCAGAATTTTCTGGCTGAGCGCGTGCAGGATGCTTCCATCGAGATCGTGCCGTTGTTCGGCGCGCTCGATGCCGCCGTGCAGGATCGCGCCATCGCGCCGGCGCCGAAAGGGTCGCGAAAAGTGGTGCTGGCGACTTCGATCGCCGAGACTTCGCTGACCATCGAAGGCGTGCGCATCGTGGTCGATTCCGGTCTCGCGCGCGTGCCGCGCTACGAGCCGGATATCGGGCTGACGCGGCTCGAGACCGTACGAGTCTCGCGCGCGGCGGCGGATCAGCGCCGCGGCCGCGCCGGCCGTACCGAGCCCGGCGTCTGCTACCGGCTATGGGACGAGCCTCAGACGGCCTCGCTTGCGCCCTACACCCAGCCGGAGATCCTCAGCGCCGATCTGTCCTCGCTGGTGCTCGATCTTGCGCAATGGGGCGTCGCCGATCCGGCCGCCCTGTCGCTCCTGGATCCGCCGCCACAGCCCGCCTGGAAAGAGGCAAAAAGCCTGCTGTCCGAACTCAACGCGCTCGATGGTGACGGCCGCATCACCGCGGAGGGTAAGAGCCTGCGTGCGCTGGCGCTGCCGCCGCGGCTGGCGCGCATGATCGTGGATTCGCATCGCGTCGGCGCGGGCGAACAAGCGGCCGAGATCGCGGCCATCCTCACCGAGCGCGGGCTCGGCGGCGACAGCGCCGATCTCGAGCACAGGCGCGACCAGTTCCGCCGCGACCGTTCGCCGCGGGCGGCGAGCGCGCGCGACCTGGCGCGGCGCTGGGCGTCGCAGGTCGCAGCATCCGAGAAGGCGGTTCAGCAGGAGGATCTCTCGACCGGGCTGATGCTGGCCTATGCCTTCCCGGATCGCGTCGCGCGCAACCGCGGCAATGGCAGTTTCGTGCTCGCCAACGGCCGCGGCGCCGCTGTCGAGCAGACCTCTTCGCTCGCCCGCGCGCCCTACATCGCGATCGGCGAGATGACGGGCACGGCCGCGAGTGGTCGCATCCTGCTCGCCGCGCAAATCGCCGAAGATGACATCGAGCGGCATTTCGCCGAGCACATCGAGAGCGTCGACGAGATATCCTTCGATCGCGGCGCGATGGCGCTGCGCGCGCGGCGCAAGCGCGTGCTGCATGCGATCACGCTGTCCGAGGCGACGCTTGCGGTGTCGCCCTCGGAGGACACCGCGCGCATTTTTGCCGACGGACTGATCGCTGCCGGGCTCGACCGGCTGCCCTGGTCGAAGGCTGCAAAGCAATGGCGCGATCGTGTGATGTTTTTGCGAAAGGCCGAAGGCGATAGCTGGCCCGATCTGTCGGACAACGGGCTGATCGCGCGGCGCGACGACTGGCTGGTGCCGGCGCTCTACGACAAGATCGCGCTGAAGGACATTTCCGCCGGCGATCTCTCCGACGCGCTGATGGCGCTGCTGCCCTGGGAGATGCGCGCGCGGCTCGAGCGCGAGGCGCCGACGCATTTCGAAGCGCCGACCGGAAGCGTGCTCGCGATCGACTATGAGGCCGAGCAGGGGCCCACCATCGCGGTGCGGCTCCAGGAATTGTTCGGCCTCAATACCCATCCGTCGATTGCCGCGGGCAAGGTGCCGTTGGTGCTGGAACTGCTGTCCCCGGCGCAGCGCCCGGTGCAGGTGACGCGCGATCTCCCCGGCTTCTGGCGCGGCAGCTACAGTGCGGTGCGATCCGAAATGCGCGGCCGCTACCCACGCCATCCCTGGCCGGATGATCCGGCAAATGCGCTGCCGACCCGGCGCGTGAAGCCGCGGGGCACCTAAGAGCCACGAACGCGCATTAACCGTTCGCTCATCCTTTTGGTCAAAATAGCACCGTTCCGACGGCGGCTTCGCTCGCCGAGAGGCGTGTCGCGTGGTGAAATGAGCCTTCGGTTCCGAGTGGTGTCATGCGTAACATAATGATCTTCGCGGCCATCCTGATCGGGCTCGGTACCTTCATGGCACAGATGGCGGACAGGATGAGTTCGGCCTCCGCGACATCAGTGCCGCGCACGACGGTCGCGGTTGCGACCACGGCGCCGGCCAGCGGCCGTACGGTCAGTATTCCCCGCGATGGCCGCGGCCATTTCCAGACCGAGGGCCGCGTCGATGGCCAGCGCCTCGGCTTCATGGTCGACACCGGCGCCTCCGTGGTCGCGCTGAACGAGTCCTCGGCCGCACGCTTCGGCCTGCGCCCCTCGCGCAGCGATTATAACGCCACCGTCTCCACCGCCAACGGCACCATCAAGGCCGCGCACGCCCGCATCGCCATGCTCGATGTCGGCGGCCTCGTCGTGCGCGACGTCGATGCCATGGTGCTGCCGGACGAGGCGCTGTCGGAGAACCTGCTCGGCCTCTCCTTCCTGTCCCGCCTGAGGCGTTTTGAGTACGCCAACGGCCAGATGGTGCTGGAGCAGTAGATCCGAACCGATTGCGGCCGGATAGATTTCCAAATTGGTCTGGTCAGGCCGGTGGCAGGTAAGGTTTATCCGTTACCAAACTGCCGCAATTATAAGCCATAAGCTGCCATTCCCGCCTTCCGCTGTGGCCCGGCATTCGCTAAGGCTGCATCAAATCCGGCCCATTTCACGAGACCGTCTCAATGTTCCCCAAGCCGAAATCCGTATTGTTGCCCAACACCTACGCCTTCGAATCCGAGCCCATGGTGAAGGCCACGGGTTTCCGCGAATACGACGCGCGGTGGTTGTTCCAGACGGAAATCAACCTGATGGGTGTGCAGGCGCTCGGCATGGGGCTGGGGGCGCTGATCGCCGAGCTGGGAGTCAGCCAGGAGATCGTCACTGGCCACGATTTCCGCGGCTATTCGGCCTCGATCAAATACGCGCTGATCTCCGGCCTGATGGCGGCGGGCTGCAAGGTGCATGACATCGGGCTTGCGGTGACGCCGATGGCCTATTTCGCGCAGTTCGATCTCGACGTGCCCTGCTGCGCCATGGTCACCGCCTCGCACAACGACAATGGCTGGACCGGCGTGAAGATGGGCGCCAACCGTCCGCTGACCTTCGGCCCCGACGAGATGACGCGGCTGAAGGAGATCGTGCTCAACGCCGATTTCAAGAACAAGGCCGGCGGCTCCTACCAGTTCCACGAGAATTATCCGGCGCGCTACATCGCCGATCTCACCAATCGTCCGAAGCTCGAGCGCAAGCTCAAGGTCGTCGCCGCCTGCGGCAACGGCACGGCCGGCGCGTTCGCGCCGCAGGTGCTGGAGGCGATCGGCTGCGAGGTGATCCCGCTCGACACCGAGCTCGACCACACCTTCCCGAAATACAACCCGAATCCGGAAGACATGGAGATGCTGCACGCGATTCGCGACGCGGTGCTGCATCACAAGGCCGATGTCGGCCTCGGCTTCGACGGTGACGGCGACCGCTGCGGTGTCGTCGACAACACCGGCGAGGAGATCTTTGCCGACAAGGTCGGCGTGATGCTGGCGCGCGACATGTCGGCGATCCACAAGGACGCGCACTTCATCGTCGACGTGAAGTCGACCGGCCTGTTCGTCACCGATCCCGTGCTCCAGAAGCAGGGCGCCAAAACCGACTATTGGAAGACCGGCCATTCCTACATGAAGCGCCGCACCAACGAGACGGGCGCGCTCGCGGGCTTCGAGAAGTCCGGCCATTTCTTCTTTAACAAGCCATACGGCCGCGGCTATGACGACGGCCTGGTCTCGGCGCTCGCGATCTGCGACATGCTCGACCGCGCGCCCGGCAAGTCGATGGCCGATCTGAAGAACGCGTTGCCGAAGACTTGGTCGTCGCCGACGATGTCGCCGCATTGCGCCGACGAGGTCAAATATGGCGTCATCGATCAGGTGGTGAAGCACTTTGAAGGCTTGCAGGCGAAGGGCGCCAAGATCGGCGGCCAGGCGATCCGCGACCTCGTCACCGTCAATGGCGTGCGCGTCACGGTCGAGGACGGCAGCTGGGGCCTCGTGCGTGCCTCTTCGAACAAGCCGGAGCTCGTCGTGGTGGTCGAGAGCCCGGTCTCCGAGCAGCGCATGCACGACATGTTCGAGATGGTGAACAGCGTGCTGCGCACCCATCCCGAAGTCGGCGAGTACAATCAGAAGATCTGAGCGCGGACGGCGAGAGACTTTCTCCGCCGTCATGCCTGGGCTTGTCCCGGGCATCCACGCCTCTCCTCATGAGCGTATGCAAAGACGTGGATGGCCGGGACAAGCCCGGCCATGACGATTGCCGAAGAAGCGTCGCGGTCCCTTGAGCAGCCCTAAGCCACCACCACCGCCGGGATCGGCAGCGCCGTGACCGACTTGATTTTCTCCATCGCGAAACGCGACGTGACATTCTTCAGCGGCACGGCGCTGATCAGCTTCTTGTAAAACACGTCATAGGCCTGCATGTCGGCGACCACGACGCGCAGCATGTAGTCGACGTCGCCGGCCATGCGATAGAACTCCATCACCTCGGGCATGGCGCTGACGGCTTCGGCGAACTTCTTGAGCCAGGCGTCGGAATGATCGGAGCTCTCCACCGAGACGAACACGGAGATGCCGAGCCCGATCTTGTTCTGATCGACCAGCGCCACCCGCTTCAGGATCACGCCGTCAGCCTCCAGGCGCTGGATGCGCTTCCAGCAGGGGGTCGAGGACAGCCCGACGCGGTCGCCGATCTCGGCGACGGACAGGGAGGCATCCTCCTGGAGCACCATCAGGATCTTGCGATCGATGGCATCGAGGCGGCGGCTGGGCTCGGGGATGTGGACGACGGCATCGGTCATTTGAAGAACTTTGTTCCAATATGATGGCTGCTTTTCCTCATATATAGAAAAATCTTCTCCCGCAAGTCCATAATCTCGGCGTGCCGGCATCATGGCTCTAGAGGAGGTTGCGAAAAAATCCTTCAACTTCAACGCGTTGCGGGGCGGCTTG